>JBGVIT010000050.1:0-8378 GCA_045128915.1 Clostridia bacterium
TCCGTAGCATACGGCTCCTATGGTGTATGCAATTCCGCCTGATAACAGATACCAGAATCCTGTCATTCCAACTGCGTCTATTAAAGTTCCCATTTTAACAACGATAAGCCATCCCATAACAAGATAGCATATCATAGAAAACTTTTTGTATTTTTTCAGGTCAATCGAGTTGAATATTATTCCGATTATTGCAAATCCCCAAATAACACCAAATAAGGTCCAGCCAACCGCTGTATTCACTTCCCTTATAGCACACAGGGCTATCGGAGTATATGTTCCAGCAATAAGAATAAATATTGTGCAATGGTCGATCACTTGAAAAACTCTTTTTGAAAATGTTTTCGGTTTTAAGCCATGGTATATACTGGATGATGTATATAAAACAAGCATTGTCGCACCGAATATACAGCCCGAAACAACGCCGTAAACGTCACCGTTGAGTCCTGCAAAAACTGCACAAAGAACAATGGCAAGGATACCCATAGCTCCGCCCACAATATGTGATACCATATTAAATATTTCTTCACCTTTTGTATAAACAGGCATTTGTCTGTCTGCAAGTTTTGTCCTTTTCATTTTTATTCGCTTCCTTAGATGTTTTGCCTATTTTACTGAATAATCAGCTTTTTCTTTTATTGCTTCAGATTCTTCATCTGATATGTACTCAAGTTCCACCATACATTCCAGAACTTTGCTTTGTCTCTTGTGAGCAAGGTCGGGATTGACCTTTAACGAATATATCGACGGCGCATTTGGTATGCCTACAAGGAGTGTACATTCATAGTCATTCATTTCTGACGGTGCTTTTCCGAAATATCCCATCGATGCATCATATATATTATAATATCCGCTGCCATAGTATATTCCGTTCACATAGAATTCAAGCACATCCTCCTTCTCATACTCCCTTTCTATTTCAAGCGCCATAAATATTTCAGCGATTTTTCTTTCAAGTGTATGGTCATTTGGAAAATAGAGGTTCTTTGCAAGCTGTTGTGCAATGGTGCTTCCACCTTCAAGGAGTTCCCACGCTTTAATATCATTATACACAGCTCTGCATGAGCCTATAAAGTCAAACCCGTTATGCTTATAAAATCTTCGATCCTCGACGGCAACAAGAGCGTCAAAGTATACTTTGGGTATATCTTCATACTTCGTATAGTTCTCTTCGCCCTTTAGCTCATCAATTACCGTCTCGAGTGGTTTCTCTTCAAGGGCGGATTTGTATCTGTCATACCCGCCCTTTACTTGAAAACCAGTAACTACAAGAAGTATGATTACAAAAATTATTAATACACGTTTAATTAATTTCACGAACCATCCCTCTTTTTTAAATTATTTAACTATAACTAATTAATTAGGTTGTCATCATAGTTTGCTCTTGAACCACCGATAAATTTCGGTCTTGTTCTTGCAGCCGTAACAGGAGCTTCACCTATGGTTTTAACTTCAAGTCTAACCGGTACTGCGACCTTTTTAAGATGCATACCGATTAACGTCGAACCAATATCTATTCCGGCATCTGCTTTAATCTCTTCCACTGCAACAGGAGTATTAAAATGTGCATATGCCTGAGTTGCGAATGAGCCGCCTGCCTTTGGAACAGGAACAACATTTACATACTCAGCAAATGGTACCGCTTCTTTCTCTATGATTATCGCACGATTCAGATGCTCGCAGCACTGCGCTGCAAGATATATGCCCTTTTCATTTAGCACATTGTATATGCTTTCAAAAAGAATTTTTGCAGTATCAGGACTTGAGTTTGTCCCGATTTTACTACCAAGTACCTCACTGGTAGAACATCCTACAACAACTATATCGCCTTTTTTCAGATGTGCTTTTTCTATCAAATCTTCAATTGCTGTTATACATTCCTTTGCAATATCCATTGTTAGTCACCTCTTTTCTATTTTACTACAAATATCTCATTTTTTCAATATTTTATGCTAAATATCATCTTTTAAATTAATATTTTTTGAACTTTATAACCGCCTTAAACAAATCACCATCAAGAACGATATCAAGTGTACCGTTACAAAGCTCTATATAGCTCTTTGCTATTGCAAGTCCAAGACCATTTCCTTCGGTAGTTCTGGATTCGTCTCCTCTTACGAATCTACCCATTATTTCTTTTGCATCAAAATCAAGAGGATATGCAGAGGTATTTTTAAACTCTAACACAATCTGATTATCTGTTTCTTTAGCTGAAATAAATGCTCTTGTATTTTTCATTGAATATTTCAACATGTTGCTGATAAGGTTATTAACTACACGAGACATTTTTCTGCTGTCTGCCGGGAAGAACATTTCCTTGCTTGCATCAATACAGAATTTAATATCGGAACTTTCAATTTCCTTATCGAATTCTGCTATGGCCTGGTTTATAAGAAGTTCTGCATCCAGCTTTTCGAATACTATTTCTTCGTTACCGCTCTGTGCTTTTGAAATATCAAATAAATCCTGTGTTAAATTTTTCAGCCTGTCACTCTTTTTTGCAATTACCTGCACATAGTCCAGTGCTTCTTTAGGAAGCCCGTCCACCTTAGATAAAAGTTCGGTAAAACTTATAATGGACGTAAGAGGTGTTTTCAGGTCGTGAGATACATTCGTTATAAGCTCTGTTTTCATTCTCTCTGCTTTCATTTTTGCTGAAACAGATTCATCAATACTGTTACCGATGTCGTTTATATTTGCTGCAAGCTCTTTTAAATCCTCACACTTTAGTTCGGGAATTTTATATGAAGAGTTGTAATTTCTGATTTCGCTTACTCCCCTTTTTATTTCATCAAGATCTTTTGAGCGATGAGCCACTAAAAACGATGCAAAACCAAACAGAGCAATACCCACAAATATCCAGAACGGATTGCCGGCACCACATGTAAATATGCCGAAAAGTCCGATTAAAGCAGTGTAGCCGAATAATGTACCTATCAGTAATGCTCCGGACTTC
Source organism: Clostridia bacterium (assembly GCA_045128915.1). Taxonomy (GTDB): domain Bacteria; phylum Bacillota; class Clostridia; order UBA1381; family UBA1381; genus RGIG9115. The sequence continues at coordinate 2,954 of JBGVIT010000050.1, forward strand.
TTATGCAGTGTTTTTGAAATTATCTTTCTATATTCAACAAAAGCACTACGAAGCCATACAAGAACTTTCACAAATATTCTCCAACACCATCTGATAATGCGGAAGGATATACTTGAATTTACATAGTTCTTTCGCTTGATATTTCTTATAATAGAAAGAAGAGAAATCAGCGCAACACTGCTTGCGATTGAAGATGCAAAAAATGAAACTATATTGCAGAGTCTTTGCGGTAAATGACCTGAATAAACAGCGTCCATGCAAACCACTATAAAGTATAGACCAAAAAAGACAAGTATTCCTGTGATTGCAAGATGCACTTCAAGCCAAACATTATCAACCCACATCGGAACGAGTTCACCATCTTTATTCTTACCACATACACAGATAAGATATATAAGCATAAGCAGTGCAATAATTACAAAAAATAACACCTCGGTTATTAGGTCATTAACCAAACTTTCCTGACGATGCCAGTCTTCATCATATTTATTCAAATAGCCTTCATTGATTGTTACAGCTATCTCAATGGCATCCTCATCATCAAATCTGGCAACTTCGTTGAGCATATAATTTGACAAATATCTTCGATCTGAAAAGCTTGTTTCCCGTTCAAGGTGAAGATCCCCCTTGCCAGGTCTCATAACATACGAATAAAAACCATTTCGATTCAGTTCTTCGGGCGATGTTGCTCCGCAATTCGTAAATACACGGTCATTCCATTTAATATAATAATGGATTTTGTCCTTACACCACATATCATTTAATCGTTGCTCTATGTTTTGTTCCAAAGTCTGCCCGTTTACTGTTAACGGTTGTGTTCGTGTAACATTTTCATTTTCATCATCAACGGTATAAAAACTATTATAAGCATGGAAAATAACATTTTCAGGTTCATACAAATAATATATTAGTTGAGAGGAATCCGAAAAATCATTTTCAAACTGATATATCATATCTTTTTCGTTGGTCAAAATAAAATTTATTCTAGTTGTTGCAAGCATTGCACCGGATACGATACAAACTACAAATATAACTGCTGCAATAAATTTTGTATATTTAGAATATAGAAATCTTTTCATTGCTAAATCCTCCTTCAATCAATCTTGTAACCGATACCCCAAACAACCTTGATATATCTTGGTTCCTTTGGGTTAATTTCTATCTTTTCTCTGATATGGCATACATGAACAGTAATTGCTTTATCTCCAACAATCCTGTCCTCATTCCATACGGCTCTGTAAATATCATCTGCTGTAAATATCCTGCCACGGTTTCTTGCAAGAAGTTCCAGTATTTTATACTCGGTAGATGTCAGACGTATTGTTTCATTATCAACCGTTACGGTCTTTTTTTCAGTGTTGATTCTCAGACCGTCAATTATAATTTCACCATTCTGCTTTCCAATAGAACCAAGTGTTGTATATCTCCTTAGCTGAGATTTCACTCTTGCAACGAGTTCAGATGGATTGAACGGCTTTGTTACATAATCGTCTGCGCCTGCAGTGAGTCCTAAAATCTTGTCTGCATCCTCTGATTTTGCCGACAGCATAATAACCGGAATATTTCTTGATTCTCTTAATTTCATAAGAGTTTTAATTCCGTCCATCTTAGGCATCATAATATCAAGTATCATCAGATGAACTTCATTTTCTGATAATATATCAAGCGCCTCTATGCCGTCATACGCTTTAAGTACATTATAGTTTTCGCCCGACAGAAAAATTGCAATACTGTCAACAATCTCTCTGTCATCATCCACAACTAATATGTTCATCTCTTTCACCTCCGGTTACATCATACAATAAAAGTTCTAAGAATAAGCAATGAATTTATTAAGATTTCTTAATATTTTTAGTTTTATAATATTATATCATTATTATTTTGTTTGTTTCAATCTCCAAAGATTACAAAAGTTGCCTGCCACTGACATATGCGGCAGGCTTTAACTTTTAGAATTCTTTATATTTCAAGTTTTGAAAAAATTCTTATTAAAATTGTGTGACTAAATAAAAAGTTCAGACTAAAACATCTTTGATTTTTCAAATATTTTAACAAGAATTAAGCCTATGATGAGTCCTGCAACACCCTGGACAGCATTTGCAGGAATGTTTACAACAGATGGTGCAAACCCATACATAAATCCTTCAAACACAAAGTATCCGAGAATCATTTCAATTTCAGCAAGTGTTCCGCCGATAATTCGTGAGAAGGTATTACCAAGCTTATTATGCATGCTCTTAAAGCAGAAATGAGCGATAATTGCCATAAGTCCTTTGATAATAAAGGTTGCGGGTGCATATACTACATAGCCTGAAAAGACATCAGCAAGAGCAGAACCGATACCAGCTGCCGCAAATCCGTATGCCGGTCCTAATAACCAACCGGAAAGAAGAACAACACAGTCACCTAAGTTAAGATAACCTTTAAGCGGTGAAGGTATTTTAATAATCATCGTTGCTACACAGCAAAGGGCTGCAAGCATTGATGCCGTTACAATTTTTTGTGTTTTCGTTTTCATTTTGAAAAACCCCTTTACAAATTTTTTTATTTATTATATAATAAATCTGAACATATCGCAATTACCAATTAAGGAGATTTTAATATAACCAGATGAAATACTCAATTGATACTAAATCAACCAAAAAGGCATACATGCAATTGTACGAACAGATTAGAAATGACATAATAAATTCAATATATAAATATGGAGACAAACTCCCTTCAAAGCGTATTCTCGCCGAGGAAACACTGACAAGTGTTATTACTGTTGAACACGCATACGGAATACTTTGTGATGAAGGATATATCGAATCCAGAGAGCGATGCGGATATTTTGTTACATACCGCAAAAATGATTTTGTTCCTATTGCGGAAAATGAGAATCATGATATATCTTTAAGCAATCATCACTATCACACAAATGAGTTCCCATTCTCTGTTCTTGCAAAAACAATGCGAAATGTAATCTCAAAATACGGCGAAAACATATTAGTTAAATCCCCAAACGCAGGTTGTACTGAGCTTAGAAAAGCAATTTCAGATTACCTTGCAAGAGGAAAAGGAATCAATGTTTCATATAATCAGATTGTAATTGGTTCCGGTGCAGAGTATCTCTACGGACTTATCGTACAGTTTCTGGGACGTGATAAGATATATGCTCTTGAAAATCCATCTTACGAAAAAATTCATTCCGTTTACAGAGCAAACGGTGCAAAGTGTGATTTGCTTAAATTAGGAAGAGATGGAATTCTTACCTCTCAGCTTACAAAAACAAATGCATCCGTTCTACACATAACACCTTTTAGAAGTTTTCCAAGTGGAATTACTGCAAGTGCATCGAAGCGCAACGAGTACATCAAGTGGGCTAATGACCGAAAAGCCGTAATCATCGAAGATGATTTCAATTCTGAATTCACCGTTTCTACCAAAAACGAAGATACTGTTTTTTCCCTCGAACCTGTCCGCAGTGTTATCTATGTAAATACCTTTACTAAAACAATTGCACCTTCAATGAGAATCGGATACATGGTCTTACCTGAAGAACTTGTTAAACCATTCTTTGACAAGATGGGATTTTACTCCTGTACCGTTCCAATATTTGATCAGTATGTTCTTGCAGAATTTATTTCAAATGGTGACTTTGAAAGACATATAAACCGAACACGAAGGAAACTCCGTCAAATACATAAAAATAAGTAAAGTGCAGAACTAATCTGCACTTTCTTTATTTTATAAAATATCAATATGTTCGTTGTTCAAAGCCTTGTTCATACTTCTTACTGCACAGAACTTTCCGCACATTGAACAGCTCTCTTCAAGTTCAGGCTTTCTGTCATCTCTGATTTTCTTTGCAGTTTCAGGATCTATTGAGCACTCCCACTGCGTATCCCAATCAAAGGTTCTTCTGGCATCTGCCATTTTATCATCTATATCTCTTGCATGAGGTATTTTCTTTGCAATGTCTGCAGCGTGTGCAGCAATTTTAGAAGCAATAATCCCCTGTTTTACATCATCAACATTTGGAAGAGCAAGATGTTCTGCAGGTGTAACATAGCATAAGAACGCCGCTCCGGCACTGGCTGCTATTGCACCGCCAATGGCTGATGTTATATGGTCATATCCCGGAGCAATATCTGTTACGATAGGTCCTAATACATAGAACGGTGCACCCATACAGATTGTCTGCTGTAATTTCATATTTGCTTCAATCTGGTCCAGAGGCATATGTCCGGGGCCTTCAACCATAACCTGAACATCCTTTGCCCATGCACGTTTTGTAAGTTCTCCAAGGCGAACAAGCTCCTCTATCTGACAAACATCACTTGCATCCGCTAAGCAACCGGGACGACAAGCATCTCCAAGAGAGATGGTTACATCATATTCACGACAGATGTCAAGAATTTCGTCATAGTATTCATAGAACGGATTTTCTTCGCCTGTCATACTCATCCAGGCAAACACAAGCGAACCACCACGGGATACAATATTCATTTTTCTGTTATGATTCTTTATCTGGTCAATTGTTTTTCTTGTAATTCCGCAATGGATAGTAACAAAGTCTACACCATCCTGTGCATGAAGTCTTATTACATCAATAAAATCCTTTGCTGTTAATGTATTTAAGTCTCTCTGATAGTGAATTACGCTGTCATATACAGGAACGGTTCCTATCATTGCAGGGCATTCTTTTACAAGCTTTTGTCTGAATGGTTGTGTATTTCCGTGAGATGACAAATCCATGATAGCCTCAGCACCCATTTTGACCGCTGCCATTACCTTTTCCATCTCTATATTGTAATCCTTGCAATCTCTCGAAACACCCAAATTAACATTGATTTTTGTTCTAAGCATTGAGCCTACACCATTTGGATCTATGCTGGTATGTAACTTATTTGCACAAATCGCAACCTGTCCTTTGGCTACAAGGTCTCTGATTTCTTCTTCGGTTCTGTATTCTTTTTTTGCTACAGCTTTCATTTCAGGTGTTATGATGCCTCTTTTAGCTGCGTCCATTTGTGTCGTATAATCTCTCATTTTTTCTCTTCCTTTCAAACAGATATTTCTTCAAAATATTTTTCTTTCAAATCAAAGTTATGCATAAGCGGTCCCGAACCTTGTCCTAAGTCAAGTCCTGCAGCAAGTGCATCTGATATGTATTCTTTTGCTTTTCTTACAGCATCCGATACCTCAAATCCTTTTGCAAGATTTGCAGCAATTGCACTTGATAATGTGCATCCGGTTCCGTGAGTATTAGGGTTATCTATACGTTTACCATAAAACCACATAAATTCACCATTAGCATACAACAAATCATTAGCATCATTTATGCTATGACCACCTTTCAAAAGGACGGCACAACTATATTTATCGCCTATGGTTTTTGCCGCCGTTTGCATATCCTCTTTATTTTCAATAGAAAGTCCCG
>JBGVIT010000051.1:0-20533 GCA_045128915.1 Clostridia bacterium
AAAAAGAGCAGAACAAAAATGTCAGGGTACTAAGTCTTGATTATACGGTGTCTTTTGAAGACGGATTAACTGCAGGTGATGTCATTGCGGATGAAAATGTGAATGTAAGCGATGATGTATGCAGAAAACTCAGCCGTAGAAGTTACAGGCTTTTATCATATACACCAGCTCAGTGTTTCATGCAACGTAAAGTAGCATAGGGGGTGTATAGCGACAACAGAAAAGACCAAGAAAAAACTTACGGGAAACAAAATTTTAAAATCTAAGGAGGAAGAGGAAATGTTAGAAAAGGACAAGGATTTATTCGGTGATTTTGGTGATTTGGATTTGGGAAGTGATTTTGGAAAGGATTTTGCTGATTTCACACCCATAGACGACGGAAGTGATATGTCGGCTGTATTCGATGATGAGAAAAAAGCAGACGAGAATCCGCCTGAGCAGATTACAGAAGAAGCACCGACAGCAGTTGAACCTGCAGAGCAGAAAGAAGAAGCTTCTGAACCTGCTAAAAAAGAAAATGTTGTGGAGGTAAAAGAAGAAGAGGGAACAGAACAAAAAGAGCAGTCGGGTGTTGAGGTGAAAGAAGCACCGACGCCGAAGGCTGAAAAGGAACTTGATTTATTTGATCAAGTGGTTGCACAGGCTGAAACAAAACAGGCTGAAAGCGTAAAAAGCGGTCTCACGGATAAGCTGCCAATATTCTCCTATGCAAATGCAAAGGAAGAAATAGTTGATACTTCAAAAACATTTGACCAGCTCCGTAATGAAAAAGCGGAAGATTTTCCGGAGCTTGATGATGGCACAAGCGTTTCATGGAAAGTGGTGTACGGAACGATTACAAAGAACGTAACCAATCCAAAGAAAACAACCATCATAAGCGTTAAGAAGGATATCGAAAATTCAAAAGCATTTTTGGATTCGCTTAAAAAAGCTAAGGGTGACATTGAATGTAAGGTAACACCTACTGTCACAGCAAAGAAGAAGGGTATTGCTTCTGCATATAAAGGTATATTTGCATCAGTTGATGATGCAATATCAGGCGATAAAGCTATTTCATATATACCGGCAAAGGACGGTCGGATATATGAGCTTAGAAAAAATAAAGTAGGAGCATTTATCGCTTGTTCTGACAATGTATCAATACTCAGTGAGGTTAAAGCCGGATTTATTCCGGCTTTGCCTAAGATACCATATAGCATCTTACAGCAGGTTATAGCCTTTTTTCGTTCGTACATAACGGAAAAGGTGCAATACGAAGCATTGGTATATATCTACTGGTCTGTACCGGATAAAGAATACTATGTTGTTGTACCTGAGCAAAAGGTTTCGGCTAATAGCGTTGATGCTATTCCGCCTCTGCAGGATGAAAACAATATTCTGGTTATGGAACTTCATTCCCATAATACTATGCCTGCATTCTTCTCGTTGCAGGACGATAAAGACGAAAAGAAAACAGGGTTATATGGTGTTGTTGGAGGTTTAGATAAACTTCATCCGGATATTGATGTACGTGTCTCTGTTGGTGGTAAATATGAGAGTATTTCCGGTACACAGGTTTTTGAAGGTATGCACGGTGAATTTCCAAAAGAATGGATAACGAAAGTTCAAACAGTGAAATTTTCTAAAGCTGCCAGAGAAACCAAGATGGAGGAACTCATATGAAGCTATCAATATCAAGACCTGTAAAAATAGTCATTATCGGAGCTGGCGGAACCGGCGGATATGTAATACCTCATCTGTATCGCATAGCCTATGCTTCTGAGAGAAGATGCAGAGTAATTATTGCTGATGGCGATATTGTTGAGAGAAAGAACCTTATATGGCAGAATTTTGCAGAGTGTGACATTGGTGAGAACAAAGCTGAGGTTATGGCTTCAAGATATTCAGAAGTGTTCGGAATCGAAACCGAATATATTCCTGACTTTATAGAAAGTGAGGAGCAACTGATAGAAATGCTTGAAGTAAAGAACAAGTATATGTACACCAAGGACAGTATGCCTGTAGCCATTCTCATTGGCGCGGTTGATAATAACCGTTCAAGAGTTATGTGTAATAATGTATTCAATAAGCTTGATGACATTATATACATAGACTCTGGCAATGAAGAGTTTTCAGGTCAGGTTGTCTGCGGTGTTAAGCGGAAAGGCAAAGTGATAAGCAAACCTGTTGCAAGAGTATATCCTGATATTTTGGTGGATACCGAAAAATTTCCGTCCGAGCTTTCGTGCGCGGAGCGGAGCGTATCAGCACCTCAGAGTATTGCGGCTAATGTTTTTGCAAGTACGGCAGTAGTATCAATGCTCTACTATTTGCTGATTGAGGGTGAACTTAAAACAAACCGTCTGGCGTTCTCATCAAGGCGTTTGTTTATGAAATCTATTGCGTAAGGAGAGGAATAATGGCTGATAGTTATTATGCACTTGAAAAATTCAAGGAACATAAAATTAAGCTCGATAATATATCCGAAACCATGCCTATTAAAAGACGTGCAATTAAGATATATACAGAGAAAAAACAAATAAACAGAGCAAAGGATACTTTTTCAGAGCTTGAAGTATTAAAGGAAACCTTATCAGAGGTTATAAAAGAAATGCAGCTTTTGTTTTCTGAGTGCGATATGCAAAAAGGAGCAGAGTATGCAGGCAAATTATACGGAGCTGTTAAGAAGTTTAATCTGATGACAGAAGATTATACAAAGCTTATTGAAGCAATAAAAGTGCTTATAAATGAAATTCCTGAAACCGAGGTTGTAACGGGTAAGGTTATAGGTCATCTTATGAACAATGTTAAGCTGGGTTTTTATCCGACTGACATTGAGCATGTGAAGATGATTAAAAATGCCCTTGTATTTCCTTCGGGTAAAGTGAATTTATTTGATCCTTGCTGCGGCAAAGGTTTTGCACTTGAAAAGCTTGCTTTGAACGAAAATGCAGATACTTATGGTATAGAGCTTGACAGTATAAGGAGAACTGAAGCAGAGGACAGAATAAAGCGTGTAGGCTTTGGAAGTTTTTTTGCATCACGTGTAAGTTACGAATGCTTTCACGGTATATTTCTGAACCCGCCGTATTTATCGCTCATAGGGGAAAATGGAGTTAAGTCAAGAAGCGAAAAGCGATTTTTGGTTGAATCCATGTATAACCTGATGCAAGGCGGAGTGATGATATATATCATACCATACTACAGACTTACAATGGATATCTGTACTGTTCTATGCAATAACTTTGAGAATATCTCTGTTTACAGATTCTTAGACAGCGAATTTTCCAAGTTCAAACAAGTAGTTGTTTTTGGAATAAAAAAGAGTCGTGAGGAAAATAAAGAAGCAGCTGAAAAACTTTCTCAGTATGCCATGATGCCGGAAAAGATACCTATGATAGATACATTGGTACCTGAAAGCTATGCACTGCCGAATGTTGAAAAAACTGTAGAAACCTTTAAGGGTGAGGAATTCAACCTTGGCGAACTGAAAAGACAGCTTGCAGCATCTAACTCGGTTAATATGCTGTTTGAAAAAAGTAAGCTTGATGCAATGGAAAAAAGACCGCTCTTGCCGCTAAATATCGGTCAGCTCGGTCTTATAGGTGGAAGCGGACTTATAAATGGATATATTGACTGTGATAGTCCTCATGTCATAAAAGGACGGATAATAAAGCAAGTAAGAACGCGTGAAAATGAAGAAATGAACACATTAACTGAAACGAGGGTTAATAAGATGATTTTCAACATCCTTACGCCAAACGGAGTAAAAAAATTAGCATAAAGGAGGACCAAACATGGAACTGGAAATCAATAAAAACAGTTTCCTTAAGGAATTCACTGATGTTCATAATATGGGCAATAGGACGATAAGAAAACGAAGTGAAGGGTTTATGTATCTTCATAATATGATAACCAAGAAACTTGCTGAAGGCAGTAAATTTACCATCGGAAATCTTGATTTTTCGCAGTTTACCTATGACGATATGAACGACTACATAGCATACTACAATGAATATCTTGAGCCGAAGGTCAGAACAGCAAATCAGCTTTTTAGAATTTTTCAGGAAGCTGAAAGTGTTTTCTCTACTGCAAAACGATTTTGTTAGGAGATTGCTATGGAGAAAATATTAAACTGTGAAATGGAAGAATTTCTCGTTCGCTTGAGAACAATAAAGGAATTTTATGATGATGGCAGCAGAAAAATACTACAACAGTTTTCTGATTATGAAGAAGATTGGGAAGAGTATGAAACAAATGCATACGAAGATTTGTGGTCACTATCTGAAATTGAAGATATGCATGAACTGTATTATAACGAAGACGAGCCGATCGGTGAAGATGAATACCGGGAAGCGTATGGCGAATCGTTTCTTTGCAGGACCGAAGATATGCAGATGTATTACACACTTCTTAAAAGAGCAAAGAGGCAGAAGAAAATATCAAAGGATGAATATATCCGTATGATGAATGATATGGAAAAAATAGTATGGAACTATATCATTGAGCCTCAATATACAGCCTACTGTGGTGTTTTCTGTGGCATGCTCTATGGTAAAACTCTGAAGGACAGGACTTATGTTGAGATTCAGGTGGACTATAACGGGTATGTGGACTATTTTCTTCTTGTAAACGGAATTGTTGCTCTGTTTGAAAAATATACTCAGAAATTAAAGGAGTTAAAGGAAATGTATTTTGAAGAAAAAAAGGTGTTGGAGGCGGCATGATGAGCAGAATATCAGGATTTCATTTTTACGTGAATGATGATTTGAATGTTGTAATTGAAGATTGCCGCGGTGAAACGATAAAGCATAAGGTAGTATCCCTGAACACATTCTGTAAGCTGTTAGATAAGACTGCAGAAGTGAAGGATATTGAAACAGGCATATTACCTGACAGATGTATTTCTTATCGTGAAAGTTATAATGGTTCAAAATATGTAACCATAGAATTTGGGGAGTTATATGCAGATATTACATATGAGAAAACAAAATACGACAAGTTCCCGCTTCCCAGATTGTTATATGGCTTCGAATTAGATAAGGATAATAAGATTAAATCTGTAAGTGTAGCTGTACCGGACAAAGGCCAGCTCAGAGATGATACAAAACTATATAAATATCCGTTTTCAAACGTAAGCGGCTTTAATATGTGTATCGGCTCGAACGCAATGCCTAAAATAAAGAAACTGCGGCAGTTGAACGGTGTTCCGTACTATATCTTTGCTATGCCGGATAATAACGACAGATATACTCCGAGCAGAACAAAGCTTGAAATGGAATACAGAACAATGCTTGAGTTTTTAAAGGATAAGGATATGGATTTCTATTATGAAAATGTTCTTATACCAAGCGGTAAAACATTAAAGGACTTTATAAACCAATAAAGGGAGGAAAAGTATGAGGGAAAATAAATATTTTGATGAGTTTGGTAAACCTTTTGATGCCTCGGATGTAAGCTGGAGGCTTCAGTATGTTGATAAAGCAAAAATCGAAGGCTTTGCTGTACCGTATCTTGATGCAAGAGCTATCGCGGATAGATTGGATGCTGTAGTAGGACAAGGTCGTTGGAAAGATAGTTACACTCCGTGGCATAACTGTACTGTTGAAGGAAAACAAAAACAGTCACAGCTTTGTACTATCTACATATACGATGATGACCTAAAGGAATGGATAGGTAAAACGGACGGCGCGGAAGATACTGACGTTGAGCCTATCAAGGGTGGCTTGTCAGACGCATTCAAACGTGCGGCTGTACGCTGGAATATAGGCAGATATCTTTATGGGTTTGAACCTGTATGGGTAAAAGCTAAACAACGCGGCAATGGTTATATCATTGATAAAAGCGAAGAACCTATGCTGGAAAAAGCATATAACAGTACTGTAGCGGCTATGTTCGGTACAGGTGAATCTTCACCTCAGTCAAAACAGAAAGCACAGGCACCACCGCAAAAACAACCTGTTCCACCGGAACCTGCAAAGCAATCTCAAACTGTAACAACCCCTATCTATGAAATCGCAAGAATTAAAGTAGAAAAGGGAGCAAACGGTGAGAAAAGTGCAATGGTTCTCTCGGGCGAAGGCGGTCAATATACGGCGTATATGAACGGCAGTGATAATCGGTTGAAAACAGGCACAAAGCTTACTAATATCCAAAAGGAAGTAAGAAAGAACTCATACGGTCAGTATGCTATATTAAAATCTTATGATATAGCAGCATAAACAAGAAAGGACGATTAAATGAAGAGTATAACCAAATTCAGTATCTTAACACTTAAAATGGAAGGCTTTAAAAGGTTTAAGGAACCGTACACAATGGAGTTTGACAGACTTACATATATATCCGGTGGGAACGGGCAAGGCAAAAGCTCTATTGCCGATGCAATAGCATATGCTTTTTGCGGGACTCCGTTCTGGGGTGAAAAGAGCCTTGATAAGCTTCAGAATCCTGAATGCAAGGAAATGGCGGTGGAAGTACAGTTTGTTGATGAGGACGGCGAAGTACATACATTGTCACGTAGACGGTGCGGAAACACTACAACAGTAACCTTGGATACAGTTCAGGTACGCCAGACGGACCTTAATAATATGTTTGCTGAAAAGGATGTGTTTTTATCGCTTATAAATCCTCTGTATTTTATTGAGAGTATAGCAGATAACGGCAGAGAGTTCCTGCAAAAACTTTTGCCTCCTGTTGATAATGCAAGAGTGCTTGAAAATTTGAGCGAAAGCACAAGGACTCTTCTGGAAAAAGAAAGTATAAACGAGCCCGGCTATTTTATTAAGAAAAGTCGTGAGGAAATAAGAGAGCTTGATGAAAATGATGTGTATTTTGAAGGGCAGATTGACCTGTTAAAATCACAGCGAATGGAAGCTGAGAAAAATCTTGACGCAGTGCTTGCAAAAGGTGAAAAGATAGTATCAAGGAAAGAGGAGCTTGAAGAAAAGCAGTATAAAGGCATTGATGTTGAAGCACTTAAAAAGGCTCAGTCAAAGATAGCCGAAACTCTTTCTGACGACAGACGTTCAAAGCTTGTTGCAAAACGTGCAGAGATAGAGAGCAGAGTGTATGTATCAAAATACTCACAGCAGATTGCTTCCATTTCAGCGGAATATAAATCGGTGGTCGGTCAGTATAACTCTTTAAAAGCAAAGGGTATGTCTGTCAAGATAGGAGATAAATGCCCCATGTGTCATAATGTAGTGACAGAGGCGAATTATCCGAACATTATAGCTGAAATAAAAAAAGAGCTTGCAGTACTTGCTGAGAAAGCAAAGGGTATTAAAGAAACAGGTCTTGAAGCACAAAAACTCGACGAACAGAGCAAAGCGAAGTTTGAAGAGTTTAAGGCTGAGGATTTGAAAAAGGTGGATAATGAGCTTATGCTCATGGGCGATAGTGATATTTCCGAGGTTGCCGTAATTGAAGATAAAATAAAGTACGGAAATCTTACTACCGAGGAATATGACGAGCTCCAGGAGCTTATTAAGCAGGCAGAAGCCTATGCCAATGAAGTAAATGTTCTTGCTGAAACCGATAAAATACCCGGCAAGATTGCCAAGCTTGAAGAAAGCATTAAGTATAACGAGTCAAGACGAAAGGAACTGAAAAAGCTTATAGGAGCCGCAGATGAGTTTGCGGCAAAGAGGGCAGAAATACTCCTTAATCAGCTTAAGATGAAGCATGCAGCTATTAAGCTGTATGATGTTGTTAAGGGCACGGGTGAAATTAAAGATACCTTTAAATTCACCTATGATGATAAGGATTATCGCTGGATTTCAACCTCTGAAAAAATCAAGGCAGGACTTGAAGTGTCAAATTTATTGGCAGCACTTACAGGACTTGTGTATCCTACATACATTGATAATGCAGAGTGTATAACAACGAATGTTGATTCGTTATACGGTCAGGTTATTTTTGCATTTGCAAAGAAAACTGAGCTTAATGCATTTTATCCTCTTCGTAAGAAGGCGCAGGCGGCAATGTCTGTTAAGGAGGCTGCATAATATGTGTGTAGAGTATGAACAGTTTGACATTGTAGAGGTGGCAAAAAAATGCGGAATACTGTTTCATTATTCGCAAAAAAACGATGTGGAGTATAAAGCAATGTGCCCGTTTTGCGGCGATACAAAATACCATCTGGGTTTAAATCGACAAAAAGGAATGTTCCATTGTTTCAGATGCAAGGAAAAAGGCAATAGTGTTTCGCTATATGCCAAGCTTAACGGTATAAGCAACAGAGAAGCATATGCTAAGCTCAAGGAAGATGATTTTGATTTTAAGATAAGAGAGATAACCCCCGCAAATAATCAACAAATACCGATGCGTTCGCTATATGACAGGCATAATGTGTATTATGATTTTTTAAGGCTGTTAAGACTCAATAGTTATCATCGTGAAAATCTTCTTGAAAGAGGTTTGCCGCCTAACCGTATTCATCAGTTTATGTACAGAAGCATACCGACGGATGATGTGTTCAGACGCGAGGTGTTGGAAAATCTGTCAAAGAAACATAACCTTACAGGCATACCCGGATTCTTTTATGATGGTTTGGGAAATTGTCAGATGTATCTTAAAAAATGCGGTGGCTTATTTATTCCTGTCTGTGACAAGGAGGGATATATTCAAGGTCTGCAGATACGTCTTGATTTACCTCCCGGTTCTGATGAAAAGAAATTCCGCTGGTTCTCAAGTAATTATTATTACGGCGGAACCGGTGCAAAGCCTTGGGTACATGTTGTGGGCGATACAAATGCAAGAGAAGCATGCCTTACCGAAGGTGCTATGAAAGCAGACATTACAAGTGTATTATCCAATGGTCGGCTTTTTATAGCAGTGCCGGGAGTTAATGCAACAAATCAACTTGTTGATGTTGTAAAGGATATGAAACTTCAGCGTGTGTACGAAGCATTTGATATGGATAAGCGTTCCAAACCGGAGGTTAAAGATGCCCTTATAAAGCTTAGAAATGCTTTGAGTGATTGCGGTGTCGAATGTATAGGATGTTCCTGGAACCCGAAATTTAAAGGGCTTGACGATTATTTTGCTGCAAAAACGAATTATTTGCATACAATGGCTGCATAAAACTGAAAGGAGAAAAAACAAATGGCGAAAGCTGAAAACTATATGGTTATCAATTCCGAAACAGGACAGTCGGAGGATATAATGGGAAAGTATATGTACTATTCTCTTCCGAAACTGTTTGTAAAGGCGGATAAGGTTAAGGAAATATGTGAAAAACTTAATTTCCCGATAAGGCCCAGAGAGAATATCAGTAAGACGGACGCATTTAAAAGTGCGACAGGTGATATTCGTGACCGTATCGAAGAAAAGGTTGATGATAAGCTTAAAATCCGTAAGATATATTGCAGGGATAACATACGCATTGAAAGTGATGTCATTTCAAGAGAACTTGTTGAGGAAACCTTGTATGAAAAGACAAATTCATATAAGAAACTTGCAAACATAACTCTTGATAAGGCAACGGGTAAGATGGTGTTATCAGATGTGGAGTTTTCTTCGGGAGTGGACGTTTACAGATACTTTAATGAAGCTGAACGTCTTTTTGAACTGTATCAAGACTGCATAGGAAACAGCGGTATTGAAACAATGGCAAGCAAATATGTTTCAAGCTTGCATGCACTTAATATATCGGCAAGAGGTTATCACTATTTTGTCCCGAAAGCCTATATGCAGGGAATATCCTTGCTTGAGGACTTTATGGAGCTTATATCCAGTGAAAACCTGTTCGAGTATAAGAATAAGCGTGATGCTAAGTACATCAGTATAAATTCTATGTATGTAGTCGATGATGATAAGCAGCGAAAAAAGATGGCTCATGAGTTTTATCAGAGTATGGGTGCTGAAATCGAAGAATATCAAAGACGAATTGAGAAGCTTATCCGTAACGGAAACAGCTCACAGGCAATACTCGACCGATGGGAGCTTAAAATACGAGCTTTAGAGCATAAGAAGCGTGAATACGAAACCATATTAAAACAAAATCTATCAGGAATGGACGAAAACTTTATGATGCTAAGAAGTATGTGCGATCAGTTCAAATACAATGTTCGTGCATCAAGTCTTGCGGGACTTGCAGCATAGGTTTTCGTTTTTTAGTTAAGAGAGGGTGCAGACGGTCTGCATCCTCTTATGTTAAGGAGGTAAGCAAATGAATAATGAATATGGATTTACCCATTATGCTGTGGGTGAAAAGTATGACAAGGTTATGCCGGGTGACGGTGCTATATTTGAAATGACGGATGGTATGTCATTTATAAACATAGGCATCAGCAACATACTTGAATCTGAAAAAGCTCTTCTTGAAAGAGGGAAATTGGATGTGTATTTAAGCGTTATTGAAGGGATTGTATTCATAGTGGCTTCATTTGACGGTAAATTGGTGTTTGATATGCCATTTAATGCAGGGCTATACGAGAATTTTAATTTTCAAAAGCCGGACTCGGGCTATGTTTGTCCTATTATCATAATTGATAACAGCACGAACATAATCGAAGCAATGAGATGCATCGGTTTTGATATGAAATTCACACAAAAGCTTTATGAGTTTGCAAGAAGTCAAAGGGATAACAGAATACCGAACTATGATGAACGGCTTAAAAATGTATATTCCAGGTATTCGTCGGAAGACCTAATTAAATTTGCTATACACAAAAATGTTATGAAGGAAGTGAAATTTTGAAAAAACTAAAAAGAGTTTATCAGAAAGTCGATAACGACTTTAATGAGTTTGAAAAAGAAATGCTGAATCAATCTGCAAAAGAAATATATGATAAAGCTTATAAAATATCATATATAAGCGAACTGTATGAATTTCTTCGCGAAGTGTATCGCTTTACCGAGAAAGAGGTCAAAATCGTTCTGGCATTCAAAGGCAATATCTTGGAACAGATATATGAAGAATGGATTTATGGTGATTATTCTATCAGAGAAGAATTTGATTACGTGATAGATTCGGCTTTGTATGGTTTGCAAAAGGCGGTGAAATGCTGTGCGTAACGATGTACGAATTTTGCAAATCAAAGATTTAGTTGATTTTGAAGCTCAGCCTTTTAAGGTGGTTGATGATGAAGCAATGCAGGAACTGGCTGACAGTATAAAAACTGTTGGTGTTTTGGTTCCTATAATCGTAAGGCAGATGAAGGATGGGAAATATGAGATAATATCAGGTCATAGAAGAAAAAGGGCATCTGAGATTGTAGGGAACGAAACAATTCCAGCGGTTATTGTAAAGCTCAATGACGATGAAGCTGCCATATTGCTCGTTGATTCCAATCTTCAAAGAGAAAAATTACTCCCAAGTGAGCGTGCCTATGCTTATAAGTTAAAGCTTGAGGCGCTGAAACATCAAGGTATCAAAAATGAATTCACTTGTCGACATGATGTCGACAAGTTGAAAAGTGCGGATGTTGTAGGTCAAGCTTTCGGCGAAAGCGGTAGGCAGGTACAACGGTACATACGACTTACGGAGCTTATATATCAATTACTTGATAAGGTGGATGAGGACACAATTAAATTTGTTGCGGGCGTTGAAATATCCTATCTTGACACAAAGCATCAAGTGCTTTTAAATGATGTTATTGATTATAACTGCTGCGAAGTAAGTGCAAAGCAGGGAACGCAAATCAAAAAGCATTTTCTCGAAGGTGATTTATCAGAGGATAAGATGAACGAAATCCTGTCAGAGGAAAAAATCCAACCAAAAACTGAAAAAATATCAATAAACTATACCAGACTTAAAGAGTATTTTCCTAAGAACTATACGCAAAAACAATGTGAGGATGCTTTGTGGGAAATACTTGATAAGTGGTTTGAAAATAACTGAAAAAATCTCGTCTTTCTTGATGAACTCATCCCTGTCAAGTAGACAGTGTAAATAACAAAAATTTTATGATATGCATCCTACATTTCTGTGGGGTGTATATTTTTATGCGGCCATTAACGCGTGATACTCCATCGGCGATAAACAACAAGTTTCTCTTGATAACGATTGTTATTATAGTAATAGATATACTTTTCAATAGCTTCTTTAAGTTCTTCATAAGTGCTGAATTTATTCAAATGGTACATCTCTGTTTTGAGAATACCCCAAAAGCCCTCCATTGGCCCGTTATCAATACATTTTCCAACTCTTGACATACTCTGTATCATATGTGCCTGTTGAGCTTGTGTTTAAAAGCAGGGCTTGTATATTGAAATCCTCTGTCGCTATGAAATAATGGTGTCGCACCAGGATTTTCAGCGATAGCAATATCAAAAGTTTCAAAAACAAGCTCGTTATTGTTTTTGTGGCCCAATACAAAAGATACAATTCTTCTATCACACAAATCAAGAATAGCACTTAAATACGCCTTTTCATCCATACCGTATTTAAATTCAGTTACATCTGTAAGCCATTTCTGATTGACTTGAGTTGCACTAAAATCTCTATTTAAAATGTTTTCTGCAGCTTGCTCTTTTGGCGAACGGATAGTACATGAATTGCTTTTTCGTCTGATTACAGAATACAGCCCTAAAGTGCGCATAATTCGTCTTATCTTTTTGTGGCTATGATTTGTTTCGTATTTGCGATTGATATGTATTTTCATCATTTTATTATATCTACATTTTTATAATAAAAAAGGTAGTTTGTAAGGTGTATTTCGCTTGATTTGTTGTAGGTTTAGCTAATAGTCAAAAGATGAGCTTGAGACTTTTTTAGAATATAGGCAACAATATTTTATAGGGGATATTGAAATTCTTTATTAAACAGGAATAGTAATTGTAACTGTAGTAAACTTGTTGGGTTCAGATTCAATTGTTATGCTGCCCGAGTCTCCATATAAAAGATTTATTCTGTTTACAAGGTTTTTAAGCCCAATACTGTTACCTGAAAAATCTACGGGTGCATTAAGGCACATTTCAATTTGATCCTTAGTCATTCCTATACCATTGTCGGTCACGCTGAGGCAGAGCATATTGTTTTTCCCTGTTGCACCTATAAACAGATTTGCATTTTGGTTCGGTTGGCAAAGCTTTTTAGAAAGTCCGTGACCTATAGCATTTTCAATAATAGGCTGTAGTATGATTGATGGAACCTGGTAGTGTTCAACCTGGGGAGAGATGGAATAGGTTATGTTTATATTGTTGTCATAACAGATTTGCATAAGCTCTATATAATTTTTGATTGATTCTATTTCCTTGTTTAGTTCGGTATAGGTTTCATAAGAAGAAACGGTGTTCTTCAAAAGCTTTGACAAAATCTGTATGGACTTTGCAATGTCATATTGATTTTTATTTATGCTCATTATACGTATTGTATTTAATGTGTTATACAAAAAATGTGGTCGTATCTGACTTTTCAGAGCATTGAGTTCAATAGCTTTTTTTTGTTCCTCATGAATTTTTACATCTTCAATAATATTGTTGAATTTTTGTATAAGAGTATTGAAGCTGTTGACAATAATGTTTATTTCCGAACTTCCTGTAATATATATCTTTTTATCAAGCGACTTGTGGTTAAATGACTCCATTTTGTCGCTTAGTTCCGTAAGCGGACTTATGAGGCGCTTTTTCATTATTTTATACATTAACACTGTTATCATAATGAATATAACGGAAAGTACCAGTATAATTGCTACAATTCTTTGTGAGTCACCATAAAGTGTATTTGTTTTCTTGAATTCTATGTATCTAAAACCCGTATATTCAGATTGGTGGTGAATACATACATATCTGTCGGAATTAAATTCGAAACTTATAAAACCGTTGGCTGTGTTATATATATTAAAAACATCATCGCTAATTGAATAAAGCATTTTGTTAAAAAGTTCGCTGTCGGAGGATGCAAAAAGTTTACCGTTCTCGTCCAAAAGGGTAATGGTTGATTCCGAATCTGATGGCAATACCCTGTTTAATATTGATTTGTTAAGAAAAATATAAAGTTTTGATGTGTCGGTTTCGAAAACATTAGCACCACATATTATATATTCGTTAAAAATTGAATTTGTGTTATCGTCCGGAAAAAACCATTTTATGTTCCTGATTTTTTCAGAGGTAAGAGGGAATACAACTTGAAGATGAATAATTCTGTCTGATGTTATACTTGACATATTGTAAGCTATATATTTGTTATCAGGTGCAATGAGTGCAAAACCGCTAATATATGGATTACCATTTATTAATTTCGTTATTTCTGCAGAAAGACTGCTAAAATCCTGGGTGTTTATACATTGAAAGAATTTTTGTTTTTCTGCGTTTATAAGTTCTGTAAAAACTTGAACATCATTTATATTGTTAAACAGCATACTGTCCATGTCTTTAAGGCGGTACATGGCATTGCTTTCAATGTTTTCGGTTTTTAGTGAGTTAACCAATATGCATGAATACATAGCAAGCAAAGAAAATGCAATAATCCAGAATAAAACAATTAGTATAAATAAAGATTTTAATTCACTTTTTAAAATTTTCTTTCGCATTATTTATTTACCCTTTCTAATTTCGTTGGGCCATTTGTCAAAGAAGCTTTTGAAAGACCTTGAAAAATGCTCATAGTTCAAATATCCTACCATCTCGGCGATTTCAGTTATTTTAAAGTCTGTAGTTTTAATAAGATTTATAGCTTCCTGCATTCTTATAGACGTTATATGTTTTTTGAATGACATTCCGATAGCTTGTTTTAATTTTCTTGACAGCTCCGCATACTCAAACTGAAACTCTTCGGAAAGTGACGAGAGAGTAAGCTGTTTGTGATAGTTTTTGTCTATATAGTTTATCACTTCTAAAATTGAAGTGCTATTTTGTGATGAGCTGTTATCGGTGGCAGATAAAGTGTTAACAAGATAATTATGGTAACCTGACGCCTTATTAAAAGATGGAATTTCCTTATCTGCATTAAAACGATTTACGGTCATGGAAAGGATCATTTTATAAAACATCAAAAGCTGATTAATACTTGTTCGATTCACTCTAAGAGCTTGTATTTCTGTTAAAAGTCTGCAGCATTTTTCATAATCAAATTTATCAAATGCATCTTTGAAATTTGTAACGCATTTATCAAAATCAAATTCATCGTTATAGTTCATGCATTTGGAATAAGTGAAAAAACTTAAGTCATCAAAAAGGAAATGATAATTTATAATATCTGATGCCAGAGAGTACTGTTCTGTGTAGGAAATATCTGTATCCAAATCATATATTCCGCAAACTACATCAAGATTTGAATAATCTTTTAGAAAAATTATAATTTTGTTGAAAAGGGTTTCGCAAAGGCTAATAAGTTCGGACGTTTTTTTCGGATTTATTATAAATATAAATTCATCATAGTTATTCTGAAAATAATTTATATTATCATACTCTGAAATGATTTCATCAATGAAATTGCACACCCCATAATTTAATATTTCTCTGTTCATTTCCCAATCTTTTGTTACAATATCATTGTGATTTAAGATTTTTGTAACGCCAACTCGGTTTTTCGCAGCAAGTTTTCCGTTCCAAAATTGTTTTTTTAGTGATAGTCTGTCTGCGTCTGACTTATTTTTTTTGTTTTCCCATATATCAGTGACTATTTTTTTTAAGAGTGACGAAAAAGTTTCCGGTTCAAAGTCAATTTTTAAAATATAATCATATATACCCAGTTTAAATGCCTTTTTAACAAAGGAGTAGTCGTCAAAGTTGCTTAGAACAATAAATTTCAATTCCGGATATAATTTTAGCGCTGTATCAATAAATGTAATTCCGTCGATTTTTGGCATCTTAATATCGGTTACAACCAAATCGACGGGATTGTTTTCCAAAAAGACAAAAGCATCATCTGCAGAAAAGAAGCTTTCTGCGAGGTTTATGCCAAGGCTTTGATAGTCAATGCTGTTAACTATGAACTTGTTCATAATCGGCTCATCTTCAATTATAATTAGATTTACCATTTTTAAATCTCCCTTTACACATAGTAAACTCATGTAGTAATTATATCATATCTATTTTAATTTGCATATGATATATTTTTTACTTGCTTGATAAAATTTGCAAGAAAAATCAAAAAAACAACCAATAATTTGGTTGTTTTTTTATAAGTTGGATATAAATGAATTTATTTTTTGCAAAAAACATCATTAAAATGTAAAAAAGTTCATTCACTTTTCTGTTATGACGGTGTAAAATGACTATAAAATTGCACAATCGTGTCTTTTTGTGTTACGTAAAATAATAATAGTTGCATCAGGAGGTAAAAAATGAGTGCACAAATCAAAACAGAGAAGAAACTAGGAAATAAAAAAAGTGGTTGGGTATATTTTAACCGGCATAAGTCGATTTATATGTTCTTATTACCAGGAATTATATTGACATTCTTATTTAGCTACATACCGCTTATGGGACTGAGCATAGCATTTTTGGATTATGATGTTTTTCTGGGTATGAAAAGTCCGTTTATTGGTTTTGATAACTTCATAAAGATTTTGTCAATGCCCCAATTTACACAGTCTATATGGAACACCCTCAAGATAAGCTTGTTAAATATTGCAATAGCATTTCCGCTTCCTATCGTATTCGCAATACTTTTAAATGAGATGTCAAAGGGATTTTTTAAACGTTTTACTCAGACGGTAAGTTATCTTCCGCACTTTATTTCCACAATTGCTGTTGTCGGAATTGCATCCACACTCTTAAGCAACTACGGTGCTGTAAATGATATAAGAGTTATGCTTGGTGGAGAAGACACTGAAAGAATTTTGTTTTTGACTCTGCAAAAAATGTTTGTTCCGAATGTCATAACACTTGAAATCTGGAAGTCACTTGGATGGAACTCGGTAATATATCTTGCCACAATTTCAGGTATTGATGCAGAACTTTACGAAGCGGCTACAATAGACGGTGCAAGCAAGTTTAGACAGAGTTGGCACATAACTGTTCCCAGTATTATGAATACTGTGGTAATAATGCTCATACTTAAAATTGGACATTTGTTCCAGTCAAACTTTGATTTGATTTACGGTTTGCAAAATGTTTTCATTGACTTTGAGGTTATCTCAACGATCGTGTATAAGCAGGGTATAACACAAGGTGATTATGCAACCGCGACAGCACTCAGTTTCATGCAGGGCTTTATAAGTCTCTTCCTTGTCCTTGGAAGCAACTGGCTTTCTAAAAAATACAACGACGTTTCTATCATATGATTAAAGGAGGAAAAATAAAATGTTTAAATTAGATAAAACCCGAAATGAAACACGTGGCTATGCGATATTCAAGGTGTTTAATACTATAATAATGCTATTTGTTATAGCGGTGACTCTTTGTCCATATCTTAATGTTTTGGCTAAAGCCCTTAATGATGGGCAGGATACTATGCTAGGAGGGGTGTTTCTGTGGCCCAGAAAGGTAACTTTTGAAAACTTCAGAGTATTGCTTAATGACTCCTCTCTTTATATTGCTACGCTTGTGACGGTGTTAAGAGTGGTTTTGACAACATTACTTGGTCTGTTAGTTCAATTTATGACGGCATATGCACTTTCGAAAGACCTTAAAGGTTTCAAATGGATAAATATCTATTTTATGATACCAATGTTTATAAGTGGTGGTATAGTACCTCAGTATATGCTCTTTTCATCAATTGGTCTTCTAAATAACTTCTGGGTGTATGTTCTCCCATTTCTGTTTACATTCTATAATATAATTATAATAAGATCTTACATAAAAACGAGTATTCCTTCTGCTTTAATAGAAGCTGCCGAAATAGACGGGTTGAGCGAATGGGGAATGCTTTGGAGGATGATTTTACCACTTTCAAAGCCTATCCTGGCAACAATTGCGCTTTGGATAATTGTCGGAAACTGGAATGACTGGTCAGCAACGCTCTATTATATAGATAATCCGAGTTTACATACACTTCAATACAAGCTTATGCAAACAATAAAGGAAACTGAAAGAATGGCAGCATTAATTCAGGAAGCGATACAGAGTGGTCAGGATGTAGAAAGCATGATCAATTCAATGAAGGTTACAACAGACTCCATAGTGTCTGCACAGATTATAGTAGTAACACTTCCGATTATTTGTATATACCCATTCTTGCAGAAATATTTTGTGCACGGTATAACCCTTGGTGCAGTAAAAGGTTAAATACTAATTGTAAAGGAGAAAAATAAAATGAAAAAGATCATATCAATTTTGCTTGTTATCGCTATGGGGTTAGGTATGGCAAGCTGCGGAAAAGGAAACAAAGGTGGCTCGGGTTCTGGTGTGATTGCAAAGTTTAACGAATCTGGAAACGAGTACAAAACAATTGATGAAATGCCGGATTATACAGGTGACAAGTTTGATGTTACTGTATGGTACGGATATGGTACAGGCGACGCGAACGTAGGTAAAAAAGCGACAGATGACAAGTTCCGTGATGAACTTGAAAGAGTAACCGGTATCAGAATCGACGAAAAGAACTCGTTTGATAACGGTGGTTCATCAGGTGATTCGAAGCTTGCAAAGATGGTTGCAACAAAGAGCTATCCGCAAGTTGGTGTTGGTATAGAAACCTCGATTACTGATAAACTTGTTGATGCAGGAAAGCTTTATGATATCACAGAGCTTATTCCAAAGTATATGCCTAACTATATGAAAATTATTAATTCTTCGGATGAAATAAAAAGACAGTTCGAAGCGCAGAAAGTTAAGGGCAAGCACGTAAATTATTTTGTATTTTCAGACAATGCATATAAATTCTATGACAAGGATTATACCCCTGAGAAGTACGCAAATCTTATTCAGCCTGTCGATTCGAGAAGCTGGATATGGGTGCGTGACGATATTGTGACAAAGCTATATCCGAATGCTAAAACTATGGCTGAAATCAAAGAAATTTATATGAAAAACGGAGTATATACCAAAGAAGATTTAACAGATGTAAGAATCACAAGCAAGGAAGATTTCAGAACATTGCTTGAAAAGATAGATGCTCTCGGACTTGTAGAGAACGGCAAAAAGGTATGGCCGATGTATACTCATACGGGTTCTGACAACTGGGATCTTATGACAATGTTTACAACACCGCTTGCAGGAAAGGGGATATCAACGGGTACATATGTGAACTGCTTCAGCTACTATGACGGTAAGCAGGATAAAATGGTAAAGACCGCTGAGCAAGAATGGTTCAAGGATATGATGAAGTATTTCAATCAGATGATAATAGACTGTCTTGCATCAAAAGAAGCACTTATTGATTCTGCTGCAGTTTTTGAACAGAAGAAACTTAACGGTGAGTATGCAGTTCTTTATGGAAACACAATTCCTCCGACAGATGAACAGCTCAAAGCAGCAGGCAAAACCTATTCATACAGACCGGTAATGATTGATGTTCCGTGTGACTATAATGAGTATGTAAGAATGGATTCTACAAAGGCTGCTTTTGGAGGATATGGAATCTGTTTCTTTAAAGATGCTATGACTGAAGCACAGGTTGAGCATTTCCTAAGATTTCTCGACTTTTTCTATTCAGATGCAGGTATGAAGTTCTCTCACTGGGGACCAGAGAAGGCAGGGCTCTATGAAGAAGACGAAAATGGTAATTTGAGATATACAGATGAAAGATTTAAGGCGACTAAGGTATATGGCAGTGACAAACAGGTATTGGTTGACTACGGCATAGAGTCCTTCCCGTCAATAGTACACTTTATTAGTCGTATCGGCATCAATAAGTATAATCCTAAACTTATTTATAGCCAATATCAAGAAGAAAGAGTTGCTTCAAACTACAAAAAGATGTGGAACTACTCATACTTTGAGCCGTTGCCTAATTTCCCTGCACTTGACTTCCAGTGGCAGATATGGAACTTCCCGAAATATTCGGAGGGCTTAAAGAAGTTCTGGAATGCAAGACAAAGCACAGAAGATGCAATGAAGACAGTATTCACTGCGACCAATGATGCGGAATTTGAAAAGTATTATCAGAATATGCTCAATGTTATGGAGATAAACGGCTATGACGATGCTGCTCTTGAAGACATGACAAATATTGTAAAAGAACAGAACAAAGATCTCTACGATGAACTCAAAAATTGGACAACTGACAAATAAATTATAAAAATCGAATAAGGTGACAATGCTGTCACCTTATTTGATAAAAATGATACACATATGTTTCAAAACATTAAAATCTTCAAAAAATAATTTCTGATATTCACAAATGGCAGATAATCATGAACTGTCAAAAACACCCGGAGCGTTTATGGACGAAGAAAACGGAAACTATGAGTTTTTGGATATTTTTCTCGTATATAACTTTTCTGGGATGGAAGGTTTTTTTTGAAATTGAAATGTTGAACTTCGGATTAATGACAGAATAAGCACATTTTACACATTCTAATAACGGAAGGACTAATGCAATATGAAAAAGATTATTTCTATGTTCTTGATTTTAAATATCTTAATGCTGCCATTACAGATGTTTTCACCGGTAGTTTCTGCATCTGAGCCTGATGAGCCAGGCCCTACATATTATGTAAATGAGGATTTCTCAGACACAACCAAGTATACAGTTGACGAAGCTTATGGTGCTTCTGCCCAG
>JBGVIT010000052.1:0-14587 GCA_045128915.1 Clostridia bacterium
ATGCATCTTAAAAAGGTTGCAGTTCCATTACGACTTGAAAACAACAAGATCGGTGAAGCAACCGTTCTTGCCGCACGTACCAGACCGAGATTTATCGGTGGCAGCCGTGCAATATATAATGATGAATTACTTTAATGGGGGCATTTAAAATGAAAGAAAATAACACTTCAAACACAACAAAAAGAATTGTAATTGCAGCTATGCTTGCTGCACTGACCTGTGTAGCTACAATGATTATTAAAATTCCGTCTCCGCTTAAAGGTTATCTGAATTTGGGCGACTGTGTGGTACTGCTTGCAGGTTGGATGTTAAATCCTGTATACGGTTTCCTTGCTGCAGGACTTGGCTCTGCTTTGGCTGACCTCTTTTCCGGATACGTTGTGTATGCACCTGCAACATTTGTGATTAAAGGCTTGATGGCATTGGTTGCTTTCTATGGCTTTAAACTCTTACATAACAAGATTGGCAATCTTCCTTCTCGCATCATTACCGGTTTTGTTGCAGAGGTAGTAATGATCTTGGGTTACTTCTTATTTGAAGGCATTCTATACGGATTTGGACCGTCTGTTGTAAACATCCCTGCCAATGGTGTTCAGGGTATTGCTGGATTGATTCTCGGTTGTGTACTTGTAAAAGTATTTGAGAAAAGCAAAATTTCTTTGCAGTAAGATTAGTTCTTAAACAAGTTTTATAAATCATTGAAAAAATCCAATAAAAGTGCTAATATTAAAAGTAAGAAATACTGGGAGGTATTTGATTATGTGTGATAACAATAAATTCTACGTTTGTGAGCATTGTGGCAACCTGATTGGTATGATTCACGATGCAGGCGTTCCGATGATGTGCTGTGGTCAGAAGATGACTAAGCTTGAGCCGGGCGTTGTTGAAGCAAGCCATGAAAAGCACATCCCTGTTGTAACTGTAGAGGATAACATTGTTACTGTAACCATCGGTTCTGTTGAACATCCTATGGTTGAAGAACATCATATCGTTTGGGTATATCTCCAGACTGACAGAGGCGGTCAGCGCAAGTGTCTCGAAGTTGGTAAGGCACCTACCGTAACGTTCGCTCTTGCCGATGAAAAGCCCATTGCGGCCTATGCATACTGCAATCTTCACGGTCTTTGGAAAAAGGAAATCTAATTGAAAGAAAAAGGCGTCGAAGAAGGACGGATGTCCATAAACAATTTCAGTCCTGTCAGAATTATCTGTCAGGACTGTTTTTTATATAAGACTATATAAAATCATTTATTGAATTACCCTTGCTATAGTAGGTGAGTACTATGAAAAAAACATATGCAACTTCTATGCCGAATCACATAGGAGCTTTCTTAAAAGCCAGTAAATGTTTCGCGACATTAGGCATCAATATTACACGTGTCAGCTACGATAAATCAGTAGATTCTCATATGCTCTTTTTAGATGTAGAAGGAACAGAGGAGCAGATTTTAAAAGCCGATGAAGAACTTGAAAAGATCGGATATCTGCAGAATAAATCCTCAGATTCCAGTATTGTGTTGATTGAATTTACTCTGAAAGATGTGCCCGGCAGTGTTACAAATGTTTTGGAACTTATAAATCAGTTTAATTTCAATATCTCTTATATCAATTCTCAGGAAAACGGAACAGACTATCAAAAATTTAAAATGGGTCTGTATGTGGAAGATCCGCAACGAATCTCAGAATTTATGAAGCAGGCTGAGCAGCTCTGTAAGGTTAAAATTATTGACTATAACAGTTCTGGAAGGACTTATGATAACAGTATTTTTTACAACGCTTTTGTCCGTGGCCTTGCGCAGATGTTGGCTTTAAATGAGGAAGAAAAACAAAGCCTTTTGGTTTCATCCAACCTAGCTATGCAGACCTTGGATGAACAAGGATTGTCGCCGTATCGTACTTTTGATAGCATCAGTAAATTTGCTGAACTATTAGCAAAATCTAAGAACGAAAAGTTCGTCCCCAGAATTACCACCCATCAGATATCCAAAAAAACGCAAATTATACTAATTGAGCCCGCTTGCGGCAGTAATACTGCTGTGATTATCAGCGACGGAGAGCTTCTGTTTGTAGATAGCGGATATGCATGCTACAAAGATGAAATGCTTCAAGTTTTGAATACGGTAATCCCGGAATTTGACAAATTGCCGAAACGATTACTGCTAACCCATGCTGACGTGGACCATTGCGGTATGATGGACGTCTTTGACGAGATTATCGTTAGTCATAATTCTGCTCGAAGTTTGATAAACGAATCTAAGGGCAAAAATGGTTTCAGAGAAGAAAAGCCAATCCATAAACCCTATATTGATATTTGCAAAACCTTAACGGCATATAAGACTGTGGATCCTAAAAAGTTGAAGACTCCTTGGATGAATACTGAAAATCTGAAGGAACCTTTGACTCAAATCGGTTTTTTTGACTTTGCAGACCTACACTTTGAGGCCTATGAAGGAAAAGGTGGACATCTTCCCGGTGAGGTGGTGTTGATTGATTATAAGAATCACATTGCTTTTACTGGCGATGTATATATTAATGTTCATGGATTAACAGCGGAGCAAGCTGAGTATAATCAGTACGCACCCATTCTGATGACATCAGTGGATACCGATCCAAAACTTTGTGGTGAGGAACGCGCTGCCGTATTACAAAGACTTGGAATCGGAAACTGGAAAATATTCGGCGCTCACGGAGCTCCAAAGGAATATTCCGTGAATTGAGTATTATTTATATTAAATCGAATATTTACAAACGAAGCATCGCAACTGTGCGGTGCTTTGTTTTTTACCTCGATTTTACATCAGTATGATTACGGATTTTACTCCCGGGAACTATAATAAGGACGTAGCAAAGAAACAGTGTCAAATCTGAAAGGAGAAAATAGAAATGAAAAAAATTATCAGTTTGTTAGTTGTAGCGGTTTTGGTTTGTACCGCAATGGTAGGTTGCTCCAAGTCGGAAAGTGTATCGACAGACGGTTCAACCTCAATGAGTAAAGTTATCGAATCTTTAAGCGAAGCGTTCCAGGAAGAAACCGGAACAGAAGTTACTTACAATGCAACCGGTTCCGGTGCAGGCATCGAAGCAGTTCTCGCAGGACGTTGCGACATCGGCCTTTCCAGCCGTGACCTGAAGGATGAAGAAAAGTCTAAGGGTCTTGAAGGAACCATCCTCGCATACGACGGTATCGCAATCATCGTTCATCCCGATAACAAGGTTGCAGACTTAAGCATCGAAAACATTGCTAAGATCTACACAGGCGAAATCACCAACTGGAAAGATGTTGGCGGCGCAGATGGCGAAATCGTTCTCATCGGTCGTGAGGCAAACAGCGGTACAAGAGATGGCTTCGAATCCATCACTGACACCGAAGATAAGTGCAAATACCGTCAGGAATGTACCTCTACCGGTGACGTAATTACCGCAGTATCCAGCAACCCCAACGCTATTGGTTACGCATCCCTCGCTTCTGTAAAGGACAGCGTAAAAGCAGTATCGGTTGACGGTGTTGCTCCCAGTGAAAGCACTGTAAAAGACGGTAGCTACGCAGTACAGCGTCCCTTCGTACTGGTTACCAAGAAGGATACTAAGCTTTCCGAGAGTGCTCAGGAGTTCTTCGATTACATCACATCTTCCGAAGCAAACGAAATCATCAGCAACGCGGGTGTTGTTCCTGCTAACTAAGGGAGATAAACGAGCGACGGTAAGCTACAACCGTCGCTTATTCCCGTTTGAGGTGTAATATGAAGAAAAAGAAATTACTTGAAAACATCATTCACGGAATATTCCTGATTCTCGGTCTTATAACGGTAGGTTGTGTTTTGATGATTACAATCTACCTTGTAATCTCGGGTATCCCCGCAATTAAGGAAATCGGGATAATCGATTTCTTATTCGGTAAGGAATGGGCTTCCAGTGCCGATGACCCGAAGTATGGTATATTACCTTTTATACTGACAAGTATCTATGGTACAGCAGGTGCCATTCTGATTGGTGTGCCGATTGGCTTCTTCTCTGCAGTATACCTTTCTAAGGTAGCAAGTAAGCGTGTACGCAATGCGGTAGAATCCGCAGTCAATCTGCTCGCCGGCATTCCTTCGGTTGTCTACGGTCTTGTGGGTATGCTTGTCTTAGTACCTGCTATTCGTGAAATCTTTAATATTCCGGACGGAGCAAGCTTGCTTGCCGCAATTATTGTCCTTGCCGTTATGATCTTGCCGAGCATTATCAAAGTTTCTATCACGGCACTTGATGCAGTGCCGAAAGAATACGAGGACGCATCATTGGCTCTTGGTGCAACACCCACCGAAACCTATTTCAAGGTGTCGGTGAGAGCAGCAAAGAGCGGTATCGCCGCCGCAGTTGTGCTTGGCGTGGGACGTGCGATCGGCGAAGCAATGGCAGTTATGATGGTTGCCGGCAATGTGGCAAATATGCCTTCTCTATTCCAAAGTGTAAGATTTTTAACCACAGCGGTTGCAAGCGAGATGTCCTATGCAAGCTACGGAAGTCTTCAGCGCGAAGCACTCTTTTCCATCGCCCTTGTGTTGTTCCTCTTTATTATGCTCATAAACGCAACACTCAACTTCTTTTTAAAGAGAAACAAGGAGGGCTAATATGCAAAAGAAAACGATTAGTAAAAAAAGAAAAGCATATATTCTCGGTATGAGATGTATGATGTGGCTTTCGATTGGTATAACTGTAGCGTTAGTGTTGTTCTTGCTCGGCTACGTGCTTGCGAAAGGCTTGCCGAATATTACTTGGGAGCTGCTCTCTACCAAACCCAGTCAGCTTCGAGGCACAATAGGTATCTTGCCGGATATCCTAAACACGCTGTACATCATCCTGGCAACACTTTTGATTGTGCTTCCGGTCGGTGTCGGTGCGGCGATTTATCTGAACGAATATGCAAAGAATAAAAAAATTGTAGGCATCATTGAGTATGCCGCCGAGACGTTGTCGGGTATTCCGTCAATCATCTACGGTCTTGTTGGTATGTTACTCTTTGCAAACACATTGGGCTCCAGCCTGCTTGCAGGTGCTCTGACTCTCGTTATTATGAACCTGCCAACAGTTATGCGAACCACACAGGAGAGCTTAAAAACCGTTCCGCAAAGCTACCGTGAAGGTGCTTTCGGTTTGGGTGCCGGCAAATGGAGAGTAATTCGCACCGTAGTGCTTCCCGGATGTGTGGACGGTGTAATCACCGGTTGCATCCTTTCTATCGGTCGAATTGTTGGCGAAACGGCGGCATTGTTTTACACAGCCGGTCTTGCTCATTCACTAAATGACATTTTTACCGGTATGATGAAGCCAGGTGCATCCCTTAGCGTAGCGCTTTATGTGTACGCAAAGGAGTACGGTGAGTTTGAGGTAGCGTTCGCCATCGCATCCATTCTGATGATCCTCACACTTGTTATAAATCTGTCTGCCACACTGGTTGGCAAATACTTCGCTAAAAGGAGAAACGTATGAGTGAAATAATGACGGCTAAAGACTTGTGCCTTTGGTACGGTGAAAATAAAGCCCTTAAAGATATAAATATCGCCATTCCCGAAAAGAGCATTACAGCTTTAATCGGTCCTTCGGGCTGTGGTAAATCCACATTTCTTAAAACCCTTAACCGTATGAACGACCTTATTCCGATTGTAAGAATTTCGGGCGAGGTTTGCTATAACGGTCGCAACATATTCGACAAGGATGTGGACGTTAACGAGCTTCGTCGTGACGTTGGTATGGTGTTCCAAAAGCCAAATCCGTTCCCGATGAGCATTTACGATAACATCGCTTACGGTCCCCGTACTCACGGTATTACAAGTAAGGTTAAACTCGATGAGATCGTTGAACAGGCTCTTCGTGATGCGGCTATTTGGGACGAGGTAAAAGACCGCCTCAAAAAGAACGCTCTTGGCCTTTCGGGAGGTCAGCAACAGCGTCTTTGTATTGCTCGTGCCCTTGCGGTCGAACCGAAAGTTTTGCTTATGGATGAGCCGACGAGCGCACTTGATCCTATCTCAACTTCCCGAATTGAAGAACTGGCATTGCAATTAAAAGAAAAATATACTATAATTATAGTGACTCATAATATGCAGCAGGCTGTACGTATCTCTGACAACACCGCGTTTTTCCTTCTTGGCGAGTTGGTTGAGTTTGGCGAAACGGAAAAATTGTTCTCGGCACCTCGAGATAAGAGAACTGAAGATTACATTACAGGAAGGTTTGGTTAAGAGATATGAGAAGTAGATTTGATGAACAACTAATGGTATTAAACCATAAGATGATTGAAATGGGTGCGGAATGTGAAAGCATTATCGCGCTTTCTGCAAAAGCTCTTTTAGAGGGCAACACACAAGATGCACGTAAAGCACAAGAACAAGGACATAGAATCGATGAGTTAGAGCGTGAAATTGAATCCATCTGCTTGAAACTCTTGCTCCAGCAACAGCCTGTAGCAAAGGATCTCCGTGTTATTTCTGCAGCACTAAAGATGATTACCGATATGGAAAGAATCGGAGACCAGGCAGAAGATATCGCAGATATTATAACCTTCCTCTGTGGCAGAACCGGCGAAGAGTGTAAAGATATTCGTGTCATGGCAGAAGCAACCATTAAAATGGTTACGGATAGTATAGATGCCTATGTAAACGGCGATCTTAAACTTGCAGAATCGGTATCGGACCATGATGATGTTGTTGACGATGCATTTGACCGTGTAAAGAATACGTTAATTAAGATGATTTCGGATAATCCCGCCGACGGTGAGTATTATGTTGATCTTCTTATGATTGCTAAATATTTTGAACGTATCGGAGACCACGCCGTAAATATCGGTGAGTGGGTTGAGTTCTCCGTAACCGGCGTTCACAAAGGAGTATAAGATACTATGATTTGGTGTGTTGATGACGACAATACCATACGTGACATTGAGGTGTATACCTTAACACAGACAGGATTCGAAGCGAAAGGTTTTTCTGATGGTATTTCCATGCTCGAAGCACTAAAAACCGAGAAACCCGAACTGATTGTGTTGGATATTATGATGCCCGGTATGGATGGCGTTGAAGTCTTAAAAGAAATAAGAAACAGAACCGATACACGAAAAATCCCAGTGATCATGGCGACTGCCAAAGGCACCGAAATGGATAAAATTCAGGGACTCGATACGGGTGCAGATGATTATCTCGTGAAGCCGTTCGGTGTTATGGAAATGGTGTCGCGTATCAAAGCTGTTCTTCGCCGTTGTACCCCTGAAGAAGTAACCGACGTAATTAGTATTGCGGAAATCACTTTGAATGATAAAGAGCATACCGTCAGTGTGAATGGAGAAAACGTTGCATTGACATTCAAAGAGTTCGAAATTCTAAAGATGTTTATGAGCAATCCGGGTGTTGCTTTCTCAAGGGAAAAACTCCTATCTGAAGTCTGGGGTATTGATTATCTTGGAGAGTCCAGAACGGTAGATATGCATATTAAAACCCTTCGTCAAAAGCTCGGTGAATCCGGCAAACGAATCGAAACGGTTATCGGTGTCGGATATAGGATGGAGGGCGTAAAATGACCGGTAAAATTTTTCGCTCCATAACAATTGTGGCAATGACTGTGCTGTTAGCAAGCTTAGTTCTGGCAACCAGTTTTTTGCACAGTTATTTTAATCAGACTCAGGTGGATCAACTCAAGGAAGAGCTGTCCATCGTAGCAGGCAGCGTGGATAATGCCGGCGAGGAGTATTTCAACAATTTCAATTCCTCGATATTCCGATTCACCTTGGTGTCACCCGAAGGTGAGGTTTTATACGATACACAGGCCAACCAAGATGAAATGGATAATCATTTAAAGCGCGAAGAAATTGCGGAAGCTCTTGAAACGGGTACCGGCAGCAGTTCCAGATATTCTTCCACATTGACTGAGAAAACATTTTATGAAGCTACACGCTTGAAAAACGGAAATGTACTTCGCATCTCCGTGAGCCAGGTTACTGTCGGAGCACTGATTCTTGGTATGCTTCCTGCAGTATGTGCCATTATTTTGGTTTCTGTAGTTGTTGCGATTATTATGTCTAACAAGATGGCTACAAGTATTGTTAAGCCCTTGAATGAGCTTGATCTTGAGCATCCTGCCAATAACAACACATACGAGGAATTAACTCCAATACTCACAAAGCTTAACAAACAGCATAAGCAAATAGAAAGCCAACTTGCTCTGCTAAGGGAAAAATCGGATGAATTAAATCAGATTACGGCATCCATGAGCGAAGGCTTAATTCTCCTTGATAATAAAGGTTTTGTGCTTAGCATGAACGAGGCTGCAAAAAAGTTATTTGGAATTGAGCACACACCTGTTGGACGTGACTTCCTTACTGTTGATAGAAGCAGCGAAATGAATCGTGCCATAAATAAGGCATTCGAGGGAAATCGTAGTGAATTTCGTGAAACCAGAAACGGTAATGAGTATCAGTTTATTATAAACAGAACCGAATCAGAAGGAAAAGTCATCGGTTTAGTTATTCTTTGTCTTGATGTAACTGATTCTGCATTTGCCGAACGGAATCGCAAAGAGTTTACAGCGAACGTTTCTCACGAACTTAAAACACCTTTGCAGTCCATTATCGGCAGTGCTGAGCTTTTGGAAAATGGTCTTGTAAAGCCCGAAGATACCGGTAGATTTATCGGTAATATTAAGAACGAGGCGCAGAGATTGGTATCCCTGATCAACGATATTATCCGCCTCTCTCAACTTGATGAAGATGCAGAAATTCCAACCGAATCGGTGGATCTTCTTGAAGTGGCTAATGAAGTTGCAGAGGTTCTTTCGGCTTCTGCAGCTAAAAGACAGGTTTTAGTATCAGTGGACGGAGAGAATTGCACAATTAACGGTATTCGCAGATATCTGTATGAGATTATTTACAACCTTTGTGACAATGCTATCCGCTATAACAAAGAAGGCGGCAAAGTTAATGTAAGCGTTAAGCAGGATGGAGAGAATACAGTTGTAACCGTTTCCGATACGGGAATTGGTATTCCGCCTGAGCATCACTCCAGAATCTTTGAACGTTTTTACCGTGTAGATAAAAGCCATTCCAAAGAAACGGGTGGCACAGGCCTTGGATTATCCATTGTGAAACACGCTGTTGCATATCATAAGGGCAAGGTAACACTCGATAGCGTACCTGACGAAGGAACAACAATTACAATAACATTCTAAAAGCAAGAACGCACACTTTTTACGGTGTGCGTTCTTTGCGTTTATGCGCATACTTCTGAACAGAACAAAACTCTGATTAGATCATACAATGGCTTCGGGGTTTTAATCGGTGCAACAAAACCTAAAGAAATAAATTTTGTAAATTTTTTAATTTCTTGATGAAATTTTGAAAATTTGGTGTATAATAATATTTGCTTATGCAGAGTAGGCATTCGAGCGTTAAGTGCTGTGTGGACGGGGAGTTGCCACACGGACGAAGGTTTAACCGCGGTTCGGATGTCGCATCCCGCTGCCGAAAATATGGATCCCACCTCCTTATATTTCGGAATAACGGGTATAAGGAGGTTTTATAATGTCAAAAAACAAAAACACAGTAAAATTTATTTGTCTTGCAGGCGTTATGGCGGCAATGTATGTCGGTCTTGATTTTCTTGCAGTCAGCGTCAGTGCTCCATTCGGTGGTAACTTAAAAATATCACTAAGTGGATTGCCGGTAATTATCGTTTCCATTTTCGCAGGTCCTCTATGGGGTGCCGCCACAGGATTTGTTGGGGCTTTTACAGGTCAGATGATTACATACGGTATGAGCGCAACTACCTTGTTATGGGTTTTGCCTGCAATGGTACGTGGCTTATCAATGGGTCTTATGTTTAGAGCGTTTAAGAAAAGTCTTAAGCCCGGCATATTGACGCTTGAAACTTGTATCAGTTCGCTGCTTGTTACTCTCTTCAATACAGGTGCAATGCTGGTGGAACAAAAGATTTACGGTTACTACCAATCCTACTATGCGATTTTTGTAGCCATTCCTACGAGAGTTATTGCCGGCATAATTACCGCAGTAGTATTCTCACTGATGCTTCCTACGATCATAGATACACTGAATAAGCAATTTGTAAAAACAATTTAAGTCATAGGTGCACGCATAAGTAAACTCCTATGGAACAATGCACGGTGGGTTGTTGCTTATTCCCATAGAACAGGCGCAGGCGAAAAAAACTGCGTCTGTTTTGTTTTCCCTAAAATGATAAAAAAGAGGTTAAACGAAAATACTAATAACAGATGCAAGAAATTAATTAATCTCGAAATCTTGAAAGTTTCTTGAAAATATCATGATAGAACAAAATATCACATAATGAACGATCATGAACCAATCGTAACACGTGATTTGTTTTATGCAGTTCAGGCAGAATTTGCTAAACGAAATACAAAACGTAGTGTGTCTGATAAAGCTGCAACAATAAGGGGCCGATATAGCGGGAAATATGCTTTTTCTGAACTTCTTGTATGCGGAACATGCAATGGAAGATATCGCAGAAAAACCGTTAAGAAAAACGGAGTTCCTTTCCACTATTGGCGTTGTATTAATAGACTTGATTATGCTGATAAATATTGCTCTAATTCAGTTGGGCTTGAAGAAGAAGCATTGAAAGCAGCAGTTTGCCGTGCATTATCGAGGATTCTGAGACAAAGAGACGAGGGTTTTGAAGTTGTTAAGAGTAGCTTGATCTATTCGGCCTCTTCGGAAAGGAAGGCTGATGATTTGTTCTTTGTGGATAAGGCAATAAGGGATGAGGAAGCAAGAATAATTGAATACGGAAAGTTGGCCGTTTCTTCAGATCACAAAGAAGAAGATTATAAATTGGCTATTAAGGATAGTTCCGGAAGAATTGAATCTTTAAAAATTCAAAGAGAACAAATCGTAAGACAACTTAGTTGTAATGAAGCTGCAAAAAAAGAGATGGAACGAATTGATAAATATCTATTGGAAAACAGAGCCGTTGTAGATACTTATAACGACTCTACTGTTCGACGTCTGGTTAGTAGTATCGAAGTTACACCGGAACTGGATTTAAAAATCTACATAAAAGGCGGATATGAAATTACCGAAAAATATTTACCCATAAAAAATTCGGCATGATAATTTTTTCTTGATTTTTTTGCGCTTTTATGGTATAATTTAGTTGTAAAGAAAAAACAAGCGGTTTTCGGCAAAAAACAGCCGATTTTACCCAGTTCTTTTTCGGACATGAATGACAAAAAAACTCTTGTTCAAAAGAACAAGAGTTTTTTAGTTATATTCGCCTTACGGCGAGTTATATTGCTTCGCAGTGATATTCGGCTAACGCCGAGTGATATTGCCCTTCGGGCAGTTAAAAGGCGAATATAATATCACTTTTGCGATAGCAAAAATATCACTATGCCGCAAGGCATAATATCACTCTGTGCGCAGCACAGAATATCACTAATCGCTTGCCTCTGAGCCACTTTTATGCTATGGTTGAGTTACAATAGGGACAAATAATTATTTATCCTTGCCTTTTTCATCAAATTTGTAAGGCAAGGCAGGAATAACTGTCATACCATACTTTAATATGACCTTGTAAAACAAGGAAAAGTATGGCATGATTTCTTATACAGAAGTATGATTTTTGTCATACTAGGTAAGTAGGTGAATTAAACTTGATAAACGAAGTTGTTAACTACCACTTTAATGCGAGTATAAAAGAAAAAATACGACTAGAAAACGGGTGGAAGGAGTCTTGGTTATTGGTTCTATCTAATAATCAAAAAATTGTATTTCGTGCTTGCGAAGATTATACCCACATATTTGAACGTGAAAAATTCTTTTATGATAGCGTAAACAAAAGTATAGGTAAAATATGTCCTGATGTTTATGCTGTGGACGGGAGCTGTCAACATTATGACAAAGCATATCAAATATCAGAATATATTGAAGGGAAAAGTTTAAGACATATCTTACAAACGAATCATAATGAGAGCAAATATGAAATCTATTATAAAATAGGCGAAACGGTAGCGAGTATAAATCAAATACAGATTGATGCTAATCATCCGTATGTAAAAGATGGGTATTCTTGGGAAACCCACTATGCATATAAATTGTTACAACCTCAATTATTAAGAATTGTAAAAAATCAATTTTTGACCAATAATGAAGCAGAAAAATTATGCAGTATAATTAGCGGATTGCAACCTGATATTACACACTCTTTTTTGCACCGTGATATTCGACCGGATAATATTTTATATAGAGATGGTAGGTTGTTTGTTATTGATGCAGAAACTTGCGAGTTTGGTGATCCTTTGAACGATTTAGCACGCATCAATTTAGAGTGGCACTATTGGGAAATGTATGACTGTTTATTAGATGGTTATAAAAGTGTAATGAGAATTGATACGGATAACGAATTGTTTTATTTTTATCAACTTGAATCATTGGCTGAAATTTTAGATATGCATTTTAATCACGGATGCGCTAATTCTACAACACCCTTTTTTATGGATAAATTTAAAAAAATCAAAAGGGTACTGTTATATTAAATACAAGAAAATGCTTGTTGTTATGCGGAAAATTCAACTTGTGGAAATGACTTCCACAAGTTGAAAATAAGAGCCTCCACTTGTCAGGGGAGGTGGCAAAACGAAGTTTTGACGGAGGGGTAGTTTTCTCTCCCTCAGTCTTTTGCTTCGCAAAATCCAGCTCCCTCGTCAGAGGGAGCCGAGGACTCTACTTGTCCCTAATTTAACACAAGCATATACTACACCTAAGGCGGTGATGATATGAAAAAGAAAATAATTATAGGAGTATTTTCGCTGTTGATTTTAATTACTGCAATAGTTTCTATTATTGGTGCCATAAGTTCGTATAATTATGATATGGACCCAGCTAACGGTGTTGATATTTTTGAGGGCTTTGGTGCTGTACTTATTGCTGTTGTTGGTGGTTTTGTCGTTTTTTACGAGTTGGATTTGTTTTACACTACTTATTATTTTTTTATTAAGCCTAAAACTATAGCAAAATCAATATTAAATGTTTTGTCTAATTTAACTTTATTGATTATGTTTTTTACCGATTCTATAGCACACTTTCTATTTAAGTATGTATCACAAATCTTTGGCGAAGAAGTAATTTTGTTATTTGCATTGTTTTTTATATATGTTATTTTGCGAATTGTTTGTGCTGTAATTCCGGTTAGACAATCTGCTAAACGAAATTAAAGAAAATCCGGTTTTTAACCAGTTCTTTTTCGGACACGAGAGACAGAAGAAAAAACGTCCAGTTTTTTGGGCGTTTTTTCATTTTTAAGTCGTTTTTTAGTCGAAAACGGCCTTTTTTATGCCAAATAGGTAGGTTTGGCTATAAAATGCCTTTGAAACATAAAAATATACAAGTTTGAGCAACGAAACACCGTTTTTAACATAAAAATATGTAACTTTGAGCAAAACCTATTTTAATACCGCAAAAAGTATGGTATAATACGAATGTAAGGAAGGTGAAAAGTATGGAAGAGTATACAAAAGGTGTTGTAGAAGAGTATATTGCGTATCAACGAAGAGTTCTTAAGACTTTGTTAGATAGAGGGGTTTATACACCGGAGGGGATAGAAGATCATATTCGTAGTCTTCGCGAAAGCATTGAGGAAGACTTGGATTCTAATAAAGCGTATGCCTTGCTCAAAATGGAGATGGACGTTAAGAAGGGTATTCGTGATGAAGAGAAGGAATATGTTTCTCTAACTCATATTGCAAGGCAGAAGAATTTTGAAAACCCAAGTTATGTTATCCAGTCTTGGCTTAGAGACCGTAACACACTCGACGTTCTTTATCTTTGGGAGATAGAGAATAATCCTGATTTTAAAAAAGATGGTTACGAGGGTATTGTAAATAAACTATCCAATCCTTCCTTTACGTTAACGGCAAAAATTTGGAGAGAAGAAACCGCCGCCACCGGAATATTATCCAAGCAAGGTAATGGGGGAGGCACTTTCGCTCATGAGGATATAGCTATTGATTTTTATGCCTGGACTTTTCCGCAGAAGCGATATCAACTTGTTAAAATAATTTACGGAAAGGCAGCATTCTTGGATCTGATACACGAGGACTTGGAAGAACAAAAAGAAAGATATAATAATATGACACTAACAGAACTCTATGCATCCCAGGGTATAACTCTTGTGGATAAATTTGGCAAATAAAAATGTGGAGATGACTTCTGATTGATTATGTGGAAATTACAACTAGAAACTGTATAATGATCGTTCACGGTACAGGTGATAGGAACGTTGATATAAGCTATGCCGAGCGAGTAGTTGGAACTATAAATGAGAGTCTTGTAATCGCATAGTTGAATTATGATTAAACAGAAAAAAGTAATAGCATAACAGAAGGCGTCGCATCAAAATGCGGCGCCTTCTGTTTATACTTAGATTATCCATCTGCTTGTTGCCACTTAAAATGTAATCTTGCTTTTCTCAAATACCTTTACAAGAATCGTACCGATAATAAGCCCGGCAATACCCTGAATAACATTGGCGGGAATGTTGACTAGAGAGGGGCCGAAGCCATACAGGAATCCTTCAAAGATAAA
>JBGVIT010000053.1:0-2157 GCA_045128915.1 Clostridia bacterium
GCAAAGCTCATGCCTATACCAAGACCGTACAAAATACCGCCAAAAATTGTTGACAGTATAAGGTTTTCGGTGTATATAGGTAAATAACTGAAAAGCTGTGTAAACAGCGAAAGTAACGTTATTCCTATAAGTGTTTTAACAATAAATTTTTTGCCAAGCACCTTAAGACCTGCAACCAAAAAGAATATGTTCAGCAAAAAGAAGCTTAAACCGGGCTGAATACCTAATGTGTGATATATAATCGTTGATATACCTGAAATTCCTCCGCCTACTATCTTGTTTGGGGTTAAAAATGAACCTATTGCAAAGCCGGTCATCATAGTGCCGAGAATTGTAAGTAAAAGACTTTTTGATTTTTTCATTTAATGTTCACCTGTAATGCGTTTTTCGTATATTCTCACAGCACCTATTGAAGTTGAATTATTTACTGTGTTTTCATCAAGGCATATTATTTCTTTGTTGGTTCTTCTTTTCAGAATTTCTGCCATTGCATTTTTGATTTGAGCCTTACCGCCGATTATTACTTTTTCTGCCTGAGAGTTGAGTATTTGTTCAATTTCGCCGCAAAGAATTACGCCCATAAAAAAGCTGTACGTATCAACGGTTTTATGACCAAACATATTCTTGAGAATTCTTGTTTTGAATAAGGCTTTGTTAATGCCCTCACTTTTACAGTAATCATATCCCTTTATAAGATACTCTGCATTTATTTCCTCAACAGATAAATCAACCGCATCCTTCAAAATTGTATTTTGTGACAGCGCAGCGGTCATTTCTCCTGTGAGCATGGTAGCAAAATTACAGATTCTTTTTTTGTCATCGGTGCTGATGATTTTTGAATGAGAGCCGGGGAGAATGCAGATACAGTTTTCACAGATATTCTCCAAAATACCTATAAACTCTGTTTCTTCGCCTCTCATTATGTCTGTACATTCAAAGTTGTCCGATACAGCTTTAACACCTCTTATAAAAACAAATGGGATTGAAGAAATCTCATCAATAACCATTTCATGCATGGTGTCATGAAGCTCGTCAATGCCTGCAGGAGTCAGGATATGCTCAAGACTGCAAAGACCGAATTCCGACGTAATCATTCCTGATGCAAGTATTCTTGAAATA
The DNA here is from genome assembly GCA_045128915.1 of Clostridia bacterium. Classification (GTDB taxonomy): domain Bacteria; phylum Bacillota; class Clostridia; order UBA1381; family UBA1381; genus RGIG9115. Next base: position 1,120 of record JBGVIT010000053.1, read on the forward strand.
TCCTTTTCAGTAAGACTGTTAGAACTTAGAATTTGCGTTATTGCACATTTTATCTGAGTTTTAAGCAAGGTATTATCGTCCATGTTTGCCCTTGCGCCAACGTTCAGCTTAAGTGTGTTTATAATTTTTCTATCCTCTACAAGATTAACTCTTGTATTGGTTGTTCCGCCGTCAATGGTTATATATAAGCTCATTGTTTAACCACCCTTGTGTATTTTTCTGCAAGCTCTGTAATTTTTTTAAATTCGTTATTTTCAACCAATGCTGCATTTACAATGTTTGAGCCTACACCAAAGCCTGAAACTCCGGCTTTTAAATAGTCACTCATATTATTTTCATTTATACCGCCAACAGCAAGCAGTTTAATGTGAGAAAGGGGAGCTTTTATGGCTTTTACGTAATCAGTTCCAAGATTTGTTATGGGGAAAAGCTTAACAAAGTCAGCGCCCATTCTGTGTGCTGCCTGAACCTCAGTGGGAGTCAGTGCACCGGGCATTGATACCATATCATATTCGTTGGTTTTTCTTATAACAGCTTCGTAAGTATCAGGAGAAATTATAAATCTGCCTCCTGCATTTTTTGTAAGCTCTACCTGCTTTTCACTCATAACAGTACCGGCGCCGATATGCATTCTGCCGTCAAAATGCTTGCTGAGAATTTTGATATTTTCAGCTGTTTGCTCATCTGACACTATACCTTTTGCATCATATGTTATTTCCAAAAGGCGGATTCCGCCATTATACATGGCTTCAGCAAGAGGAATCAACTTATTATTGTTGATTCCTCTTACGATTGTGATTATCTTTTCTTTTTCTATTGCTTTGATAATTTCATTTTTCATACTATCACCGATTATGCAAGCTCGCACAAACATTCTTCAATCTTTGAAATCATAACCTCTAAAACAACCTCATCAGTAATAAGGGGAGGCTTAATAAGCGCTCCAGGCGGGCAATCCGCTTTATAGAGCTGTGCGCTTATATCTACACATTTGTTGTTTATAAGCTTTGTAAACTCAGCCGCTTTTTCAACTGACTT
>JBGVIT010000054.1:0-23413 GCA_045128915.1 Clostridia bacterium
TTGAACTGCACCATTTTGTGCAGACAGTACAAAAATACCCCTATGGTAGCAAATATTAAGTTTTAAGCAACATACTGACATCGCATTTCTTGTGGTGTCAGTTTTGTTTTTAGTTGTATTCTTTCGTTGTTGTAGAAATGAATATATTCATCTATGATGAGGCGAGCTTCATCATAAGTATTGAATTTAATTCTGTAAATATATTCTGTTTTGAGAATAGAAAAGAAATTTTCAGCTAAAGCATTATCGTATGGATTTCCCTTCCTTGACATTGATGGCGTAATGTTGTATGATTTAGTTAGCTTAAAGTACGCATGGGATGTATACTGAAAGCCTTGGTCACTGTGGAGTTGCAGCTCTGCAGTGACTTTTTCCTTTTTCTTCGCTGCTCTGATTGTAGAAAGAACAAGGTTAATATTCTGTTCAGTTCCGGTTTTGTAAGCAACAATACTGTTATCAAACAAATCTCTGATTACAGATAAATACAAGGTTCCCTGTCTGGTTTTGATATACGAAATATCTGTAACCCATTTTTGATTTGGCCTTTCAGCAGTAAAATCTCTATTCAATAAATTGGGATATTTGTGTAGGTAATCTCCATAATTACGATACTTCTTTCTTCTAACAACTGATAACAAGTTGTATTTTTGCATAACCCGAAGTACGGTTTTGGGATTGTGATGTATTCCTTGTCTTTCAAGCCATATATGTACTCTGCGATAACCATAAGTTTTGCCGCATCTTTCCTGACATTCCATTATCTTTTCTGCCAAAGGTAAATCTTTTGCCGGTACATCCATTCGAGATACATAACCATAATATCCACTTCTTGATACACTGAAAAATCTACACATTTCACTAATGGAATATTTGTCTTTATGACGATAGATAACCATATATTTTACGCTTGTTCTCACTTCCTTTCTGTGAGCGAGAGAAAATCCCGCATCAGTTCATTTTCCATTTCCAATGTTTTAATCTTAGCTTCTTTGCGTGCAAGAATATATTTGAGTTCGGCAACCTTGTCTTTTTCACTTACAACATAGTCTTTTGGTGGTCTGCCTTTCTTCTTCAAAGCAATACCAGCTTCGATTTTACGTTGTTTTTTATTGTGTCGGTTGATAAAACTTTTAATTTGTTCTATACTCATTCCGTATTTTTCAGCTATTTCTCGCCGAGTATATCCATTTTCTCGCAACTCTAATATTTCTTTTTCGTACTCTTGGATGTGTCTGTAGTTTCTTGGCATAAAAAATCCTCCTATGGTAGTTTATTTTATTCTACCATAGGAGGTTATTTTTTTCTATTGTCCGTTTTTACCGGACTTGTTCACTTGCCATAAGAGGTTGTTTTTTGTTTTATCTTATCTTTTTTTATGCAATATTTTTTCATAAGCCGGTAGAGCTGCTGGAATATAAATTACATATACATTCTATCCGGCATTACATGAAGTGACGATTCAGGCATTTTTAAATCTCCCATAAGCGCTGCGTAGGTAATGCTGTTATTTCCGTACCGTTTTCTCAGAGCGTCTATAACTGTTTCAATAGAATCTCTTTTTATTTCTCTCTCTGTGTCCGAGAATAAATCTGTTTGTACAGGTATTATCCCCGGCGATAAATTAATAGCTCTCACAGACAAGGAACGAAGATGATTTGACTTATCATAATTTGATGTATAAAGAGAAAATGCTTCTTTTGCAATGACAGTATGAGAATGAACGGGGTGGGTGAGTCTTGACTGAAATTCTTTGGTTTCGAGATTGTTGTTTCTTAGAGAAATAGCGACTCCTGACGCATTAAGATTTTCTTGCCGGAGCCTTCGTCCTACATCCTGGGAAAGTGAAAAAATAACCTTCCACACTTCATCGTCGGTTGTCAAATCGCTTGTGCATGTTATTCCGTGACTGATAGACTTAATTGGTGCGCGATAGCCGAATGGTGCAACTCTTGAATTATCAATACCATTTGCAAACCTCCAAAGCATAATGCCGTTTTTGCCCAACCAATTTTTTAATAGCTGTGGATTGGTTTTTGCAACATCGCCTATGGTGCGTATGTTGTATTTTTTTAGCTTTTCAGACGTGGCACGACCTATATACAAAAGCTCGGATGCGGGGAGAGGCCATACCTTTTGTTTAAAATCAGTTTCATTTATTACGGAAACAGCATCGGGTTTTTTCATGTCAGAACCAAGCTTTGCAAATATTTTATTAAAAGAAACTCCGATAGACACAGTAAGTCCCAATTCTTTTTTTATTCTCTCCTTTATAAGATGCGCAATTTGTTCTCCGTTTCCAAACAAGCATGTGCTTGCTGAAACATCCAGCCAACATTCGTCAAGACCAAATGGTTCTATAAGGTCTGTATATGAATAATAAATTTCTTTTGCAAGCTTTGAATATTTGATGTATTCATCATAGTGAGGAGGGACAACAGTTAAATTCGGGCATTTTTGCATGGCTTTCCATATAGGCTCTCCCGTTGTAACTCCCATAAGCTTTGCGGCTTGATTTTTTGCAAGAACAATTCCGTGTCGAGTTTCTTTGTTTCCGCAAACGGCAATGTATCTGTTTTTTAATGCAGGATTCAGCATACATTCTACTGATGCGTAATAATTGTTCATATCACTATGCAGTATAATTTTCTTCATTTTTTTCTCCGTAAGTTATTGACAAGGATTTATGTTTTATATATAATATAAGTGAACGATGTTTCACTTATATTATACTGAACAATGTTTCATGTGTCAATACATATTACGAAAGTTTGTTCACTTTTGCGGAGGATAAATATGGGGTTTGGTGAAAATTTAAAAAAATTAAGACTTGAAGCAGGAATGTCTCAGAAGGCGCTGGCTGAAATTGTCGGTACTACTTCAAGAAGTATATTAAACTATGAGCAAGGAACAAGACTTCCGAAAAATATAGAAATAGTCAATTCCATTGCAAAGGCTTTGGGAACTACTTCAGAACTGCTCATAAACGGCAAGGAAGAATTTGTAATAAATTCAGAATTTTTTTATGGTACGCAAGGCAAAAAGGAAGCAAAGGAAATTCTTAATAATGCGGAGGCGCTTTTTGCAGGCGGTGAGCTTGATGAGGAGGAAATGCTCAGTTTTATGACAAGAATACAAACCATATATCTCGATTCTAAAAAGAAAGCAAAGAAATATGCAGCTAAAAGCGGAGTGGAGTTATGAGTCAATACATATTGAATTCAGCAAATAAGCTGATAAATAAATATAAAACAAGAGATCCTTTTTCGTTAATTAAAAGTCTTGGGATAGAGCTTATGTTTGATGCTTCATTTTCAAAACTAAAAGGGTTTTACACATTGATGAACCGTCAGGCGTATATTGTTATAAATTCCAATTTAACCGAAGAAAAGATGCGGATAGTTGCGGCTCATGAATTGGGACATCATATCCTGCACAGAAATTTTGCAAAGAAAAAAATATTGCAGGAATTTGAGCTTTATGACATGACAGCAACCACGGAATACGAGGCTAATTGCTTTGCAGCAGAGCTTCTCATTTGTGACGAAGAAATAATTGGGCATATAAATTCAGGTTATGATATGAATCAAATAGCAGCACTTCTTAATACTGATATAAATCTTGTTGGAATAAAGCTTGGTAATCTTAATTCATCAGGAAAAAAATATAATATCGGTATAAATCCTAAGGGTGATTTTCTTGGGAATATGTAAGAATTTGATTAGAAAAAATCATATATATTATGCAAAAATACAAAAAGTTAGTAACAGTATAAAAAAACATTTGACTTTACATCGCAATTTTGGTATAATGATAGCCGTGGTTGATATGCGCTCATAGCTCAGCTGGATAGAGTGTTTGGCTACGAACCAAAAGGTCGGGGGTTCGAATCCCTCTGGGCGTACCACCGGAAAGCACTTGCTTCAAGCAAGTGCTTTTTAACGGAAATATTATTTAAAACGCACCACAAAACCGAGCGGCTTGCGTATGCAAGTCTTTTTTTCTGCTTGTATGTGGTGAATTTATTAATAAGGATGTGCAAAAATTATGAATACTTTGTTATCAGTATCAATAGCTTTGCTTGCAGGTCTAATTATGACCAGAGCGTTTAAGCCTCTTAAACTTCCTGCAGTAACCGCTTATCTTATTGCCGGTGTTTTGATAGGCCCCTATTGTATAGGTGCTTTGAATATTCCTGGACTCGGATTCCCTGATGCAGAATCTGTCCATTCACTTGCATTAGTGTCTGAGGTTGCACTTGGATTTATCGCTTTTTCTATTGGTAATGAATTCAGGGTGGATGAATTAAAAAAGACCGGTAGATCTGCTTTGATAATAGGTATTTTTCAGGCGTTGGTTGCTACTTTGTTTGTTGATTTAGCTTTGTTTGTTGTACATAAGATAATGCCTGATAAGATTTCAATGGCGCAGGCTATTACTTTAGGTGCTATTGCGACTGCTACCGCTCCTGCTGCTACATTGATGGTAGTAAGGCAGTACAAAGCAAAGGGCGCGCTTACAAGTTTGCTTCTGCCTATTGTTGCTCTTGATGATGCAGTTGGACTTGTGGTATTTGCTGTTTCATTCGGTATTGCAAAGACTATTATAAACGGTTCTGTTGATATAATATCAATACTTCTTAATCCGTTAATAGAAATTGCTTGTTCGCTTGTATTGGGAGCTGTTATGGGATGGATTTTGACTCAGCTCGAAAAATTATTCAACTCAAATACAAATCGTTTAAATCTTACCATAGCATTTGTGTTCCTTACAGCATCTCTTGCGATGCTTGATTTCCATATTGGACCTGTACATGTCAGTTTTTCATCATTGCTTGTTTGTATGATGCTTGGAACTGTATTTTGCAATATATGTTCGCTGTCCCACGATTTGATGGGAGCTGCAGATAAATGGACATCTCCTTTATTTGCGCTGTTTTTCGTAATCAGCGGTGCAGAGCTTGAGCTTGGGGTGTTCGCTGATATGGCAATAGTAATCATTGGTATAGTATATATTCTCTTCAGATCTCTTGGTAAATATTTTGGAACATTTGCAAGTGCGAAAGCGGCAGGTTGTGATTCGAAAATATGTAAATATCTTGGAATTACGTTGCTTCCTCAGGCTGGTGTAGCGTTAGGTATGTGTTCAATAGCAGCTGCTGAGCTTCCCGGTCAGGGAAATCTTATAAGAAACATAACATTGTTTGCAGTTTTGATATATGAATTAGTAGGTCCGCTCTTCACAAAGATGGCTCTTACTGCTTCAGGCGACATTAAGCCTATGTCGGAAGAAGTAAAACAGCGTCGTCAGACAAAGCTGGAAGAAGCTAAAAATATGAAGAAATAATTTTTAATATGCACCTTTAAGTAATAGCTTTCAGGTGCATATTTTCGTAGATGGAGGCTTGAAATGAATCGTATGATTTATCAGGACGGAAAACCGTATTATTCACTTGATAATTATTTCAAAACAACATACGGCGGCAAAGTGTTCAAAGTTTCTTTAAATGCAGGTTTTACCTGCCCGAATATAGACGGAACGAAAGGTGTTGGAGGTTGCACTTATTGTTCGTCGTCGGGGAGCGGAGATTTTGCCGGAAACCCGATGGAGAGTCTTGACCGACAATTTAATAACATAGTTGTGATGATGCACAAAAAATGGAAATCGGCAAATTTGTATATGCCCTACTTCCAAGCCCATACCAATACATATGCTTCTGTTGAAAAACTAAAGGGAATATTTGAACCCTTTGTGGCTAAAGAGGGAGTAGTTGGTATTGATATTGCTACACGCTCCGATGCTGTTACTGAAGAAATTGCGGATTATCTTGATGATTTAAATCGCCGTACCGACTTGATAGTTGAGCTTGGACTTCAATCTGTGTTTGATAAAACCGGCGTTAGAATAAACAGATGTATGTCATATGATGAATTCCTGAAAGGATATGATATGCTTAAGAAACGTAATATCAAGGTGTGCGTACATCTTATAGACGGATTGCCGGGCGAGGATAAAGAAATGATGCTTGAAAGCGCACGAAAAACGGCCGCGCTTAAGCCTGATTTTGTGAAACTGCACCTTTTGCATGTTATAAAAGGTACAAAACTTTCGGAGCAATATGCTAATGGTGAATTTGATGTGTTGACTCAAGAGGAGTATATAGATATAATAATACGGCAGCTTGAACTGTTTTCGCCTGAAACGGTGATTGCGCGTCTTACCGGTGACGGTAAACGAAGCGAGCTTATAGCACCACTTTGGAGTCTTAAGAAATTTGAAGTGCTTAACGAAATCGAGTGGGAAATGGAGAGGAGAAACACGTATCAGGGCAGACTGTATAATCTTTGAACGGGTTGCGTTGTAAGTAAGATAATATATAAAATTAAACATTGTAATGGAAAACAATCCTTGTGCAATATGCTGATTATATAATATTTTTCGTCATGTACTTGACTTTTCCTTAGATAAATGTTATAATTGCTTACGTTGTATCGGGGTGTGGCTCAGTTTGGTAGAGTACTTGACTGGGGGTCAAGGGGCCGCAGGTTCAAGTCCTGTCACTCCGACCAAAAAAAAGACAGATTTCTTTGAAATCTGTCTTTTTTTTAGCTAAATTCGCTTACACGAGCTAAATTGAACAAGTTCAGCTAAATTGCCTGCGGCAGCTAAATGAGCTGCGCACGCTAAAGGCGAATTTAATTTAGCTACTCCAAAGGAGTTATTTAGCTATTGCGGAGCAATAATTTCGCTTTGTACGAAAGTGCAAAATTTAGCTTTATAATACTTGCATCTATTATGAACACGAAAGCCAGAAAAAAACGACTTATTTCTACAAGTCGTTTTTTTTGGTAATAGTTATACTTTTGATAACAAGTATCGAATTAATCTTTTTTAAGCTCTTTAAGAGCATCTCTGATTTCCTCGAGAAGAACTATATCAGCGGCTTTTTCTTCAATCGTTTCTTCTGCCTCTTCAACTTCCTCTTTTTTCTTAAATCTGTTGATTGATTTAACAATAACAAATAATGAAAAAGCAGTAACAAGGAAATTGATTATGCTTTGAATAAATGCACCATAGGGTATAACAGCTGATTCTCCGACGGTGATTGCAAGAGCTGAAAAGTCGTGACCTCCTATGATGATACTTACAATCGGCATGAATATATTTTCAACTATTGATTTAACAACCGCATTGAAAGCAGTGCCTATAATTAAGCCGACAGCAAGGTCAAACATATTGCCCTTAAGAGCAAATTCTTTGAATTCTGAGAAAAATTTCTTCAAGATAAATAACCTCCCTTATTATTATCCATGCTATTTAAGCATATAATTTATTTGATTATAACATGGGTGTCGTATTATGTCAATAATATTCGATTAATTGTAAAGATAGAAACCAATATTTACCGCTGTTTCTCAAAGATTAAAAATGCTTTACGATTTGAATAAAACTCTGTGCTGTTTGTTGACAAAAAAAAACTACGGCATTATAATTATATAATGGATATATAATATCCGTAACCGGAGGTGAGCAAGATGTCGTTAATGGATATTGTACTGATTATATATATTCTTAATTTTATTACCATGATAATTCTTGTTTGCTTTGAACGTCGCGATCCGGTTGTGAGTCTTGCGTGGCTTTTCGGGTTCACAGCTGCGCCGGTTGTAGGATATTTATTCTTCCTTGTTTTTGGTACGGGGCTAAAACGTAAAGCAGCAAAAAAGTATGCTGAAAAATGGCGTATGAACATGGATTTGTCCGAAAGAATGTCTATTGAGGATGAAAAAAAGAAATTAAAAGAATATAAGTTTCTTCCTTATTCTGATATAATGTCATATCTTATTAATGCCAATAACAGTGTGCTAACAGACGGAAACGACGTTAAAATATATACAGATGCAAATGATAAGTTTACGGACTTGCTCGAGGATATTAATAACGCTGTTGATTCCATACATCTTATTTATTTTATTATAAGAGATGACGAAATCAGTCATAAGCTTTTATCTGCTCTTACTGAAAAGGCACGAAGCGGCGTAAAGGTGCGTTTGATATATGACGATATAGGTAGCTTCTTTACAAAACGCGAGATATTCGATGAGCTTAAAAATGCAGGTGGGTATGTTACTCCATTCTTTCCGGTAAAGCTTGGCAGCTATTCTAAAATAAATCACAGAAACCATAGAAAAATAGTTGTCATTGACGGTAAGATTGGATATACCGGTGGAATAAATGTAGGTGATGAATATTTTGGAAAAAAGAAGTTGTCACCTTGGCGTGATACCCATGTTCGAATAGTAGGACCTGCAGTTAGATATATGCAAAAGGCGTTTTCGCTCGATTGGGCTTTTTCTACAAAAGAGGATTTATCCCTTAATATAGCCAGATACTATCCGCTTTCGGACAAGTATCCTGCCAACAAGCGTGTGCAGATAGCATGTAGCGGCCCTGATACAAAAGAAGAAGAAATCAAATGCGCTTTGATTAAAATGATAAATTCAGCAAAAGAACATATTTATATCCAGACACCGTATTTTATACCTGACCAGAGTTTTTTAAGCGCTTTAAAACTTGCTTCTCGTTCAGGTGTTGATGTCCGTGTAATAATTCCGGGATTGCCTGATAAAAGATATGTTTATTATTCTACAGAATCATATATAGGTGAGCTTATTTCCGCTGGCGTAAGAGTGTATAAATATAAAGGCTTCATTCATGCAAAAATGATGTCGGTTGATGAAGGTGTTTGTACAATAGGAACAACTAACATTGATATACGAAGCTTTCAACTGCATTTTGAAATCAACGCATTTATATATGATACCATTACGACTGAAGAATGTAATAGAATATTCAGGAACGACCTTAACGATAGCGTTGAGGTAACACCTGCCATATATTCCCGCAGAAGTCTGAAGCAAAGAATTCTTGAAGGCTTTTTCAGATTGTTTTCGCCAATAATGTAAAAGGAGTCGGATATGAAATTACCCGAACAGTTTATATCCAGAATGAAAGAGCGTGGAGATATTGATATTGAATCTTTTTTAAATTCATATAATACCCCTGCTCAATCCGGTATAAGAATTAATCCAAATAAAGATAACGGTATGCTGTTTGAAGCTGCATTTGGTGCTGTTGAGAAAGTGCCTTGGTGCAGCAATGGCTATTATGTGAATAAAGACGATATTAAAGGAACCCATCCATATCATATGGCAGGTATGTTTTATTTTCAGGAGCCATCTGCCATGTGCTCGGCAGCTCTTCTGCCGCTTGATGACGGAGATTTTGTGCTTGACTTGTGTGCAGCGCCTGGCGGGAAATCCACTCAGGTAGCGGCTAATTCTAAAATTATATTAGTATCAAATGAGATTATTCCGAAGCGGTGCAATATTTTAAGCGAGAACATAGAGCGCATGGGATTTTCCAATGTTGTAGTAACAAATGAATCTCCGGAGAGATTGGAAGAAAAATTCCCGAGTTTTTTTGATAAAATAATAATTGATGCACCATGTTCCGGAGAAGGAATGTTCAAAAAGGAACCTGCAGCAGTTGATGCTTGGAGTGTAGAGCATGTTATTTCATGTGCTGCCAGACAGAAGAAAATTATTGACAGCGCAATGAAGATGCTTGCTGTTGGTGGGGGCATAGTATATTCAACCTGTACTTTTTCTAAGGAAGAAAACGAGGATAATGTTGATTACATAACTAAGAATTATCCATATATGAAAGTTGGCAAAATCGAGAGGCTTTATCCTCATATCCAAAAGGGAGAAGGTCATTTTGCTGCATATATCTACGACAGTCGTGAAAAGTGTAATGAAAGACTGAATAAAGATAAAACAAAACGTCCTGATGAGCAAATTAATATGTTCAGAGAATTTGAAAAGTCAAATCTTAATACTAACCTGAACGGAGAATTTGTGCTGTTTGGAGAGAATTTATATTTAAAGCCAATGGGAGTGTCTATCGACGGAATAAAAACACCAAGACCTGGACTACATTTGGGTGTATGTAAAAAGGGGAGATTTGAACCGGCGCACGCATTGGCAAAAGCGTTAACTGTTTCTGCTTTTAAAAAGTCAGTAAATTATAATTATACTGATGCTGAAATCACAAAATACTTAAAAGGAGAAACTATTTGTTCTGATGTTGAGGGATACTGTGTTGTAGCGTGCAACTCATTACCGCTTGGCTGGGCAAAAGGTTCAAATGGAGTGTTAAAAAACAAACTGCCTAAAGGGCTTCGCATATTTTAATAGGAGGAGTGCATTACATGGCACATAAAAGAAGAAAAGCATCAAAGAACAATACAAAAAGGCAAAACCGTAAAGCAATAGAAAATCTATATATTAAATCATTCGGGTTAATAGCTCTTGGAATGTTGCTTTTGATTTTTCTGTTAGTTGACTCAAACGCGCCTGTTAATGGTTTTATAAAAAGCATAGTGCTTGGGTTGTTTGGTAAGCCTGCTATTTTAGTACCCGTAATATTGATTGGCGTTGGGATTTATTATTTCAATGAGCAGAAAAAGTATGGTGAAAAGCTTGCACTATCCTTTGCATCACTTGCGACTCTCAGTGCATTGTTTCATCTGTGTTCAAGAAATATTATTCCGTTTTCTGACAGTTATAGTACAGCATCGTGTAATTCATTTCTTGACTGTGCAGGAGGTGGATTGTTCGGAGCTGTGATTGCGTGTCCGTTAAGCTTTATGATGCATAGGGTTGCTGCGTTTATCATAGTACTTATAGTTATGCTTGTGCTTATAAGCTTTCTTATAAGATATTCAATTTTTGCCGCACTTCTTGGAGGCATAAGAGGTTTTTTTGGAGCTGTTTTTGAATCTGCAAAAGATATGAATATCAAAGAAGATTATGAAAAAGCTTATGAGAAAACAAAGAATGCAACAAGGAAAAAAATTAATTCACGTGCATCTGCACCAAATGATGTTATAGGTGAGGCTTTGAGTTTCAGCGAAGATAAAAGTGCAAACAAAAAAAGAAAGCAAAACACAGATGATTTTGAAAATGGAATTGACCTCATTTTCGAAAAGATGAAAAAAGAAGAGGAAGAAATAAAAGCAGCTGACATGAGTGAAGAGGGTGCTGCTGTTGAGTTTGAAGACGAATACGAAGAAAATTCTGCAGGAACAGAGGTTCAAAAACGTGAAAGTAATCTTACTGTTGAAGAACGTGACGAGTATTCGAAAGAAATAGAAGAGGGAATGGAAGTGCAGATTCAGGAATACGTGTATCCTGATATAGAACTTCTGAACAAAAAGCGTTCAGGCTCAGGTGATTCAAGACAGCAGATGTATGAAACCTCAAACAGACTCATTTCAATCCTTGATAATTTTGGAGTAAAAGCTAAACTTTTGCAGGTAACACAAGGGCCTGCAGTAACAAGATATGAGATACAGCCCAATTCAGGTGTCAAGCTCAGCAAAATTGTTGGTTTAGCTGATGACATTGCATTAAATCTGGCAGTTCCTACCGTTCTTGTTGCTGCTGTTCCGGGCAAGGCTGCTGTAGGTATAGAAGTTCCAAATAAAGAAACGGCGGCAGTAACAGCCAGAGAAATGCTTGAATCTGAGGAGTTTGAAAAATCAAATTCCAAGCTTTCAATAGCGTTGGGAAGAGATATTGGCGGCAGAGTAGTAGTGGGTGACATTGCAAAGATGCCACATGTACTTATAGCCGGCTCAACCGGTTCAGGTAAGAGTGTGTGCATAAACACTATTATTACAAGCTTGTTATATAAGGCATCTCCGGATGAGGTTAAGCTTATAATGGTCGATCCTAAAGTGGTTGAACTTGGTGTTTATAACGGAATACCGCATTTGTTGATTCCTGTTGTTACCGATCCAAAAAAGGCGGCAGGTGCGCTGAATTGGGCAGTTGGAGAAATGATGCGTCGTTATGATGTATTTGCGCAGCAGGGAGTAAAGAATCTTCAGGGATATAATCTGCTTATGGAAAATAGCGGCGGAGTAAAACTTCCACAGATTGTAATTATAATAGATGAACTTGCAGACCTTATGATGGTCGCGGCAAAAGAGGTGGAAGATTACATATGTCGTCTTGCTCAGCTTGCAAGAGCTGCAGGACTTCACTTGATAGTTGCAACCCAAAGACCGACTGTTGACGTTATTACGGGCTTAATTAAAGCAAATATTCCTACAAGAATAGCATTTGCTGTTGCAAGCCAGATTGACAGTCGTACAATCATTGACAGAGGCGGCGCTGAAAAGCTTTTGGGTAAAGGCGATATGTTGTATGCACCTCAAGGCTGCAGAACACCTATACGTGTTCAAGGTGCGTATGTATCAGATGATGAAATTGAACGTTTACTTGATTTTCTTAAAGCACAGAATGCTGACGCACATTACAGTCAGGACCTTGAAGAGCATATTGAACGTGTATCTTCGGGCGAAAACGGTGTAACTCCCGATACTGATGATGACGGAGATGAACTGCTTCCTCAGGCAATAGACCTTGCAATAGAGCTTGGACAAATATCCACAGCAATGATACAAAGACGTTTAAAAGTCGGGTATTCACGTGCAGGCAGAATAATTGACCAAATGGAAGAAAGAGGCATTATCGGTCCTCCAAACGGCTCAAAACCCAGACAGGTTTATGTGAGTCATGCCGATTTTGCCGAATAGCTAATATGGGAATATTTATTCCCAATCAAAAGGCTGTTGCATAGCAACAGCTTTTTTGATGCATTTTATGCAAACATACATATAATAAAACCCTATAAGGTAAAATAATTATGCATAAGCAATTAAAATAAATTTATTTTTCAAAAGTATTGACAAAAATGGAGTCTTGTGTTATAATATCAAACGTTGGTTGTGAGAGTGTTTATGACAAAAAGTTTTAAAAAGTTATAAAAAACTCTTGACAATTAATCGAAAGTATGATATTATATCAAAGTCATATTTGCTGGTGTAGCTCAATTGGTAGAGCAGCTGATTTGTAATCAGCAGGTCGCGGGTTCGAGTCCCATCACCAGCTCCAAAAAAGGTAAGAGATTCTCTTACCTTTATATATGGAAGAGTTCCCGAGTGGCCAAAGGGGACAGACTGTAAATCTGCTGCTTTCAGCTTCGGTGGTTCGAATCCACCCTCTTCCACCAGAAAAAAAGACATTTTTCTTTATCGAAAAATGTCTTTTTTTCTGCTAAATTCGCTCACACGAGCTAAATTGAACAAGTTCAGCTAAATTGCCTGCGGCAGCTAAATGTGCTGCGCACGCTAAAAGCGAATTTAATTTAGCTACTCCAAAGGAGCTATTTAGCTATTATGTAGCCAAAGCGAAAAATCCGTACACGATAGTGTGCGGATTATTACTTATTACATATTCACTTTTAACTATTCCATAAAATTCCCTATTGTAAGTGAAATACACTTTGTTTAAGAAATATTGATTTACAATATCCAATGTGAATATTATTTCACTAAAATCAAAACATCTGCCTTTACAATTTACTAAATATATGTTACAATATATGTAATAATAAAATTCAGGTGAAAATGATGGATATTTATGATTTGATTGTATCAAGACGTACTATACGAAAATTCGCACAAAAAGAAATTAATGCTGCAGATTTGATGCGATACATTAATGCTGCGCGTATTGCGCCGTCAGCCGCTAATCTTCAGCCTCTTAAATATGTCATAGTTAAGGGCGACGAAATGAGAGCAAAAGTTTTTTCCACTCTTAAATGGGCAGGTTATTTAGCTCCTGAGTATAACCCGAAAGATAATGAAAGACCTATGGCATATATTGTTGTTTGCTGTGACGCAAATATCCGTACAAATGGGTACGATATGGATGTTGGTGCAGCAGTAGAAAATATCATTTTGTCTGCATTAAATGATGGTATCGGTTCATGCTGGCTGGGTTCTGTTGACAGACCTTTGCTCCAAGAAATTCTTCAGCTTGATGATAGCGCAGTCATTTCATGCGTGTTGGCTTTAGGGTATCCTGCTGAAAGCCCTGAAGAAATTACCTTAGCCGAAAATAAAGATATAAAGTATTATTTAAACGAAAATAACACACTTTGTGTTCCAAAACGACCGCTTGAAGATGTGGTAATTAAGAGCATATAATGAAAGGAAACAATTATGTGGTTAGCAGATAAATGGGAAGATTATTCATTAATAGACAGCGCAAACGGTGAAAAGCTTGAATATTGGGGAGAATACTTACTACGCCGACCTGATCCTCAGGCTGTCTGGAGTATTAAATCTGAACAAAGGCTCTGGACTGATACTCATGCAACATATCATCGGTCAAAAAGCGGAGGCGGTCATTGGGAATATTTTAAGAAAAGCCTGCCTGAACGCTGGACTATTAATTATCGTGAGCTTACATTCAACATTAAGCCTATGGGGTTTAAGCATACCGGACTTTTTCCTGAGCAGGCTGTAAATTGGGATTGGTTTTCTGAAATCATTAAAAATTCCGGCAGAAAACCTAAGGTGCTGAACCTGTTTGCTTACACGGGCGGTGCCAGCGTTGCGGCACTTGCAGCAGGTGCAGACGTTGTACATGTTGATGCTTCAAAGGGCATGGTTTCATGGGCAAAAGAAAATGTAGCATCATCAGGCTTAGGTGACAGAAGTATAAGATATATTGTTGATGATGTAAAAAAATTTGTAAAACGAGAAATCAGACGCGGTAATAAATATGACGGAATAATTATGGATCCTCCGTCGTACGGCAGAGGTCCCGGTGGTGAGGTTTGGAAGATAGAAGATGAGCTATATGAGTTGGTATGTGATTGTCTTGAAATTATGTCCGATTCACCATTGTTTTTCCTTATAAATTCATATACAACCGGTCTTTCTGCGTGTATTCTTGAGAATGTTTTGAAGCTTACAGTTGCAAGAAAATTTGGCGGTCGTGTGAATGCTGATGAAATCGGTATTCCTATGAAAGCCTCAGGACTACCATTGCCATGTGGAATTAGTGGTCGTTGGGAAAAGTAAAAGAATGGAGTATATCAGTGGATAAGAAAATACCTTTAATTGCCGTCTGCGGTCCAACGGCATCGGGGAAAACATCGCTTGCGGTATCACTTGCTGAAACTTTTGGCGGAGAAGTTGTTTCTGCGGACAGTATGCAGATTTATAAAGGAATGGATATTGGTACTGCAAAACCTGCTATTGAGGAAATGCGTGGAATAAAACACCATATGCTTGATATTGCCGAAATTGATAGTAGCTTCAATGTAAGCGATTATTGCGAGCAGGCACATAAAATTATAAAAGCTATCAATGATGCAGGTAAGCTTGCTTTTATTGCGGGCGGTACGGGATTGTATGTTGATTCGCTGATCAATGATATTGATTTTATGCAAGGTCAATGCGATGATTCGGTTAGAATAAAATTAAGTGAAATAGCAGATACTCAAGGTTCAGCTGTGCTACATGATATGTTATGCCGTCTTGATCCTGATGCGGCATCTCAAATTCATTCAAATAATACCAAAAGAGTCATTAGAGCCTTAGAGCATATAGAAATTACCGGCGAGAAATTTTCAGAATATAAAAAGCGAGCAGCTGAGAGGGAAAGCAGGTATAATCCATTGATGCTTTTTATTGACCATGATAGGCAGGTCTTATACAATCGCATCGACAAGCGTGTGGATTTAATGATTGAAAACGGTCTGCTTGACGAAGCAAGACGTATATATGATAATAACTATAACAGAGAGCTTACTGCTATGTGTGCTATAGGCTACAAGGAGCTTTTTGAATACTTTGACGGAATATGTGATTTACAAACAGCAATAGATAATATAAAGCAAAATTCAAGGCACTATGCAAAGCGACAGCTTACCTGGTTCAGAAGAAATAAAAACCTTTATCATATTGATGGCAGTAATAATCCTGAACATCAGGCGGAAGAAATAATCAGAAAGTGGTTAGGAGAAAAATAATGGAGAATTATTCATTCAAAACAAAAGGCGTATGCAGCATGGAAATCTCTTTTCAGGCTGATGGCGATATAATTAAAAACATAAAGTTCAAAGGTGGATGTAGCGGCAATACAAAAGGCGTGGCATCGCTTGCGGATGGTATGAAAGCGCAGGATTTGGTAGATAAGCTGAAAGGTACCGACTGTAACGGAAGAGGAACTTCATGCCCTGACCAGCTGGCGCAGGCAATAGAAAAATACGTATTGAATAAATAATTGTAATATTAGTGTACAAGCCTTCATATATTATACGTAGTTATAATATAATGGAGGTTTTTTTATTTGAAAAAATTCAGAATTCTATACCTTATTTATCTCATAATAATTACTATTGTCAGCTTCAGTTCGGTTAAAGAAACAAGTCAGGAGACAAAGCAAGTTACTATATATTTCGCAGATAAGCAAATGATGAGATTAATACCGGTGGATTATTATATATCAGCAGATACCCCGCAGGACAGTGCAGAAAGAATAGTACGTGAGCTTGTTAAAGTAAGAAATTACGATTCAAACATAAAAACAATCCTGCCTTCTGAGAAAAAAGCTATATCGGTTAAGGTAAAAAACGAAATTGCGACAGTTAATATAAAAGCCGCTGCATTTAACAACGGCGAAAAAGGACGTATTCAGGAACAGCTGATAGTGTATCAGCTTGTAAATTCTCTTTCATCAGTTGAAGGAGTGTCAAGGGTTAAGTTTTTGATAGATGGAGAGATTAAAAAAAATTTTTATGGTTTTATTGATATGAGAGATGCGTTTGTGCCTGATTACTGCATATGAGTACATAAAATTTTTCAAAAAGCATAAAATAACAAAAAATATTTTGGAGCATTTTATGAAACGAATTATAGTATTGGTAATAGGTATTTTTATATTGGTTTTCGAATCCGCATATGCTGCACCGGATATATCTGCGGAATTTGCGTGCCTTA
Source organism: Clostridia bacterium (assembly GCA_045128915.1). Taxonomy (GTDB): domain Bacteria; phylum Bacillota; class Clostridia; order UBA1381; family UBA1381; genus RGIG9115. Next base: position 16,925 of record JBGVIT010000054.1, read on the forward strand.
TGGAAGCAGAAACCGGTACTGTTATATATGAATATAACGGATATGAACAACATTCAATGGCAAGCACTACAAAGATAATGACAGCTCTGGTAGCTCTTGAAAGTTCAAATTCAGATGATTTGGTCAAAATCAGCACAAACGCCGCATATCAGGAAGGCTCAAGCGCATATCTTTCTGCGGGAGAAACGATAAAAATGGAGGACTTGTTGTACGGTCTTATGTTAAATTCAGGTAATGATGCAGCAGTTGCAGTTGCAGAGCATATATGCGGTACAGAGAAATCCTTTGCGGAGCTTATGACACAGTTTGCATCATCTGTTGGTGCGGAAAATACTGAATTTAAAAACGCCAGCGGTCTTGACGCTGACGGACATTATACAACGGCGTTCGATTTGGCTTTGATAACAAGTGAAGCACTAAAAAACGAAAAATTCAGGCAAATTGTATCAAGTAGTTATAAAACATCTTCATATTCCGGCGGCACACTTTATTTTTCGAACCACAACAAGCTTTTGAAAACATACGATGGATGTATCGGAGTAAAAACAGGTTTTACAAAAAAGACGGGACGTTGTCTTGTTTCTGCAGCTGAAAAGAATGGTATAACATTGATTTGCGTAACCCTTAGAGCACCTGATGATTGGAATGACCATAGGAAATTGCTTGACTACGGATTTGAAAATGTTGAATTGCAATCAGCAATGGTAAAAGGCAGAATTTTGAAGTATATCCCAACATCTGACGATGTTGAGATTGCAGCAGTATCGTCAGAAGAACTTAAGCTGCCGTTTGTTAACGGTGTAAAAAATAAAACTGAGCTTGTTCTTCATACAATTCCTGATATAGAGCAAAATGTAGCTAAGGGAGAAAAAATAGGTGAATGTGATGTTTTATTCAACGGTAAATTTATAAAAAGTATCGATATATTGGCAGGGGAAGAGTTTGTCAAGAAAAAATCCTTCTTTGAAAATATAACTCAACTATGGACTAATATGTTTAAGGCTCTGGAAAGAATTGAATCATATCATCAGGAAGCGGTAGGTTGAAAATCATCTTTTCTTTGGTTTGTGGATGCATGAATTCTATATAGTAAACATGTAATAAATGACCGTTTATATTGTATTCCTTATCTTCATCACCATATAACCAATCACCAACCAACGGATTGCCTATGTGAGACATATGCACACGTATTTGATGAGTTCTTCCTGTTTCAAGTGAGATTTCTGCCATAGAAAATAAATTGTTTGTTTTAACTGTTTGATAATGTGTTACGGCGGTTTTTCCATCGGGTGCCGCAACTCGTTTTATAACGCTGTTTTCTGAACGTTTGATGGGTACTGTAATTGTACCATGGCGGGGATGTGGTGTTCCGTGAAGGATTGCGATATATTTCTTTGTAAATCCACCACAATCTGATTGTAGTGCTGCGTGTGCAAATCTGTTTTTTGCAATTACGCATATTCCTGATGTGTCTTTGTCAATTCTGTTTACAGCGTGAAATTTATGAGTTTCACCCTTTGAATTCCAATAATGAATAATTCCATTAGCAAGAGTGTTTTCACGATTTCCTTGACTTGGATGAACACTCATTTTTCTTGGCTTATTTACCACAGTTAAAAAACTATCATCATACAGTATATCAAGTTTGTGGTCTATTGGTTTAATATCTTCTGAACGTTCATTTTCGCTAACATCTGCAGTAAGTTCATCGCCGATGCGGACAGCATCAATAGTTCTGCAAACCTTACCGTTTAATAAAAGTTTCTCTGATTTCTTGAGTTCTCTTAAAACACCGGTAGAAATTCCCAATACATGCTTGCAGATTATTCCTATGGTTTTGCCTGAATTTTCTTTATCTATTTTAAGACTTAAAATTGCTTTGTTCAAAATTTCACCTCTTAATTAGCTTATGTACAATCTAAGGTTATTTTCTACATTATATATTTTATCACAACTGTATGTTATAATCAATACAAATAAAGCATATTATAACAATTAAGCTTTCTCTCTGCATGGAATTGGTGGTGAATATTGACTTTTTAATCTCTATATGATAGTATAAGTATGTCTTTCTTAGGAGGAATGGATTTATGTGTGGTCTTGTTCATATATATTGTGGTGACGGTAAGGGAAAAACAACTGCGGCTGTAGGTTTGGCAATGCGCGCAGCTGGTGCTGGGAAAAAAGTTATTTTTGCTCAGTTTTTCAAAAATGGTAGTTCATCAGAAATAAAAGTATTAAAAGGCATTGAAAATATTAAACTTTGCTTGTGTAATAAAAATCACGGCTTTTATTTCAACATGGATGAAGCACAGCGGCAAGAGGCATGCTGTGATTATGCTAATCTTTTCATGAAAACTTCAGAACATGCATTAAGCGCAGATTTACTTGTGCTTGATGAAATAATATCAGCTTGTAACTTTCATATGGTAAAAGAGGATAATCTGATTGAATTTATAAAAAACAAGCCGGATGGTTTGGAAGTGGTATTGACAGGCCGTGATCCGTCACAAAAGCTTATAGATATTGCTGACTATATTACGCAAATGCAAAAAGTCAAGCACCCCTTTGATTCGGGAATCAAGGCAAGACGCGGGATAGAATTTTAAAAGGCGCAGCTTAATTTATTTAAGTTGCCCTTTTTATATTCTGGCGGGGAAATGCCTGCTGTTTTCTTGCGTAATTTATCAAATTCATAATCTGCTGAACAAATAATAAACATTTTATCAAACTTATTGACTTATGAATTACGCAATGCTATAATTTGAGTCAGATTAATGAGAATCGAGGTTTTTTATGAAAATCACATGGCTCGGACAAGCAGGACTCTTGTTTGAAAAAGACGGATTTAAAATTATCATAGATCCGTATTTATCAGATAGCGTTAAGGCTGTTAATCCCAAAAATTATAGACGTGTGGCTGTCAAAGAAGAACTTTTTTCCATAAAACCCAATGTAATGATTTTTACACATAATCACCTTGATCATTACGATCCTGAAACTGTGGAGAAGTACATAAATAATAAAATGACGGTCCTTTCGCCAAAATCAGTGTGGGATGAAGTGAGGAAATATGGCGGCGACAATAATTATGTGTTGTTTAATCGCCACACTACATGGACGGAGAACAATATCAAGTTTACTGCGGTGAAAGCAGAGCATAGTGATACAACTCCTATTGGCGTTATAATAGATGACGGTGAGAAAAAGTATTATATAACGGGTGATACATTGTATAATGACGATATTTTCCAAGATATACCTGATGATATTTATGCTGTGTTTCTGCCCGTAAATGGTGTTGGAAACAACATGAATATAACCGATGCTGAAAGGTTTTGCAAAAAAGTAAATCCTGAAGTTTCAGTGCCTATTCATTGGGGAATGTTTGATGAGCTTGATGTAAGTAGCTTTAATTATAAAAAAGTAATACCGAAGATATATGAGGAGATAGAACTATGAAAGTAACTGATATTAAAACATTTGTGGTTGATTGTTTCAGAACTAATTGGGTGTTTGTGAAAGTATATACAGACGAGGGAATAAGCGGCGTAGGTGAAGCTACGTTGGAATATAAAGAAAAAGCATTGCTTGGTGCTGTTGAGCATATCAAAGAATATTTGGTAGGAAAGAATCCACTACAGATTGAAAAGCATTATCACGATATTTATCGTGATGCATATTGGCGAGGCGGCGCAGTATTGATGAGTGCGTTGTCGGCAGTTGAAATGGCACTTTGGGATATTCTGGGTAAAAGTCTTAATGTTCCCGTATATCAGCTTATGGGCGGTAAGGTTAATGATAAGGTCAGAATATATGTAAATGGTTGGTTTGCCGGTGCAAAAGAACCTGAAGAATTTGGCGAGAAAGCAAAAATCGCTGTTGAGAGGGGAGTAACTGCAATGAAGTGGGATCCTTTTGGCAAGAACTATCTCAACATTTCAAATCAGGATCTTGATAAAGCTTTAAGATGCGTTGCAGCAGTTCGTGATGCAGTAGGCGATAAGGTTGATTTGCTCATAGAAGGACACGGAAGATTCAACGTTCCGACAGGTATTAAAATTGCAAAGGAACTTGAGCAGTTTAAACCGATGTTCTTTGAAGAACCGGTTCCACCCAATAATATTGATGCATTAAAGCAGGTAAGAGACAAATCTCCCGTTGCAATTTCAGCAGGTGAGAGATTATATACAAGATATGATTATAGACCTCTGTTTGATAAAATGGCGGCAGATTATATACAGCCTGATATTTCTCATGCAGGCGGTATAATGGAGCTTAAAAAGATTGCAGCTGAAGCTGAATCAAGATATATTCCCTTTGCGCCTCATAATCCTTCAGGTCCTGTTGCAAATGCGGCAACCTTGCAGCTTGCTGCAACTTGCCCTAATTTTGAAATACTTGAAATCATGTATTCTGATGTTGATTGGAGAAAAGATGTAACCAATGAGGCACTTGAATATAAAGACGGCTATATCACAATTCCTGACAAGCCAGGTCTTGGTATTGAAATAAATGAAGAAGAGTGCTTGAAGCACCCATATCAGGTTCATACTTTAAGACATTATACAGGTGCTTTAACTGATATAAGACCTGCCAAAACTGAATTTTATTTTTAAAGGAAGGTAATATTATGAAAACAGTTTTAATAACCGGTGCATGCATCAACACCGGAGTTTCAATAGTTGAAAAATTTGCAAGTGAAGGCTATAATGTGATATTTACGGGAAGAAACTCCGAAAAGGTACATGCAGCAGAAGCATTATATAAATCAAAATTTCCTGATGTTAATATTATTGGATATCATATTGATTCTCTGCTTGATGAGAGAACAGTAGATGAAGAGTCTGTTAAAAATATGTTTGAAGATATTGACAAAAGAGGAATGTTCGTAGAAACACTTGTTCTGAATGCTGCTGACCAGGGACTTGGAATAAAAGTGTTTGAAAATCCGCTTACTGACTTTATGAGAGTAGTTAATACAAATATGGTATGGAATTATTGTTTATCTGAAAATGCCGCAATCCGAATGAAAGAGCATGGCGGTGGTAATATTATATTTGTAAACTCCAATACTGCATATAGAGCCATTCCGGACAGAATAGCATACTCAGCATCAAAAGGCGGTCAGCTTGGTATGATGCGCGCAATGGCGCTTGACCTTGGTAAGTATAACATAAGAGTTAATGCCGTACTTCCGGGCATGATAAAAACGGACAGATGGGAGAAAAATCCTGATTTTTACAATGATGTTCCTTCAAGATTTACTCCTATTGGTGATGTTGCGGTTGGGGAAGATGTTGCAGATGCTGTTTGGTATTTTGCCGCTCATGCAAGAAATACCACAGGTGCAGAGCTTGTTGTTGATGGTGGAAATACAATTCAGCTTTACCCGATAATAAAAAAATAAAGGATGATTATAATGGATAAATTTATACCCGTAGTAGTAATAAAAGAGCTTGACGAAGTAGATAAAATTTTGCCGGCACTTAAGGCAAACGGCATCAACTGTGCAGAAATAACATTCCGTACAGCATGTGCCGCAGAGGCAATAAAACTCGCATCAGAAAAGTATCCCGAAATGAACATTGGTGCAGGAACTGTAATAAATGCAAAGCAGTGCAAGGACGCAATTTCTGCCGGCGCAAAGTTCATCGTATCACCGGGACTGTCTAAAGGTGCGGCAAAGGTTTGTAGGAAAAAGAATATCCCATACTATCCCGGCTGTGTAACTCCTACCGAGATTATTGAGGCACTTGAGCTTGGCATTACAACAGTTAAGTTTTTCCCTGCCAATATTTATGGTGGATTAGCAGCTCTCAAGGCACTTTCAGCGCCGTTCCCGCAGGTTAAGTTTATACCCACCGGCGGAGTTGACAGAAGCAATATTGACGAGTTTTTGGCATTTGACAAGGTGGCAGCAATCGGTGGTAGCTTCTTTGTAAAGGAATCACTTGAAAGGATGGAAAATAAATAATGGCTAAAATAGTAACAATGGGAGAAATAATGCTAAGACTTTCTACTCCCGGTAATGAAAAATTTATTCAGGCAGATGAATTTGATGTTTGCTACGGCGGCGGAGAAGCCAATGTTGCAGTATCACTTGCAAACTACGGACACGATGCAGAGTTTGTTACAAAGGTACCTGAAAACCCAATCGGTGAATGTGCAGTAGCGGCTCTGAGAAAGCACAATGTGCAGACACGGAACATTGCAAAGGGCGGCGAAAGACTCGGCATATACTTCCTTGAAACAGGTGCCGCAATGAGAGCATCAAACGTAGTATATGACAGAGCGCATTCTTCAATTTCAACAGCTGAAATCAGCGACTTTGATTTTGATAAGATATTTGAAGGCTGCGATTGGTTCCACTTTACCGGAATCACTCCCGCAGTTTCAGATAAAGCGGCAGAGCTTACCGAGGCAGCGCTCAAGGCTGCAAAGGCTCACGGAGTAAAGGTCAGCTGCGACCTTAACTTCAGAAAG
>JBGVIT010000055.1:0-3978 GCA_045128915.1 Clostridia bacterium
ATACATACCGCCGCCCCAGTACACAGAGAACCAACGATATAATCCACCTATGAGACCGGAAATGATACCTGCAGGTGCACCAAATATAAGGCCTGCCGAAAGAGGTGCCGCATCACGAACGTTAACCGTTGTCCCAAGCCACTGGACGCCATAGCTTGATGCAAAGGCGGAAACTCCACCAAATAAAATACCAATGATAATCTGCTTTGCTATATATGGGAGCTTTTTTGCAGAGCTGTGCTTGTCAACGAGATATACCGATAGCACGAGTATGCAATTAAGTAGTATTGGAATAATTAATCTCATAATGCACCTCCTACAAACACATTCGAATTAAAGCTTTTACTATTTCAGCTAAAAGATCGCCAATGATACCAACCGCTAAAAGCAAAACCATATACAAAAACATACTGCTTTTGCTTATAGAATCTTTTGAGAGATTATAATAGAAATTAAACTGCCCTTGCTGATTTTGCTCTCGACTTTGATTCCATTGGTAGGTAATAACATTTTCAAAACTATAACCATTTGGGAGATAGTTTTTATATAAATTTTCTTCTAAACGGCGGATACGATAACATCCACCGTCATTCAGCTCGTAATTTTCATCAATAGAAAGGGTTATGACCGCCTTTTTTAATTTTTCGCGGTGGAACATACCTATTCTTGTAACCTCTTCAGGCAATAGTCTTGCTTCGTTAATACGAATAGAGTACCCATACTTTTCGGAAATCACAGGAGTTGTAATTAAATCCCTAAGTCTGCTCATTGCATTTCCAACATCAACACGGGATTTAAAAATTTCATCCAAGGATTTATGTGGCATACGCCACACAAAATAAGCCTCATCATTGTCAAGCGATGGGTTCAATTTTTCTAAATCAATATCGATTAATGTGCCTTCCGATAGCGATTTTATACCATATTCCAAAGTGCTTATATGTATGATATCTACCGTTTTTCCGTTATAGGCAATCTCCGAGGCGTGCTCATTTTTCTTGTAGTCTATAATACAAGCAGCATTAAAGGTTGCCTGCAAAATTTTTGTATCATTAAAAAGCAAAGATACGTCTTCAATTTCCTCTTTGGATATAGCAAACGGAACATAAACGTGCAACATTTTACTTGATTTTACGCCACGCACACGAATTGCCAGGTCCGCATAGCTTTTGCCTTTAGGGCTAATCCAGTTATTAATATAGACTGTGCTGGTGTCATCACCATCAATCCAAATAGCCCAACCGTCATCAGCAAATTTCTTTTGTTTTTTAGGCATTGTCGAAGCTCCTTTCTAAATAATCCATCAATAAAGCAGTATGCCAAATTGTTTGCCTCATAATATTAAATTCGGGTTTAATTTTCCCACTTCGGCTTTCTTACCATAGCGTAGTGCGTAACGGTGCTTTTGGGAATTTGCTCTTCTTTCATCAGTTCAAACCCATAATGCCTGTAAAGCCCAACATTTGACTCCTTATTAGTCTCCAAATAGGAAACCATACGTTCATCATCGCAAAACTGCAGGATAGGGCGCATAAGCTTGCTTGCCAACCCTTTACCTTGCGAATCCTTTTTAATAGAAAGATTGTACAGGTACCAATCATAATTTTCTGTAAACTCTTTTTTTAGGTTCATCGCATACGTTTCATAGGTCAATAATCTGCCGATGATGCCGAATCCTGAATGGAATATAAGGCTAAGCCCGCCATTCATTAAAAACGGAAGGGTCTTGCTGCCTGTAAATCCGAAGGGGAGCCAAACCGCAAAGCCGTTAATTTCATCACTATCGGCGTAAATTACCGCATCCTCTGTCATGGTTTTAAGGGAGATTTGCATAATCAGCTTAGATGCCTTGGCATCATATTTTCCCTTGGTAAACCAATTGTGTAAGGGATAGTCCTGATAGGCGTCAGCCGAAACCTCTGACAAACGGTCAAGATCCTTCTTTTCCACAATATAAAGTCCCGCTTTTTCTATGGCTTTTTTTGCCAACGGAATTTCTATTTTTCTTACTAATTTATCCATTTCTACTACTTACACCACACAACTAAACTTATGATTAAGCCTTTTTCTTTAAGAGTCTGTCAAGTCCGAAGAATAAGTATCCCACAACGACAAAGGCTACAGAAAGAATTCCAATCCACATAAGCACGCCGCTAACACCCTGGGTATCAAGGTTTACAAAGAAGTAAGGATAGATAAGGGGTGTGGTTGTAGTAGGAATCAAAATGGAAGAGTTAAACTTTAAAACGATTGCCTGAATAAGAAGGAAAATTACATAACCGAGTGGAAAGGCAATGGACGCGATGGGATAGAACCATTTGCACTTTTTACGCTCATAAAAAAGGAACCAGTCGGCTATGTACATAACGGGAAGCACAACGTGGAAGCACAGGCTGCCTATGCGCCAGTTTGCCTGAGGGTCGCGGCCTTCTGCTCCGGCAAGCATAATGTTAAACACAAGGAAAGTAAGCAAAATGCCAAGCATTCCTATAAACTTTAAAACAGGAGCAGCAGAAACGAAGCTATTTTCTTTTTTCTTTGCCGTTTGAATAAGCGCAACAAGCATAACACCAATGCAAAGGAAATTGCTGATGTTAGTGAAGTGAACATAGAAATCCCAACGTATAGTGTTGATGTTGTCGAAAATTCCAAGGCTTGCAACAAGACCAACAATTCCGAGTGTTACATAAACAGTTTGATAAATTAATTGTGCTGTTCTGTTTCTAATCATAATAATTCCCCTTTTTATGTTTTTTGAAAACGCGGTTTTTAAAAAAGTGTATAAACCACCTATTTTCTCATCAAGTATACCATTATAGGTATGACAAACCTCTTACAAACCAACAAAAAAAGCCGTCGAAATGACGGCTTTATTTGAGTTTGTTATTAAGTTCGTTTTTTCCAAAGCAATCCGCAAGTTTCTTCTGCCCAACTATACTGAGACATATATTCACCACGGAATTCAGGTTTTCCTGTTTTTAAGTAAGCGTAATAATCGCAGTCTATTTTTTCGGGATTAATTGAGTAGAAATAATTATTTCTCTCAAAAATTTCCTCCACACCCACCGTTTCAAGAGATTGGCGCAAATCATGGAATAATTGGTGGATATAATTATGGCTCTTTTGTTCTTTATCATTTTCCCAAAGTGCAACCCCGATTTCCGCAACTGTAACGCCCGCACCGTTCCGATCCACCAAAAAGGCAAACAACTCTTTGGTTTTTGAACGCTTAAAGGTTAGCTTTTCACCTTTTGCATAGACCTCAAAAGTGCCAAAGCACTTTACGGTAAGTGGCTTTTGACTTTGGCGAATACCTTTTATATTATCAATCTCCACCTGCACGTCTTTAGCAGACACGGGTTTCATTAGGTATCCGGAGGCATGGAGCTTGAAAGCCGGAATAGCATATTCCTCATAACCGGTGCAAAATACGATTTTGCAATTTGAGCAAATATCAATAATTTTTTCTGCAAGAGCAAGTCCGCCCATACCACGCATATTGATATCCAGAAACGCAATGTCAATCGCGTTTTCTTTCACAAAGTTAAGGGCTTCATCACAGTTAGAAAACTGAGAAATTTCGGAGATATCAGGCGACACCTTGATCGCTGCTGCTAAAGCACCAAGCATCAATTTTTCATCATCAACTGCTATCGCAATCATTATTCCACCTCCTTGGGGATTTTGATTAAAACTGTAGTACCGATATCGACACGGCTTTCGATTTCAAGGGTTCCATTTACCATTGCCTTTAATCTTCCACGAATATTACGGATTCCCACATGCTTTCTTTCATCAAGCAGAACATCCGTATCAAAGCCCACACCGTCATCTTCCACGGATACACAGTAATGGCTCTCTGTTTCATAAGATACTACTCGGATCGTTCCACCCTTAGATAACTTCATAAGTCCATGTTTTATCGCATTTTCGACGATAGGTTGAATGGTAAGTGCAGGAATATGAAAGTCATCTGAA
>JBGVIT010000056.1:0-27888 GCA_045128915.1 Clostridia bacterium
ATAACTACATTCTAAAACATATATTTTAGGCTTTTTAAAAATTTACTTTTAAAAGGTCTGTTTGTCATGCAACCATTCATCAAAAAAATTCTTTGTGCTTTTTCTAAAAAACTATTGACTTTTAATAGTTAGTCTCCTTTATTTCATTGCATCATATGCCATCAAAGCAGCCTCAACGCTCATATTACAACCCATACGATATATGGGTATTTTAGTTAGTAACAAATCTATATTTTTAAGAAAACTATCCATCTTATCGGCATCAACCGGTCGCTGCGTCTGCTTTAGCAAATCTGCAACTGCTGTACTTCCATCTACTCTTTCAATAGAGTTTTCTTCACTACGATGAATAAAACAAATTCCTTTAAGCTTTGCTTTTGCGTTTTCGCTAAAATTTGTTTTTCCGCTCCAAGGTGTTCCGTAGGCATATACGCCGTCATCGAAAATTCTTACAGCAGGTTTATCATCGTTCAGAATTTTCGCCTCATCACCAAATGCTTTCAGCCATAGCTGAGTGTGTGTTGACTTACCTGTTCCGCTGTCTGCCGAAAACAAATATGCTTCGCCTTTATAAAGCACCGCAGAAGCATGAATCATTAAACCGTTAAAATCAACTAAGCAATTATAGAAGTTAGCACCGGTTATAACATATTCACACTCAGGAACAGTAAGCTGAGGAGTTCTTTCCTTTAGCTTAGCAACAGTAGTGTCCGAAGCCCTTACTGCAATATGAACAATTTCAGGAATATCATCAGTTTCATATTTAGGCGCCTGAGTTTTTAGTATGTCGTATTTATAATCAATACCAACATATAAATCAGCTATTTTATGAAGTTTCATTAACCAAGCTCCTTAAATCCAAGAGAGATTTTTGAATCACCGGGGTATTTGCTGTATAGCTGTATTTTAACTGTTGGTCCATAGGATATATCTGTAATACAATTATGTCCAACCATACGAACCTGATTAAATACGCCGCCAATTCCAACACTGCCGCCTCTGATAATAAGTCTGTCGATTTCAACGTTTTTGTCGAGAAGTACACCTTCTGCTACACCGTCACCAACAAAAACGTCACCGTCATATTTGAAATTATCCAAAGTTACGTTATCTGTTCTTATTACTACGTTACCTGCGGGTAAATCAGTATATGTTCCCGGTTGGTCTATGTAAGTTGTTACAAGATTATTCATAAGTATTGCAAACTCACTTCTGTTTATGTAGTCTGTGGGACGTATGCGCTTATCTGCGCTTGTCCAATAATTGCCCTCAAGAATTGCTTCTGTTGTAGGCTTTGCCCACTCAGCTACATTTGCAGCATCAGAATAAGAAGCTATTGCATGATAATCATTAACAGGTCTTACATCTATCTGTTTAATGTCGTATCTGAGCTTCTCTACCTCATATTCGGTCTGAAGGTCAAATATTCTTGCCAAAACTGCAAAAGCTTCCTGAAAAGTTATATTTGCTTCAGGATTAAGATTAACACCGTCACCCTTAAATGCTTCCATAGCAACTGCTTTGCTCATTACATCATAATGCCACTGCTGAGGATTCATATCAGGGAACATTGAAATATCAGCAGTAGTTTTAGCTCCTAAAGCACGAACAACTATTGCCGCCATTTGTGCTCTTGTTATATTATCATACGGTCTTATTTCGCCATTTTCATATCCGGTAAGCAGTCCGTTTTCAACAGCCTTCTCAAGAGTCATTTTGAGATTAGCATCGGAAGGCATGTCCGAAAAGTCAGCAAATACTGCTGTTGCAGACAGTGAAATCGCAAAAAATACAGCCATAAAAATCTTAAAAAACGTAGCTTTCATAATTATTTTCACCTTTCAAAATATATAAATTTAGTTATTCTATATTTTATCACAAACAATATAATAGAGTCAATATTTTTATGCAATTTTGTTAAAGTTTTTTTAAATTTATCTGCACAACTTGTAATTTAAATCCTATTAAGCTATAATAACATAAAAGACGCAAAACACAGAGAGAAGGTATCTTTATGAAACAGACTGCGAAGGTATATGTCATCGTTCCCTGCTTTAATGAATGTGAGGTTATAGGCGAAACAACCTCAAGACTTACAGCGCTTTTTGAAAAAATGCTAAAAGATGATAAAATTTCAAAAGACAGTAAAATAGTTTATGTTGACGATGGCAGCCGTGACAATACGTGGGAACTTATAAAAGAATACAACAGCTCAAATAAATGGATACGAGGAATTAAGCTATCAAAAAACCAAGGTCATCAGAATGCTCTTCTTGGAGGCTTGATGACAGTTATTGACGACTGTGACTGTGCTATATCAATAGATGCCGATTTGCAAGATGATATTAGTGCAATAGAAGAAATGATTGATAAATTCTATGATGGAAATGAAGTGGTTTACGGCGTCAGAAACAAACGTGATACTGATACTTTCTTCAAAAGAACTACCGCATTAACATTCTATAAGCTAATGAAAACCCTTGGTGTAAACTGCATATACAATCACGCAGATTACAGATTAATGAGTAACAAAGCATTAAATGCTTTAAAGCAATTTCCGGAAAAGAACTTATTTCTAAGAGGCATTGTTCCTTTAGTAGGATTTAAAAGCGACTGTGTATATTACGACAGAAAAGAAAGATTTGCCGGAGTTTCAAAGTATCCTCTAAAAAAAATGCTTTCATTTGCATTTGACGGAATTACTTCATTCAGCATTACTCCCATACGTCTTATATCAACCGTAGGAATTGTAACGTGTATAGTATCTGCAATTATTCTTATTTATTCAATAATCCAAAAACTTATAGGCTCAACAAATCCCGGCTGGACCTCAATTATGTGTTCAATATGGCTAATCGGTGGGCTTCAGCTTCTGGGAATTGGTCTGATAGGCGAATATATAGGAAAAATATATAAAGAGGTTAAGGACAGACCCAGGTATATAATTGAAGAATATCTCAAATAAAAAAAATCAGGCTTGAGCCTGATTTTTTATTTACCTACACAGAAATTTTTGAACACTGCAGTTACTATATCTTCGGAAACAGTAGCACCGGTTATCTCTCCCAGACTGTCAATGGCAATATTTATATCCATTGCAGCAAGGTCCTGAGGCAAATCGCTATTCAAAGCCTCAAGCGCTCTTTCCAAAGCGTCCAAAGCATTGATAAGAGCAGTTTTATGGCGCATGTTTGTTATAATTTCACCGCGATTTGTTGAAATCTCACCGAAATTATACATGTTACTTACTTTATCAATCAACTGCTCAACACCTTCACCCGTCTTAGCAGAAATCAACACGTCACACATACCGGCAGCCGATTGATTAGTGCCGCAATCAGCTCTGTTACCTGCAATAATATATTTTTTATCCTTTGAAAGCTCAATTATACGCTTATCCTCATCTTCAAGCTCTGTTGATGAATCAACCAACACAATTACGAGGTCTGCACTTTCAATAGATTCAATGGAACGATTAACACCTATTTTCTCAACCACATCAGATGTATTATGAATTCCGGCAGTATCAATAAGCTTTATGGGGATACCTGACAAACTGATATTTTCTTCTATAACATCACGTGTTGTTCCGGCAATATCAGTTACTATGGCTTTTTCATATCCTGACAATCTGTTCATCAATGTAGATTTCCCAACATTTGGTTTTCCGGCAATAACCGTTCGGATACCGTCTTTTATTATTCTACCGTCATCAGCGGTAGAAATAAGCTTTTCTATTTTCATACAAGCTTCGGTTATGGATTGAATTATATCCTGAATGGTTATTTCCTCAAGGTCCTCATCAGGATAATCAATAGATACCTGCATATGCGCCGCAAGCTGAACCAAGGAATCCCTTACAGTATCAATAGCAACGGATAGTTTCCCTCTAAGCTGCGATACAGCATTCTGACGTGCAAGTGTGTTCTCCGAATTGATAAGGTCTATTACTGCCTCGGCTTCTGATAAGTCTATTCTTCCGTTTAAGAAAGCACGCTTTGTAAACTCACCGGCTTGTGCATAAACTGCACCTGATGAAATTACAGCGTCGAGAACTTTGTTTGTCACAGATACACCGCCGTGAGTGCTTATTTCAACTACGTCCTCACAAGTGAATGTTTTAGGAGCACGCATTACTGTAACAAGAACCTCATCAATTATTTCATCTGAATACTTTATAAACCCGTAATGAACAGTATGAGATGGAACATCTGAAATATTACCGGTAAAAATTCTGTCAACTATGCTAATAGCATCATCACCGCTTATACGTATAACAGAAATACCTGCAACCCCCGGAGCTGTCGCAATAGCTGCAATAGTCTTTCCCATACAAAAATCCTTTCTAAATCTGCGAATGCGGCGAAAATAATTCCGCCGCAATCTGTTATTTATTCTTCATTAAACTATTAAGTTCTTCCATAAAAGTTTCGACATCGTTAAATCGTCTGTAAACAGATGCAAATCTAACGTATGCAACTTCATCAAGGTCACGAAGCTTTTCCATGATTTTTTCTCCAATGGTATTGCTTTCAATTTCGCGCACCATCATCTGATAAAGCTCGCTTTCAATATCGTCAGCGATTGCTTCCATCTGCGCAAGTGAAACCGGTCTTTTCTCACATGCACGCATAAGTCCGGCAAGAACCTTGCTTCTTTCATAAGGCTGACGTGACAAGT
This sequence comes from Clostridia bacterium, assembly GCA_045128915.1. Taxonomy (GTDB): domain Bacteria; phylum Bacillota; class Clostridia; order UBA1381; family UBA1381; genus RGIG9115. The sequence continues at coordinate 4,681 of JBGVIT010000056.1, forward strand.
CTCGCTTAATTACAACAAGTGCTATTGTTTCAAGAGTTTCATAGGTAGTAAATCTTTTATTGCACTTAAGACATTCTCTTCTTCGTCTGATAGAACTACTTTCATCAACGGGACGAGAGTCTATAACTTTACTTTCAGTAAAACCACAATATGGACATTTCATAGAGATACACCTCCACATAAATTAAGTTTATTATACAATAAATTTATGTAAAATTCAATATTGTTTTTGAATTTTCAGCAAATTGTAATCTATTTGATAAGCCGCCCTATTTTCAGGGCGGCTTATATCACTTATGAACAACAAAACTATCATCTTCAACATCTACAGTTATACTGTCACCGCTTGAAACCTCTCCGTCTATAATCTTTTCGCTTATAAGGTCTTCAATCTGGGATTGAATAGCACGTCTGAGCGGTCTTGCACCATAAACCGGATCAAATCCTGATTCTGCAATTTTACTGATTGCAGAATCTGTGAAACTGCACTTGATTTCATTATTTTCAAGTCTTGACTTCAGCCCTTCAAGCATTACAGATGCTATACTTTTAATATCTTCTTTTGTCAATCGTGAAAATACTATTATTTCATCAATACGATTTATAAATTCAGGACGGAATGATTTTTTTACTTCTTCCATTACACGTTCACGGATTTTGTTATTCTGCTCAGTTTCATTTTCTTCTGATTCATTTTTTGAAAAACCGAGTCTTGAGCCACCCGTTCCAAGAATATCCTTTGCACCAAGATTTGAAGTCATGATTATAACTGTGTTTTTGAAATCAATTTTTCTTCCCTGTGCATCGGTAAGAATACCGTCTTCCAGAACCTGAAGCAAAATATTGAAAACATCCGGATGAGCTTTTTCTATTTCATCAAAAAGTATTACGCTGTATGGCTGACGTCTTATCTTTTCCGTAAGCTGTCCGCCCTCTTCAAAGCCAACATATCCCGGAGGTGAGCCTATAAACTTTGAAACCGAATGTTTTTCCATGTATTCCGACATATCTACTCTTATCATTGAGTTTTCGGAACCAAACATGCATTCAGCCAAAGCTTTTGACAGCTCTGTTTTACCCACACCCGTAGGACCGAGGAATAAGAACGAACCTATGGGGCGCTTTGGATCTTTAAGTCCTGCTCTTCCTCTTCTTATAGCCTTAGATACAGCAACTACTGCTTCATTCTGACCTATTACGCGCTTGTGCAATGTTTCTTCAAGGTTTTTAAGCCTTTCGTTTTCTCCTTCGCTGAGTTTTCCGGCAGGAATATCTGTCCAATCCGATAAGGTTATTGCAATATCTTCAGCTGTTACAAATTGCTTACCGCCTGAGCTGTTGTCTTTCCATTGATTCTTCTCTGCAGATATTTTTTCTTCAAGCTCTTTTTCTTCATCACGCAGCTGAGCTGCCTTTTCAAAATTCTGGGCTGTTATAGCTTCCTGCTTTTCTGCACGAACAGCTTCCATTCGCTTTTCAAGTTCTTTCAGCTCATCAGGTGCAGTTTGCTCTGAAAGCCTTTTCTTCGATGCAGTTTCGTCAATAAGATCAATGGCTTTGTCAGGCAAAAAGCGGTCAGAAATATATCTGTACGATAGATTCGCAGCTGCCACTATTGCCTCATCAGTAATATTAACGCTGTGATGAGCTTCATACTTGTCTCTTATTCCCTTAAGAATTTCAACAGTTTCTTCAACTGTGGGTTCGCCAACCATTACCGGTTGAAAACGACGCTCTAATGCGGCATCTTTTTCGATATTTTTCTTGTACTCATTTATTGTTGTTGCTCCTATTAACTGAAGCTCACCTCTTGCAAGAGTAGGCTTTAATATATTCGATGCATCCATTGCCCCCTCTGCACTACCTGCTCCCACAATAGTATGAACCTCATCTATAAAGAGGATAACATCTTTTGACTCCTTAACCTCATCAATTACCTTTTTAAGTCGTTCTTCAAACTCGCCTCGGTATTTTGCACCTGCTATCATTCCTGACAAATCAAGACATACGAGCCTTTTATTAATCAATGGTTCAGGTACGTTTCCTGAAACAATTTTCTGCGCAAGTCCCTCAACAACTGCTGTTTTACCAACTCCAGGTTCACCGATAAGACATGGATTGTTCTTTGTTCTTCTTGAAAGTATCTGTATTACCCGGTCAATTTCACGACTTCTTCCAATAATGGGATCAAATTTATTATCTCTCGCCATTTGTGTGAAATCTCTGCCATATTGGTCAAGAGACGGTGTCTTTGCAATTTTTTTCGCTCCGTTTTTCTGTCTGTCAGTTTCCGATGTGTCAACCGATGCTACTATGTTATTGTAGAACGAACCGGTGTTGACATTCAAACCTCTTAAAATTCTTGCTCCAACTCCGTCACCGTCATGGATAATCGCCATGAGAATATGTTCTGTTCCTATATATCCATGACCAAGTCTGTGCGCTTCAAGTGCGCTCATTTCAAGTATTCGTTTTGTTCTTGGTGTCAAAGGAATTTCCGTATTGGTTGAAATAGGTGCACCGCTGCCGATAATTCCGGAGATTTCCTTTATAACTGTTTCGTATGTCACACCTGCTTTTTCAAGCTCTTTTGCAGCAACGCCGCTGCCTTCCTTAATAAGTCCAAGCAGCAGATGCTCACTTCCAATATAACCATGACCAAGCTCGCATGCTGCGTGATGCGCCATTGTTATAGCTGCTCTTGCTTTTTCAGTAAAATTAGAATTCAACATTTTATCATCCCTTTCAAAAGTTCTATAAGTTACTCCTGATTAGTTCAGCACGTTTTAAATCTCTTTCATCAGGCGTAAGTTCTCCGCCTATTCCTGCCGGCTGAGTATTTACAATCAATTCCATAATCGGCATCTTAACCTCTTGATTGATTATGCCCATATTTATTCCCATTAAAACATCGCTTAAATACGATATCGCTTCTTTTGAGCTTAGTCGGCGAGCATACTTGAGTACCCCATAGGAGCGCCAGACCTTATCCTCGATTTGATTTTTATTCTCTTTCAGCAGAGATTGTCTTGCTTCTTTTTCAAACGTTACTATTTGTTCTGTTACGCTTTTTACTCTCTCAAGTATTTCCTGCTCAGTCACGCCCATTGTTATCTGGTTAGAAATCTGATAGAAATTTCCGTCTGCATCAGTACCTTCGCCGTTATAGCCTCTCACAGCTATGCCAACATTCCCTGCTGATGCTGATATTCTGTTCATTTTACCTGTCAATGTTAGAGCGGGCAAATGAAGCATTACTGAAATCCTGAGTCCTGTTCCTGCATTAGTAGGACAAGACGTAAGATAACCTATTTTTTCGTCAAATGCAAAATCAAGATTTTCGCTTAATACATCGTCAACCTTATTACATATTTCATACGCCTCATCAGGCTTATATCCGCCTAAAATCACCTGCTCACGAAGATGGTCTTCTTCCATAATCATAAGGCTCATGGTTTTATCTTTATTAATAAGGCAATCCTTTTGAGTCCCTTTAAGCATCTGACGGCTGATAAGATGACTCTCACAAAGTTTGAGCTTTGAAGCATCACTCATAGCAGACAGCTCCATATCCGAAAAATCACTTGACAAGGTAGAGTTAGAATTAAATATGGCATCTTTAATTTTTTGGATTACCTTGTCTTTGTTTTCAAGCTTATGGGGAAACGGTATGTTGTCAAGATTTCTTGCAAGTCTTACTCTTGTACTGATTACAATTTCCGGATTGTTTTCTGAATACCAAATCAATTTACTCCCCCCTTTTCAAGCTCCAATATTTCTTTGTGTAGCCTTGCAGCTTCCTCATAATCTTCATTTTTTACTGCACTTTGAAGTTTATTCTTAAGGTCTTCAAGCTGTCTTTTCTTTGAAAGCTTAGCTTTCAGGCTACCAGGTATTTTGCCTGTATGAACAGAATTTCGATGTATTTGCCGAAGCACCTCTGTAAGCTGCGGTTCAAAAGTTTTATAGCAATTTGAACATCCAAGCTTACCGCTTCTCCTGAAATCGCTGTACGACATTCCGCACACCTGACACTTTGTTTCCTCTCTGTACGCAGTGGGTATCTGAAAGAAATCAGAATTATTAAAAATATCAAATATATCAAACATTATCGCTTACCGTCCTTTCGTTAATTCTTGATAATGTATTTTTCAAAATTTCAGCCCTGACTCTGTTTTTATATGGTTGATTTATAATTATGCTTCTGTCGGAAACGGCGGCTAAAATTATTTCGTATTCCCTTTGTGAAATATAACCTGCATTATAAACAGATGCTAACAATGCAGCTGATGCGGAAGCACTTATATCATCCCCTACAGATGAAATATAATCTGCAACCATATTGTCGGAGTTTATTTTTCTTATGCGCAAATATCCTCCGCCGCCTCTCCTCGATTCTGTCATATAACCATTTGATGCAGTAAATCGGGTAGAAAGAACATAATTTATCTGCGACGGCACACAATCAAATATGGATGCCAATTCATTTCTTCGAAGCTCTATCCAATCATCCTCATCGGACAATAAATGCAATATAAAAGTTTCTATTCTGTCACTCAGTCCCATAACACACCTCGTTTTTTTGACTTTCTCTGACTTTCAATTTGATTATATACTACCTTAATTTCATTGTCAATACTTTTTTTAAGTATATTTTATTAACTTTCTGTGAACACTTAATTAGGGGTATAATATACCAATTTTATAGAAATAGTACAAAATATAGTAAAAAATGATTTTTAATTAATCAAAAATAGCACTTGAAATATGTCGAAATATGTGTTATAGTTATTTTATAAGAAAGCGGTTCGGGGGAGCTGTATCATAAAGCGCTTAATAAAGGAAGGAATGGTATTAAAAATGTCAACAATGGAAAACAATCCTATTTACGGAAAGCTGAGTATAATAAGCATGAAAGGTGCTGAAGATATTACAGCTAAGATTGACAGATATCTTAAAAGCTTCAGAACTTTCGAAGACGAAGAATCTTATGTAACACATGTTACCTGCCCAAGATTCGGAACAGGCGAAGGCAAGTGTGTTATAAACGAATCAGTAAGAGGCCATGATGTTTATATTATCTGTGACATTTTCAACTATGGTGTTACATACAAAATGTACGGCTTCGAAAATCATATGAGTCCTGATGACCATTTCCAGGACCTTAAGAGAATTATAGGCGCTATGGGCGGCAAAGCCCGCCGTGTAACAGTTGTTATGCCTATGCTTTATGAAGGCAGACAGCACAGACGCACAAGCAGAGAGTCTCTTGACGCTGCTCTTATGCTTCAGGAGCTTGTGAGCATGGGTGTTTCAAACATTATCACCTTTGATGCACACGATCCGAGAATATCCAATGCTATTCCTCTTTCAGGCTTTGACAATGTACAACCTACCTACCAGATGATAAAAGCACTTACACGTGCCGTTCCTGATATTAAGCTTGACAAAAATCATACTGTTGTAATTTCTCCCGATGAGGGCGGAATGTCACGCTCAATGTATTATTCAGCAGTACTTAAGCTCGACCTTGGTATGTTCTATAAAAGACGTAATTACAGCGTTGTAATCGACGGAAAGAATCCTATCGAAGCACACGAATATCTTGGCCGAGACCTTCACGGTAAGGACGTAATCATAGTAGATGATATGATTTCAAGCGGCGAATCAATGATTGATGTAGCAAGTAAGATTAAATCAAAGGGCGCTAACAGAATATTCGTATTTACATCATTCGGTTTGTTTACAAACGGTCTTGAAGTATTTGACCGCGCATATGAGGACGGAATAATTGACAAGGTATTTACAACAAACCTTGTGTATCGCCAGCCGGGCCTTAACGACAGAGAATGGTACTGCGAAGTTGAAATGGCGAAATACATTTCGCTCCTTATTAACACAATGAACCACGACTCAACAATCAGCGAGCTTCTTAATCCCGTACAGAAAATTCAGGCATTGGTTGACAGACTTGATAAATAATTAAATTAAAGGGTGTTGCATTTGCAACACCCTTATTTTAATATCCAAGATATTCTTTGATTTTTTCGATATTTTTCTCAGCTATTTGTCTGCCTATGTTATACGTTTCCCAAAGCTTGTCAGGCTTCATATCCACTCTCCCGGCAGGAAGTGTTGTTTCAGGACGTATTACAAAAGCGAAACCCGCTCTTTCCTTTTCCGTTACATACTCCACAGCTTTGTTATACATAATATGCCGATTAGACATGGCTTCAACAATTCTGGGGTATTTTTTCAGCACCTTTTTAACAAGCGGCATAAGCTGATTTTTTGTTTTGAGATAGTCTTTAGGCTGAGTAAGAATTACTATGTTCTTATCATATGAATTATCACAGAAAAATTTAAGAGGTATGGAATCTGTAATACCGCCGTCAAGCAGCTTGTATCCGTCTATTTCAACCACATTGGAAACCAAGGGCAAGCTTGCTGACGCACGTATCCACTCAAGCGTTGTGTAATCTGCCTTTTCGCATTTTCTATATACAGTTTTACCGCTTAAAACATCTGTACATACAACGTAAAACTCCATAGGATTTCTTTCAAAGGCTTCTTTGTCAAACACATCGAGTTTTTCCGGAATTTCATGGTAACAGTACTCTGCACCGAATAAATCTCCTGTTTTGATTAATGTGCGCAGGCTGCAGTACTCCTTCTCCCTGCAATGTTTTGCAGTACATCGGATTGCTCTTCCAATCTGACCTGACTTATAATTGCATCCGAATGCTGCACCGGCAGAAACACCCACAGCTCCGTCGAACACAATCCCATTTTCCATAAGAACATCGCATACACCGGCAACAAACATACCACGCATGCCGCCGCCTTCCATTACAAGTCCTCTTTTCATTAAATCACCAATTAATATTATTCTCTGTAATCAGTTTCGAGACTTGTCCAAACTTGCTGAACATCATCGTTATCTTCAAGCATATCGAGCATTTTGTTCATAAGTGTAATGTGGTTTTCATCCGTAAGCTCAGTAGTTGTTTGCGGAACCATTGATACTTCTGCAGACAGCAATGTATATTTCTGCTCAAGTGCTTCTCTCACATCAGAGAATACAGACGGATCTGTTGTTATTTCAAAGCAATCTTCACCAGCTTCAAGATCGTCGGCACCGGCTTCAAGAGCATCCATTGTCAGCTCTTCCTCATCAATATCATCTGCATTTTCGATGATTATTACACCTTTTCTGTCAAACATGAAGCTTACGCATCCGTTCTGTCCCATATTTCCGCCAAACTTATCAAAAGCATGTCTTACATCTGCTGCAGTTCTGTTTCTGTTGTCAGTAAGAGTTTCTACTATAACAGCAACTCCGGCAGGACCGTAGCCTTCATATGTGATGTTTTCGTAGTTGTCTGTGTCTGTGCTTCCGGCAGCTTTTTTTATAGTTCTGTTGATATTGTCATTGGGCATATTGTTTGAACGAGCCTTAGCAATGACATCCTTTAATCTTGAATTATTATCAGGATCAGGGCCTCCAGATTTAACCGCAACGATTATCTCTCTTGCAATCTTAGTGAAAATCTTTGCTCTCTGAGCATCGTTTGCACCTTTTTTTCTTTTAATTGTACTCCATTTTGAATGTCCTGACATTTTTATACCTCCATAATTATAAGTACTTATTGATTATTTCTTGTCGAATGGAAAGATATCATTGAATACTGTTTTGATTTTTCCGCTCACGCTGTTATTCTTGCTCTTTACAGGTCTTCTTCTTTCGATACCTCTTGATGCATGATTTGTATGAGTTCTGTCATATGTCATACCGGAAGGCTTAGCAGAATCATTTACCTTGTTTATCTGACTTTCCCATTTCTTATAAATTTCGCTGTTGTTCTCATCTGCCTCTTCAGCTTTTGATGAACGGATTGAAGAATTTTCACGTGCATAGCTTCTGTTGCTGTTTGAAACGAACATATCAAATTCCGAAAATCCACCAACTGTTCCTATCATTTTATTATCAATATCACGTTTGAGTGCTCTCAGCTCTGCTATCACATGATTATCTCGTCGTCCCATCATATAGAATCTATATGAGATAGCAAAACTGATTATTGCACTAACTATTACAGTAAACAAGAACCAAAGGAATGCTCCGCCTTTAGTAAGATACTTTTTGTTTTCAAACTGTTCTGCGTTATTCTGAATATTCAGTGTAGGCTCTGCTGTTGCTTCAACAATTAAATCTTCTTCTGAATCGAGAACGATTTTATCTTCATCCTTATCCGTCTTTGCTGTTGCAGTAGCAGTTGCTTTCGCAGTTGCAGTTGCTTTTGCTGTTGCAGTTGCTTTAGGTGAAGATGACGGCTTTGTAGTAGCCTTTTCTGTAGCCTTCGCAGTTGCAGTCGCTTTTGCTGTTGCTTTTGGCGCAGTTGTAGCCTTATCAGTCACAGTTATTTTAATTTCGGGTACTGAATCATCCTGCTTAACAGGCACAGCAAACACTGTGCTTGTAACACAGACCATCATCAAAAAACATACAGCTAAGATTTTCTCAAGTTTCTTCATTTTTATTCTACCTTTCTCTTATAAATTTACACTATTTAAATATCTTGCGGTAAAAAGTTTTGCCTGAAAGAGCGGTTTTGTTCGCAGCTGCAACACGCTCATAATTAACACGAATGTTTTCATTGTTATAATTATTCTTAAAGCCTATATAAAACCAATGCCAGAAATTATCGTCCATAGTCTGCGAGTTTATTATAAGCTCGTGATTTTCGCCTGCACAGTCAAGTATTTCAAGGGCAAGCTTAGGGAATACATAATTATAACACGAAAGCTGAGTTTCCCTCATCTCTGTAATAAGCTCAGCAACCTTAACTGCATTTTTCTCCGATGCAACTGATGTTTCACTTCCCTGCCATTGATAAAATGCATTAAGAAGCCTGAACAAAAGCAGCGGATTTTCATTGGTGCTCATTTCGTTGATTACATTGTACTTAACATCGCTGTATGATGTTCGCTGATACGGCGCATAGCCAACCTCTCTGAGCAACTTTCTTACTTTTTGCAGGTCAAATTCCATATCATCGGAGGTTTTACGGTTTTTATGAAGTGTTATACCGTAAGTTGACCATACAGCATTTTTGTTTTCAAGAATATACTTTCTGCACGCTTTCTTAATATAGGCATCATCAGTTGATGAATCAAACAACACAATTACCTCTGCTGTATCATTTTCAGTCCACGTAGCAGGGGCTGTGAAAGTAACGGGAGATGTGTCATTGATTATAACCTTTGCGCTAAGCTCAAGAAACTCTGTTATATATTTTTCATCATCCTTAAAGAATTCGCGCCATGTAAGCAGTTCGTTTGAAAACTTCAATAACGAGAAAATTCTGAGCAAGAGTGTGCCGGACTTTTCATCCATGCTATCTGCATTGAACAAAGACATAATATAATCAATACGCTTATATATATCAGCAGCATCTTCCTTGCTTATGTTGCGAAATACATTTTCTACATTTCTCTGTTCACCGGCACAAATACATTCAATACCCTCCATAATTAACGATGTAGTTATAGTGCTTTTGAGGTTCGGGAACAATTCTATCTTCTCAAACATTACTTCAAGAATTTCAAAACGAATCTGCTTGAAATCTGCCTGATTAATTTTATTGTAAATGCTTAGTGTTCTCTCGCAAAACAAAGTTTCACCAACAGAGTTGTACAAAGTTCTCATTCTGTCGCCTACACCCTGCTCATTAATTCTCTCATACGAATTGAGCCAAAGCTGTAATTGTTTACCCGTCTGGATTGAAAATCTTTCATAGCTTTCATACAGCTCGTCCATAGACATCTCAAACAGCTTCATAGGCTTAACACCATCTGTCTGAATACGCTGTGTATCAATATATACGCAATTCGTACGATTGTCTATGTCATCATCAGAAATATTATTTTTACCGGAAATCGTTCCGTTGATTACAATCTTATTCTGACCTGCTGATGGGAGAAAAATATTATTAGTTGAGATTCCGAGTCTGTCTGCCAGAGTTGGAGGCAATATTCTCTTAAGCCCCAAAACATACATATCGCTTTCTTCCTGATTTTTTGCGCTTATGCATATATGAGTTTTTTCCGTTCCTGCAAGAACCGCCATTGACTGCTCAAGTATAACGGACATTTGTATTTTATGATTATACACAAAATTGTCAATTTTATCAGTCAAATTCGCCTTACATTCATAGTCTTCAAGAAGCGGCATATAGCGGACAAGCTCGGTATTTATTTCACTTTCTGTAAGACATTTTCTGAATGCGGTGCAATCATAAAATTCTTCAGGTCTGAACCCGTCAGGTGCATCTTCTATGACGAATGCATGAGCAAAGAAATTACCTTCTTCGCCATTCCAATCATATCCGGAATATACGACCTGAACAGCCACGTATTTACCACTATCTGTTTTGAATGTCCTGAAGGTTTTCGGGAACAAATCAGGAATTGTGGGATCAAACGGAGTCTTTGAATACTTCACTTCTGAATTTTTAGGAAGTCTGTATCCGCAAAACCTGATTATTTCGTTAATTTCATCAGCAGTTAAACCCTGAGTACACGAATAAACTCTGTACCCCGCCTGATTAATAAGCTCAAGCTCCGGATCTGATAAACTGTGTTTTACTGCTGTATATATCAGTTGGTATATTTTCATAATATTTTCAACAACCGTTCCTTTCCGGCACAGCTATGCTGTGTCAAAAGTTCTCTGTATTATGTAGTAAAATAATTATGTGTTATTTTCTATGTTTTTCGACAAATCTTTCAATACGCTCCAATGCTTCTTCAATTTCATTTATTGAATAGGCATAGGAGCATCGTATAAAGCCTTCTCCACACTCACCGAAAGCAGTTCCCGGTACAACCGCAACTCTTTCTTCTGTAAGTAATGCGTTACAAAACTCATCACTTGTCATGCCAAGGCTCTTTATACACGGGAATACGTAAAACGCTCCGTAAGGCTCGAAACATGAAAGTCCCATTTTTCGAAATCCGTCAACGATAAAGCGACGTCGCTGATTATATTCGTCTTTCATCTGCTCAACGTCAAAATCACAGCTTCTCAACGCTTCAATAGCTGCAAACTGACTTGTTGTAGGAGCACTCATTATTCCAAACTGATGTATTTTACGCATCATTTCAATAATCGGAGCAGGTCCCATTGCGTATCCAAGACGCCAACCGGTCATAGCAAATGCTTTTGAAAATCCGTTTATCACTACTGTTCTGTCGCGCATTGAATCAATCATCGAAAAGGGTATATGGGGCTGGTCTGCATACTGAAGTTCACCATATATCTCATCAGAAAGAACCATAATGTCAGTATCTTTCAAAACCTCTGCAATGGCTTCAAGATCGCTTTTCTCCATTACTGCACCCGTTGGATTGTTGGGAAACGGCAAAACAAGCAGCTTTGTCTTGTCAGTAATCTTTTCCTTAAGCTGCTGCGCTGTAAGCTTAAAATTATCTTCTTCCTTTGTTTCTATTATAACGGGAACTCCGCCGGCAATAGAAGTACAAGGCTTATAGCATACGAAGCTCGGTTCTGGAATTAAAACCTCATCTCCCGGTTCAATGATTGTTCTAATCATTAAGTCGATTGCTTCACTTCCGCCTACAGTAATGAGTATTTCACTTTCCGGATCGTATTTGATTCCGTACTTTCTCATCATATATCGAGAACATTCTTCACGTAGCTCCATCAAACCGGAATTACTTGTATAATATGTTCTTCCTTTTTCAAGAGAATATATACCGGCTTCACGAATTGCCCAAGGTGTAACAAAATCCGGCTCACCCACACCAAGAGAAATAACGTCCTCCATCTGTTCTGCAAGGTCAAAGAACTTTCGAATTCCTGATGGTGGAATACGAGTTACCGTCTTGTTTAATATTTTATCATAATTCATCATAGAGTAATTACCTCTCTTGTATCCTTTTCGTCAACTTCAAAGGCTATACCTTCCTGCTTATACTTTTTAAGCACAAAAGATGTAGATGTGCTTATTACTGATTCCATAGGCGCAAGCTTCTCGGCAACGAAAAGCGCAACCTCTTTCATGCTTGAGCCTTCTATAATAACTGCTATATCGTGAGTTCCGCTCATCAGATAAACTGTTTTTACCTGAGGATATTTGTAAATTCGCTCTGCCACTCTGTCAAAGCCTTCGCCTCTTTGTGGAGTTACCTTAAGCTCGATGAAAGCATCCACCACTTCGTAATCAGTTTTGTCCCAATTTATAATTGTCTTATACCCTACTATTACTTTATTCTTTTCAAGCTCTTTAATTTTACTTGCCACTTCTTCTTCGGTCATGCCAAGCATACCTGCAATTTGCTTATTACTTCTTGTTCCGTCTTTTTCAAGAATCTTTAATAATTCATACATACGAATATCAACCTTTCATGTTATAAGATAAAACATTCTATCATCTTATTATACAACAAACATTTACAAAATTCCATAGGTTTTTGAAAAAATTTAAAGTTTTTTCAAATTTATTTTTATACACACTTCTTTTTCAAGCAATATATATAAATACCTTCTTGAATATTAGTATTTATACACAAAAAAGGTGATGTTGCTTAATGCAACATCACCGTTGATTACTGTTTGAAATCGGCACTATCCATTAATTTTACATCAATATCAAGAACTTCGCCGTCACGGATTATACTGAACTTAAGTTTTTCACCAGGCTTCTTTTTGTCTCTGATATTATTAAGCTCGGCAGAGGTCTTTACTGCTACGTCATCAACCTTAGTAATCATGTCGCCCTCTTTAAGCCCCGCTGCTTCCGCACCGGTTCCCTCAGACACTCCGGAAACAAATAATCCATATCTTGTTTCAGCTACAGTTATACCCACTAACGGACGTCCTTTTACATATCCTGATGACATAAGGTCATCAATTATAGGCTTAACCTCTGAAACTGCAATGGCAAAGCCCAATCCCTCAACGCCTGTTTGTGAAAGCTTAACGGAGTTGATGCCTACTACCTCTCCGTATTTGTTGATTAATGCGCCGCCGGAATTTCCGCTATTAATAGCGGCATCTGTCTGGAGGAGATTATATGTTCTGTTGTCAATAGTCATGGTTCTGTTAACAGCGCTTATAACACCTGCCGTCACACTTCCTGCAAATTCCTGACCTAAGGGGTTACCGATTGCAACTGCAAGCTCGCCTACCTCTACTGCTGATGAATCACCAAGTGTTGCAGCTGTAAGCTCTTTTTCTGTTTCTACTTTAAGAACTGCAATGTCGGTTTTTTCATCCTCACCAACCAATGTAGCTGCAAGCTCTTCGCCTGAATTGAGAATTACGCTTATTTCAGACGCTCCGCTGATAACGTGCTGATTTGTTACAACATATCCGCTGGTTGTTATAATAATGCCAGAACCGCTTCCCTGCTCTACAAGTTCAGAATCTGCCTGATTGTCATAATAATAGTATCGTCCGCTAAACGGATCAAACATTCTTTGTGGTTGAACCTTTGCTTTATTTATAACTCCTACAACGCTTGGGCCAACCTTCTTAGCTATTTCTGTTATTGAAAGAACAGTTTTTCCGTTTTCAGCAGGATTTGTTATAAGTTGTGCAGAATTTCCTCCAATATTTCCGCTTTGCAACGCACTATCGCTCCATTGAACACTATTGCTTGCTGCGTTCTTCTGTGCCACATAAACTCCTGCACCCACAAGCCCTCCCGTAAAGATGCTTGCAACAAGCGCTGAAGAAAGACACGCAAGCCATATTTTAGGTCTTTTATTCTTTCTTTGTTTTGTATTATATACAACCAAATCGGTCGTTTCGGTATATGGGTACTTTTTCATGTTTTTCATCTCCTAATGGGATTAATAATTCATTTTATAAACTTAGTTTACAACAATATTTTTAAGCGGATATGAACAAAACGTAAACAAGTTCCGAAATATTGTAAACAAATATTTTATTCACCTAAAATTGCTTTTTTGAAGCAGTCACCGCGATGCTCAAAATTTTTAAAGAAACCATAACTTGCGGCAGCAGGCGAAAGCACGCATGCAAAACCGCTTTTTGTTACACTTTTTGCAAGATTTGCTGCTTCTTCAAGACCAGAAGTAAGATACAGATTTTGCTCATAGCTGCCATTGAGTTTTTCATAAATAAGTTTTCCCGTATCAGGCATAAGAATTACATTTTCAATGGAGTTTTTCTTCAGAAAATCACAAAGAGAATCTAATTCTATACCTCTGTCCATTCCCCCAAGAATAACAGTACCTACATTTTTTATGCTTGAAATAGCCTTAATTGCTGTTTCGGGTATAGTGGAAATGGAATCGTCAAAATATCTTACGCCATTAATCTCAGCAAACAGTTCAAGACGATGGGGCAACGGCTTATAAGTGGTAAGAGCATCAAAGAATGATTTTTCATCCACGCCGCAGTCTTTACAGATTGCATACGCCGCAGAAATGTTATACATATTGTGAATACCAAACAACGAACACACGGGGTTAAAAGAAGTTTTTCCATCGGTAAAGCTTTCATCTTGCGCCCAATAATCACCCGTATTTTCGGTCATTGATACAGTCACAAGCCTGAAATTATGCTCATCCGGTGCAAATTCATGACCGCATACAAGCAAATCATCAGTCTGCATATTCTTATATATATTTCTTTTTGCTGCTTCATATTTTTCAAAAGTGCCATAATGGTCAAGATGCTCGGGATAAATATTCAACATCACACTACGATGAGGCGATTTCTCCGCAAACTCCAACTGATGACATGAAAGCTCATATACAATTAATGCATCATCTGTAATATTCTCTGCAGCATCAAAGGCAGGTATGCCGATATTACCCATTAGTACAGCATTTTTCTTACATTCACTGAGTACATGATAAATAATTGATGTTGTGGTACTTTTGCCCTTTGTTCCGGTTATACCTATCATTGACCTACCAAAGCAGTTGATTATCACATCTGTCTGTGACGTTATTTTATGCTTTTGGGAAAATTCCTCAAGAACAACGCCCGGACTTTTGAATACCAGGTCATAGTCATTGATTGCTTTCTGATAATCAGCACCCCAAAAAACGCGTTCTTCAACATCGGTGACTTCATTCATATCTGCAATACCGATACTTTTAAAAGTGCCGATTTTTTTAAGAAGCCTATATGTAGCTCTACCCTCTCTGCCAAAGCCAAGAATAAGAACTTTTTTATTTTGTGTTAATTTATCTAAGTATTCCAAAAGCATTATTTATAACTCCGTTTCTATATTTATAGTGACATATAAGACAATTATATGCAGAAATGAAAATTTTATAAAGACTGTATAATATAGATGCCACTCATTTAAAATAATTTTTCATGTCGTGTTAGGGACAAAATTTCTTTTTGTATATACTACCATATTTTTTTATAGACGTCAACTGTAAATTATAAAAGAATCCGATAAATCATATGTAAGATTTATCGGATTCTTTTATAAAGCAGATTGCGTGTCATTAGGATCGCCGTTAATGGCAAGGTCATATTCCTCTGTCCAGTCAAGACCTCTGTATTCTGCTGCTCTGTCGTCTTTTTCTATAAAGTCCATAAGTAAATCAAGCATTTCCTTAGTCCATGTATTTTTATCAATCTGAGCAGTAGTAAATTTATTCAGACTTATCATTTCAAAGCCAAACAAGTCTTTAACTTGCGTTTTAGCCGCACCGCCAACCACCTCTGCAACAAGGTGACTTGGAATAAACAATACACCACCGCCTGCACCAAAAACAACATCTCCAGGCAAGACTATTGCATTGCCGATTCTTGTTGCTGTGTTATAGCCCGTCATTATGAAATCACGAATCGGAGTCGGGTCAATACCCCTATAATAAACCTGTGTATTCTCAACCTTTTTCATCTGCTCGGTATCGCGAACTCCACCCCAGATAACCGCACCGCCATTTTCATTCTTAGTTTTGTTCTTCAGTGCCGTAGTAAGGTTTCCGCCTAAAAAGGTACCCTTATAAATTTTATCATACATATCAATAACCGGAACATCGTATTCCATCAGGTTATCAATAACCCACTGATTGTATGTACCCGTTCTTCCCTCACTTCTTCCTATATCCTTTGTCACTTCATCAAGGTCAGGACGAAACGGGCAATATGTAGCAGTTACAGCTCGTCCGATAAGCTTTCTTCCGTCATCGTGAAGGGTATGAAGTCTGCCCTCAAACTGACTTTCGTAACCCTTAACAAAAATAGGCTTCCACACTTCTTCAAGAGTAAGAGTTTTAAGTGCCTTTAAATATTTTTCATCAACCTTTGGTCTGCCATCAGGTAATCTTTCGCCTTTCCATTGCGGCGTTAAAGCTATAATTTCATCTCTGTCATTAAAATGCATTTTTATTTCCTCCTCATTATTTTTACAGATGCATACCACCATCTATAATTATTTCCGAACCTGTTATGTACCTGCCTTCATCGGAGCAAAGCAATAAAACCGCTGGGCTTATATCTTCCGGTTTTCCGATATATCCGCAAGGTATGCTGTCTGTCACCTTTTTCTTAAAGGCCGCATCCTCAAAAGCCCTTTCATTTCTGGGCGTTTCAATTGCTCCGGGAGCAATGTTGTTGATTGTTATACCAAACGGTGCAAGAAAGGGTGCAAAGTTCTGAACCATCTTCATCTGTGCCGCCTTCGTTACGCCGTAAATTGATAACTCAGGGTGCTGGTTGTACTGATTTACGCTCCCTATTGCAACAATTCTGCCCCACTGTTTACGTTTCATTCCTTCGACATATTTTTTAATCAGCAGGTAGGAACTTTTAACATTGCAATCCATTTGAATATCGTATTCCTCTAAGGAAAACTCGTCCCACTTCCGTTTGTATTGAACGGATGCATTTAAAACAAGAATATCTACATCGCCTGTTTTTTCATACAAAGCATCAATTTCTTCTTGTTTTAAAAGATTGGTTCTTACAGGGATAGAATTCGGAATTTTCTCACTCGCCGCCTTGCACTTTTCCTCACTTGCCGCACCCGATATAAAAACTTTTGCACCTTGTTTTGCAAGCAAACTTGCTATTTCAAAACCAATGCCTTGGGTTGAACCGGTAACAAGTGCTGTTTTTCCAGTTATATCAAACATTATATATCATCTCCAAAATGTCATATTCTTTGTTATATTCCATTTCAAATCCACATTCTATCTTTGAAGTATAGTTTTCAGGATTTTCAGTATTACTTTCAAACATTCCGTAATGAGTCGGCACTCCAACTTTAGGATTTATTATCTTTGTAAGTTTAATTGCTTCATCAACATTCATATTGCCAAGTTTTCCATTGATGCAAATAAACATAATATCAATATTATACTCTTTTAATTCTTCAAGCTTTTTGTTATATTCCGTATCACCCGAAAAATACATTGTAATGCCGCTATGCTTGACAATTAATCCAACTGCTGGGACTGTATGGTCTGCAAAGACTGCCGTGAGTTCAAAATCACCGATTTTGACTGTCGTTCCCTCTTCAAATGCTTTATAATGCACAACACCACATTCAAGCAAGGTCTTTTTTGCATCATTAGGGGACAGAAAAAGCATATTTTCTTTCTTCATCAGCGGAATTGCATCAATATCTACATGGTCAAGATGATTATGTGTGCAAATTACAACATCACTTGTAAGCTCATCCGGCAAAAATGGTGCTTTCACCATTCTCGGTCTGTTTGCAACACGATTTACAATATCGGACAAATATGGGTCAATACAAACCTCAGTCTTACCATCTCTTAAAATGTATCCACTTTGACCTATCCATTTGACTTTCAGCATTAGCTCCACTCCCTGTCATTTGCCCATTCATTATCCCACTGGGTTGTAGGCTCCCACTGACCGGGATATTTTTCGTGCATATGCTCTGCGATAAGCTCTTCATTAAGCTCATCAATACCAAGTCCCGGCTTATTCGGAACATTAACAAATCCGTCCTTAAACAATGGGTTTTCTATACCTATTGCCAAATCATTCCACCAAGGAATATCAACTGAATGGAACTCAACCGCAAGACAATTCTGAACTGCCGCTGCTGCGTGAATTGCCGCCATACAAGCAATGGGGCTTTCTGCCATATGGATTGCCATTGCAACGCCATATTTATCGCACATATTGCCAAGCTTTTTCATTTCCAATGCACCACCGACGGTCAGCATATCGGGGTGAACAACCGATACCCCACCGTTTTTCATAAGCGGTTCAAAATTTTCTGCAAGGTAAATATCCTCGCCTGTACAGATAGGTACATTACAAGAATGAGCGATTTTTTCGTAATGCTTTGTATAATGCCACGGTGCAATATCTTCTATCCAAGCTATGTTATACTTTTCCAGTCGTTTTGCGAACATTATGCAGTCCTCTATTGCAATATGTCCGAAATGGTCAATAGCAAGTGGCACTTCATAACCAATTACATCTCTTACTTCTTTTACATAGTTTTCAAGATAATCCATTCCTTTTTGAGTCAGGTGGATACCTGTTGCATGATGCGGAATTGTAAAAGTCTCATAATTCTTTCCTAGCATCATATCCATATCAATCGAACCTTTTTGATGGTTAATTGCTTTCATTGAATATTTCTTAATATCCTCTAAAAAGCCTATCGGTGCATTTAAACATCCAGGCTCATCAAGCATAAGTTCAATCCCTAAATCCATTTTCAAGAATGTAAATCCTTGTTCTATTCTCTTTTTAAGAGCATGTCCCATATCTGTCCCTGTATGCTTACCGTCAACATCGGTATCACAATACATTCTGACCTTATCTCTAAATTTTCCGCCAAGCATTTGCCATAGTGGTACACCCCATGCTTTACCTGCTAAATCCCAAAGTGCAATTTCAAGACCTGATACACCGCCGCCTTGTCTTGAATGTCCGCCAAATTGTTTTATTCTTCTGAACAGCTTATCAACATTACATGGATTTTCTCCAACAAGTCTTGATTTTAACATAAGAGCATAAGTAGCACTTGATGCATCTCTTACTTCTCCATAACCAACTAACCCCTGATTAGTATACACTTTTATGAGCGGACAATGCTTTGGTGCTCCATTGATATTTGCCACTCTTATATCCGTTATTTTTAATTCTGACGGATTGGAGCAGATATTTATATTTTCGCTCAAGATTTCTTTAATTGATGTGTTCATATTATTCCTCCTTGACATTATAAGTCGTATATGTTATACTTATTCTAACATATAATAACCCATAAAACCACCACTATTTTATGTTTTTTATCCACTATTTTATGTTTTTAAAGGGAATTCAAAATGAAATATAATGAAAATACACTATATGATTCTAATAACAAAATTATTTTAAAGATATATCATTCTGCCGTAGAACCAGGAAAAAGAGTTTTCCGCGAACACCACCACACCGAGTGTGAGCTTTCCTTGGTTATTTCCGGCAGAGGAACATATTCAGTATGTGGGACAGAATATATATTTTCTTCCGGTGATATGTTCCTTTTTGGAAGCAACGAGGCCCATTGTATTACAAATGTTGAGTCTTCTTTAGACCTGCTCAACATACAGTTTGAACCACGAATACTATGGGAAAATTCCGACAGTATAGAGCTTTTAAATATCTTTACAGCAAGAAATAATAATTTTAAAAACCAGTTTTTAAAAAAAGATACTATTTTACAAAAATTTATATTAGACATACAAAATGAAATTAATCAAAAAAACGACGGATACAGAATAAAAACGAAATATTTACTTTATTCTTCGCTTATCCATATTATCCGTTCATATGATTATATTGATAAAGCTAATTCCTATGCATACGAATATACACAATCAAAGAAAATAAAAGATGCTATTACATACATTGACAACAACATAGGTAACAGACTTACTTTAAAAGAAATTTCTTCTGCTGTTTGTATGGCAGAAACTTATTTTTCATACATCTTCAAGAAATTCAACGGAATTTCTCCTTGGAAGTACATAACTATAAAAAGAGTGGAAAAAGCTATCGACTTGATACAAAACACGGATATGACCAAACTTGAAATAGCCGGAAAATGTGGCTTTTCCAGTTCATCTAACTTTTATAAAGCATTTTTCAATATAACCGGCAAAAAACCATCTGATTATATGAATTAAATAAAAATAGTCCTCTCAAGCATCATAGCAATAGTATAACATAAAGATAAAAAATACAATATATAGCTAAAACAATTGTAACAATAGATACAAGTATTAAAAACCAGTTTGCATTCTTAATTCTCCTTCCGCCAAATTTCGACAATCTTACTATAAAGACTGTATAATCTGGATGCCAGTGTTTTTCAATAACAGTTCATATTAAGTCAGGGCCGGATATTTTATTATTTTTCGTTTTTATCCCAAAATCTTTAGTATATAAGAAGCTATTGTTTTTGTATATTCCAAAAATTTATCGCACTCAATATACTCATTTGGTTGATGTGCACCACCCTCTTGCGAGAAGTCGCGTCCTGCTCCAAAACCGTATGCTCTTTTCGAACCATATTTCGAAATAACCGAAAGGTCTGAAAGACACGAACCACATACAATCGGCTCTTTACCCGTTGCATCTTTGGATGCTTCAAGCATGAGCATAACATCCTTGCTATCAGGCTCACAAAATACATAATGGAAAAACCTTGTAGTTGGTACAAAGCCATCACCAACAACATCAAGTAGTAAGAGACGCTCTTCGAGTTCCTTTTCGAGTTCTGTTAATTCAAAATAAATCTCATCCTTTGTTTTATCAGTGTAAAATACAAAGTGCACTTCGCCTTTTCCAAGGTCAGCTCCTGCATCACCAGCTTTTATACCCATGTATCTAAGTGATGTTTTTGGAATAATCGTTCCTTTATAAAATCTATTTTTCTCCAGCTCGTCGTTGCGATTTTTCGCAAATTTTTCCATAACCTCAAGAACAACAGGAATTGCCATAGCTACTGTCTTTGCGCTATCAACGGTTTCTTTGGCATGGAACAGATATTTCATTTCGCCACCGCCGGAACCACAATGCCATATTTGATCCTCAACTCCATCCATACTTAAAATTCGTTCTGTAGGATATTTTAGGACGGTAGATAAAGCACCATGCGAACCACCGTATTCTTCATCGCAATATGCTCCAAATAGTAAATTCTTTTTGGGTTTAAATCCATTTTCCTTTAAAAGTTTCATAACAAACAATGCAGTTGCAATAGCGTACTTATCGTCACATGCACCTCGACCAAATATTTTTCCATCACAAATCTCACCTGACAAAGGGTCCTTATCCCAATCCTTTTCATCGCCTATCCGCACTGTATCTATATGTGCCATAAGCATTAATTCATCCTTGTCCTCTATACCTTTATATTTGGACACAACATTGTATCTGTTTCTCAATTTTTTTCCTTGAATATAATCCGGATGCTTATCAAACCCATCTATATCCATTGGGGAAAAGATGTCATTGTCCAAGCCAATACTTTCGCAATATTCGTATATGTACCTCGCACATTCTTCTTCATTACCGCCGGTTACAAAGTTTTCAGAATTTATTTTTATTAATTCTGAAAGCAAACAAAATAATTCATCTTTTTTCTCTTCAATTAAAGAATATAACTTTCTTTCTTCCATGTTTATCCTCTCTTTCATTAACAACTTCTATTTTATGCTCATGTGATATTAGAGACAAAATTTTTTAACCGATGCAGACAGAAATTTCTGCATCGGCTTTGGTTAAAACAAATCACTATGTGTTCCCGTGCGTGTGAGATATAATATTAATTCATCGTCTGCAATCTCATATATCAATAGCCAATCAGGCGTGATATGACATTCCCGACATCCGCCATATTCACCCAGCAAATTATGATCCTTATTCTTTTCCGGAAGTTGTTCTCCGTTTGCTAACTTTTTAATTACTTCTGTAAGAAGAGAAATATTATATCCTCTTTTTTCAATTCGCTTTAAATCCTTCTGAAATTTTGTGGTAGGTCTAATCGAGTACATCAATTTAATAACTCCTTCATCATATCATCAACATTTGTGTATGTTTTTCCAAGTGAAGGGTTTTTCTTCATTGCTTTCACTTCTTCTATTGCTTCAATCGTTTCACTATTTGGAACTCTTAAAGAAATATCAAAAGGAATTCTTTGTTCCCTAACTGCCTGTTTTGCAGACAATGTAAAAAATGTTGTCATATCCATACCAAGATTTGAAACCAATTCCTGAAGTTGAGATTTTAATTCTTCATCCATGCGCATTGTAATATTTGTTGCAGCCATAATATCAGCCTCCTTTATATATATAATAGCATGTTGCAAGCATTTTGTCAATATATTGTATGTGCATTATCATAACATTATATACACAAATTTTTGCATGTCAATACATCATCATATTTTATCTCATTTTCCGACAAAATTCGACATATTTCTCCCTTATATAAAGACTGTATAATCTAGATGCCAGTCTTTTTTAATGAGTCTTCATGTCGAGTTGGGACCAAAAAAGGAATTCTATTAATGAAAGAATTGAATTGGCATTCTCTGCTGAAACAACAACATAATCCAGATGCACTTTATTTCAGGCTACAATTAACCCATTATAATTCTATATTACATTATAGCACATCCGGTTGCAAATTTCAATAATTTAAGAAAATTTGCAGAAAGGAATTTCACATGTAAAAATCATAACTTGGAGTTTTAAAAATGACATCGCGTTGATCGCCTAGATCTTCTGTACCGTCCAAGTCAGTCTTGCACAGTACATCGGAGGGAAAAAGTGTTAAAATTAAATTTACAAGAATCACGTTTATTTTGCGGAATTTCCCCTGATATTACTGGCACAGCAAGGAGTGGTGAATGAAAAAAATTATAAAAGTTCACCGTCATCTGTGCCAGCTTTATCAGATTGGAGAATATCTATGTAAAAACTCTGCTATTTTTTGCAGAGGATTTACCTTTCTTTTTTTCAATATATTCCCGGATGATTCGTTTGAAAAATTCTAAAACGAATATACGCCGCATATGGTCATCGATTTCAAGATATATTCCGGGCTTTCGTTCCTTATATAAAACAACCTGATAGAAATATTCTTTGAATAATTCCTTGGTCGATTCTTCCCTGTTCCGTGATTCACCGATATATCGATTCATCTCA
>JBGVIT010000057.1:0-6307 GCA_045128915.1 Clostridia bacterium
TTGCTTAACGCCCTATAAATATTATATCATAGGTGCTTTGTCAAGGTAAGACGACCGAGTTCGTTCCACCTTGACAAAAGAATTTTAGGGTGAACCTTTTATTTTTTGAGAAAAGTGTCACCCATCATTGACAATTGTACATGCAAAATTGGTGATTGTACAATCGACTATTGACAGAATGTTAAAAAACATGTATAATATATGCATGAGGTGCTTATAACTCAAATTTCTTGAAAGGAAAGTGATAGCATATGACATATGCAGACGCATTTGACAAAATTAAGAAAAAGCTTGCAATAGCTGATGTTTCTAAGTTAGACAGCGATTTTGCAATCCAGGTAACGATTACAGATGAAGATGCAGCAGGTACATTTTATGTTGCATATATAAATGGAGAATTTTCTGTTGAGCCGTATGATTACAGAGATAATTCTGTTGCCATTGATATTTCAGTTGATGATTTTATTAAGATTGTCGGCGGCAGACTTTCTTTATCAAAAGCATTGGCAGATGGCAGAATCAGTACATTTGGTGATGCAGAGGTGCTAAACAAAATTGCCTCAATAGCAAAAGCTCCTGCAAAAAAGCCGGCTGAAAAGAAAGAAGCAAAGCCTGCAGCCAAGAAAGCAGCTGTAAAGGCTGAACCTAAGAAAAAGGCAACTCCTAAAGCAAAATAAGATAAATAAAAAAGCTTATTAAAGCGAGTAATTTACTGCTTTAATAAGCTTTTTTTATTACAGAAGTTCTTTTCTAAGCTCTGCGCTGCTCTTTGGTGAAAGGTATGATATTGGTATATCAAATACAGTTTTTGCACCGCTTATACCTTCTTTGTTAAGCTTAGCTGCAGCTCTTGCATAAGCAACGAGGACGCTTGACGTAAATTCAGGATTTGAATCAAGCTTAAGGGAAAACTCAAGGACGTGTGACATTTCGTTATTGACTCCCGTATTACCGCTTCTCAGAACAAATCCGCCGTGAGGTATGCCGCTGTGATTTTTCTTAAGCTCATTTTCATCAATGAAGTTGACAGTTGTGTCGTAATCCGCAAAATAGTTCGGCATATTCTTGATAGTTTCTTCAATTTTTGCTTTATCTGCACCGTCTTCTGCGACTACATAGCATTCTCTTGTATGCATTTGTCTTGTTGTGAATTCGGGATTTTCGCCGTTTCTTACCTTTTCAAGAGCAGACTCTATGGGTACAGTATATTGCTTGGCATCTTTAACTCCCTCAACTCGTCTTATAGCATCGCTGTGTCCCTGACTTACGCCCTTACCCCAGAATGTATAGTTGTTGCCGTCGGGGAGTATTGCTCCGAAGAGCATTCTTTGGATTGAGAACATACCCGGATCCCAACCGATTGAGATTATTCCCACTTTACCGGATTGCTTTGCTGCCATGTCAACCTTTTCAAAGTACTCAGGGATTTTAGCGTGAGTGTCGAAGCTGTCAACTGTATTGAAAGCCCTTGCGAACTCAGGTCCCTGAACAGGTAAATCTGTTGCTGAGCCGCCACAGAGTATTAGTACGTCAATTTCATCTTTATAATTCAAAGCATCTTCTGCTTTATATACCTTAACATTTTCTGAAATAGGTGTAAGTGATTCGGGGTTACGTCTTGTAAAAATGCATGTAAGCTCCATATCAGGTGTTTTTTTGAGAGCAAGCTCCACACCTCGTCCAAGGTTACCGTAGCCCATGATTCCAACTCTAATTTTCTCGCTCATTGTTTATCGTCCTTTCGCCGTGAAATTACGGATTATATTTTAGCATAATTATCGCCTGATTGCAACAGTTTTAAATGTTTTTTTGCCAACATTTATATTTCAACTGATGTTGATTTATATTCTCTTGGTGTTTTTCCTGTAATTTTCTTAAATACACGTCTGAAATATGCCGAAGAATAAAAGCCTACCGCATCACTTATGCTCTCGATTGAAAGCTCGGGATTATTAATAAGCAAAATGATTGCACGGTTTATTCTGTACGTGTTTATGTAGTCAACAGGTGTTATTCCCATTGCAGATTTAAAGCAAGGATAAAATCTCGAAATGCTGATTTTACTGATGTTTGCAAGTGTTTCTATTGTGATGTCCGAATTGAAATTCTTTTCGATATATTCTATTGCATCATTTATCCTTGAATCTATGGGTTTTGCTTTTTTTGATTTTAATAGAGGAAGAATTGAACCTAAAACTTTATAAAAACAGCTTATTGCAATAAGTTGATTTGCTTCGTCTTTATCATAGTTTTCAAGAGTATATTCAAAATCAGCTTTCATTTGTGTGAAATTATCTGTACGAACTTTTTGCAGACAAAACATTCTTTGCTTTGTAAATACTCCGTTTGATTCGAAAGTAAAGTGCATGCTTATATATGATATATCAGGCTCACCATGCCACGATGAAATATATCTTGATGTTACGGGTACAAATATAATATCGCCAGGTTCAACCTCAATTATTCTTCCGTCTGAACAGTCCTTAAAGCTGCCTTTTCCCTCAAGAACAAGACCAAGACAGAAATGCGGACGCGGACAGTCGCTGGTGTCAAAAGAATTGTATTGTTTGAAAGAATACCGTTCTGTTTTAAAAAATATAAGCTTAGACGCAGTAAACAGGTCACTCATAATATTACCTCAATCCCATAAACGATAGAATAGTTTCTGTTTTTGATATTATATCATATTTTATTTTCCAAGTCAATCGTGTAATATTATGATAGACGAAAGGAGTATTGATATGAAAGCAATAGTAATAGAACCAAATAAAGACCTTGTATGGAAAGACGTACCAAATCCCGTTTTATCCGACGGTGAAGTTCTTGTTGAAATTCACGCAGCGGCAGTAAACAGAGCCGACCTTATGCAAAGAGACGGTTTATATCCGCCACCGCCGGGATGCCCTGACTGGCCGGGACTTGAAATAGCAGGCGTTATCAAGGAAATAACACCTCAAGTTGAAAAAGACGGAAAGTGGAAGATAGGCGATGAAGTCTGCGCGCTTCTTGGCGGTGGAGGCTATGCAGAATTTGCAAACATTCATCAATCAATGCTTATGCCTGTTCCGAAAGGCCTTAGTTTAGTTGAAGCAGCAGCACTTCCGGAAGCATTTGCTACTGCATATCTTAACTTATTTATTGAAGGCGGAGCCAAGGAAGGACAGACTTTGCTCATGCACGCAGGTGCAAGCGGCCTTGCAAGTGTTATTATACCAATGGCAAAAGCTTTTGGTCTTAGAGTAATAACAAGTGTCCTTTCTGAAGATATTGCAAAATCAATAGCGCATCTCAATGCCGACGTAGTAGTTGACACATCAAAAGAAAGTATGGCTGATGTGCTTAAAAGGGAAGAAGAAAACGGTCATCCTCTTAATATTGCCATTGACTGTCTTGGCAGCGAAAAGGTGGGCGAATGTTTCCCGTACGTTGCATACGGATGCAAATGGATTATGATTGCAACTCTTGCAGGGGATATTTCACCGGTTAATATGAGAACAATGTACGTAAAGAATATCAGATTAATCGGAAGCACCCTCAGAAGCAAGCCGGTTGAAACTAAAGCGATGATACTTGCAAATCTTGTAAAGGATATCTGGCCAAAGGTTGAATCTGGCGAGGTAAGACCTACAATCTACGAGGTTCTTCCCATTCAGGAAGCTGAAGCCGCTCATGATTTGTTAAATCAGGGAAAGAGTGTTGGTAAGGTAGTACTTAAAGTAAAGTAATATAAAAGCTTATCAGTAAACCATAAGGCTTGCTGATAAGCTTTTTTTAGCATTAATCCGTACGGCAAACTATCATTGAAGCTTACTATCTACTATAACATACGATACATCATATGACATAAAAATCTCATCGCCTTCAAGCACAATGCAGATTGATATTCAGCCCAATAGCAATTCGCTCTTGCATCGTTTTACAATATCTTTTTAATAAGACAAATACCCCCTCTTGAAAATGAAAACGAAGACAAATTGCTTCAAAGTAAAAACAAATAGATTATTTGTCACAAAAAAATGTGATAATCTTGTTACTAAAGATATATATTCGGGCATATATGGTATAAATCACAGAATTATATACAAATAATTTGGAGGGAAGTTATTATGGATTTTACTTGTGAAAAGGAGTACGACATACTTGTTGCAGGCGGCGGGGTTGCCGGTGTAGCGGCGGCTGTGGAAGCTGCAAGAAGCGGCAAAAGAGTTGTGCTTATAGAAAAATCAACGCAGCTTGGCGGTCTTGCAACCATTGGACTTGTAAATTTTTTTGTTCCCATGTGCAATGGACGAGGAGTACAAATTGTAAAGGGTATGGCAGAGGAGTTTTTACAGCTTAGTAAAAAATACGGTTATGATACAATACCATCGGATTGGCAAAACGGAGAGCCGGGGTATAATAAAACAACCCAGAGATATGTATGTAAATATTCTGCTCCTATTTTTTCTCTTGTGCTTTGTGAGCTTCTTGACAGTCTTAATGTGGATATAATGTTCGACAGCGTTATAACTGATGTTAATATTACCGACGGAACAGTTGATGGTGCAGCTGTTTCTCAGGCTATAGATGAAGACGGTAGTATATGTACTATCAATATAAAAAAACTTCAGGAGAGGCTTGAAAGCGAAAATGTAATTATACATTTTGATGACTCATTAATTCCAAAAGAAACTAAAATCGAAAAAGTAGATATAGGACATTTTTAAATAATCCCCACAAAAGAATTCTGTTTATAACAGAATTCTTTTGTTTGTTAAGTAAAATTTATTCCATGATATGTATTGAAAAAAGCTTTTTTTTATGTTAGAATAGACATAATATGTGAGGTGTTTTAAATTGAAAAAATGTCGTATAACAGTTATGAAAATCACTCAATATAACGACCTGATACAAAAATATGAAAACACTATTGAACATGCTTGCAGTATGAAAGAAGGTCAGGTGTTTATTGCAAACGGATGGGAAAAGCCGGACGGTATGTGCGACAGCGCATGGGAGAGCATGTCAGCCTTTGTTATGACGTTGTCTCATGGCGGCGGTAATTTTTATAACGGCTGGATGAAAAATGAAAAATCTGCCATGATTTCATGTAATGACGGATTCAGACCGGTAAGCTTTTATATTGAAGCATTGGACGAGGATGCAGATTAATAATCTTGTGAGGTGAAGTGCATTGAACTATAAAGCAAATGAAAACAGATACGATTCAAAAGTGTATAACAAATGCGGAGAAAGTGGACTTAAGCTGCCACCTGTATCCCTTGGTCTGTGGCACAATTTTGGTGATAATTACGACTATAAAAATATGTGCAAAATGTGTTTTACAGCGTTTGATAACGGAATAACCCATTTTGATATTGCCAACAATTACGGACCGCCGGCAGGCAGTGCCGAGAAAAACTTTGGTAAAATACTTAAATACCACATGAAACGCTATCGTGACGAAATGATAATCAGCACAAAGGCAGGATATTATATGTGGCCGGGGCCTTACGGTGAGTGGGGAAGTAAAAAATACCTTACAGCAAGTCTTGACCAGAGCCTCAAAAGAATGAACATTGATTATGTTGATATATTCTATCATCACAGAATGGATCCTGATACTCCGCTTTATGAAACTATGTGGGCGCTCGACAGTATAGTAAAAAGCGGCAAGGCGCTTTACGTCGGTCTTTCAAACTATGATGGTGAAACTATGATAAAAGCGGCGAAAATTCTTGATGACTTGCATTGTCCGTTTGTTATTAACCAAAACAAGTATTCAATACTTGACAGAACAGTAGAACAAAACGGAATACTTAAAGCGTGCAATGATTATAAAAAAGGAATGATTGTGTTCAGCCCGCTTGCACAGGGACTTCTTACAAACAGATATTTAAACGGAATACCTAAAGACAGCAGAATAATTAAAGACGGCAGATTTCTAAATGAAAAAGCTTTAACCCATGAGCTTGTTAATAAAATACAAAAACTGAACGAAGTTGCACAAAATCGAGGTCAGACTCTTGCACAAATGGCGCTTTCATGGGTATATAGTAAGGATGGTGTAACGAGCGTTTTAATTGGTGCATCGAAGCCCGAACAGATACTTGATAATATTGGGATGATTAATAATTGTAAGTTTACAGACGAAGAGCTTGACAGCATTGATAAAATAATTTTTAACTAAAGGAGACTAACTATTAAAAGTCAATAGTTTTTTAGAAAAAGCACAAAGAATTTTTTTGATGAATGGTTGCATGACAAACAGACCTTTTAAAAGTAAATTTTTAAAAAGCCTAAAATATATGTTTTAGAATGTAGTTAT
>JBGVIT010000058.1:0-10291 GCA_045128915.1 Clostridia bacterium
TATTCAAAGATCGATGCCTCCGCCAAGCTCATATACTCACTCCAACAATCGTGGAACTTTTCAAATGTTTCTTTCTGTTCCTCTGTGAAGCTTTTTTCCAAATCCTCGTGGTGCCTTGACATGTATCCAAGCAGTTCTTTCATTTCCTTGGAGTTGGTTCGGCTATCTTCTTGCGGGATAATATTTCCGTGCCAAAGTTCATTGATGATTGACTTCATACCAACACCACCTCTCGCAAAACAATTTCTTCCGCGCTTGCCTTGATGTTGTTCATTTCGGCAACCCAACGGAGCATATCACGAGCTTTCAAATTCTCATCAATACCTCTTTTAGCAGCGAGGCAGGGAATGATAGTTTCAAGCATTTCGTTTGCTTCAATGTCGATTTTATGTAGATATTCGTTCAAGCGGCATTCTAAAATCAGAGTGGTGTATCTGCCCTTGCGGTGTTCTTTGACAAAATCAAGATGCAATAATCCGTATTTACCAATGTTGTAATTACTCTGTTCAGGCAACACAAGGTTGGGGTAAAAGCGTCCGTTTTCTTCACGATAGGTAATTTTCATTATATATTCCTCACAAATTAATTATTCATACAATAACCAAGCAGCTTTGACTTGCGTTTAATTTGTGTGAGGATTTCTGACATTCACAGTTATATTAACGTCTGAGTGACCTAATCTCTGCTGTACTACCTTTGGGCTAACACCTGCCTGTATCAGTGCGGTAGCGTTGCTGTGACGAAGATCGTGCAATCTTATCTTAGGGAGATTGTATTTCTTCAGAAAACGTTCCCATTTTTGTGTCATAGAGTCTGGCTTAACAGGAGAACCATCCTCTTGTCTTACAACAAGGTCTAAGTTCTGAAAGCCGTATCCGCAGGTCATAGCATCACTAAGATACTGCACTCTTGCCTTTCTAAGCTCTTCCATGACCTCTTTGCCAATGTGGATATCTCTTATGCCTGACTCGCTTTTGGGGGCTTTAATGATAACGCCATCGAGTCCGTTAACCATATTACGCCTTATTCTCAAGATGTTCTTCTTGAAGTCAACGTCTTCCCAACGAAGGGCAACTAATTCTCCACGTCTTAGTCCTGCGGTAGTAAGGAGCAACAAGGGGATATACATATCTGTTCCCTTTGCCACCTCAAGAAGCTTGTGTATCATATTAGTATCATACACCTTAGCCTTATATTTCTTTAATTTTGGAAGAACAACGCCCTCACACGGGTTATATGGTATCATATGGAGCACAACCGCTTTCTTCATTGCGGCATTGACATTATTGAAGGTGTCACGGATGTTCTTAGCCGATAAGGGTTTCGCTATCATATAGTTAACCATTGTTTGAACGTCATAAGCACGCAACTTGTTTAGTGGTATATCTCCTATGGCAGGCTTTATGTAGTCTTTTATTTTGGTCATATAGCCTTTCCTTGTTGTTTGTGCTATGTTGGGAAGATACATAGACAACCATTCGTCCATCCATTCACCAACAGTTTTAGTGGTTTTTCTTGTGACAATTCCTTTTTCCATGTCACAAATCATCTTGTGCATGAGAGACTTAGCCTCTTTTTCTGTTTTTACTGTCTTGTAAGCACGTACTCGCTTTCCCGTGATAGGGTCAATGCCTCCATCAACAGTGATTTCATAGCGTAGCTTGCCGTTCTTTAATTTTCTTGTAACAATGTTTCCTGATGCCATTTTCCTTATCTCCTTTCTACTATCTGATAAATGGGTCTGTGTCCGATTTTTTGCTTAACAGGCTTCTTAGGATAAAGAAAGGCGTTAAGCTTGTTTTCTGATACCCTGTACTGACGTCCTACCTCTACGTACTCAACACCGCAGGTCTTGATGTAGTTAAGGGCATTGTCATAGGATAGGCTCAATCATTAAAGCCTTAACTTGTTTTTCTCTCATAATCAAATCTCCTACATAAAATAAATTAACGGATAACAGCCTTAGCCGTTATCCGTCATGTTTATAATATATATTTATATCTCTGAGGTTTACTTCAATAAAAACCTCTCGCGGTCAGGGTCACCAAGTATTCTTTCAAGCTCTGTTCTGTCAACGAACATTCTGCCTCCGATGGTCTTAACACAAAGGTAATTCTTAACAAGTGCCCTTATCTTCTTTTTGCTGATAGGTAGATACTCCTTTTGAATATCGTCAATACTCAAAAATTTTCTTGCAATGGCTTCTATCTCTTTCTCCCTCCCTTAGGTGTGCTTTGTTTTGTTATAGGTAACGTTGATTGCTCATTAGCATAGTTCTTGCCGTCAAAGAGCCTAAAGGTGGTTATGGACTTTCCGTATATGTTTAACGTAGCTATCTTAGATAAAGCTCTGCCAATAGCCACCGACTCACTCTGCGTTAGCGAATCGGTAGAAAAGTAATCCTTGTAGACCTTAGGGTTCTTACCTGTCACAGTACTGTTAATGGTGTCAACAATTATTTGTTCAAAGTTTCTTAGGTCAATATTCTTGAAATTTTTGTTTGCTAACGTACATTTACGCCTCATTGTTACTGTCTCAACTCCTTTCTGCCGTATGAGGTACGTTTGGGTATCTTTAATTATTTGTTAGCAATTTTTATATATAAAAAGGAAACAAGCGCCTCTGCGAAGACGCTTGTTTCATTTTCTAATTTTTTGTTTCTTTTTTATTCCGTTTCCACCACTGTTATTGCTTTATCATTTACTGTTATCTCATAATATACTGCTTCGCCGTAAATATAATTTGTTCCTACTCGCAAGAAAGGAGTAATTTTTACTATTCCGTCGGTTTTTATGTCTGTTATGGAGATTGCCGACATAAGATTATATCCATATTGGGAAGCGTAAATATTTTTGCCGTCGCCTATAATTGAAGAATATACAACGGTTGAGCCAAGTGTTTTGGTATTTGTATCTGTTTCAAGCTTAAAACCTACCTCATTGTAGTAAACTACGTCAACACCCGAAACAAATCTTACTGCTCTATCAATATAATTTGTCTGAAAACCGATTATTTCAGAGGTAGTATTTTTGAGCGTATAGGCAGTTGTTCCGCTCACTCCAAGTGTTGCCTTTTGGCTTATTCCGCCAGCTATCACAATGTGTTCAAAAGTAACGAGAACGTTACCCTCCGCATCCTTGTAATAGGCAAGATTTTCGCCAACAGCGAAACGCACACTGCCTTTTACATCATCATAAATCGCAACTACCTTAACTGGTGTTTCTGTAAGTGTAATATCGTTGCCTTCTTCATCACAAAGCACGATGTTTCCAAATACCAGTTTTTGATTTTCAGCGCGAAGAAGCGAATAGTTTTTTTCACCGTCAACAATGTTTATAACGTCACCGCTTGATGTGTTTGACACGGTAGCTTCAATAACAGAGGTATTTCCGTCAAGCTTACTTATATCAGATACAAAGGCATCAATGGTGGCACTGCTTGTTTCAGAACCCTCAAGCGAACATATAGACACTATGGGTTCTTTGCCGTCGCTATCAAGTTTGATTACCGAAATATCATCAATATAGTAGTGGATGGGAGTGGCGCTTTTTGGTGCGAACTTAATAGTAAATATCGGGTCATTATATTTACCTGTTGATTTATCTGTCGTCAAATCAGAATCCTTGACAACGTAATCATACGTAAATTCACCCCATTGACCGTTAGACTTTATTTTGGCACTTGCATTATTGTTTGTTATCGAAGAATTTTCTTCCATTGAGCTACCATTTACTCGCATAACACCCATAGTACTTGTCTGGGTATACGTAGTGTTTCCGTCTTCGGCGATTGCCTTCATACGGAAGGTTATGCGGTAGGTGTCACCTATATCGTCTTTAGTAAATGGGTCAAAGCTGAGCGTATTAAGAAATTTCATACGAGGTTCTGAGCCTTGGACTATATATTCAAGAACCTTATTATTCGAGCCGTCGGGGTCTGCAACTACACTTGCATACTTGTTAAGCGGAGAACCACCGCGAACGTAAAATCTGCTTGAACCATATCCGAGATAATCTCCTACGTCACTCTTCCAGTCATCGGCAAGACGTTCTCTGAAATAGGAGGTATACGAAGCATCAACATTGCCATCATTTCCGTGAGTACCAATTTCCCACTTTTCAAAATCCGCCACGTATATATGCTCGCTGTTATCAGCGGCGGTAATTATCAAAGTGAAGAATTCACCTGACACCTTATCCGCAACCGAGCTTATATCAAGGGCATTGATTCCTTCTGAAAGGGTAGCTGTTGTTACAAACGTCATTTTATTTTTGACATTCGTTTCATAAAGAGAATAATTCATCTGTCCTTCGTTTATCTTGTAATTATCAAGAACGTAAACGTTGACTTTTGATGACGTATTATTATTTGCCGTAAGATTAAGCGTTATATTGTCACAATTTTCAATAGATTCTTTGTAGTAAGAAATAAGTGCAACTCTTTCTCCCACATCCGAAGAGCCTCCGCTTACCATAAGCTCCTCTTTTTTTCCGTAGTTCAAGCTCTTATCGGAAGCAGGTGCTTTTTCGCCCGAGGGGGTTGTGACCGCAATATCTATTGCCGAAACAAAGGTATCAGCAACAGGGAGAGAGTAATCAACCTCAACCAAAGGCAGGGTGTACTGGCTTTCACTCATAAAGAACATATCCTTTACGGTTGAATATTGCTCTACCTCAACGGTGTTGCCATCTTCGGAGAAATAAAGCATTGTAACCATACCTGTTGACTTAAAATGAATATCGACTGTTTGAGGATCTATAAGCATTTGCGTAACAGTATTGCCATGAATACCCTTTGACTGGAGATAAACAACGTTACGGCTTTCTTCGTGTCCCGAAAGGAAAAGGAAGATATTTTCATGCTTTGAAACAAGCTTTTCCCATATCTGTTCACCGTCGTTTCTGGTGGTATCTGTAAAGGTTCTTTCAAGTCTTGTGCCATCCTCATCAAGATAGCCGTGTGTGGATATTATAACCTTATGGTTGGGGTGAGTCTCTATAACACCTGCCGCCCACTCAAGCATGGCATCGGTCGGTCCATCATCAATGGCTATAAGAAGATAGTCGGTGTCTTCAACTGTTATGGTTTTCCATGAGTTTTCGATCTTGCCCTCTTCAAAAAATCCGCCAAACTGACTCATGTAATCTTCATTTGCAAAATACTTATTTATCTGCGCCGAGCTGTCGTGGTTTCCTCTTACAAGCGAATAAGGAATAACCCCATCCATTTTAACTATCTGTTCCTTGGCGGCTTCCCATTCCGTATCTGTGTCGGTATCGGTTATATCACCAAGCCCAAAAACAAATTTTATATTCTTTTCATCCTTATTGGCAAGAATCCAATCGTAAATCTTGGAAAGGTCTTCGGGGTAATACCTGTTAACCATCTGGGTATCGCCCACGATGCAGAACGAATAAGCATAATCGGTAACTTCCTCTTTTTCGGGAATCCATGTCTTGACTCTCTTAACGTCGTAGCCGTTTCCGCTTTTATCCTTTATAACCGAGTTTATTTCGGCTTCACCAATAGAGCCGTACCAAGCTATTAGCGCAGTGTCTAAAATGTTTATGTCTGACATATCAGCCTTTATCTCTTCCGCGCTACGCACGTCGGAATAAAGCGCTATTTCTTTTATGCTACCGCCAAAATATCTCCAGTTTGTAGCCGTTCTGTCTCCTGCCAATCTGTAATCATAGTTGCAAATTTCATCGGTAATATTAAGTGCACCTGCTTGGGTAGCTTTAAGTTCTCCGTTGACGTAGCAAAGTGTTTCTTCGCTGTCGGGATTGTAAACTATCGCCAAGTGTACGAGGTCACCTGTTCTGACAGATACATCGCTGAAGGTCACTACGTGTTCAACTACGCTTCCCGTGGTCTTTTCCTTAACACGCAAACGAGGTGCACCGCCCCCCTTTACCTCAAAATTAACTCCAACTGTTGACGAGTCGGAAAGATTTCCCAAAATTACGCCTTGGCTTGTTATACTTGGGGG
Source organism: Clostridia bacterium (assembly GCA_045128915.1). Classification (GTDB taxonomy): domain Bacteria; phylum Bacillota; class Clostridia; order UBA1381; family UBA1381; genus RGIG9115. The sequence goes on from JBGVIT010000058.1 coordinate 5,993, forward strand.
AATACAAATCCACGCCTCGTATGTAAGAGGCGCACTTCCGAATTTTTGGTTCACTCTAAATTCGTCATATCTTTCGAGAAGCGGCAATTCTTCTGTCTCTGCAGAAGCATACGGAATTGCGACTACTAAAAGAATCAACGCAAATATTAAGCACAAAAACTTCTTCATAAATTTTGTTCTCCTTCTTATGGATGTGTTGAACACATTTTATCATATTGTATCTTGATTGTCTACGATTTTGGATTTCTTACCAAAGGTGTATTGCTTTTTTCCGATTCATTCACCAACAATGGAAAAAAAGGCAACAACAAAAGAAAAAAACGCAATGACTATAGATTTTTAGAAAATGGTATGCTATAATTATTTATACATATCTGGAAATTTTTACGGAGGTGTGTTATGTCCAGTGAATTTAGAACCACATACGGTATTTATCAAGAACCTGCGGAACGTATCACAAGATACAGCAAACGAATGTATAAATCATGGCTAATACACTGGCACAGAGAAATCGAAATAGTTCAGCTTCTCGAAGGAGAGTACACTTACATTGTCGGCGATCGAAGGTATGAAGCTTCGGCAGGAGATTTTATAATTACAAAAGGTTGTGAACCGCATCAGTTTTGTACAAATCCTCCCAGGATGATGCAGATATGCAAATTTGACATAGGGATTGTATATAATGTGCTCAAAAAATTCAAATACCCCAAATGCCATATAACCAAAGATGAAATTATGTCGATTCCAAATCTTTATGATGATCTGTGCTTTGCTTTCAATAAAATCGGCGAGATAGAAACAAACGGAGGAAGTAACGCAATATGTGATTGTTACACAGCACTTTTGTTTACTCTGCTTTCTGAAAACTTTCCTGATGTGTCCGAAAGTACTGTTTATGACTCTGAAAGCCTACTCAATTTTGAAAAGGTTCTCAGATACGTAGAAGATAACTACAGCAAGGAACTTACGTTGCAGATATTAGCTGAAAAAGTAAACTATTCCGATAGTTACATTTCTATTCTGTTCCGTCGTTACACAGGAATGAGCTATAAGGAATATATTGACAAGGTCAGAGTTGGTCACGCAGGAAATTATATACGCAAAGGCGGAAAGAGCTTTGCAGAAATTTCAAAGCTATGCGGATTCGATACCCCAAGAACCTTTAATAACGTATTTAAGCGCGTTATGGGCTGTACTCCCACAGAATACAAAAACGCACAAATAGAGTGACACAAAACTATAAGGAGTAACAATGAAAATAACGTTTTTAGGAAGCGGTCACGGAGTTCCGTCGGCAGATAGGTTTTGCTCATGCGCTATGATAGAAGTTGGCAGTAGCCTCTATTTCATTGACGGCGGTGTTCCTGTGGTAGACCTTATTTTAAGATACGGTTACAAGGTAGAAGACGTAAAGGCGGTGTTTACCACCCACGCCCACGGTGACCATATAAATGGAATAATCGGTCTTGCAGACCTTGTGAATTGGTACTACAAGAACGCCTCCGTTGATTTTTACATGACCGAGGAAAAGCCCACAAAGGCAATTATAGACTACCTTGAAGCAACAGTCAACAGACCTATTTCAAACGATAGAGTTCGATTCAATATTTATAACGAAAGCTTTGTTTATGAGGACGAGAACATAAAGGTCACACCATTCACCACCGAGCATCTTCATTACATTAGCACTCGCAGACCAAGCTTTGGCTTCATTGTTGAGGCGGAAGGCAAGCGAGTGGTGTTCTCGGGCGATCTTTCAGTTCATCTGAAACATAATGATTTTCCCTCTATTGCAACAAGTGAGCCGGTTGATGTTCTTATATGCGAAATGGCGCATTTCTCTCCCGATGAAGTTATGCCGTATATGGATAAATGCACCGCAAAAGAGGTTTGGTTCAATCACGTTTATCCCCTCTCAAATATAGAGCGCATTGACCAAATGAACGAAAAATATAATTTCACAGTCAAAGCCGCCTGCGACGGCGACATAATAGAACTGTAAAAATCAAAAAGCAACTGTCGGTTACGAAAGTTGCTTTTTATTTGCCTTAACCGCCTATCTCATATGTTGTTTTACTAAAGTTATCAAAACCTCTCCACCTACGGAAAAAGGGGTAAAATCAAAAATCCCGTCCGAATCCCGTCCAAAAAGTTTAGGTTGAACAGGAATAGACAGGAATGGCGGAAAAATAAAAAAAGAGCCTTGATACCAGTAGTATCAAGGCTTTCTTTGGTTGCGGAGGCGGGATTTGAACCACACGACCTTCGGGTTATGAGCCCGACGAGCTACCAGGCTGCTCCACTCCGCGATAGTGGTGCCGGAAACGGGAATCGAACCCGTACGATACTTTCGTATCACGGGATTTTAAGTCCCGGGCGTCTGCCAGTTCCGCCACTCCGGCGAACTGATTACTCATAGATTATACCACAAACCTACTCGATTGTCAAGCCCTTTTACAATTTTTTGTTAAATTTTTATTTTTCTCTTGACTTGCTGACGTTACTATTATATACTTAGTTTATCATTTTTATGCAAAAAAAGGATTTTTATGAAACTTTTATCTCAAAATTTCCAAAAGCGCGAGCTATTTGAGGGGAGTATTTCTTTTTGCCGCGACCTATGTGACAACATAGCTTTATTCGGGCGCGACGGCGTTATAATTACTGCCCGTTCTGCCGACTCCCGTCTGCGTTCGGGTGAAAATTTATTCTCATTTATGTCAATGTCCGAGGCGGCAAGCATTGCCGAGCTATGCGTTTCTTTCAAATACAACCGTCTTATAGTTAACACGGTTCTCGGCGCGGCAATAATTTACACCGACACCTGCGGAGCTTGCGGATTGATGACTGCGGTATTCCCTTTTGTCCATTCGGGCGCGGTTTTCTCGTATTTTACCGAGTGTGAACATCCCTCTGTTTTTATTTCTGGCGAGGCGCGCGCTACGGCTTACGGAAAGGCTGACAATGAGCTTTGTAAGTTTCTTGAAGCTGCAGACGAAGTATTTTTGACCGTAAATCTTGCGCTTTCCCGATACCGATACGGTGACGCGCTAAGTGAAAGCCTCACCAAATACATTCTCTCCTCGGCGGAATTTTTAGGCTGTGTGGGTGTCGCGCGTGCGGCATCCGACGTATATCCGTCATTCGACAATTTCAGCCCCGAGATATTTTCTGCGATGACGCACTGCTGTCTGCTTTTCGCCCGCGACCGCGGTGCAACGCGAAGCTTTATCGCAAAGGTGGGTGAATACAACTCTCACCCCATAGTCTCATTTTGCGTACACGTAGAAGAGGACTTCGAGCTTATGCGCGGTGGTGAATACCGCTATCCCGAGCTTAACTTCTGCCTTGAATCGGCAGACAGGCGCAAGACCTTTTTCGAATGCTACCACCGCCGCGACAAGTCGGCTGTGATAATCGCCTTTGCGCCCGAAATAGACCCAATCGACGGCAGGATAATCAAGCAGGATGTTGAAGCGCGCATAAAGGCGTTCTGGGATATTGAATAAAAAAGAAATGACCCCTGATCGCGTTTCTTTACACACGACCAAGGGTCATTTCTGTTCACTCTTGATATCTAACATCTTTTGTTATCCTCTCTTTCATCAGTCTGCCTTTTACTTTCTCTCGCAACTCCTAAACACTCTTTACACTTTTTTTCTCTATTGAGAATACAATTTGTTTTCTTTGCGTTCTCTGCAAAAGGCGAAATTCCCAAAGGCTTATGACCCGAGCCTTATTTTCTACCTCGAGACCTTTTATTGATCTCTTTTTGTAAGACTTTACAGATCTATATTATGCGTCACATCGCCGTGTTTTCTACCATTTTTAACGGCTCAGATTCCTGATACGATTTGGTAGCCTTTGGAGAAGTGAAGTCTTGAAGCTTAGTTTGCCATTGGACTGTACCTTCCTTTCTTCACTTGTATTATATCACATTTCAACCCCTATTTCAATAGGCAATTTGTAAAAACTTCACAATTATTTTTTGTATAAAGCGTAGAAATTCGCAATAATGTCCAAAAAGCTCTTTACAAGACGGAAATTTTATGATATAATAAATATGTTGTGTTGCTCACAGCTTTTTCGTCGTCCTTTTCGGACGGCGTTTTTTGTGTAGCCCGCTTTTCGGTAAAACGAGACGTTGGCTTTGGGCGGCAGATAAATTGGTGTTTAGCGGCGAAGGCACCGCAGCCCGACAGAAAAGTTTTGCGGAGCTTTTGGGGAAGCGACCGCCTCCCCATGCGGCGTTTTTCTTTTGGGAACTTTTCTTTTTGCGCCTTTGGCTTCAAAAAGAAA
>JBGVIT010000059.1:0-91627 GCA_045128915.1 Clostridia bacterium
GAAGTCGAATCCGGTGGCGATAGCGAAGAGGATCCACCTGTATCCATGCCGAACACAGAAGTTAAGCTCTTCAGCGTCGATGGTACTTGGCGGGAGACTGCCCGGGAGAGTAGAACGTTGCCGGAACCGACTTGCCTCTTAAATACTTATTATGGCCCGTTGGTCAAGCGGTTAAGACACCGCCCTTTCACGGCGGTAACGCGGGTTCGATTCCCGCACGGGTCACCAACGAGCCTTCTGAAACAAGAAGGCTCATTTCATAAGGGCCTTTAGCTCAGTTGGTTAGAGCATCCGGCTCATAACCGGACGGTCCCGGGTTCGAGTCCCTGAGGGCCCACCATGAAAAAAGCGTACTGAAAATTCAGTACGCTTTTTTCAGCGATATAAATTCCTGACGGAATTTGCGATATGTACTTTGTACGCGATATATTACTGCGTAATGCGATATGTCCCTTCGGGACGAGATAAGGAATTTATATCATATCGCAACGGAACGAAGTGGAGTTATATCGAATTTGCGAAGCAAATATATCGCACGAACGCAAGTGAGTATATCGCCAAAATAGTGTCATCTAAACCATTCGGTTCTTCCTGAAAAAAAGACTTGTTTCGACAAGTCTTTTTTTCAGCTAAATTCGCTAACGCGAGCTAAATTGAACAAGTTCAGCTAAATTGCCTACGGCAGCTAAATGTGCTATGCACGCTTTTGGCGAATTTAATTTAGCTACTCCGAAGGAGTTATTTAGCTATTGCGAAGCAATAATTTCGATTTGCACGAAAGTGCAAAATTTATCTAAAATCTGTTGCATCTATTATGTACGTGAAAGCCAAAAATACGTACACGAAAGTGTGCTGATTTATATAGGTAAAATACTGAAAATTCTATATTATAATTTGAAAGGTAGAAAATAAATTTTTGCATTAACTTTATTAAACATGGGAATAATTATTATACAACAATAAAAAAGGAGTATAATAATTATGATTGAGCAAGATACCATAAAGCTTTTAAGAGAATGTGATGCAGGGGTTAAAATGGGTATTTCATCTATTGATGAAGTCCTTGATAATGTAGAGAAAAAGGATTTTAAGGAAAAACTTATAAATTGCAAAAATGAACATGACAAGCTTGACAGCGAAATCCAAAGCTTGCTTGACAAGTACCAGGATGATGGCAAAGAGCCTGCAGCTGTGGCAAAAAGCATGTCATGGATAAAAACCAATGTAATGCTCGCAATGAACGATTCAGACGCCACAGTTGCAGACCTTATAACTGATGGCTGTAATATGGGTGTTAAGTCACTAAACAAATATATGAATAAATACGAAGCCGCAGACGAGGTTTCCAAGGACATAGCAAAAAGGCTCATTAACTTAGAGGAGCAGCTTGCGATAGATATAAGAAAATATTTGTAATCAAAGAAGCTATTGCATATGCAATAGCTTCTTTGTATGTTATTGACAAATGTTTAGTAGCATGATACAATGTAAAAAACTAATAAAAGACAGGTGATAATTCAATGGATTTTACAAGACTTCAAAATTATATGGACAGGCTGGTAAAGGAGTATAATACTCCGGGAGTTGACTGTTTGGTTTATAAGGGGCATGAGCAGATTTTCAGATATTATACCGGAATGAGCGATGAGGAAAACAACAAAAAGATGCAGGGCGATGAGCTGTATTTTATCTTTTCTATGACCAAAATGATAACCTGCACATGTGCATTGCAGCTTTTTGAAAAAGGACTCTACCAGTTAAACGATCCTATTTCACTATATCTTCCTGAATTTAAAAAAATGAAAATAAGCACAGAAGGGGATTATGCTGACGATGGTGCTAAAATCACAACGGGCGGTGCAGTAGGCGAAAGCGGCAATGCGGAAGCTGACGGTTATGCTAAAAACCCTATTACTATCAGAGATTTATTTACAATGAGTGCCGGACTTGATTATGCACTTGGCGATGAACCTATAAAGAAAGCCTTAAACGCCGGCAAGAAAACCACAAGAGAGCTTGTGAGAGCAATGGCAGACAAGGTACTGTTATTTGAGCCGGGTACAAGATACAGATACAGTCTTTGCCATGACGTATTGGGTGCGCTTGTTGAGGTGCTGTCAGGTAAGACTTTGGGTGAATATATGAAAGAAAATATATTTGAGCCTTTAGGTATGAAAAATACATTTTTCGGACTTCCGAAAAATGATAAAGATATGGAGAGAATGGCAGCAAGATATTGCTTTGAATCTGATGGCACAAGAAAAAGAGTACCTCTTGAATGCGTATATAATCTTTCTGACCAATATGAAAGCGGCGGAGCAGGTCTTACATCATGCACAGAGGATTATGCACTGTTCCTTGACGCCATAGCAAACGGCGGCATAGGAAAATCAGGCAAGCGTATTTTGTCAGCGTCAACTGTGGAGCTTATGGGAACAAATCATCTAACGGGCAAAAGATGTGCAGATTTTGACGCAATGAGAGCGGGCTACGGCTACGGTCTTGGAGTCAGAACCCATATTGACAAGGTAAGAAGCGGCTCTCTTAGTCCTATTGGTGAATTTGGATGGGACGGAGCAGCAGGAGGCTTTGCTGTGGTTGATACCAAAAATCAACTGAGTCTTACATATTTCCAGCATGTCCATAATTGGAGTTTAAGAATTCAAACTGAAATGAGAAATATATTATATTCATGCTTAGATTAACAAAAAAAGGCTGTTGCTTTAGCAACAGCCTTTTTGTTTAGAAGTTAAAATATTCTTTAGCATTATAATAGCATATATTCTTTGCTATTTCCGATACCTTGTCAATGTCGTAGGGGTATTCGCCCTCGGTTATCCATTTACCAAGAAGATTTGAAAGTATTCTTCGGAAATATTCATGACGTGTGTATGATACAAAGCTTCTGCTGTCCGTAAGCATTCCCACAAAGCATGAAATCATTCCAAGATTAGAAAGAGCCTTCATTTGCTCCTCCATACCATCTCTCTGGTCACAGAACCACCAGCCTGAGCCAAACTGTATCTTCCCACGTACAGGCCCCTGCTGGAAGTTGCCAAGCATTGTTCCGATAACATAATTGTCCTTGGGATTTAAACAATAAATAATAGTTTTAGGAAGTAAATCCTTTTTATTCAGAGAGTCAAGTATTTTTGACAGGCCTCGGGCAATTTCAAAATCATTTATAGAGTCAAAGCCCGTATCAGCACCGAGCTTTTCAAACATCTTGGAGTTGTTGTTCCTGAGAGCGCCTATATGCAACTGCATTGTCCAGCCACGCTTTGCATATTCTTCGCCCAGCATTATTATTTTTCTTATAATATCATCATTCATTTCATCAATGGCGTGGTCAGAAAGTCTGCAACCCATTTCATGAAAGAAGTCCAGTCTTTCGGTTATATCGTCTTTTGTATTTGCAAGGTCAGGTCGGAATGTAGGCAGCACTTTGAATTCTCCGCCTTGCAGCTGTTTGTGATATTCCAGATTGTCGTAGGGGTTATCTGTTGTACATATAACCTCAACATTTGATTTTTTTATAAGGCTTTGTGCAGAGAAATCATCCTGAGCAAGAAGCTCATTACATTTATCCCAGATTTCCTTTGCTGTGTCCTCTGATAAAATTTCATCAATTCCGAAATATCGTTTTAGCTCAAGCTGAGTCCAATGAAATAAAGGATTGCCGATGAGATACGGCATGATTTTTGCAAAGGCTTTGAACTTTTCAAAATCATCAGCGACGCCTGTTATATACTCTTCGTCAATACCAAAGGTGCGCATCTGTCTCCATTTGTAGTGGTCGCCGCCGAGGAAAAGCTCATATGCATTTTTAAACTTATAATTATCCGCAATCATTTTTGGCGAAAGGTGGCAATGGTAGTCAATAATGGGCAAATTCTTTACAGATTCGTAGATTTCCTTTGCCACTTGGTTCTTTAGCATAAAATCATAATTAATAAAACTCATAGTGTAACACCGTCCTTAAATATTGCTGTATATCAGATTGGAATTAGTATGCACTCTTTTGCATGGGTTTATGACCAAAAACTACGGAATTGTTGACAAACATTGGACAATAATATATAATCATAATGAAGCTGGTTAGAAGGGTTGAGAGTCATGATTAATAGACAGCTTTTGGATAAGCTGAAAAAAATAACACCTGAGGAAGAAAAAATTCTGTCAGGTGATGGTAATATAAACAGAAGCTTATATATGGAAAGCTTTAATAACATAGTAAACAGCAAAAAAATGCTCAGTAACGGTAAACTAATTGACGTACGACCGCATACAAGATTTGTTCATTTTCCGGAGCATTCCCACGATTATGTGGAAATAATATATATGTGCAGCGGCAAGACCTGCCATATAGTTGACGGTGAGCCTATTGAGCTGAAAGAGGGCGAGCTTTTATTTCTATGCCAAAGAGCGAAGCAGGAGATTTTACCTGCACAGATGGATGATGTGGCAGTAAATTTTATAGTATTGCCTGAGTTTTTTGATAATGCCTTGCAGATGATGGGGGAGGAAGATACTCCTCTCAGGCGGTTTGTGATAGACTGTCTTACAAACAACGGAGGCGGTTATCTTCATTTTTGTGTATCAGACGTATTGCCTGTGCAGAACTTAGTTGAAAATCTCATATGGACTCTTGTTAATGAAATGCCAAACAAACGAAATATAAACCAGACAACAATGGGACTTTTGTTCCTGCAGCTGATAAACCATACCGATAAACTCGTATCGTCGGGTAAAGAGGATGAAACTGTTGTGAGAACCTTGCGCTACATAGAAGAAAATTATACGGTGGGCAGCCTTAGGGAGCTTGCAAAGCTTATGCATTATGATATAAGCTACTTATCAAGAGAGATAAAGCTGCGGACCGGAAAAAACTATACGGAGCTTGTTCAGGAGAAAAGACTTTCCCAATCCTGCTTTCTTCTGAAAAATACGGACATGAAAATTGATGATATTGCAGAGAAAGTAGGCTATGAAAATGTAAGCTATTTTTCCAGAACCTTCAAAAAATACTATGGTATAACGCCGGGGCGATACAGAAAAACAGTAAATGAAAATTAATCAAATAAGGACATTTTTTTAGTCAAAAAATGTCCTTTGTTTTTTTATGCCCCGATGTTATAATTAAGAAAAAAACAATAGGGGGAGAATATAATGAGCAGATATGAAGAAGCAAAAGCTATGTATGCAAAGCTTGGAGTTGATACAGACAGAGCGCTTGAAATTTTAAAAGATGTTCCCGTTTCAATGCATTGCTGGCAAGGTGATGATGTAACGGGTTTTGACAATGATGCAGCACTTTCCGGAGGAATTCAGACTACAGGTAACTATCCGGGCAAAGCGCGCAATCCTGAAGAGCTTATGGCTGATATGGATAAGGCAATGTCCCTTATTCCCGGAAAGAAAAAGCTAAACATTCACGCTTGCTACGCAATTTTCAAAGACGGGGAAAGAGCGGACAGAGATGCCTTGAAGCCGGAGCATTTTGAAGCTTGGGTAAAGTTTGCCAAGGAAAGAAATTTGGGTATTGACTTTAATCCTACATTCTTTTCTCACAGCATGGTAAAGGATAATCTTACCCTTTCGTCGCCTGATGAAAACGTGAGAAAGTTCTGGGTTGAGCATGGAAAGAGATGTGTGGAAATATCGCAGTATTTTGCTGAACAGACCGGCATTGCGTGTGTTATGAATATATGGATTCCTGACGGATATAAGGATATTCCGGCTGACAGATTAGGACCGAGAGAGCGTTTTAAGGAATCTCTTGACGAAATTCTTTCTGTTGATTATGACAAGTCAAAGGTATATATCTGTCTTGAATCAAAGGTTTTCGGTATAGGAGTTGAATCATATACAGTAGGCTCAGCAGAGTTCTGCATGAACTACGTTTCATCAAGAGGAATAACACCTCTTATGGATAACGGCCATTATCATCCTACTGAAATGGTTTATGACAAGATTCCGTCAATGCTTCCTTTCCATGAAAAAATTGCATTGCACATAACAAGACCTGTCAGATGGGACAGCGACCATGTTGTTTTGTTTGATGATGAAACAAAAGAAATGGCAAAAGAAATCGTAAGAAATGATGCTCTTGACAGAGTATTTATTGCCACAGATTACTTTGATGCTTCAATCAACCGTATCAGCGCATGGATAACGGGAATGAGAAGTGTGCAGAAGTCGCTTTTGTATGCACTCTTACAGCCTGCGGCTGCAATGAGTGAGCTTCAGGATACAAACGATATGACATCACTCATGGTATTTCAGGAAGAAATAAAAACTGCGCCCTTCGGCGATATCTGGGATGAATATTTAAGACGTGAGAATGTAGAGAGTGACTATATTACTGCTGTAAAAGAATACGAGCAAAATGTATTGATAAAAAGAGCATAACAAAACAGTCTGTTGCATGAAGCAACAGACTGTTTTATTACTGAATAATACTTGCGTAGTAAAGTGACCAATCCTGGTCGTTTGCCCATGCATCGTAGTTTTTGCCCCACCAAGTACCTACTTTCAAATGTCGGTCATAGTGCATAGGGTCCGATGAATATTGTACAACCTTGTAAGGATACAGATAGTTGTTTGCTGCAAATCCGTCTTCTCTGTAAATACAAAGATTTCCACCGATGTTATTTTTAATAATATTTGAGTGCTTATTATGTCCTGAGGCTTTATCGTACCAATAATATGTCCAAGATGTGAGGATGCTCCAGTAATGAGGGAACAAATCTCCGCAAGAACGACGTTTACCGAACCAATATCTGTCCCAATATCTGATTGTGCCGCAGTTAAGGTGGAAATCAGGCTGCTTTGCGTAGAATGGTTGTGACATGGTTTCGTATTTATGAGCACAGTCAAGATATTTTTTATCGCCGGTAATTATGTATGCCTGACAAAGATATGTGCACATACAGTTTGGAGCCTCCTGAGCATAGACAACTTCGTGAGAAGAGGTCTGTCTGTTTGGGTCAAGAATTGAATCGGCATGGATGAGGAACTGCTTTATAAACTCCTGGCGAAGCTCTGAAAAGCCTTCTTTTTCCAAGCAATCTGCCAAGTTCACGGCTTCAATGCATTGAGAGTCTTGAGTATAGTTTCCAAAACCATAATATTTAAGCATAATTTTGCCGGCAATTTCTATATATTCAGCTTTTCCGGTTAGATGGTACCACTCCATGTAATAATCACTGAGCCAGGGGAAGTTGTAAATTCTTAAATGGTTGTTTTTGTGGCAAACGTCACCGTAAGCCATTCCCGTTTCCTTGTCAAGAAGCTCACGTTCAATAAATTCTCTGTGCTTCGTAATTGATGCCATGAGCTTTTCGTCATATCTTTTTTGAAGCTGACGAAGCACTATAAGTCCCATGGCAATACGCTCTCTGTTTGTGTTGTGGTCATTTTCGCCGTTTCTGTAATAAACACCTTTTGTTTCGTCATCATAAATAAGGTAAGCTCCGTCCAGATGGCTGCCCTTGGCGTGATACTGCTGTTTCTCGGCAATGAAGTATGCTCTTTTCTCCAATATTTCATCTACTGACGGCATAATGTTTATTGTCAGCCAGGTTGTTTTTCCATCAATGTCGGCTGTTATTTTTTTTGCGCCCAGTGTATCAAAGCTTAGAATTAAAGATGCATTATTGACTCCTTTTTCAAGCTTGAATTTTTCGTTCTCTGTATATATTACAGCATTCTCCCATGGAGTGTGGCTTTCTAAGAAAAGGTTGATTTTCTCCTTTGGCTTTGCGGTATAAGCTTCGGCAAAAAACCTTAAAGGAACATTATCTGTAAGCATCTCGTCGGGTTTTGTGTTTTGGAAGTTATACACAAATTCATAAACCATGCTTTTTCCGGGCGGAATGATACATTCTCTTGGATGAAGTACAATAGCGCCTCTGTAAGCTGAGGTTCCACGTGTTTTTGATATATCATAAGATATGGAATAATCATCAATAGCACCTTGCTTGGTTTCCATTACAAGATAAGGCGCTTCTCCGTTGCATCGGACAGAATAAATCCAGCACACATCCCCGCCGCACCATATATGGTTGTTACATTTGTTTGTTAAAAGATGAAAAATATCTTTGGCGGTAGAGTAGTTGCACTGATATGGATATGGGATGCCGAAATTTTCTTTGGTGAGAAAAAACTCTGCATCGTTTGTATTGGTAATGGTGTATTTTTCTGAATACCCTTTATCAGTAAAAGTTTTTTCAATTACCAGTTCAAGCCCTGTCATTTCGCTGTGGAAGGGCAAAGCTCCAGGTGCCTTGCTTGAAAAAACAGCAGTAGCGGAGTTGTCTTTCAGTTGTACTGTTTTTGTTTCAAAGCCCTCGGGAATTCCCCATATAATATCTTCATGGACCCAATTCATTGCATAGCGGTCATTTGCCTGATAAATGCCCTCAGTAATTCCTGTTTTATCATTAATTTTAATTATAATGTTATGATTTTGAAGCTTCATGGACAAAACCTCCTTTTGTTTGATTGTATTTTATCATGTTTATGTGATACATTCCATAGACAAATAAAAGAAAAATATGGACTAATCAACAACCAAATCGCAAAAAAGACGTTGAAAACAGCTTGTTTATGTGGTATAATATAGACAAATAGTTAAACAGGAGTTAGATTATGGTAGCAAGACAAAATTATTTCCATACAAAAACGTTGCACGACGCAAATTTATTTATAGACTCTCTACCCCTTGCGATTAACTGTGCAGGGGTGGAATATTATCATGCGCCGTTCAGGTCGGGGGCCTGCAGAAAAGATTACAGTCTGGTGTATGTTATAAACGGAGAGCTGGATTTTTGGGTAGATGATTATGAGATAAAAGTGAAACAAGGTCATTTTATAATAATTAGTCCTATAAAAAGTGAGTTTGGTACTAAGGGGGATTTCCTTAACTATTATTGGCTTAATTTCACCGGCAACCACGGGAGACAAATAGTTGAACAAATGGGGTTTCAGACAGAAAAGGCGTATGAGATAGGAATGTGTGATGACGTCAGAGAACTTTATGAGGCAATATTTTCCGAGTTTATTCTAAACGACAGCTTGTTTCGCATAGCGTCGGCTGCTAAGCTTGCGGAGCTTATGACGTTGCTGGCAAGAAAAGCTTTTAATAGCAGAAAAGAGTGTCTTCACACAATAGAGTACATTCATCGGCATTATAACGAGAACATATCCGTTGCTGCTCTTGCAGAAAAGGAAAACATGAGTATATCCAATTACCGTACGTTGTTTAAGAGGGCTATGAAAATGTCTCCGCAGGAGTATATACTTATGCAAAGAATCAATGCAGCTTGCTTTTACCTTAAGCAAAGTGAATATTCCGTAAGTGAAATATCATCTGTAATCGGATATGAGGATCAATTTTATTTCAGCAGGATTTTCAAGAAAAAGACGGGAATTTCACCTTACGGATACAGAAAGAAATATTCATCTTTGGTGTAATGTGTAAATTTGTAGGAAATTAATAAATTCTGCATCCTTAAAAAGCCTTCAAAATCGCCCGATTGTGTGGTTAGCGGCTTGCTAACCCAATATATAGTGGGTAATAATTTGAAAATTTGTTTATTAAGTGTAAAATGACCAAAAAAACTATAAAAAACGAAATAAGTTTGTATATGATTTTTTGCTCAAAAAGCTTGCATTTGCTGGATTTTTCGTGTATAATGGTATCGTTGTGACAAATGTGTATTGGTGTAAAATTCAATACAAAACAATCGATGAAGCGGGAGGTTGCAACCCTTTGAGGTTGGTTTTTCCGTGGAGAATGTCCGATTCACGAAACCGGGCGACAGTCACGTTTTCTGAGCTTAATACAGCGAACAATCCCGAACCTGTGTAGGGGGAGTTTGCGCTTTTTTGCCGAAAACGTACAAGACTAAGATGCCCAATTCTCGCAAAACTTGAGATTGGGTTTTTATTTGAGGGTGGCACGAAACACCCGGCGGTGTGTGCAATTTTCATTAGGAGCTGTCGTGCGTTCACAATGCAAAAATTAATCAAGGAGGGAAAAACATGGCAGCAAGCAAAATCAGAATCAAGCTTAAGGCTTATGATCATGCAGTTCTTGATCAGTCAGCGGAAAAGATTGTTGAAATCGCAAAGAGAACAGGTGCTAAGGTATCAGGTCCTATTCCGCTTCCGACAGATAAGGAGATTATAACAATCCTCAGAGCTGTGCATAAGTACAAGGATTCTAGAGAACAGTTCGAAAGAAGAACTCACAAGAGATTGATCGACATCTTGGTTCCTGGCGAAAAGACATTGGAATCACTTATCAAGATTGATCTTCCCGCAGGCGTTGAAATTAACGTAATCCAGAAATAATTTCAAAACCCGCAAAAACAAAGTGCAGTAGCCAATGGCTATGATGCAGGTCATGTTCGCGCAAAGCGTGAACCAATAACTGTAATAGGAGGAATTTCTAAATGAAAAAAGCAATTTTAGGAACAAAAATCGGTATGACTCAGATTTTCAACGAAGACGGAAGAGTAGTACCGGTAACCGTTATTCTTGCCGGTCCCTGTACAGTAGTGCAGAAGAAGACAGTTGAAACAGACGGTTACGATGCCGTTCAGGTAGGTTACGGCGAGGTTAAAGAAAAGAGCCTCAACAAGCCTATGAAGGGCCATTTCGCAAAGGCAGACACTGCCGCAAAGAAATATTTAAGAGAATTCAGACTTGAGGACATCTCAGCGCTGAATGTTGGAGATGAAATCAAAGCAGATACATTTGAAGCCGGAGAAAAAGTTGATGTAACCGGTATCAGCAAAGGTAAAGGCTTTGCAGGTCCGATGAAGAGATGGGGACTCCACAGAGGTCCTATGACTCACGGTTCAGGTTACCACAGAGGTTCCGGTTCTATGGGCGCTTGCTCAAGCCCCGGCCGCGTTATGAAGGGAAAGAAGCTTCCCGGACACATGGGCGTTGAAAAAGTAACAGTTCAGAATCTTGAAGTTGTTAAAGTAAACGCTGAAGAAAACATTATTCTGATCAAAGGTGCAGTTCCCGGTGCTAAGGGCGGACTTATCACTATCAGAAATAGTGTGAAAGCATAACGAGGATTTTGGGAAAGGAGGATATAAGTATGCCAACAGTAGCTTTATATAATATGGAAGGCAAGGAAGTAGGCACAATCGAACTTGCAGAAAGCATTTTCGGAGTAGAAGTAAACGGCCCCGTAGTTCACGAGGTTGTTAAAAACTACCTTGCAAATCAGAGACAAGGCACACAGAGCACTAAGACACGTACAGAAGTACGCGGCGGTGGCATCAAGCCTTGGAGACAAAAGGGAACAGGTCGTGCAAGACAGGGTTCAATCCGCGCTCCACAGTGGACAGGCGGTGGCGTTGCACTCGGACCTAAGCCCAGAGATTATCGCTATTCAGTAAATAAGAAGATTAAGAGAATAGCTCTTAAATCAGCTCTTTCATCAAAGGTTGCAACAAACGACTTTATCGTAGTTGACGGACTTAAGATGGAGGAAGTTAAGACAGCTAAGATTGCATCAATGCTCAAAGCGTTGAATGCTGAAAAGGCTCTCGTAGTAACAGCTGACCTTGATAAGAACGTATATCTCTCAGCAAGAAACATTAAGAACGTTAAGCCAACTTACGTTTCACAGCTTAACACTTATGAAGTTGTTAAATATACAAAGTTCGTTGTTGCAAAAGAAGCCGTTGAAAAAATCCAGGAGGTACTTGCATAATGAATTCATACGATATAGTAAGAAGACCAATTATCTCCGAGCGTTCAATGACTCCGGTATTTGACCGTGAGGGTAACGAAATCAAAAAATACACTTTTGAAGTGCCCATGAGCGCAAATAAGATTGAGATAAAGAAAGCCGTTGAAGAAGTATTCGGCGTAACAGTAGCAAAGGTGAACACAATGCACGTTCTCGGCAAGATGAAGAGAATGGGCAGATATGAAGGACGTCGCCCCAGCTACAAGAAGGCAATAGTAACACTTGCCAAGGGTTCAAAGACAATCGAGCTTCTCGAGATGTAATCTGAAACCCACATGATTTGAGATAAGGAGTGAAAAGGATAATGGCTATTAAAAAGTATAATCCTACTTCGCCTGCCAGAAGATTTATGACGGTAAGTGATTTCTCAGAAATCACAAAGTTTGAGCCTGAGCGTTCATTGCTTGCAAAGAAAAAGAAGAATGCAGGTAGAAACTCATACGGCAGAATCACAGTTCGTCACAGAGGCGGCGGAAACAGAAAGAAATACAGAATTATTGACTTTAAGAGAAATAAGGACGGAATTGCAGCAACAGTTATCGGCATCGAATACGATCCTAACAGATCAGCAAATATCGCACTTATTCAGTACGAAGACGGAACAAAAGCTTATATACTTGCTCCCCAGGGACTTACTGACGGAGATAAGGTAATAAGCGGCCCCGGCGCAGATATTAAGCCCGGTAATGCACTTTTCATAAAAGATATTCCCGTAGGTACTCTTATCCACAACATTGAGCTTTATCCCGGCAAGGGCGGACAGCTCGTTCGTTCAGCAGGCGTAAGCGCACAGCTTATGGCAAAAGAGGGCGAATATGCTCAGGTAAGACTTCCAAGCGGCGAAGTTCGTATGATAAGACTTAATTGTAAGGCAACAATCGGCGTTATAGGTAACGAACAGCATGAAAACATTTCTATCGGTAAAGCCGGCAGAAAGCGTCACATGGGTTGGAGACCTACTGTTCGAGGCGTTGTTATGAACCCGAACGACCATCCTCACGGTGGTGGTGAAGGTAAATCACCTATCGGTCGTCCCGCGCCTGTTACTCCTTGGGGTAAACCGGCACTCGGCTTGAAGACCAGAAAGAAAAAGAACAAATCAAACAAGTTTATCATAAAGAGAAGAAACGACAAATAATTAAGTTTTATTGTTTCCGAGAGGAGGAATATAAATGGGTAGATCACTTAAAAAGGGACCTTTCGTTGAAGAGCGCCTCATGAAGAGAATTGATGCAATGAACGCTGCAAACGAAAAGAAGGTTGTAAAGACCTGGTCAAGAGCATCAACGATTTTCCCTGAAATGGTAGGTCATACTATTGCTGTTCACGACGGCAGAAAACATGTTCCGGTATTCATAAGTGAGGATATGGTTGGTCACAGACTTGGCGAATTTGCTCCCACAAGAACCTTTAAAGGTCATGCCGGTGCTAAAACATCCAGATAATTTATTATATATAAGAATAAATTGCTTATAAATCGAAAGGAGGTTTCCGGTAATGGAAGCACGCGCAGTATTAAGATACGCTCGTATATCACCCAGAAAGATGAAGATTGTGCTTGACCTTATAAGAAACAAGCCTGTCAACGTTGCAATGGGCATACTGAAAAATACACCCAAATCAGCAAGTGAATATCTCGAAAAGCTTTTGGCATCAGCTATTGCCAATGCAGAGAACAATCACAATTTGGACAAAAAGAAATTATATGTTGCAGAATGTTATGCAACTCAGGGCCCCACTCTCAAGAGAATCAGACCGAGAGCACAGGGCAGAGCATTCAGAATCATGAAGAAAACAAGTCATGTTACTATGGTTTTGAAGGAAATGCAAGACTAATCGGAAAAGGAGGTTCATTATGGGACAGAAAGTAAATCCGCACGGTCTTAGAGTCGGAATCATCAAAGATTGGGATTCTAAGTGGATTGCAGGAAAGAAAGATTTCGGAGACCAGTTGGTTGAAGACTACAATATCAGAAAGTTCGTTAAGAAAGCTTGCTACGATTCCGGTGTTGCCAAGATTGCTATCGAAAGAAAGCAGAAGAAGGTTTACATCACAATCTACGCTGCTAAACCCGGTATCATAATCGGTAAGGGCGGAGCAGAAATCGATAAGCTTAAGCTTGACCTTGAAAAGATGACAGGTAAGGGCGTTAACGTTAATATCATGGAAGTTAAATCTCCTGATACAAACGCACAGCTCGTAGCTGAAAACATCGCAGCTCAGCTCGAAAGACGTGTATCCTTCAGACGTGCTATGAAGCAGGTTATGGGACGCGCAATGAAGCTCGGATGCCGAGGCATCAAAACTGCTGTTGCAGGAAGAGTTGGCGGAGCTGAAATCGCAAGAACAGAACAGTATCACGAGGGTACAATTCCCCTTCAGACACTTCGTGCAGATATCGATTATGGTTTTGCTGAAGCAAAAACAACATACGGTATCCTCGGCGTAAAGGTTTGGATCTATAAGGGTGAAGTCCTTGCTGATTCAAAGAAGTCTGTTGACGAAAAGCCCGAAAGACGCGAAAGAAGACAGCGTTCTGACAGAAAGCCGAAGGGAGGCAGACAATAATGTTATTACCTAAGAGAGTTAAGTATAGAAGAGTAATGCGCGGAAGAATGAAGGGAAAAGCAACACGCGGCAACGTTGTTTCTAACGGCGAATTCGGTTTGCAGGCCCTTGAGCCCGCTTGGATTACTTCAAGACAGATTGAGGCTGCCCGTATCGCTATGACAAGATATACAAAGCGTGGCGGTAAAGTATGGATAAAGATTTTCCCGGACAAGCCGATAACAAGAAAGCCCGCTGAAACTCGAATGGGTTCAGGTAAAGGTTCACCTGAATATTGGGTAGCAGTAGTTAAGCCCGGCAGAGTTATGTTCGAAATCGGCGGCGTTAGCGAAGAGGTAGCACGTGAAGCGCTCCGTCTTGCTATGCACAAACTTCCTATTAAATGTAAGTTTGTAAAACGTGAAGCAGAGGATGGTGAATAAGAATGAAGATAAATGAGGTTAGAGAATTATCAACAGCTGAGCTCGAAGAAAAGCTTGCTGAAATGAAGCAGGAGCTGTTCAACCTTAGATTTCAGAAGGCTGTAAACCAGCTCGAAAATCCAAAGAAGATCGGTGACGTAAAGAAGACTATCGCTCGTATCTTGACAATTATTCACGAAAGAGATAACGAGCCTTCCGCTAACTAATGCGTGAAGCTTACGTCAAATAGAATTTAGCATTGTTCTATGAAAGGAGGACGCTAACGTGGAAAGAAACAACCGTAAGGTTAAAATCGGTAAAGTAGTAAGCGACAAGATGGATAAAACAATCGTTGTTGCAATAGAATACAGCGTAAAGCATCCGCTTTACGGCAAGGTTGTAAAGCGTACCTACAAGCTCAAGGCTCACGATGAGGAAAATATTTGTGCTGTAGGCGATAAGGTAAAGGTTATGGAAACAAGACCTCTGTCAAAGGATAAGAGATGGAGACTTGTTGAGATAGTCGAAAAGGCACAGTAATCGGCTAAAGGAGGAAGTTTAATATGATTCAACAACAAACACGCCTGAAGGTAGCTGACAACACAGGTGCCAAGGAAGTAATGTGCATCCGTGTAATTGGCGGTTCAAAGAAAAGATATGCAGCTGTTGGTGATGAAATCATATGCAGCGTCAAGAAAGCAACACCCGGTGGTGTGGTTAAAAAAGGTGACGTTGTAAAGGCTGTTGTAGTAAGAACCGTAAAAGAATGTAAGCGTGCCGATGGCTCTTATATTAAATTTGATGAAAATGCAGCGGTTATCGTAAAAGACGATAAAAACCCAAGAGGTACACGTATATTCGGACCTGTTGCAAGAGAGCTCAGAGATAAAGAGTACATGAAGATATTATCATTGGCTCCGGAAGTTCTTTGATTGGAGGATACAGGCTATGAAAAAAATGCATGTTAAGCGCGGTGATACCGTTAAGGTTATTGCCGGCAAGGATAAGGGCAAGGAAGGCAAAGTAACAGTAGTTATGCCTTCTAAGAACAAGGTTATCGTTGAAGGCGTTGCAATGGTTAAAAAGCACCAGAAAGCAAGAATGCAGGGCCAGGAAAGCGGTATAATCAATATGGAAGCAGCAATCGATGCTTCTAACGTAATGAGAGTCTGCTCAGTATGCGGTAAGGCTTCAAGAACAGGTATCAAGGTTCTTGAGGACGGCTCAAAGTCAAGATACTGCAAAAAGTGCGGTGCAGACATTCAATAATTTTCGGAAGGAGGTAAATTCATACAATGAGTAGAATGCAGGAAAAGTATAAAGCTGAAATTGCTCCGGCAATGATGCAGAAATTTAGTTATAAAAGCGTTATGCAGATTCCTAAGCTCGACAAGATTGTTGTAAACGTTGGTCTTGGCGAAGCAAGAGAGAATCCTAAGGCTATTGAAGCAGCTTGCAACGATATTGCTGCAATTACAGGTCAGAAGCCTATCGTAACAAAGGCAAGAAAATCAGTTGCTAACTTCAAGCTCAGAGAGGGCATGAACATTGGCTGTAAGGTTACACTTCGTGGTGCAAAAATGTATGAGTTCATGGATAGACTCTTCAATGTGGCACTCCCCAGAGTTCGTGACTTCAGAGGAATAAACCCCAACGCTTTTGATGGTAGAGGAAACTATTCACTCGGTATTAAAGAACAGTTGATCTTCCCGGAAATTGACTACGACAAGATCGATAAAATAAGAGGTATGGATATTATTTTCGTTACAACAGCAAAGACTGACGAAGAAGCTCGTGAGCTTCTTGCACAGTTCGGCGCTCCGTTTGTTCGTAGCTGATAAGGAGGAAATGTTATGGCTAAGAAATCTATGATTATAAAGCAGCAGAGAAAAGCGAAGCACAGCACACAGGCTTACTCAAGATGTAAAATCTGCGGAAGACCTCATGCATACCTTCGTAAATTCGGTATCTGCCGTATTTGCTTCAGAGAATTGGCTTACAAGGGTGAAATTCCCGGTGTTAAGAAGGCAAGCTGGTAAACCGCTAATTGCGGCTCAGGCTCAAACATAAAAGAGATTTCCCGAAGTTTTCGGAAGGAGGTAAACTAAATGCAAATAACTGATCCTATTGCAGATTTGCTTACCAGAATCAGAAACGCGAATTCAGCAAAGCACGAAACTGTTGAAATCCCCGCTTCAAACATGAAGAAGGCAATCGTTGAGATTCTGAATGAAGAAGGCTATATAAAGAATTATCAGATAATAGATGACGGTAAACAGGGCATCATCCGTGTTACTCTGAAATACGGTCAGAACAATGAAAAGGTTATCACAGGTCTTAAGAGAGTTTCTAAGCCCGGTCTTAGAATTTATGCAGGAGCTGAAGAGCTTCCTAAGGTTCTCAAAGGTCTTGGTATCGCTATTATCTCAACATCAAAGGGCGTTATGACTGACAAGAAAGCCAGAAAAGAAAATATCGGCGGCGAAGTTTTAGCGTTTGTTTGGTAATTTTATATACCACAAGGTCTGCGGATGCTTTTTCCGCAGCATAGACTGAAAACCTGTATCTGTATGGGGTGAGTCGTAAGGTCTTGCCTGAATCATACGGGACAGAGAAAATTTAAGTTATAAGGAGGAAACCGAACATGTCAAGAATCGGTAAATCACCAATCACAGTTCCTGCCGGAGTTGATGTAAAGATTGGTAATGACAACGAAGTTACAGTAAAGGGCCCCAACGGCACACTTTCACGTAAGCTTCACAGCGATATGATTATCAAAAATGAAGGCGGCGTTATCACAGTTGAACGTCCTTCAGAAGATAAAATGCATAAGTCACTTCACGGACTTACACGCACACTTATTAACAATATGGTTATCGGTGTAACAGAAGGCTTCACAAAGGAGCTTGAAATCAACGGTGTTGGTTACAGAGCAGCTCTTCAGGGCAAGACTCTCAACCTCAGCCTTGGTTACTCACACCCCGTTAACTACACTCCAGTAGATGGTATTACCATTGAAGTTCCCGCTCCCAACAAAATTATAATCAAGGGCGCTAACAAGGAAGTTGTCGGCGAAACAGCTGCCAAAATCCGTGAGTATAGAATGCCTGAACCTTATAAGGGCAAGGGAATTAAGTACGTTGATGAAGTAATCAGACGTAAAGAAGGTAAGACCGGTGCTAAGAAGAAATAAGAAAGGAGTGTTCGTAAATGATTAAACCATATAACAGCAGAGCGCAGAGATTAAAGCGCCACAGAAGAGTTAGAAAGAACATCTCCGGAACAGCGGAGAGACCTCGTCTTAATGTGTTCAGAAGCTTGAACAATATATATGCGCAGATTATTGACGATACTAAGGGTGTTACACTCGTTGCTGCATCAAGTCTTGACAAGGGCTTTGACGGCTACGGCGGTAATGTCGAAGGTGCTAAGAAGGTAGGCTTGCTCATCGCAGAGAAAGCTATTGCTGCCGGCATCAAGGAAGTAGTATTCGACAGAGGCGGATATGTATATCACGGTAGAGTAGCATCTCTTGCAGAAGGCGCAAGAGAAGGCGGACTCGTATTCTAATAGAGGAGGTAAACAATAGTGGCTGAAAGAATAGACGCATCAGTACTTGATATTCAAGAAAACGTTGTTGCGATAAATCGAGTTGCAAAGGTTGTTAAAGGCGGACGTACATTCCGTTTCAGCGCATTGGTTGTTGTTGGTGACGGCAACGGTCATGTAGGCTGCGGTATGGGTAAGGCTGCTGAAATCCCCGATGCAATCAGAAAAGGCATCGAAGATGCAAAGAAAAACATGGTTACAGTTCCTTTGGTAGGAACAACAATTCCTCACGAGGTTATCGGTGAACACGGTGCCGGCAGAGTGCTTCTTAAGCCTGCTGCAGAAGGTACAGGAGTTATCGCCGGAGGTGCTGTCAGAGCGGTTCTCGAGCTTGCTGGTATCAGAGATATCAGAACAAAGTGTTTGCGTTCAAACAATAAGAGAAACGTTGTAAGCGCTACTATCCAGGGCCTTGCACAGCTTAAGCAGGCAGATCGCGTAGCTGAGCTCAGAGGCAAGTCCGTAGAGGAAATCATGGGTTAATTTTAGCCCTAATATTTCGTGAAAGGAACGGTGCTATAATGGCTACATTAAAAATTAAATTGGTTAAAAGCACAATCGGTAGAAAGCAGGACCAGATTGCTACCGTTAAGGCTCTTGGCCTCAGAAAGATAAGACACGTTGTGGAACACAATGATACACCTCAGATCAGAGGTATGATTAATAAAGTTTCCCATCTTGTTGAAGTAGAAGAAAACTAAAACAAAGACAAGGAGGTGCAGCAAATGAGATTGGACGAATTAAAGCCCGCTGCAGGTTCCACATTCACAGTCAAGAGAGTTGGCCGTGGTATTGGTTCAGGCACAGGTAAAACTTCCGGTAAAGGTCACAAAGGTCAGAATGCTCGTTCAGGCGGCGGTGTAAGACCTGGTTTTGAAGGTGGTCAGATGCCTCTTTACAGACGTTTGCCGAAGCGTGGATTCAAAAATATATTTGCAAAACAATATGTTACTATTAATATAGAAGCTCTTGAAGCTTTTGAGGACGGAACTGAAGTAACTGAACAGCTCTTGCTCGAAAAGGGCATCGTTAAGAAGACTCTTGACGGCGTTAAGCTTTTGGGCAGAGGTGAGCTTACAAAGAAGCTTACAGTAAAGGTTACAAAGTACACCGAATCCGCTAAAGAAAAGATTGAAAAGGCAGGCGGAAAGGCAGAGGTGATGTAAAATGTTCGAAACGTTTAAAAACGCATTTAAAATTCCGGATTTAAGACGCAGAATATTTTTTACATTAATGATGCTTATAATTTTCAGATTCGGTGCACACATTCCCGTACCGTTTCTCAGCGCTGATGCAATGAGCGCATTCCTCGGTGGTGGCGGTCTTGACTTGTTTACATTGTTCAATACCTTCACCGGTGGTGCATTTGCAAATGCTACCGTAATGGCGCTTGGTGTTTCACCTTATATCAACGCATCAATTATCATTCAGCTCCTTACAGTTGCTATTCCCGCTCTTGAGAGAATGGCAAAAGAAGGTGTAGAGGGCAGAAGAAAAATCAACAAAATCACAAGATATGTTGGAATAATCCTTGCTCTTATTCAGGGCGCAGGACTTTATGTAACACTCTACAACATGGGTGTTGCAAACAAAATGACCACAATAACTCAGACAAACGTGCTTGGATTCTGCACAATCGTGCTCACATTCACAGCAGGTACTGCATTTATTGTATGGTTGGGAGAGCTTATCACAGAAAAAGGTCTCGGCAACGGTGTTTCAATGATAATCTTTGCCGGTATCGTTTCAAGCATTCCCTCAGGAATAGGAACAATCTATCAGCAGTATCTTGCTGACGGTGCATCAATGAAGGAAATCATCCTTGTTGCTTGTATCGTAGTTCTCGTAGTTGCAGCAATAGCGTTCGTTGTATTGTTCAACTCAGCAGAAAGAAGAATTCCTGTTCAGTATGCAAAGAGAGTTGTAGGCAGAAAGATGTATGGCGGCCAGAGCACAAACATTCCTATCAAGGTTGTTAGCGGCGGCGTTATGCCTATCATTTTCGCATCAAGCATTATGGCATTTCCGTCAACTATCGTAAGACTTCTTACAGGCGGAAATATTCCAACACAAGGAGTAGGACACCTTCTCCTCTCAATGCTTTCAGCAGGCCTCGGCCCCTGGTGGTGTGATGTAATCTATTCTGTACTTTACTTCATGCTCATTATTTTCTTCACATATTTCTATGCTTCAATTCAATTCAATCCTATTGAAATAGCAAATAATATAAAGAAGAACGGCGGCTTCATTCCGGCAATTCGTCCGGGCAAGCCCACAAGCGACTATATCTTCAAGGTATCAAACAGACTTAACCTTGCAGGAGCTATATTCCTCGGTATAATCGCTATCTTACCGGTAATTGCAGGTGCAATATTTGGTATTAACTCACTTCAGATCGGTGGTACATCACTTTTGATTATGGAAGGTGTTGCACTTGAAACCGTTCAGCAGATTGAGTCACAGATGGTAATGCGTCATTACAAGGGATTCCTTGGTTAATCAAGGAGGTAGTACCATGAATTTAATTCTTATGGGCCCTCCGGGAGCCGGAAAAGGTACTCAGGGTGAAATATTGGCTAAAAAGCTCAATATTCAGACTATTTCAACCGGCGTAATGCTTCGCAGCGCTATCAAAGAAGGAACAGAAGTCGGCAAAGTAGCAGCTCAGTATATAAATGATGGGTTGCTTGTTCCTGACAGCGTAATAGTTGACGTTGTAAAGGAAAGACTTTCAAAGCCTGACGTAAAAGAAGGTTTTATCCTGGACGGTTTTCCGAGAACAGTTGCTCAGGCAAAGGCTCTCACCGAAACAGGTGTAAAAATTGACAAGGTTTTATGTATTGTAGTTTCGGATGATGAAATTGTGGGCAGACTCTCATCAAGAAGAGAATGTTCAAAATGCGGCGCTCCCTACAACGTGGTTTCAAACAAGCCAAAGACAGAGGGCGTATGTGATAAGTGCGGCGGCGAGCTGATTCAGAGAGCCGACGACGTTCCTGAAACTATTATGAACAGACTTTCTATCTACCATAAAGAGACAGAACCTATTATAGATTACTACAAGGAGATGGGACTTCTTGCTGTTGCAGAAGGTCAGGAGCTTCTTGAAGATACTGTAAAGAGAGTTTTTGATGCATTGGGAATAGAGGACTGAACAAAAGATGATTACTATAAAATCTTCGCATCAGATTGAGAAGATGCGTGAAGCGTGCAGAATTACAAAAGCAGCACTTGATTTGCTGGGAGAACATATAAAACCCGGCATTTCAACTGCACAGCTCGATTCAATCGCCCACAAATTCATTCTCTCTCAGGGTGCAAAACCTAATTTTCTCCACTACAACGGATATCCGGCGAGCATCTGTGCTTCCGTAAACGATGAAGTGGTTCACGGAATTCCTCACAAATCCACAATCCTTCGTGAAGGCGATATTATCAGCATTGATATGGGCGCCGTAAAAGACGGATTTCACGGAGATGCGGCAAGAACCTTTGCCGTAGGGGAAATTTCCGATGAAGCAAAAAAGCTCATAGAAGTAACAAAACAGAGCTTTTTTGAAGGTGTAAAGTATTTAAAGCATGGTGCCAGATTAGGCGATGTTTCTTATGCCATTCAAAGCTACGTTGAGAAAAACGGCTTTTCGGTTGTAAGAGATCTGGTAGGGCACGGAATAGGCGAAAGCCTGCATGAAGATCCTCAGGTTCCAAACTTCGGCGCAGCCGGACGCGGAATGAAGCTTTCAGCCGGAATGACGCTTGCCATAGAACCTATGGTAAACGCAGGCGGTTGGCAGGTTGAGGTTCTCGACGATGATTGGACGGTTGTTACAGCTGACGGCAGCTTGTCTGCCCATTATGAAAATACAGTCCTCATAACTAAAGACGGTTATGAAATACTGACCAGATAGTGAAAGGATGGGTATTGTCATGGAAAAGCTGGAAGGACACATAGTTCGTTCAATAGCAGGCCGCGATAAGGGAGAATTGTTCATAGTCCTCAGGACTGAGGATAATTATGCCTATATTGCCAACGGGAAACTCCGAAGAGTTGAACGGCCTAAAAAGAAAAAGCTCAGGCACTTGCAGATTTCAGGTCATGTATCAGACTCCGTTCTGAATGTGCTTGAATCCGCAGAAGCAGTTACAGACTGCATGGTGCGAAAAGCGTTAGCGGAATATTCAGAGAATTAGCAGGAGGTAATATCTGTGGCTAAAGATGATGTATTAGAGCTGGAAGGGACAGTAGTGGAAACACTTCCCAACGCAATGTTTAAAGTAGAGCTTGAAAATGGGCATCAGGTACTTGCACATATTTCAGGCAAGTTAAGAATGAACTTCATTAAAATCTTACCGGGCGACAAGGTTACATTGGAAATGAGTCCTTATGACTTATCACGCGGAAGAATAACATGGCGTTCAAAGTAA
Source organism: Clostridia bacterium (assembly GCA_045128915.1). Lineage (GTDB taxonomy): Bacteria > Bacillota > Clostridia > UBA1381 > UBA1381 > RGIG9115. The sequence goes on from JBGVIT010000059.1 coordinate 22,784, forward strand.
ATAGGAGGTAATTGACATGAAGGTACGTCCGTCAGTAAAGCCGATTTGCGAAAAGTGCAAAATTATCAAGAGAAAAGGTAAAATCATGATAATTTGCGAAAATCCCAAGCACAAGCAAAAGCAAGGCTGATTTATAAAAACGCATATGAAAATATGCAAATCAATTTGTTTATAACTTGTTTAAGCGCGGCTGCCGGCATAGTCCGGTACTTATGCGAGTTGTTATTTCAGCACGAGGGTTTCGTGCGTAAGATTAAGCATACAGCTTAATTCATATACAAACAACAAGAAATTTTGGAGGTGTAAAAACACAATGGCAAGAATAGCAGGTGTTGACTTACCTAGAGAAAAGAGAGTTGAGATCGGTCTTACCTATATCTACGGTATCGGTCTTAAGAGTTCTCAGAAAATATTAGCTGAAAACGGCATCAATCCTGACACAAGAGTTAAGGATCTTACTGAAGCAGAAGTTAACAAGCTCAGAGAAGCTATTGATGCAGGCTACACTGTTGAAGGTGACCTCAGACGTCAGCTGGCTCTTGATATCAAGAGACTTATGGAAATCGGCTGTCTCCGTGGCATCAGACACAGAAAGGGACTTCCTGTTCGCGGTCAGAACACAAAGAATAACGCAAGAACACGTAAAGGTCCTAAAAAGGCAGCAGCAAGCAAGAAAAAATAAGAGGAGGATAAGCTAAATGGCTAAGGTAGCTAAGAAAACCACACGTACAAGACGTCGTGACAGAAAGAATATCGAAAAAGGCGCAGCACATATTCGCTCAACCTTCAACAATACAATAGTTACTATTACTGATACAGCGGGAAATGCCATTTCATGGGCAAGTGCCGGCGGACTCGGTTTCAGAGGCTCAAGAAAAAGCACTCCTTTTGCTGCTCAGACAGCTGCTGAAACAGCTGCAAAGGCTGCAATGGAGCATGGTATGAAGACTGTTGAGGTTTACGTTAAGGGCCCCGGTGCCGGAAGAGAAGCTGCAATTCGTGCACTTCAGGCAGCAGGTCTTGAAGTAAATATGATTAAGGATGTAACTCCTATCCCTCACAACGGTTGCAGACCGCCTAAGAGAAGAAGAGTTTGATTTATATTATTGTATGTTAGGAGGAAAACAGCATGGCTAAAAATATGCAGCCCATCTTGAAAAGATGCAGAACATTGGGTATAGAACCAACTGTTATGGGCGTTGATAAAAGCTCAAACAAAAACCCGAAGCAAAGCAGAAGAAAGCCCAGCCAGTACGGTTTGCAGCTTACTGAAAAGCAGAAGGTTAAGTTCATATACGGTATTTTGGAAAAGCAGTGCAGAAAATACTATGTAATGGCTACAAAGAGACAGGGAATCACCGGTGAAATGTTCCTTCAGATTCTCGAATCAAGACTTGACAATGTAATCTTCCGTCTCGGTCTTGCAAATACAAGACGTGAGGCAAGACAGATTGTAAATCACGGTCATGTTCTTGTTAACGGCAAAAGAGTTGACATACCTTCATACCTGGTAACACCCGGTGAAGTTATTTCACTCAAGGAAAAGACAAAGAACTCAGACAGAATGAAGGATATAGTTGAAGCTAATTCTTCAAGAATAGTTCCTAAGTGGTTAGACATGGATAAGAATACTCTTACCGGAAAAGTTGTACGTCTTGCTGAAAGAGACGATATAGACTTTGAGGTAGCTGAACACTTGATCGTTGAGTTGTATTCTAAATAATAAATACATGTTACCCTCGGTAAGTGGATATATATATTTGATTGTCAAAAGGAGGGTTCTTGAATGATTGAAATGGAAAAACCCAGAATAGAACGTGAAGAAGTCGATATTGAAAAAGGCTACGGAAGATTCAGCATGACAGATTTAGAGCGTGGTTATGCTACGACAATCGGAAATTCACTTCGTAGAATTTTATTGTCATCATTGCCCGGAGCCGCTGTAACATCAATCAAGATTGATGGCGTACAGCACGAATTCTCAACAGTTCCTGGTGTGACCGAAGATGTTACAGAAATTATATTGAATATCAAGAAGCTCGCTGTAAAGCTTCACTGTGACGGACCAAAGACCGTAGTAATCGAAGCAAAGGGCGCTTGTGAAATCAAAGCAGGAGATATTAAATGTGATGATGAGGTTGAAATCTTCAACCCTGACCTTCACATTGCAACTCTCAACGAGGATGCAAATCTCTACATGGAACTTACTCTTCAAAGAGGAAGAGGCTATGTTTCAGCTGATAAGAACAAGAGCCAGATGCAGTCAGCTATTGGTGTAATTCCTGTAGATTCAATCTATACACCTGTTAATAAGGTAAACTATACAGTAGAAAATGTAAGAAGCGGACAATATCTCGACCGCGAAAAGCTTACTGTTGAAGTATGGACTAACAAGACAACAAAGCCTGACGAAGCAGTCAGCCTTGCTGCAAAGCTTATGAACGACCTGCTCCGTATGTTTGTTGACTTGTCAGAAGAAGCTAAGGACAGAGAAGTTATTGTTGAAAGAGAAACAACAACAAAGGAAAAGGTTCTTGAAATGACTATCGAAGAGCTTGACCTTTCAGTTCGTTCTTACAACTGTCTCAAGCGTGCAGGTATCAATACTGTTGAAGATCTTACAAACAAGTCTGAAGAAGACATGATGAAGGTAAGAAATCTTGGTAAGAAATCGCTTGAAGAAGTTATAAACAAATTGTACGGCTTGGACCTTGTTCTCAAGAGAGAAGAGGACTAAGCGGTATTCCACAATAACGTAAGGAGGTAAAAGACATGCCGGGAACAAGAAAACTCGGTCGTCCGACCGATCAGAGAAAGGCTATGCTCAGAAACCTTGTTACAAGCTTCCTTGAAAACGGAAAGATTGAAACTACCGTAACAAGAGCTAAAGAAACAAGAAGCATGGCTGAAAAGATGATAACACTCGGAAAGAAAGCTAAGGCAAACAGCGAAGTAAGCCTTCACTGCCGTCGTCAGGCTTTAGAGTATATCACAAAAGAAGATGTTGTAACAAAGGTATTCACAGAATACGCTGATAAATATGCTGACAGAAATGGTGGCTACACAAGAATAATCCAGATGGGCCCCCGTCGCGGCGACAGCGCACCTATGGCAATACTTGAGCTTGTTGACTAATAAGAATATGGGTTTATGGCAAAAATTGTTATAATTTCTGCCGTAAACCACATACTATTTGTCTATTTGCAATATTGCAAAGCAACATATTTTATGATAAAATATTAAAGAATTCGGATGGTCCTCTGCCCCGGTCGGCACGAACGTCTATGTTATGAGAGGAGAGCATTGTGATGAATAAGAATGAAATCATTAGCGCTTTGACAAAAGACCAGATCAGAACAGATTTACCCGAACTCGTTGTAGGTAACAACGTTAAGGTTTATCAGAAGATCAAAGAAGGTAACCGCGAAAGAATTCAGATGTTCGAGGGTACTATCATTAAAAAGCAGGGTGGCGGAATTGGCGCTACATTTACTGCAAGACGTATTTCATACGGTGTAGGCGTAGAAAAGACATGGCCTGTTAACTCACCTAACATTGAAAAGATTGAAATTTCAAGAAAAGGTAAAGTTCGCAGAGCTAAGCTTTATTATCTCCGTGATAGAGTTGGTAAGGCTGCAAAGGTTAAGGAACTTATCTAAGCTATACAAAATAAAAAACATCGGATGCTATGCATACGATGTTTTTTTGTGGGAAAATTCAATAAAAAAAGACTTGCAAAAGCAAGTCTTTTTCTGGAGCGGAAGACGAGATTCGAACTCGCGACGTTCACCTTGGCAAGGTGACGCTCTACCACTGAGCCACTCCCGCAAACATTAACCACATTATATCATTACAACAGCATTTTGTCAATACCTTTTAATAAAAATAATGTTTTTTTTACCCTTTAGACGTTTTTTGGAAATGAAGATTGTACAAATAGTTAAATTTATATTAATATTAAAAAATATGCTTGATTTTTCTATTATTATGTATTACAATAAAGTTGTATAAATATACAAAATTACCGCTATAATGTTTTCGGGGGATATATTAGAAGTGGTTTATTGAAAGGAGTTTTATCTTATAAATGGATAATATCAGATTTGAATATGCAGGTGCGATGAATTACATCAGAGAACATGAGGTGGAGAATCTGAAGCCTCAGCTGCAAGCAGCACATAAGCTACTTCATGACAAAACAGGCCCCGGAAACGATTTTCTCGGTTGGGTTAACCTGCCTGAAGATTACGACAAGGAAGAGTTTGCAAGAATTAAGGCAGCAGCCGAAAAAATAAAGTCAAATTCAGACGTACTTATAGTGATAGGTATTGGTGGTTCATACCTTGGCGCAAGAGCAGCTATTGAGATGTTAACCGGCGCATTTTATAATACTCTCTCTAAAGAGCAGAGAAAGACACCGCAGATTTTCTTTGCAGGTAACAGTATCAGCTCTTCATATCTCAGAGATTTACTTGACGCTGTTGAAGGCAAGGATTTCTCAGTGAACGTAATCTCAAAATCAGGTACAACAACTGAACCTGCCATTGCTTTCAGAATTTTCAAGGAGCTTCTTGAAAAGAAGTACGGCAAGGAAGGTGCGAAGGAAAGAATTTTTGCAACAACCGACCGTAAGCGTGGTGCTTTGAAAACTCTTGCAGATGCAGAAGGCTATGAAACATTTGTTATAAGTGACGATGTAGGCGGAAGATTTTCAGTTCTTACAGCAGTAGGACTTTTACCTATTGCCGCAGCAGGAATTGATATTGATATGATGATGAAGGGTGCTTTGGACGGCATGAATGAATATGCAAATCCTGACCTTTCAGAAAACAGCTGTTATCAGTACGCAGTAATCAGAAATATCCTTTCTAAAAAGGGTAAGAGCGTTGAGATGATGGTTAATTTCGAGCCTGCACTTCATTACTTTGGCGAATGGTGGAAGCAGCTTTACGGCGAAAGCGAAGGTAAAGACGGTAAGGGCATTTTCCCTGCTGCCGCAGATTTCTCCACAGACCTTCACTCAATGGGACAGTACATACAGGACGGACAGAGAATTCTCTTTGAAACAGCTCTGTTGGTAGATGAACCCGTTCGTGATTTTGAAATAACTGCTGTTGAAGACGATTTGGACGGATTGAACTTCCTTGCAGGCAAAACTGTAAACTACGTAAATAACATGGCAGCACTCGGAACAAATCTTGCTCATATTGACGGTGGAGTTCCAAATCTGGTTGTCAGAATTCCGAAGCTTGATGCTTACAATTTCGGTAAGCTTGTATATTTCTTTGAAAAGGCTTGCGGTATATCAGGCTATATGCTTGGCGTAAACCCATTTGACCAGCCCGGTGTTGAAGCGTATAAGAAAAATATGTTTGCACTTCTCGGTAAGCCCGGCTATGAAAAGGAAAAGCAGGAGCTTGATAAGCGCTTGGGCAAGTAAAATAAAGACATACGAATTATAAGGCAGAAAGCCGCCCGGCTACGGGTATTAAAGTTTATGATACTGCCAGCGTATTCAGATGTCTTGAACATATATTTTAAGGAGGATAAAGTTATGGTTGAATTGATTATCGGAAAAAAGGGTACCGGCAAAACAAAGCATCTCTTAGAGAGTGTTAATGCAGCAGTTAATGTTGCAAAAGGTAATGTGGTGTTTATCTCTGATGATACATCAAGAAATATGTATGACATTACTACAAAGGTGCGTATGGCAGAAACAGCTGAATTCGACATTGAAAATTACAGCGAATTCCTCGGCTTCATCTGTGGTATTGTCAGCGGTAACTTTGATATAACAAATATATTTGTAGATGGAATATTCAAGATTGTAGGAACAGATAACCTTGACGGATTTGAGCAGTTCCTTGAAAGACTTGATGCAATGAGCGCTAAGTTCAATATTTCATTTGTAATTACAGTAAGTATTGACGTTGACGAAGCACCGGATTATATTAAAAAATACGTTTAATAAGAAATGCTTTTCCGCCGCCGGGAAGTAGCTTCCGGTGGCGGTATTTTTGAGTTTCATATTATTTGGAGGATTAAAAATGTATTATCGCAGCACAAGAAATAATAATGTGAGTGTAACAGCGGCTCATGCCATTAAACAAGGACTTTCAACCGAAGGTGGATTGTTCGTACCCGAATCATTTCCGCAGGTTTCTTTGTCGGATATAAAGTATCTGTCAGAATGTAGCTATACAGAGCGTGCAAAATTCGTTCTTGGCAGATTTCTTACAGACTTTACGGCAGAAGAACTTGAAAATTGCGTAAAGCGCGCATACACCAAGGAAAAGTTCGGTACAGACACTATTGCGCCGCTTTATAAGTATAATGACCAGTCGTACTTCCTTGAATTGTGGCACGGACCAACCTGCGCTTTTAAAGATATGGCTTTGCAGATTCTTCCGCATCTTCTCACTACATCAATGAAGAAAACCAATGAGGATAAGGAAGTTGTTATTTTAGTTGCAACAAGTGGTGATACGGGCAAGGCGGCTCTTGAAGGCTTTAAAGACGTTGCCGGAACAAGAATAATTGTATTCTACCCCAACAACGGAGTAAGTGAAATCCAGAAGCTTCAAATGGTAACACAAGACGGCGGAAACGTTGGTGTTTATGCAGTTGACGGTAATTTCGATGATGCCCAGAACGGTGTTAAGAAGATTTTCACCGATAAGGAGTACAAGGAAAGTCTTTTATCAAGCGGCTTTAGCCTTTCAAGTGCAAACTCAATAAATTGGGGCAGACTTGTACCTCAGATAGTATATTATTTCTCTGCATATGCAGATCTTCTCAAAAATGAAGAAATACAGCTTGGTGACAAGATAAATATTGTAGTTCCAACCGGAAACTTTGGTAATATTCTCGCGTCATACTATGCATATAAAATGGGCTTGCCCGTAAACAAGTTTATATGTGCATCAAACGAAAATAACGTTTTGACAGACTTTATAAATACAGGTGTTTATAACAAAAACCGCGCATTCCATACAACCACAAGTCCGTCAATGGATATTCTTATTTCAAGCAACCTTGAAAGATTTCTTTATGACCTTACCGGTCAGAACGACGGAATAGTTGCACAGTGGATGGCAGAACTTTCCGAAAAAGGTAAGTATGAAATCAGCGACGACGTCAAGGCAAAGCTTTCAGAGCTTATGTGGGGCGGCTGTGCAGACGATGCACAAACTGCCGAAACTATTAAGAAAACCTTTGACGAGTCAGGCTATGTGGTAGATACTCATACGGCAGTTGCTAAGGCGGTTTATGATAAGTACTGCGGCGAAACAGGTGACACAACAAAGACGGTTATTGCATCAACTGCAAGTCCGTTCAAGTTTAACCAAAGCGTGCTTATTGCACTTGGCGGTCATAATGCGGTAGTAGGCAAGGACGAATTTGAGCTTCTCGAAGACTTATCACAGCTCAGCGAGCTTACAATCCCTGCATCACTTTCAGAGCTTAAGACAAAAGCGGTTATTTTCGATTCAGTATGTGAAAAAACACATATGGCAAGAAAAGTGAATGAATTTCTGAATATTTAACAAAAAAGCTTACCTCACAGGTAAGCTTTTTTGTTGCGATATGCAGATGGTGTCATGCCCATTTGTTTTTTGAACATACGGCAAAACTGTGCGGAGTTTTCTACGCCCGCAAGTGCGCCGATTTCAGCAATGGATTTGTTGCTGTTTTCTAAATAACTCTTTGCACATGAAATGCGTTTTGATAATATATATTCATTTACTGTGCAGTCAAATGCAGATGCAAATATTTTATAGAGCATATTTTTTGAAACATGAAATAATTTGCAAAGTTGCGATACGGATAAATCGCCCGTCAGGTTTTGACTTATGTATTCGGTAATTTGACAAAGAGGCGGCTCCAATTCTACGGTAATTGCATTTGCAAAAAGCAGGTTTGACAACAGCCTTGATATGCTTTCAAGCTGTGATTTATCAAAGTGTGCGATTTTCAGGTAGCTGTCACGAAGATCTTCAGCACTTTCTTTCATCCAGCTTATGTTATTGTAAATAACGGTTATATCATTGTTATGCCGAATTCTGCCGATAATAATATATCCGCTAATTATATTGTCCTTGATTAATGGCATAACCGAGTCTGTAATTCCCGCATGGCAGGAATGTGAAATAAATTTTCTTTCTTTTTGGCAGCGAAGAAGCATTTTCATGTCAGAGTGGCAGCAAAGCGCCATTCCCTCTTTATAGCTTTGGATTTTTTTGCAGAGGTCGGGCTCGTTGTATTTATATTCAGCTATGTACTTGAAGTTCGTATCTAAAAAAGCAGCACTTATTCCGGTAATATTTGCAAAATCGGAAATGACAGACTTGATTTTTGTTACATCGTACTTAATATTCATAAAATCCCCTCGCTTCAATAAATATTATGTCATATCCTTTCCGTTTTGTCAACAAAAATCCAAATCGGTCGGGAAGAAAAGTCAAAAAAGAAGGCAAAAAAGCTATTGAAATCATAAATAATTATTATATAATAAAAGACAGTAAAGGAGAAGATATAATGGATGTAGCACTTCTTATACTTGTTATTTTATTGATGACTTTGCAGAATATTGCTCAAAAAATCTACACTCTTAAATATCCTCATGGAGGAGCGTATTTCTATTCATGTATTTGCTGCATGGGAGCGGCGTTGTTTTTCACCTTGAGCGGAGGAAGCTTGGTGTTTTCAACGTTGTATCTGCCGTATAGTATTGCATTTGCTGCAGCTTACGGAACAAGCATGGTTTTTTCGCTCTTGTCCGTCAAATACGGTTCTATGGCAATGACTGCATTGGTAATGTCATATTCCTTGATAATACCCGCATTGTTTGGGATTGTAATGTATAATGAACCGGTTAGTTTGTATTTGATTATAGGGTTTATACTTCTGTGTGTTTCTCTTGCTCTCATAAGGGATAGGGACAGCGAAAAAATCAGTATAAATATTAAGTGGGTAGTATGTGCTTTCCTTGCATTTCTCGGCAACGGCTTTTGTTCTGTCATACAGCAAATCCAGCAAAAAACCTTTGATGGAAAGTTTAAAAGCGAATTCATGATTTCAGCTTTTGTTATAATCATTTCTATTCTACTTGTTTTGTTATTTATATATGAGCGTAAAAATATCTTGTCTATGCTTAAGAAAGGCCCTGTAATACCGTTTGCAAGCGGTGTGGCAAACGGCAGCATGAACCTTGCGGTAATGTGCCTTGTACTGCTTATACCGTCATCGGTAGCATTTCCTCTTATATCTGCAGGCTGTATTATTGCGACTGCCATTGTTTCAACTTGTGTTTATAAGGAAAGATTTTCAAAGAAGCAAATACTCGGCTTGATTTTGGGTATTGTTTCTATTATATTTATGAACATATAGAAGGAGAGATAAAAATGACTGATATTCCAAAAATCAGAATTAAAATTGACAAAGAGACGAATACCGTGTTCAGGCAGGATATTGGTATTTATCAAGACGGCACAACACCGCTTTATAGAGATGTTGACGGCAAGCTATGGGCTATGAGCGGACATTCTCACTGCGGTCATGTAGGTGTGTTCTGTGGCACAAGTCTTGATGATATGGAATACCTTTATCCCATACAGACAAATTTCTGCGTGGGGCATGCGGATTTTGCTTTTGATGGAGTTCGTTATCCTGAGGGTATAAAAGCAAGAGGCAGTATATGGCCTTTTGGATTTTATATATGTCCTGTAACTCACCGCTTTTTCTGCTTTTTCCACAATGAAACCGGATGGGCCGGAAAAGGTACAGCCTATGATGCTATGGGCTACTGTGAAAAACCGCAATACGATTGGGATTTTCGTCATATAGGTCTTATGCACTCGGACGATGAGGGCAAAAATTGGACCTTTGACCGATGGGTGCTTACATCTGAAGAGGTTTGCTTTACAAAGCATTTCAACCCAGGAGCCGGCAATATGCTCGGTCAGCAGGAGGATTTATTCTCATTGGGCAGCGGAGATTTCAGCGTGTTTATAGACGATGAATACATTTATATTTTTTATAACATTATACGTCCCAGAATTTCTGCAAAGCGTTTCGGGAGATGCGATGCATATGTTGCCAGAAGCCGCAGACGTACTGATGGTGCGATGGGCGATTTTGTAAAATACTATAATGGCTCATTCTGTGAAGCAGGTAATATGGGAAAGGAAACACCCATAGCCTTGAATTTGTGGCATCCGAGAGTTATTTACCTAAAGAAATATGGAGTGTATCTAATGACCGGCTCATATGCTGATGCGGAGGAAGGCAGAATTATCCCTCATACACAGCTCAGGTACAGCAAAGACATGGTTAATTGGAGTGAGGTTACTGTTCTAAAAAAAGACGGAGAGCCTTTTGGGAATCATTATGTTGGTGTCGTATCAGATGACCAAGGCGGACAGCCGAACGTGGCAGAAGGTGATAAAATATCAATTCTTACAAACCATAATGGGACAAATGTAATGAGATATAAGTCTCACATAGAACAGATTTAATCAAAAAAGCCGGAATGAATTCCAGCTTTTTTGATGTTTTAAATTTTTTTCTCGGAAAAAATGTATATACCTTCATTTGCTCGTGTCATTGAGAGAATGATTTTTTCATCGCTTGTTGTAATAATGCAAACATATCCCGTGTCGGTTTTTTCTAAAGGTGAGAATTTTGAGTTGGGATAGTGGATGTCTATATATTTCTTTGCTGCCTCGTATTCTTTTTTATATACTATCTTATCAACTAACCCCATGTTTTTTGCTATTTTGTAACCGGCAAATGCTGTAGCAGAAATAGCAAGGAGCTTTGACAGCTTACTCTTCATTTCCATACCCCCTTTTGATATTGTGGTATTGGTCATAAACCTCTCGTTTTGGAACACCTCTGTCTGTTGCAGCTTGTTTAATTGCATCTTTATCGCTCATGTTTTGGTTAACATAATATTCAACATGCTCTGTAACAGTCATGCTGTCCCAGAAGTTTTCCTCAGGCTCTGCAGCCTTTGCGCCCTCTATTACGATTACGTATTCACCTCTGGGGTTTTCCGTTTCAAAATGCACATTGGCTTCAGCTAATGTAGTTCGCATTACTTCCTCATGAAGCTTTGTAAGCTCGCGTACAAGCGCTATTTTTCTATCACCAAAAATGCTTAGCATATCATTTATAGTATGCCTTAGCTTGTGAGGTGCTTCATAGAAGATAAGAGTATGGGTATCCTTTGCAACTGATTTAAGATGCTCTGTTCTATGGCGCTTGTTAACTGACAAAAATCCCTCAAATGCAAAACGTTTCGTGGAAAGGCCAGAAAGTATCAGGGCATTTATAAGAGCCACCGGACCGGGAACAGACGTTACGTGCAGGTCTTTTTGTATGCACATTTTTACTAAATCCTCGCCCGGATCGGAGATAGCGGGTGTTCCTGCATCTGATACAAGTGCAACGTTCTTTCCCTCTTCCAAAAGTGAGCAGATATATTCACCTTTTTCGGTTTTGTTATGCTCGTGGTAGCTTGTAAGTGGTTTTTTTATGTCAAAGTAGTTCAAAAGCTTTACAGTCTGGCGTGTATCCTCTGCTGCAATCATATCAACTGTTTTGAAAACCTCAAGAAATCTTGCAGAAACGTCGCCAAGATTTCCAATGGGAGTAGCGCATAGATATAGTGTTCCTTTTTCGCTCATGTATATTATCCTCTTTCATATATTTGCTTAAGCTCGTCACTTTCTCCGCCTGATTGGCTTTGCATAATCAAAGGCGGCAATACCTTAAGCTCTTCGCCGCCGTTTAAGGCTCCGTCAATGAGAAACATGGACGGTGCTTTCTCCGGGGTTGAGTGAACCATGCGAAGTCTTTTTGGTTCAATGCGGTGTTTTCGCATGGAATATATCACGTCTGCAAGTCTTGAAGGACGGTGTACCATTACAAGATGTCCTTTGTCCCGCAGCATAAGCGCGGCGGCTGATATAACGTCGTCAAGCTTGCACATAACTTCATGTCTTGATATGGTTTTGGTGTCAAAATCGTTTGTTATAGCATTTCCCGCTTTCATATAAGGGGGATTTGCGGTAACAATATCAAAGCTGTGGGGTGGTAGTGAAAGAGTTCGCAAATCCTCGCACAGAATGGAAACTCTGTCACCGATTTTGTTAAGCTCAACAGACCTTTGTGCCATATGAGCAATATCAGGCTGTATTTCCACGCCGCATATATAAGATGCTTTTGTTTTTGCGTGCAAAAGTATAGGCACAATTCCTGTTCCTGTGCATAGGTCTAAAATTTGGTCTCCACGTATATCCTTTGCAAAATCCGAGAGTAGAACAGCGTCAGTTCCAAACCTGAATCCGTTTTCCTTTTGTATTATAACAAGTCCGTTCCTTTGCAGGTCGGATATAAATTCTTTATCCATAAGCTTCTCCCGATAATTATATAACTCTCAAAATATTGAATATAACTACGTAAAAGATAAAGTAAGACGCGCCCATAAGGTACATGGTTTTAACTGCGGGTGCAAAATTCCACTCGGAGCGAAGCGCTTCATAGGTCAGTACAATATTCATGACAAACCCCGTAAGCAAAAGCATAACTGTTGCCCATACAGAAAAGAAGCTAATCAAAGCACCGAGAATTGAGAATACCATAAGCGGGACAATAGCGGCAACGGGGCGGATTGCAAAGGTGAAAAAGCGGTCTGCTTTCCTGAGCATAAAGCGGTTTGCAAAGTACAAAACCCCTATAAATATAATTTCCGCTAAAAAATTGTATAGTGTTCCCCAAAGTGCAAACATCGCTAAGTTTTTGATATGGTATGCTCCTGCTTGCATAGGCGCAACAGCATTCATTATTGGTGCAAGAAGTCTTGAATAAACGAAAAATCCGCACATGGAAATTCCAAGTGCTGTTATGATAAGGATAAGAATAATCTGCCATTTATTAAGCACGCCGGGATTTGAAACTGTGTTCACCGGATCGTGAACGAATCTTTTTGTAAACCCTTTTACGCCGCTTGCTGTACCCTTGAAATCAGGCTTTTTAAAGTGCGGTTTTTTGAAATGAAATTTTCTTTTCGGCTTTTTTGTATAGCCAGTACGGTAGGTGTTTTCCTGCCAGCCCGTATTTGCGCTTTCGTTGGTAGAATGTTCGGTTGTTTTTGCTTGTCTTGCGCTTTCTGCGCTTCGGCAGTTGCACTTTTCGTCAGGCGCAAGGTCGCGCCCGCAATATGCACAGCTTCTCATATATATAATCTCCTTTCAGGATATAAACTGTTTTATGAATACATTGTATCATTTTGGAATGGTTCAGTCAATGGTTTTGAATGTAAATATTGTGTAAACATTGATTTGACAAACTAAAAATTTTATGTTAGAATGGGGTTGTGAGTAATTCAGACGGTTGCGGGCGCATATGCGCGTGAGGAAAGTCCGGGCTCCATAGAGTAAGGGTGCCGGCTAACGGCCGGTGGAAGCGATTCCAAGGATAGTGCAACAGAGAATGAATGCCAGGCATATGCTGTGGCGATTGTGGAAATGTGCGGTAAGAGCGCACAGGGACGATGGCGACTGAAGTCCCGTGTAAACCCCACCCGGAGCAACCCGAGGGAACATAAGCCTGCTCGGCTTCCCGACAAGGGGCTTGACGCCTGCGGTAACGCAGGCGCTAGATAGATAACCGTCAGATACAGAACCCGGCTTACAGAATTGCTCATTATAATAAAGATAAGAGGTTGCAGCATCTTGCGCAGCCTCTTTGATATAATGAATTCATTTTTGCATGGTAACAACTTCACTGCGATAACGCAACTTCACTTTGAACGGATGTTCAAAACTTCACAAAAAAAACATTGGCAATTAGATTATACAGTCTTTATAGTGAGAATGTCGAAATTTGACGGAAAACACAAAACTCTTTTACGGGGGTTATACAAATGGATAACAAAATACAAATATTTGAAGATAAGAAAATAAGAACTGCATGGAATGAAGAGATAGAAGAATGGTATTTTTCTGTTGTTGATGTTGTATCTATTTTAACAGACAGCAAAGATCCAACAGCATATTGGAGAAAGTTGAAACAGAGATTAAAAGCCGAGGGAAATGAAACCGTGACAAATTGTCACGGTTTGAAGATGACTGCTTCTGATGGAAAAAAGAGAATGACAGATGTTGTAGATACGACAAATCTTTTAAGACTTATCCAATCAATTCCATCTCCGAAAGCAGAACCTTTTAAAATGTGGCTTGCAGAAGTCGGCAAGGATCGTATAGAGGAAACCATCGATCCTGAACTTGCGATAGATAGGGCGTTGGAAACATATTTGAAAAAGGGATACGATGAAGAGTGGATTCATCAACGAATATTATCTATAAGAGTGCGTAATGAACTAACTGCGCAATGGCAACAACATGGAGTTGAGGAAGGTAAAGAATATGCAATTCTTACTGACGAAATAACAAAAGCATGGTCGGGGATGACAACAAGGAAATATAAAAACCTCAAAGGACTTACAAAAGAAAATTTGAGAGATAATATGAGTACAACTGAGCTTATATTGAATATGCTTGCGGAAACATCTACGACAGATATTTCAAAAGAAGAGCATCCGCAAGGTTTATCAGAAAATATTAAGGTTGCAAAACGTGGTGGAAATGTTGCTAAGATTGCAAGACAAGCATTAGAAACCGAAACGGGGAAGTCTGCTATTACTCCTCAAAATGCAGCTGAACTAAATAAAGTTGTAGTTGATTTGATTGAGGAAGTTGCAGAAGAAAAAGAGTGATTTTTTGTTCCCAAGTTGACACGAACTCTATAAATATGTCGAAAGATGTCGAAAAATACTGACCGTTTTATGACACAGTATAAGGATTATAATAAATATAAATTAATTAAGGAGTGAATATAATGCCGTTACATTTAGAGTCGATAACAAACAAAGAAAGTTCTGGAATATTTGCTTGGATACTTCAAAATCAGCTTAATGAGTGTGAAGATGCCTTTGCTACAAAAGACAAACTATGTGCACATTGCTCAAAAGATATCGTTGATAAAGTATCTCAAGAAAAAGTAGGAGAATATATATTTACAATAAAAACAAATCTGGAAAAGCAAGCGAATGAAATTTTGGATGTTGATATAACATTTAAAAATCCTTCAAACGCACAGATTAAATTAATAGAAAAACTTCCACCTTCATCTGATGCAAATGAGTATTATAATGCGGAGACGGAAGAAGGCGGACACTTTCAAATTGAAACTGTAAACAGATATCTTATTGAAGATGATCTAGAGGGGAAAATACATAGTGTTAACCTTTCTGCTTTTCCTTTTAAATTATCATTGTATGATGATATGAAGGCATTAAATACTGAATTGGGATTTGCTAAAGAAATAAAAGTAGGAGAAACAGATCTTGCTGTGGCAGGATATTCAGACACTTTTATTGCAACTAGTGATTTATTTAAAGTTGATATTGACAGCGATGAAACATTTTCATTTGTTATAGGGAGAATAACAAAATTACAAAATTGTCGCATTGAAATAAATAATGAATTTTGTGATTTTATTATTGCACAATTAAATACTGCAGTTGGAAATTTAACAACGGTAATTAATCCCGATAGATATGATATAGAGGGGATTGCGGAAGGCAAAATTATTGGTATGCAAGCAGATATAAAAGCTAATTTTAAGTTGAATGATAAATATCCAAAACCGGTAATTGCAGAGAAAACAAAAAAGACATTTTGGGATAAAGTGAAAAACATATTTAAATAGTTTTTATTTCTAACTTACCACGAACTTTCTTTAAAAATGGGCTGCATCTAAACCTTATGTGTCGCAATAGTAAGACTGTTCAATTAACGATAGGGATTTAACATAAATCTATAATTTGACATTTTTATTCTTATCTATAATGAATGAGTGAAGTATCGTATATATGAGCTTGTTTGTAGTGAGATAAATCATAATTGTAAATATGCTAATTCAGTCGAGTTGAGTTTTATATTTTAGGGTTGAGGAGGTATATAATGAAAAAGATTTTAATAATAATCGGGATCGTTTTATTAGTATTTTTAACAGCGATTTATTCTGCGTTTAATTACTTTTTCCCAAAAGCTGAAAAATTTGATTATCCTAATTATTCATCGTTAGAATCCATAACAATTACAAAGGATAACAAAACAGTCAATTTAAGCGGAGAGGATGCTGAAATTCTGTATGGGTATATCAGCAAAGCAAAGCCTACAAGAATGTTAAGCGGAGAGGACAATCCGTTTCGCGTACCTTACTATACTATTTCAATAAAAGCCGAGGATATTTCCTATTTCGGACATGGTCACATATACGAAAATAGCGGAGTAACATACTTTGAGCTTCCGTATGTGGGAATATACACTCTGGACTCTGATGCTTTGAATTGTATCAAAAACAACATTGATTAAACTGATACATAACTGAAACTGAGGTTGCAGCATTGTGCAGCCTCTTTGTTTTGTCAATTTGTATAACCTCAAAAAAGATACTATTCAAAAATAGTACAAAAAACACGTAATTTGCGAATTGACCTTGTAAAAATGACGGTGAAATTATATAATATCTGTATATTACAAAATTGGAGTAATCTGTATGATAAAAAGAGAAAACATAAGAAACATTGCAATAATCGCTCACGTTGACCATGGCAAAACCACTTTGGTTGATGCTATGCTTGCCCAGAGTGGAACATTTCGTGAAAATGAAAAGGTTGACGAAAGAGTAATGGACTCAAACGACCTTGAAAGAGAGCGAGGAATAACAATCCTTGCAAAAAATACTTCCTTGTACTATAAGGACACAAAAATTAATATAATCGACACACCTGGTCACGCTGATTTTGGCGGCGAAGTGGAGAGAGGTCTTGAAATGGTTGACGGGGTACTGCTCCTTGTTGACGCTTTCGAGGGGTGTATGCCTCAGACAAGATTTGTGCTTTCAAAGGCTCTTGCCCTTGACCTTCAGCCTATTATAGTGGTAAATAAGGTTGACAGACCTAATGCAAGACCATATGAGGTAGTAGATGAGGTGCTTGAACTGTTTATTGATTTAGGCGCAACAGAGGAACAGCTGGATACCCCTGTAATATATGCATCAGGCCGTGATGGCTGGGCGACTGCGGAGTATAATCCTGAACAGCCCAACGCCGACCTGACAGAGCTTTTTGAGCTTATTGTAAATTCTATTCCTTGCCCCGACTGCTGTGATGACGGCTCTTTCCAGATGCTTGTTTCAAACATCGACTATGACGAATACACCGGAAGAATTGCTGTGGGTAAAATCCAGCGTGGCAAGGTAAGCACAGGCGACAGACTTGCCATATGCCGTGAAGATGGTAAGGTTGATTACGGCAAGGCAACAAAGCTTTATACCTTTGAGGGTCTTAACAAAGGAGTATGCGATACTGTGGGTGCAGGAGACATGGTTGCCATTTCAGGTATGGCGGATATTAATATCGGCGAAACTCTTTGCGCACCTGATAATATTGATCCCTTGCCCTTTATAAAAATAGATGAGCCGGTTCTGTCTATGACCTTCAGCGTAAACGACAGCCCCTTTGCAGGAAAAGAGGGTAAGTTCGTTACTTCAAGACATCTTCGTGACAGACTGTTCCGTGAGCTTGATTCAAATGTGGCTCTTCGTGTTTCTGAAACCGATACCACAGAAGCCTTTACCGTTTCTGGAAGAGGCGAGCTTCACCTTTCTGTGCTTATTGAAAACATGAGACGAGAAGGTTATGAATTCCAGGTTTCAAACCCCGTTGTAATATATAAGAAGATTGACGGAGTGTTGTGCGAGCCAATAGAGCGTCTGACAGTTGACGTGCCTGATGAATATACCGGCGTTGTAATGGATTCTGTAATCAGCAGAAAGGGCGAGATGACAAATATGTCACCCACAGCCCAGAACTATACAAGAATAGAATTTCTTATCCCATCAAGAGGTCTTATAGGCTACCGAAATGAGCTTCTTACAGCAACCAAAGGAACAGGAATAGTAAACAGTATTTTAGAAAAATATGAGCCGTATAAAGGCGATATTCAGGGCAGAACAAGAGGTGCTTTGATTGCCTGGGAGGACGGAGAAACCATAACATACGGTCTTTACAATGCTCAGGAAAGAGGAACGCTGTTTGTAGGCCCCGGAATAAAGGTTTATGAGGGAATGATAGTGGGCGAGAACGCAAGACTTGAGGACGTTGTTGTAAACGTGTGCAAGAAAAAGCACGCAACCAACACAAGAGCATCCGGCTCTGACGATGCCCTTCGCCTTGTCCCCCCAAGACAGTTCAGCCTTGAGCAATGTCTTGAATTTCTTGCAGATGATGAGCTGTTGGAGGTAACTCCTGAAAATCTCCGAATGAGAAAAAGAATTCTTAAAACAGACTTGAGAGCAAAAGCAAGAGCAAAAAAATAAAGGAGCACAGTAGTAGTGGAATATGCATTGCCCATAATGGAACAGACTGCCATAATGTTTATTATAATACTCATCGGCTATATACTTTTTAAGTTTAAAGTAATAACACCTGACGGCAGAAAACAGCTTTCCGAGCTGGTTCTGACAATCGTGTGTCCTGCGCTTATATTCATGGTTTTTCAGCAGGATTTTTCATCGGAGGTAATAACGGGACTTTTATGGTCCTTTCCGCTGTCTGCAATTTCTATCGTGCTGGGCATCATTGTTGCAAAGCTTCTTGTACCCAAAAGCAGAGAGGATTTTAATATAAGCAGGTTTTGCATAATATATACCAACTGTGCCTTTATGGGAATTCCTTTGATAAAGGGACTTTTCGGAGATGTGGGCGTAATGTATCTAACGGCATATATTGCAATGTTCAATATATTTGTGTGGTCTCACGGTGTAATGCAGATTAAATGTCAGTCGGGCTTCAAAGAGCTTCTGGGCGTGCTTCGCTCTCCTACCATAATTGCTATTGTTTTAGGACTTTTATGCTTTGCTTTCAAAATCAGGATTCCTGAAATTCCGGCTGTGGCTTTGAACTATATAAAAGAGCTTAACACTCCACTTGCCATGCTTATTGCCGGTGCGACTATGGCGGAGGCCGATATGCTCGGCGCAATTCGCAAAGCTAAGGTTATGTGGCCCGTATTTGTAAAGCTTCTGCTTTTCCCCGTTGTAGTAATTTTTGTTTTCCGTCTTTTTCCTGTGCCGGACGAAATGGTTTTCACAACCAACATAGTAGCGGCGGCATGTCCTACTGCAACAATCGGAACGTTGTTCTGTATCCGGCACGGCAAAAATGCTGCAATGGCTTCTGAGATATTTGCTATTTCAACCCTGCTTTCAGGAATAACACTTCCGCTGATAGCAACCGTTTCCAATATGGTGTATAACCTTTTTTAACTAATTGTGAACAAACCTTGTTATTTAGTATAAATTGCACTTGACAACGGTGGTAAAAAGCACGAAAATATGGAAAAATGATAAAAATGTAAAAAGCCATTGAATTCTTGGAAAATACATGTTATAATAGGACGGATATTAGAATTAATGAGAGTACAATCTCACGAATAGGAGGATAATACAAGATGGCTGTAAAAACAGAACAAGTAGAAAAGAATCTTGTAAAAATTACTTTTGAGGTTTCTGCTGAAGAATTTGAAAAGGCAGTAAACAATGTTTATTTGAAGAACAGAGGAAAAATCGCAGTTGCAGGCTTCCGTAAGGGTAAGGCTCCCAGAAGCGTAATCGAAAAGATGTACGGCACAGGAGTTTTCTATGAAGATGCAATCAATGCAGTACTTCCCGATGCATATGAAGCAGCAGTTAAGGAAACAGACCTTGACATAGTTGCAAGACCTGAAATTGATATTGACGGCGAGATTGAAGGCGGCAAGCCCGTTGTGTTCACCGCTTTGGTAACAACTAAGCCGGAAGTAGAGCTTGGTAAGTACAAAGGTATAAAAATAGATAAAATTGAGCATAATGTATCAGATGAAGATGTTGACAGCGCAATCGAAGCTGAACAGAAGAAGAATGCACGAGTTATCTATGTAGAAGACAGAGCAGTTGAATCAGGCGACATCGCTGTAATCGACTTTGACGGCAGCGTTGACGGTGTTGCATTCGACGGCGGTAAGGGCGAGGACTACGAGCTTGAAATCGGCTCAAACACCTTTATCCCCGGTTTTGAAGACCAGCTTATCGGAGCAAAGACCGGCGAAGATGTAAAGGTTGAAGTAAAGTTCCCCGAAGAATACCATGCAGCTGACCTTGCAGGCAAGGATGCAGTATTTATGTGTAAGGTTAAGTCAATCAAGACAAAGGAACTTCCTGAACTCAATGATGATTTTGCATCAGAGGTAAGTGAGTTTGATACACTTGACGAGTACAAAAAGTCAGTAAGAGAAAAGCTTGAAGCTCAGGCTCAGGACAGAGTTAAGGCTGAAACTGAAGATGCAGTTGTAAAGGCTGTTGTAGAAAAGGCAAAGTTTGATCTTCCCGATGCAATGGTAGAAGCAGAAGTTGACCGCAGCGTTAACGATTTTGCACAGCGCCTTCGTTATCAGGGCCTTGACATCAACACATACCTTTCATACATGGGTGGCGATATGGAAGCTTTCCGCGCTAACTTCCGTGAGCAGGCTAAGACAACATGCAGTACATCATTGGTTATTGAAGCTATCATGAAGGCTGAAGGCATTGAGGTTAATGCAGAAGAGTTTGAAACAAACCTTGTTGATATGGCTAAGAAGTACAACATGGAGCTTGATAAGCTTAAGGAACTTATTTCAGATGAAGAAAAAGAAAACATGAAGAAAGATATGGCAATGAGCAAGACAGTAGAAATGCTTGTTAACAATGCCGTAATGAAATAATATAAAAAAAACGGAGGGCTGTCGCATTTTAATACTTGTGGCGGTCCTCTTATGCAATTTATAAGAAAGGAATGATTTTTTATGAGTTTAGTACCAATGGTAGTAGAACAAACAAACAGAGGAGAACGTTCCTACGATATTTTTTCAAGACTTCTTGAAGATCGTATAATATTTTTAGGTGAGGAAGTAAATGATGCCAGCGCAAGTCTTGTTGTGGCACAGATGCTTTATCTTGAAGCAAAGGATCCTGATAAGGACATTCAGCTTTACATTAATTCGCCCGGCGGCTCAATCACAGCCGGAATGGCAATTTATGATACAATGCAGTACATCAAGTGCGACGTGTCAACAATCTGCATAGGTATGGCTGCGAGCATGGGTGCGTTCCTTCTTACAGCAGGTGCAAAGGGTAAGCGCTTCGCACTTCCAAACAGCGAGGTTATGATTCACCAGCCACTCGGTGGTATGCAAGGTCAGGCAACTGATATTAAAATTCATGCAGACCGTATAATCAAAATGCGCGAAACTCTGAATTCTATCATGGCAGAACGTACAGGTCAGAGCCTTGAAAAAATCACAGCAGATACAGAGCGTGATAACTTTATGAGCGCAGAAGAAGCAAAGAACTACGGATTAATCGACGAGGTTATTGTTTCAAGAGCAAAATAAGCTTTTTTAATGGAGATCAGTATGGAAGAAAATAAATCAAGGACCTGCTCTTTTTGCGGCAGGTCAGAATCAGAGGTAAATCTCATCGCCGGTGGCAATGCGTATATCTGCCATGAATGTGTGGGATTGTGCAACCAGATTATTGACGGTATGTACAAACCCAAGGAGCATAAAGCAATGGGAGATATTCCGAAGCCTATGGAAATCAAAGCTTACCTTGATGATTATGTAGTAGGTCAGGAGGAAGCGAAAAAGATTCTCTCTGTGGCGGTGTATAACCATTACAAGCGTATAGCGTATCAGGGCGTGGACTCTGATGTAGAGCTTACAAAGAGTAATATACTTATGATTGGACCTACGGGTTCAGGTAAGACTTTTTTGGTACAGAATCTTGCAAAGGTTCTTGATGTACCATGCGCAATAGTTGATGCCACATCTTTAACTGAAGCCGGATATGTGGGCGAGGATGTTGAAAATATACTTCTTAAGCTTATTCAGGCAGCAGACTATGATATAGAAGCGGCAGAACGAGGCATAATATATATAGACGAAATAGATAAGATTGCCAGAAAGTCTGATAATCCTTCCATTACAAGAGATGTAAGCGGCGAGGGTGTTCAGCAGGCATTACTTAAAATCCTTGAAGGAACAGATGCATCAGTACCGCCTCAGGGTGGACGAAAGCATCCTCATCAGGAATTTTTGCAGATAAATACCACAAACATACTGTTTATCTGTGGCGGTGCTTTTGATGGCATCGAGAAGATAATAGGCGAGAGAGTAGGTAAGTCAGGACTTGGTTTCGGTGCAAAGGTCGAAAGCAAGAAGGAAATGAATATAGGCGAGCTTCTTGGAGACATGATACCTCAGGACCTTTTGAAGTTTGGTCTTATTCCTGAATTTATAGGCAGACTTCCCGTATTTGCGAAGCTCGATAAGTTAAGCCGCGAAGCTCTTACAGATATTATCACAAAGCCCAAGAATGCCATTGCAAAGCAGTATCAGACTTTGTTTGAGCTTGACAAGGTTGCTCTTGAGTTTGAGCCGGATGCTATTGAAGCAATAGCGGATAAGGCTATCGAAAGAGGAACAGGCGCAAGAGGACTCAGGGCAATAGTAGAAGAAACTGTAATGGACCTTATGTTTGAAGTTCCGTCTGATAAAACAATCAAAAAGGTTGTTATAACAAAAGACAGCGTGCTTGGCGTTGATAAACCCAGAGTAACAAGACGTACAAGGAAAAAGGCTGAACCTCAGGAGAAGACTTTGGCAGCCGACGGCGGAAATCCGGCATAAGTAAATCAGACAGTACGGAAAGGAAAATACTAATGTTTGTATCACCAAATTTATCCGTCAATAATAAGAATCATCTTGTGATCGGTAAATCTGATACGGTTGAACTTGCAAAGGAGTACGGAACACCTCTTTATGTAATAGATGAGGATTTGGTTCGTAAAAACTGCAGAACATATAAGCAGGCGATTGACAAATATTATGACGGCAAAGGTCTTGTGCTTTATGCAAGCAAGGCGCTTAGCTGTATGTATATGTATAAAACCGTTGAAAGTGAAGGACTTGGCGTAGATGTTGTTTCAGGCGGTGAGCTATATACTGCATATAAAGCGGGATTCCCCGTGAGTAAGATTTATTTTCATGGCAATAACAAGACTCCGTCAGAGCTTAAAATGGCAGTTGAGCTTGGTGTCTCTCATATAGTTGTAGATAACTATACAGAGCTTGAAACTCTGAACCTTATAGCAAAGGACATGGGTAAGATTCAGAAGATAATGATAAGAATCAAGCCGGGAGTTGATGCCCATACCCATGACTTTATAAGAACGGGGCAGATTGATTCCAAGTTCGGCGTTGCTTTGGAAAACGGCGAGGCTATGGATATGGTTCAAAAGGTTATGGAATATGAAAATGTGGTGCTTGACGGTATCCATTGTCATGTTGGCTCACAGATATTTGATATAGAACCCTTTTGTTCAGCAGCGGAAATTATGATAGACTTTATGGGCAAGCTTAAAAGGGAGCTTGGAATAGAGCTTAACCAGCTTAACTTAGGCGGCGGCTTTGGTATAAAGTACGTTGAAAGCGACGATCCTATCGAATATGATGAATATATAAAGAGTGTATCAGAGGTAGTACGCCGGAAAAGTCAGGAGCAGGGAATAAGAGTTCCTTTCATCCTTATGGAGCCGGGCAGGTCCATCGTAGCGTCTGCAGGCATCACACTCTATACCGTAGGTAACGTAAAGGACATCAAGAATGTTCGCAAATATATAAGCGTTGACGGCGGTATGGGTGACAACCCCAGATATATTCTTTACGGCGCAGAATATACTGCCGTTGCAGCAAATCATGCAGGAGACGACTTTGACGATGTGGCAACAGTTGCAGGAAAGTGCTGTGAGTCAGGTGACCTTATTATTGAAAACGGTAAGCTTCAGAAAATAAACGAAGGCGATATTCTTGCAGTTCTTGCCACGGGTGCATATAACTATTCTATGGCAAGCAACTACAACAGAATCCCAAGACCTGCTCTTGTGGCAGTATCGGAGGGCAGATCAAAAATCGTAATCAAACGGGAAACCTATGATGATATAATTAAAAACGATGTACTTTAATGAAAAGAGGAGAAGTAAAATGGTAGAACTGAAGAATCTTAAAAACACAGATGCTGAGCTATATGACGCTATAATGAGCGAAACCAAAAGACAGCAGAACAAAATTGAGCTTATTGCTTCTGAGAACTTTGTTTCAGAAAGCGTAATGGAGGCTATGGGCTCACCCCTTACAAACAAGTATGCAGAAGGTTATCCCGGCAAGAGATACTACGGCGGCTGTGAATGTGTTGACGTAGCTGAAAATCTTGCTATTGAACGTGTTAAGGAATTGTTTGGCGCAGGCTATGCAAATGTACAGCCACATTCAGGCGCTCAGGCAAATATGGCGGTATTCTTTGCACTTCTTACACCCGGTGATACAGTGCTAAGCATGAGCCTTGACCACGGCGGACATCTTAGCCATGGAAGTCCGGTTAATATGTCAGGAACATATTTTAATATAGTTCCTTACGGTGTAAGCCGAGAAGAAAACGTAATTGACTATGAAGAAGTAAGAAGACTTGCTCTTGAAAATAAGCCGAAGCTTATTCTCGCAGGTGCAAGTGCTTATCCGAGAATTATTGACTTTAAAAAGTTCAGAGAGATTGCAGACGAAGTAGGAGCATATTTCATGGTAGATATGGCTCACATTGCAGGTCTTGTAGCTGCAGGCGAGCATCCCTCACCTGTACCTTATGCACACGTTGTAACATCTACAACACATAAAACTCTCAGAGGCCCAAGAGGCGGCCTTATCCTTACAAATGATGAGGAGCTTGCAAAGAAGTTCAATAAGGCTATATTCCCCGGAATTCAGGGCGGACCTCTCATGCACGTTATTGCAGCTAAGGCAGTAAGCTTCAAGGAAGCTTTGTCAGACGAGTTCAAGGCATATCAGAAGCAGATTGTTAAAAATGCAAAGGCATTGTCAGAAGCGCTTGTTGCAGAAGGCTTTAAGCTTGTATCAGGCGGAACAGACAACCATCTTATGCTTCTTGACCTTACAGAAACGGGAATTACCGGTAAGGAAGCAGAGCATCGTCTTGACGAAGTGGGAATTACAGTTAACAAAAACGCAATCCCATTTGATACAAAGAGCCCGTTTATTACAAGCGGCGTCAGAATAGGTACTCCTGCAACAACAAGCAGAGGCTTTGTTGAAGAAGATATGGTAGAGGTAGCTAAGCTCATTAAGCTTGCAATCTGTGATTTTGAGAACAGCGCAGATGAGGTAAGAGCAAGAGTTAAGGTGCTTTGCGACAAATACCCGTTGTATGCATAAAAAAATCAGGCAGAATCAAAATTCTGCCTGATTTTTTTATCTGCGCTCTTTAATTTGACCGCTTCTGTAAGCTTCCAGCAGAGCTTCAAGCTCTGCTACTTTTTCATTTATCCTTTCGCCGTCGTCGGTGTCGGCTATAAGCATGCGGTTTGTCATGCGTTCAACCTCATTAATAACGGGGATTTCCTTATTGCTTTTCCATTCGTCAGGGCTGTGCTTTGCAAAAGCCATATACCTTGAACTGAATATAAATGTATATCCGCCAATACCTGTTTTAGACTGATACGCTTTTGAAATTCCGCCGTCTATCATGAACAAAAGCCCCTGACCTTTGACGGGGTTTTCTCCTGCTTTTACGGGAACATGGCCATTGATTATATGACCGCCCGGCTTAAGAGAAAATTCGTTCATGATTTTTTCGCAGGTGGTTTTATCCTCGATAAGACGGTAATATGCGTTCATTTCTTCCACAGCCATGCTCGCATCATCAACAAAATATTTCTCGAATACTGAAAGCTTGCTTTTCCCGAAAAGCGGCGAATTTTTACTGCACCATAAGTACCAGAAAAAGTCCGTATCAGGTGAGTTGATGCCTTGTGCCGAGAAATAAGCAGAGCGTACAGCTTCGTTTATATATTCAAGATATTTTCTGCCTGAGAGCTTTATATCGCCCATGCATACGGTCTTGAACTCTCCGTCGTCCGTCATGGGTATGCATCCGTGATAGAGAAGATTGTTGTTATAGATACAGAACATACTGCCCTTTTCATACAAAAATCTTATATGCTCTTTGAGCTTTGTGCTGTGCATGAAAGATGCTGCAAGAGTGTTCATAAGATTTTCTTCTTCAGGCGTAAGCTCAAGGGGGTTTTCGGGATTTACGGTGGGGAGATTTGAGTCCTTAAGGTTATAGGTGTTACCGTTTATTTTTACTGTGTAGTCACTAAAATCTATGCATGATAAAAGGTCACGGTCGCACATTTCGTATTCCGGATGCCTCTTATAAAGCTTTCCTTCCAGCTTAAACTGAATTACAGAAATAGCCTTGTGCATCTTTGCCGCAAGTGTGGTGCTTACTCTGTCGTATTTGCTCTCGTCTAAAAGATGTGGTGTGAAAGCTGAGCAGTCATCGTCTTTATAGGCTTCTGATGCAAACATTGAAAGAGGACGAAGGTTAATTCCGTAGCCGTCCTCAAGACAGTCGAAATTGTTGTAGCTTATTCCGGTTCTTATTACGCTTGCAATACAAGTAAGATTTCCCGACGCTGCGCCCATCCATACAATGTCATGATTACCCCATTGTATATCAATGTCGTGAAAGCTCATAAGCTCGTTCATAATAAGGTCGGCTCTTGGGCCTCTGTCAAAAATATCGCCTATAATATGTAGCCGGTCTATTGCAATATCACGAATCATTTTACAAAGTGCCATAATAAAATTCTTGCTGACTCCCGCCCGAAGAATTGCCTGAATCATTTTTTCAAAATGCAGTCCTTTGTTGGCATCGCCTACATAAAGGAATTCATCTATAATATATGCAAAGTCGTCAGGGGTTTTTCTGCGGCGGTCCGATACGGTGTATTTTGCCGCAAGGTCTCTGTAAAGCTCAATAAGAAGCATTACCTTAAGCCTGAACCATTCGCAGAAATTTTCATTCTCTTCCATATGCTTAAGATATATTTCAGGCTCATATATAAGTCCTGCAAGTTCTGTTCTGTCTGTTTCCGTCATTGAGCGAAAAAACAGCTCGTCAATGCGCATTTTAATTACGCCCGAAGCGCTTTTTAGCTGATGAATAAAAGCTTCGTGTTCTCCGTGAAGGTCAGAGAAGAAGTATTCTGTACCCTTTGGCATTCCTGCAACTGTCAGCAGGCTTATCATCTCCGCGGCCGCAGAGTCAATATTCGGATATCTGTCAGACAAAAGTCGTAAATAATGAATATCAAGCATTAAAATTATCCTTTCGAGTTTTGTTTTTTAAGGTAATCCAAAGCAGTCTTAAGCTGTACATCATCTTTGGGGTTTATAACTGAAATATAGCTGTTTTCAAGATTTTCAGGCATTTCAACTACTATGTCCGGAGTTATGCCCTCGTCCTGAACACATGTTCCGAGCGGTGTGTAGTATTTTGCGATAGTAACCGACATTCCGGAGCCGTCTGCAAATGGATATATAGCCTGCATGACGCCTTTGCCAAAGGTTTTCGTTCCGATGACCTTTGCTTTGCCGTAGTCACGAAGTGCACCGGTGAGAAGCTCTGATGCGCTGGCAGAGTTTTCGTTTACTAAAATTGACATGGGCATATTTACCTCGTCTGCGCCTGACTTGATTTCATTTCTGTTTCCGTAGCGGTCCTCTGTGTACATAATAAGACCTTCCGGAACAAGGAAGTCAATTATTTCGCTTACCACGTCAACTCTGCCGCCGCCATTATCTCTTACGTCAATCACAAGCTTTTCCATACCCTCGGCTTCAAGGCTTTTGAAAGCCTCTAAGAATTCACGGTCGGTTGATATTTCGCCCGTTTCAGACTCGCCATTAAAGGATGAAATTCTTATATAGCCTATGTTGCTGTCTAACAGCTTGGAGTCAACTGTTTTCTGGTGTATTTTCTTTCTTATAAGAGTTAGTTCATGTTCTTTGTTTTTTCGTTTTACGGTAATATGAACTTCTGTATTTTCTCGGTTTTCCTCCATATCCAAACCCTTGATTTTTGATACGGCATTGGACATTTGCGAGCCGCTGTAATCTACGCCCTCTACCTTGGTGATAACATCGCCGGGGAGAATTCCGGCTTCCATGCCGGGAGAATTATCCATTACGGAAACAACAAGTATTTCATCATTTTCCTTGTCGCATATAACAGTAACACCCACGCCGATAAAATCCCCTGAGCCGCTGTTGGTATAGTCCGCAAACTGTTTTTCGTTGTAATATACAGTATATGGATCATCAAGGGACATTGTCATTGCAAGAGCCGCAAAGTCAGCGGCTTTTTTGCTGTCGTAGTCATACAGAAAATTATCGTCAAGAATCTTTTGCACACTCATTACCTTTGAAATAACAGTCCGATGTACAAACATATCATAAGCGCCTCTGCCGCACCAGGACACAGTACCTGCTGCCAATGCGGTGATTATGGCGGTTATTACAGTTTTTTTGTTACTCATATTGCACCTCTGTCATAAATAAAAGGCTGTCCTGAATTACAAGACAGCCTAATATATCAGATTTTCATTGAATCGGAAGCAAGATACTTATGAACCATCATTGCTACTTTAAATACTATTGCCTGATCAAACTTTCTAAGATCAAGACCGGTAAGCTTATAAATCTTTTCCAGACGGTAAACAAGAGTATTTCTGTGAACGAACAGCTGTCTTGATGTTTCGCTGACGTTAAGGTCATTTTCGAAGAATTTGTTGATTGTAAGAATTGTTTCTTCGTCAAGTGAAGCTATATCGCCTTTTTTGAACACTTCCTGAAGGAAAAGCTCGCAAAGCTTAATGGGAAGCTGATAAATCAATCTGCCGATACCGAGATTGTCGTAGTTAAGAATATACTTGTCTTCTTCAAATACCTTTCCTACTTCCAGAGCAATCTGCGCTTCCTTGTAGCAGCTGTTAAGCTCGTCAAGAGTGTTTGCGATTGTGCCTACGCCAACGAGTGTGCTGAGCAAAGTTTCGCCGTTTACTGTGTCAATTATTGACTGAGCAATCTGCTGAAGCTCCTCGTCAGAGGGAACCTGATGCATTTCCTTGATAAGAACTACATTTGCACTGTCAACGCTTATTACAAAATCATGCTCTTTATCAGGGAACATGTTTCTTATTACTTCATAGATTCCTGATTCTGTGCGGTCATTAACCTTCACATAGAATACAGCTCTTGGAATATCAACCTCTACATGAAGCTCTCTTGCTTTCTGATGAAGGTCAAATGCAAGAAGGTTGTCGAAAATGATATTCTGCATGAACATGGTCTTGTCATACTTTTCATCATAGTAGTGGCGTACGTTGTTGGCAGCAACTACAACAGCGCTGCAGCACACCTTTGATACTTCGTCAGTACCTTCTACATAAACTATATATTCAGAGTAAGGCTTGTTTGAAAGAACCTTAACTGTGTATCCGTCTTTAAATAAAATTTTGTCGCTGCTTGTAACAGCATAAACCAAATCTTCAAGAACCTCCGGTCTTGGTTCAACACCTGTTGACGCAAGGATAAGTCCCTGAGTGTCGGCTATTCCGAATCTTTTCGGAAATACTTCAGCCATCTGGGTGATAATATTCTGAAATGCCTTGCTTATCATCTAAACATTCCTCCCGAGTAAAATAATTATAAGCGTACCTACTTTATTCTATAATTATACATCAAAGTTTTCCTTTTTGCAAGGCTTTTTTGAAAAAATTTTAAAACTATTTGTAAATATTTAGCATCAAACGTATTTTCTCATGTGTTTCAACGCACTTTTTTCCAGCCTTGAAACTTGCGCCTGACTGATTCCTATTTCGTTTGCGACTTCCATTTGAGTTCTGCCCTGAAAAAATCTCAGGTTAAGAATGTGCTTTTCTCTTTCGTCCAGATGCTTCATGGCTTCGTTTATAGCAATGTTTTCAAGCCAGCTTTCGTCGCTGTTTTTCTCGTCCTTTACCTGATCCATTACATAAATTGCTTCGCCGCCGTCATGATATACCGGCTCAAAAAGTGAAACGGGATCACATATGGCATCAAGAGCAAACACCACATCCTTTTTAGGAAGATTAAGCTCCTTTGCAATCTCTGCAACAGTCGGCTCTTTGGAATTCTGGTTTATGAGCTTTTCCTTTACCTGAAGCGCTTTATAGGCAATATCCTTAAGGGAACGTGAAACTCTTATGGAATTGTTATCTCTGAGGTATCTGCGGATTTCTCCTATTATCATGGGAACGGCATATGTGGAAAACTGAACATTTTGCGAAAGGTCAAAATTGTCGATTGCCTTAATCAGACCTATGCAGCCTACCTGAAATAAATCATCCGGATTTTCACCCCGATTGTTAAAGCGCTGTATAATACTCAGAACAAGCCTTAGATTGCCCTGAACAAACTTTTCTCTTGCCTGAATGTCGCCCTCTTTTATCTTTATAAAAAGCTTTTCTTTTTCTTCCCTTGACAATACGGGCAGCTTTGAAGTGTTCACTCCGCATATTTCAACCTTGTTTATCATAACTAAACCCCTCCTGTTGTTAAAAAAACCGCATGGATTATCAGCGGCTATGTACACAAGGGAAGATTTAAAAGCTGACATAAAACATTTTTCCCCTATTGAGTGTGAGTTATACAAAATTTAGTATATAAAAATAATAAAATGTGCGGGAGTGGTTGACATGAGAGATGTTTTTTGATAAAATTATAATACCTATTTTTGTACATTAAGGGAGATAATATATGTTTGATAAATTGGAGGCGCTTGAGGAAAGGTTTAACGGTCTTGCCGAGAAGATAAGCGATCCGGAAGTGATTGCCGATCAGGAAACCTGGCGAAAACTGTGTAAGGACCATTCCGATATATCGCCTATAATTGATAAATATAAAGAATATAAATCAGCAAAACAGACCATTGCAGACGACAAGGAAATGCTTGCCGAGGGCGTAGAAAAAGAGCTTGAGGAAATGGTAAGAGAAGAGCTGGCAGAAACGGAAAAACAGCTTGAGGTCATCTGTGATGAGCTTAAAATTCTTTTGCTTCCGAAGGATCCCAATGACGAGAAAAACGTTATTATGGAAATTCGGGGTGGAACCGGTGGTGATGAGGCAGCGCTTTTTGCCGCAGACCTTATGCGAATGTATTCCATGTACGCAGAGGCACGACGCTGGAAAATAGAGGTTCTCAGCTCAAACCCAACCGATATCGGCGGCTATAAAGAGGTATGCTTTTCCGTAGAAGGTCAGGGAGCTTACAGCAGACTGAAGTTTGAAAGTGGAGTCCACAGAGTCCAGAGAGTTCCTGCTACAGAATCAGGCGGCAGAATTCATACATCGGCGGTTACTGTTGCAGTTCTTCCGGAGGTTGAAGAAGTGGAAGTGGAAATCAATCAGAACGATTTGAGAATAGATGTATTCAGAGCCGGCGGCCCTGGTGGACAGTGCGTAAATACAACGGACTCAGCAGTAAGAATTACCCATCTTCCCACAGGCATTGTGGTTTCATGTCAGGACGAGAAATCACAGCATAAGAATAAGGACAAGGCTATGAAAATTCTACGCTCCAGAATTTATGAAGTTATGGAGGCGGAGCGTCATAAAGAAATCGCAGACGAAAGAAAATCTCAGGTAGGCTCGGGGGACAGAAGCGAGAGAATCAGAACCTATAATTTCCCTCAGGGCAGAATAACAGACCACAGAATAAATCTTACAATATATAAGCTTGACCAATTCCTCAACGGAATACTCGATGAAGTAATTGATGCGCTTATAACAGCGGACCAGAGTGAAAAGCTTGCAAATTCTCAATAAGGGTGTGATTTTTTGAAGAAGTGGCATAAGGTGCTTATCATCATGCTGGCAGTTATTTTAGTAATATCTGCTGCATTAGTTCTGTTCTACAAATTTTATGCAGAAGAAAAAATCGAAAACACATTGGAGAAAGCCCAGACGGTCATGAACAATCAGGAGCTTCAGGCGGAGATTGATGAAATGGTGGGCAAAATGGTTGAAGACGGAGAGGTAGAGGAAACTCAGGTTCAGGAATATATGGAGTATAAGGATGCTTTGGAGCAAAAGCCTGTTGCCACTCCTTCAGCTAATGCTGCAAAGGCTACTCAGCGTCTTATGGACCGCGTAAGAAAGGCAATGACTGCCGATGAGTTTGCTTATGCAATGTATATATACGGAAAGATTGACGTAAAATATGTTGCTTCAAACATTGTAAAAAACAGAGAGGAAGTAAAAAAATACGTAAAAAGTGTACTTACCTCGGAAGAAATTTCAAAATGTCTTACCATTTACAAAAAATATTCATACTTGCTTAAATAG
This sequence comes from Clostridia bacterium, assembly GCA_045128915.1. Lineage (GTDB taxonomy): Bacteria > Bacillota > Clostridia > UBA1381 > UBA1381 > RGIG9115. The sequence continues at coordinate 55,237 of JBGVIT010000059.1, forward strand.
AAAGGTAATTTATAATGTTTAACATAGTGCTTGTAGAGCCTGAAATCCCGCAGAATACCGGCAACATTGCAAGAACCTGTGCGGCAACCGGCTCAAAGCTGCATATAATAAAACCTATGGGGTTTGAAATTGACGACAAGAAGCTCAAAAGAGCAGGTCTTGACTATTGGCATCTGCTTGGAGTCAGGTATTATGAGGGGCTTGATGATTTCTTTGAAAAAAATCCTGATGCCAACTGTTATTATGCGTCAACCAAATCTCTCAATACTTATTGTGATGTCAGCTTCAAAGACGGAGATTATATATTTTTCGGCAAAGAAACAAAAGGCTTGCCGGAGGAGCTGTTGTATAAAAACCCTCAAAGGTGCATAAGAATACCCATGATTGACGAGGCAAGAAGTCTTAACCTTTCAAATGCTGTGGCGATTGTGGTTTATGAAGCCTTAAGACAGACGTCATTTTCGGGGCTTAAAGATTTCGGCGAGCTGACTCGCTATAAATGGAACGGAGGAGAATAATATGGCAGATATTAAAATCATGGTAGATTCATCAGCGGATTTAACAAAGGAAATAAGAGAAGAATACGGTATAGGTCTTATACCTCTGCTCAGCCTTTTTGGTGAAAAATCATACGTTATAGAGGAAGATATTTCCAATGATGAATTTTATCATTTGCTAAACACCTCGGGAATACTTCCCAAAACAAGTCAGACGCCTTATGCAACAATGTATGATATTTTGCTCAAGGAGAGTAAAGAGCATGAAACGGTTATTTATTTTACTCTTTCTTCACTTGCCAGCGGACAGAACCATAGTGCTCAGCTTGTAAGAGACGATATAATCGAAAACGATAATCCTGACGCTAACATTCTAATAGTAGATACGAAATCATTTTCTGTTATTATAGGCAAAACTGTCATTGAAGCTGCAAAGCTTGTAAAGGCAGGCAAAAGTGCAGAAGATGTTATAAGCTTTGCAGAGGAATACATTTCAAAATGGCATGCAATGATGTTGGTCAGTGACCTTACATTCCTTGAAAAAGGCGGAAGAATGAGAAAGTCAACTGCAGTTTTGGGAAGCCTTCTTGACATTAAGCCGGTGCTTACTGTTTCCAACGGACTAATTGAGGTGGAAGCAAAGCTCAGAGGAAAAAAGAAGCTTGCCAAAAAGCTTTGTGAAATGGCAGCAGAATATGATGGTTTTGATGAGTCAGCCTGCGAGTTCATTGTTGCTCATTCCGACAAGGAAGCGGGAGAAGAGCTTGTGGAAACCATTAAAGAAGAATTTGATGCATCAAATGGAATTTATGTATCGGAGTTTGGTCCTCTGATTGGCACAAACACCGGCAATGGTGCTTTTGCTATTGTGTTCAGAACAAAATGATATAGATATAAACAATTTTCTTTCTTTGTTTGTGAAAGGAGTTAATGATGAAATATATAGTTATACTTGGTGACGGAATGGCAGACTATGAAGTTCCCGAATTTGGCGGAAGCACAATTCTTGACGTAGCAAACAAACCTAATATTGACTATATGAGTCTTAAAGGTGAGCTTGGAATGGTGAGAACTGTTCAGGAGGGAATGAAGCCCGGAAGTGATGTTGCAAATCTTTCGGTTATGGGTTATGACACAAGAAAATGCTATACGGGCCGTTCGCCTCTGGAAGCGGCAAGTATCGGTGTTAAGCTTCTCGATACAGATGTAACCTTCAGATGCAACCTTGTTACTCTATCAGACGAGGAGTGCTACGAGGATAAAACAATGCTCGATTATTCTGCAGGCGAAATAACAACCGACGAAGCAAAGAGCCTGATTGAAGCGGTGAGAAAAGAGCTTAATACGGATATTCTCAAATTCTATGCAGGTGTAAGCTACCGTCATCTTCTGGTTTGGGATAAAGGCTCCGACAATGTGGAGCTGACTCCGCCTCATGACATTTCCGACCGCAAAATAAAAGATTATCTCCCTAAGGGTGATAATTCAGAGAAGCTTTTGGAGCTTATGAAAAAGTCGGAAGAAATTTTAAAAAATCATCCCGTTAACCTTGAGCGAGTGAAAGCAGGAAAGAATCCTGCCACTTCTATATGGCTCTGGGGCGAGGGAAAGAAGCCTGTGCTTGAGGATTTCAATGAAAAGTATTCAATCAGGGGCTGCGTTATTTCAGCCGTTGATTTAATAAAGGGAATAGCAATCTGCGCTAATATGAAGTCTATTGATGTTGAGGGTGCAACCGGAACATATCACACAAACTTTGACGGAAAGGCACAAGCTGCACTTTCAGCCCTTTGTGATGACGGCATGGATTTTGTTTACATACATATGGAGGCGCCGGACGAGTGCGGACATCAGGGTGATGCTCCCAATAAAAAGCTCTCTGTTGAGCTTATAGACCGGAAGGTTGTAGGATTTTTAAGAGATGAGCTTAGTAAGCGGGGAATTGATTATAAAATGCTTATTTTGCCCGACCATCCAACACCTATTTCCCTGAAAACTCATGTGAGCGATCCCGTACCTTATGTGATATATTCATCCTCTGACGAAAAGGCTGACGGATATGTTTATAATGAGAAGAACGGCGCAAAAACCGGACTTGTGATAGAGGACGGATATACTCTTATGGATAGATTTTTAAGCCAAGAGGTGTGATATAAATGAAAATAAAACACAAAACGGCTAAGTGGATAATAGGCGTTCTTATTACGGCAATTATAGTGGTGTGCCTTATATTTGCTGTACCGGGTATATTGAAGCTTGCTGCGTATCTTATAAGATTGTTTTTGCCGTTTGTGCTTGCGTATTTATTTGCATTGCTTGTAGATCCGCTTGTAAGGCGGCTTGAAAGAAGCTTAAAGCTTCCCCGAAAGACTGCGGCACTTCTGGTAATTGTTCTTTTAATCGGAGTTGTGGGCGGCGCGGCTTCGTGGATCGTTTATAAAATAGTAAATGAAGCAAGAAACGTCTATGAGCATATACCGCAGATTTACGAAAGTATAGTAGCTGAAATAGATATAGTCAAAAGCAGATTAAGCGGCATTTATGAAATATTGCCTGCCAATGTACAGCTTGCGCTGACAGAGCTTGCAGACCAGATTTCAGACGGTGCGGCAGGATTAATAAACGATAAATCCGTGCCAATAGTTGTAGGTGCAGGCAGCTTTGCAAAGGCCTTGCCGAAAATGCTCGTTTCCATAATTGTATTTTTGCTTTCGTCATTTTTTATAGTATGTGATTTTGAGAGAGTAAAGAGCTTTGTGAAAAGACTTTTCTGCATCAAAAATGCAAGAAAGCTTTCTGATGTAAGCAAGGAAATCAAAACATATCTTGGGGCGTATATAAAGGCGCAGGGAAGTATAATGCTGGTTGCATTTTGCATACTGTTTCTTGGATTCAGCATTTTGGATGTTCAGTATGCTTTGATAATCGCTATGGGAACAGCAATACTTGACGCGCTGCCGTTTTTCGGAAGCGGAGCGGTGCTGTGGCCCTGGGCGGTAATCAGCTTTATAACCGGCGATATTAAAATGGCTTTGGGTTCTATAATCATATATGTTGTTATACAGGTTACAAGACAGCTTATAGAGCCTAAAATAGTAAGTAAAAACATAGGCGTAAGCCCGATTTTAACGCTTATGTCAATGTATCTGGGATTCAGGATATTCAGTATAGGCGGTATGATTTTCGGGCCGCTTGTAATGATGTTGATTATAAGCCTTTACAGAGCAAAGGTTTTTGAAACGCCTGCTGCATTTGTGAAATCGGGAATCGGCTACACAAAAAAACAGTTTGAATATCTGAAACATAAGTTTATAAATTTTTGGGAGAGTGAATAAAGTGGACAAGTATTATATTACAACCGCTATTGCATATACATCAAGAAAGCCTCATATAGGAAATACCTATGAGATTATTCTTACAGATGCCATAGCAAGATTTAACAGATATATAGGAAAGGATGTTTTCTTCCTTACGGGAACAGATGAGCATGGTCAGAAAATTCAGGAAATTGCGGAGCAGGCAGGCATAACTCCTAAAGAGCATGTGGACAATATTGCTCAGCAAATCAAGGATATAGCAGACATGCTGAATATCAGCTATGACAAGTTCATCCGCACAACAGATGACTATCATGAAGAAGCAGTAAGTAAGATTTTCAAAAAGCTCTATGATCAGGGAGATATTTATAAGGGCGAGTATGAAGGGCTTTACTGTACACCTTGTGAATCTTTCTGGACCGAAACACAGCTTGTTGACGGAAAATGCCCCGATTGCGGCAGAGAAGTGAAGAAAACCAAGGAAGAAGCATACTTCTTCAGAATGAGCAAATATCAGGACAGACTTATTAAGTACATTGAGGATAACCCTGAATTCATACAGCCGGAATCACGCAAAAAAGAAATGGTAAACAACTTCCTTAAAGCAGGACTTCAGGATTTGTGTGTTTCAAGAAGCAGTTTCACATGGGGTGTGCCGGTGGAATTTGATCCCGGTCATGTTATATATGTGTGGATCGATGCGCTTTCAAACTACATTACTGCTCTGGGCTATACTCCTGACAGTCAGGGAGAATTGTATAAAAAATATTGGCCTGCTGATGTTCATATTATCGGTAAGGATATTTTAAGATTCCACACAATCTATTGGCCAATAATGCTTATGGCACTTGGCGAGCCGCTTCCTAAGCAGGTGTTTGGCCATCCCTGGATGCTTGTGGGTGAGGAAAAAATGAGTAAGTCAAGAGGCAATGTAATATATGCTGAGGACTTGGTACGTCATTTCGGTGTTGATGCTGTAAGATATTATTCACTTCATGAAATGCCCTTTGCTCAGGACGGAACAATTACTTATGACGTATTTATAACAAGATTTAATTCAGAGCTTGCAAATACTCTTGGAAATCTTGTAACAAGAACTGTTTCTATGGTCAATAAGTATTTCGGCGGAGTCCTTCCTTCAAACGACACAGCCGGAGAATTTGACGATGACCTTAAAAATACAGCTTCACTTTGTATAAAGGCAGCTTGCGAAAAAATGAAAACTCTCCATGTGGCAGACAGTATGGATGAAATATGGAAGCTTGCAAGCCGTGCGAACAAGTATATAGACGAAACTACTCCATGGCTTCTTGCCAAGGATGAAGCTCTTTTGCCGCGTCTTTCCACAGTTCTTTATAACCTGCTTGAAACCATAAGAATTATAGCATCCCTGCTTTCATCATTTATGCCGTCAACTGCTGAGGCAATCTGTGCCCAGATAAACGACACAAATATTTCTTTTGAAAGCATCCAAAGCTTTGGTGCATATAAGACCGGAACAAAGGTTTCAGATGCGCAGATTTTGTTCCAGAGAATAGATATGGATGCAAAGCTTAAGGAAATCGAAGAAGAATACGCTGCAAACTCAGAAGAAAAGACTGTTGAAATAGCACCGTATAAGGATTATATTGAATTTGATGATTTTGAAAAGCTTGATATACGTGTGGGAAAAGTGCTTGAATGTGAGCCGGTTCCCAAATCAGAAAAGCTTTTGAGATTCTTGCTTGAGGTAGGTCCTGACAAACGTCAGATTTTATCCGGTATTGCAAAGTTCCATAAGCCTGAGGAGCTTATAGGCAAGAATGTAATCTTCATTGCAAATCTTAAGCCGAGAAAAATGATGGGACTTGAGTCCTGCGGAATGATTCTTTCTGCAGAGCATAAAGATGCATTAACTGTTCTTACAACTCTCAATGATGTACAAAGCGGCGCTGAAATAGTGTAACATAATAAAACTGCTGTGAGCTAAATATGCTTGCAGCAGTTTTTTTGCAAAAAATATAAAAAACATCTTGTATTTTGAAAATCTGTATGTTATAATGTAGAGTGAAGTATAATAGGTGTTCTGTGCGACATCGTTTTTATAGATAAAGGAGTGTTTTTGTTTTGGCAAACGAAATAAATATTATTGAACTGCTTAACGTAATGATACGTAAATGGTGGCTTATTGCAATCATGGTATTTGTATGCGGCGGAGGTGCATACATATATACAGATTTGTTTATAGAACCCCGATACAAGACCGATGGCTCCATATACGTAAACTGCGAAACTGAAGCCAGCCGAGTTGAAGTAGCAAGTTCAGGACGTATGGAGTCTAACGCCCGACTTGCAACAACATACATAGAGATTTTGAAAGCACGTACATTTATGACAGAGGTAGCAAGAGACCTTAATAATAAATATACATATGCTCAGATTCAGGGTATGACTACTATTGAATCTGTGAATGATACAGAGCTTCTTAAAATAACAGTTGAAGGTACGGTTGCTGAAGATACTTGTGCCATAGTGGAAAGTATTCTTCAAAGAGCAGGTGAGCAGCTTGTTACCGTCGTAAAAGCCGGTTCAGTTGAAATGGTGGATGAACCGTATGTACCGGTAGTTCCATTCTCGCCCAACAAATCAAGAAATGCGGCATTAGGTGCTATTGCAGGCGCTGTGGGCGCTATCGGAATAATATTCCTTATGAACCTTTTTGATACCCATATCAAAACAGCTGATGAAATGAAGCAAAGATACGATGAGCCTATTTTGGGCGAAATCCCGTCGTTTGTAATGGAATAATATAAGGAGTTCACATAAAATGGCAGAGAATAAAATTTTAGAATATATAGGAAAATTTAACGAAAAAAAGCATAAGCTGAGAAAAAAGCTTGCATCAGAAACTGCGGAAAACCCGCAGTCGAGAATACTTACTGATAAAACAACTTTTGCTATTACAGAGGCGTATAAAACTGCAAGAACAAATATAATGTTTGCTCTGGCAGGAATAGACAGATGTAAAAAGATAATATTTACAAGCGCTGAGCCGGGAGAAGGTAAGACAACAACCGTTTTGAACATTTGTATAACCTTTGCCCAGATGGATGCAAAAGTTCTTTTGATAGACTGCGACTTGAGAAAACCCAGAATTCACCGCTATCTCGGCATAGAAAAGAATGAAGGTCTTTCCGATGTTCTTGCGGGTATGATAACAGCAGAGCAGGCAATAAAGCATAATGATGAATATAATATTGACTGTATAACAGCAGGTCAGATTCCTCCGAACCCCGTAGAGCTTCTTTCATCAGATGCAATGGATGAGCTGTTTGAAAAGCTTTCTGAATATTATGATTATATCTTTATAGATTCACCGCCTGTAACGGTTGTAACAGATGCGGCATCAATGGCTAAAAAGGTTGACGGATATATAATTCTTGTAAGACATAATTACTCAATTCATGAGCTTCTTGAAAAGACAAGACAGTCATTGAACTTTGCAGAAGCAAAAATTCTTGGCTACATCATAAATGATATCAAGGCAATGCCCGGTATCGGATATTCTAAGTATGGTGCATACGGAACGAGATATAAGTACCGTTACCGCTATCGTTATGGCTATAAATATGGATACAAGTACGGATATAATTACGGCTATGGTTATGGCTATCAGTACGCAGACAGACGTGACAACAGATATTCTGACGAATACGTTTATGGCGATGATGTTGAAACAGACGATTTAAAACCTGTAAAATAAGGAGGATACAAATATGTTAAAAGGAATTAACCCGATTTTATCACCTGAGCTTGTAAAAATACTCATGGAAATGGGACACGGAGACGAAATAGTAATATCTGACGGCAACTTTCCCGGTGCGTCAGTTGCGGATAAGCTTGTAAGAGCTGACGGACATGGCTGCTGTGAGATTATAGATGCAATCCTGACACACTTCCCCTTGGATACATACAGCGACAAGCAGGTTTTTCTAATGGAAGTTACTCCGGGCGATCCTTACGTTCCTGAAATCTGGGACGAATATAAAAGCATCGTAGCAAAGCATGACGACAAAGCAGAGTTTGGATATATAGAACGCTTTGAATATTATGAAAGAGCAAAGAAAGCATACGCAGTTGTCCAGACCGGTGAAACAGCTTTGTACGCCAATATCATTCTTAAAAAGGGCGTAGTAGTTCCCGAATAATCAAGAAAGGAATTTAAAATATGAAAGTTTTAGCGTTCGATTTTGGTGCTTCAAGCGGAAGAGCCATAATGGGTACTTTTGAAAATAACAAAATCACTCTTGAAGAGGTACATAGATTTGATAACGATCCCGTAATTGTAAATAATACTTTTTATTGGGATGTTTTCCGTCTGTTTTTTGAAATAAAGCAGGGTATTACAAAGGCTAAGAACATTGCCGATTATGAGAGTATAGGAATTGATACGTGGGGCGTTGACCATGGATTTATAACTCCTGACGGAGATTTGCTTGGTAATCTCTATCACTATCGTGACCAGAGAACAGTAGGAATCCCTGAGGAGCTTGAACCAATAGTATCAAAGAAAGAGCTTTATGAGCTTACGGGAATTCAGCTTGCAGAGTTTAATACTATATTCCAGCTTTATGCTTTCAAAAAGCAGAAGCCGGAGCTTGCAAAGCTTGTGGATAAGGTGCTTTTGCTGCCTGACCTTTTCAATTACTTTCTTACAGGAAAGATGGCTGCAGAATGTTCAATAGCATCAACAACAGAGCTTTTGAATCCATATACAAAACAGTGGCATTTAGAGCTTATGGATAAGCTTGGCCTTGACCGTAAATGGTTCCCTGAAATAGTTCCAAGCGGAACTGTAATAGGAAAGGTTAAGCCTGAGATTTGTGAAGAGCTTGATATGACCGAAAAGAATGTTGTAGCAGTGTGTGAGCATGATACAGCAAGTGCAGTTGTGGCAGTTCCTACCACCGAAAAGGATTTCGTATTTATTTCATGCGGAACATGGTCATTGTTCGGAACAGAGCTTGATGCTCCTGTAATTACCGAAGAATCACAAGAGTGTAATATAACCAACGAGGTTGGATATAATAATACAACAAGATTTTTGAAGAACATTATTGGTCTCTGGCTCATTCAGGAAACAAGACGTCAGTTCAAGCGTGAAGGAAAGAACTACTCTTATGCACAGATGGAAGAGCTTGCACGTCAGGAAAAGCCTTTTACATGCTTCATTGATCCTGATGCTCCTGACTTTATGGCTCCCGGCAATATGCCCCAGAGAATTAAGGACTTCTGCGAAAGAACCGGTCAGACGGTACCACAGACTGACGGTGCAGTTATAAGATGTATCTATGAAAGCCTTGCTATGAAGTATAAATATACTTTCCTTCAGCTTAAGCAGTGCTGCGGCAGAGATTTCAAGGTTATTCATATGGTAGGCGGCGGAACAAAGGATACCTTCCTTTGCCAGATGACAGCCGATGCAGCAAACGTTCCCGTTATTGCAGGCCCCATTGAAGCAACAGCAGCAGGAAACGTTGCGGTACAGCTTATGGCAAATGGTGTAATTTCAGACATCTGGGAAGCTCGTAAGATTATTAAAGATTCTTTTGATGTAACTGAATACAGCGTTAAGGACCATGATGCATGGGAAGAAGCATACCCAAAATTTGTTGAAATTGTGAAATAATATATTACGGAGCTGTTGTTATATTACAACAGCCCGTATTTTATGAGAGGATATAATATATGGATTCATTAGTTCGTATAATTGTTGATACCTTTAGCGGAAAAATTCCTGCGCAGCTGATTGTTTTTGTTATATCTATGATTCCTATTTTGGAGCTTAGAGGAAGCATACTTGCCGCAGGATTCATGGATGTGTCTTTCTTGCAGACATATATAGTAGCGGTTATTGGAAATCTTCTGCCCATACCATTTATTCTGATATTTATAAAAAAGATTCTGGATTGGATGAAGACTACAAAATCTTTTGGAAAGCTTGCAACAAAGCTTGAAGACAAGGCATTATCAAAAAGAGCGCAGATTGATAAATACGGAGCATTCGGCTTATTTCTGTTTGTTGCCATTCCCCTGCCCGGAACAGGCGCATGGACCGGCTCTCTCTTAGCTGTACTGCTCGGAATGAAGCCGCTGAAATCCTTTATCTGCATAACTCTCGGTGTTATGGCAGCAGGGCTTGTAATGAGTCTTTTATCATTTGGTATAATAAGAAGTATATTTTAACCATATAAATTGGAATGTTTAAAAACAAACAGAACTAAGCATTCCGAAAAACATTGAAAAAATCCGCAAAAAAAATTGCGGATTTTTTGTGTTTTTATGTCATTTAACGGTCTGTTCATTTTTAGCCATTTCCTTGGAATTGCAATCTGACACTATAAACAGTCCTTCGTATTTGTTGGAATAAAACCTTTCCTTGTTAAATATTATTACAAAAAGGAGCGATGGTTTATGAGTGTTTTTATTCTTAGAAAAGGTATGGTGGCTTGGTGTACAGTATCGGCAGTAGTTTTGTGCGGCATAATGTTTGCAGGCAGCTCCGAGAATGTATTTAAAAGCGGGAACAGAAATCTTCCCATATACAGCGTGGAGAGGGAGGATGATAAAATAGCGTTAACCTTTAATTGTGCATGGGGGAATGAGGATATAAATACAATTCTCGAAGCTCTTGAAAAGTATGATGCAAAGGCGACTTTTTTTATTGTTGGTGAATGGGCAGAAAAATATCCCGATTCTGTTTCTGTAATAAAGAACGCAGGTCATGAGCTGGGCGGTCACTCATATGACCATAAGGACTATGCGAAGCTCACCAAGGAGCAGGTCGGTGAGGATGCCAGGAAAACCTTTGACGCTGTAAAGAAAGCATGCGGCGCTGAAATAAAGCTTATGCGTGCGCCGTCAGGCTCGTATAATAACAGCTGTATAGAAGCTCTTGAGGAAAACAGCTTTATTCCTGTTCAATGGTCGGTTGATACCATTGACTACGGCGGAGCATCATGTGATAGTATTTTTCAAAAGGCCACAGAGAAAACAAAGGCAGGAGATATTATTTTAATGCATACGGGAACTGATAATACATCTCTTGCCCTGCCCAGAATTCTTGACAGTTTAGGGGCAAAATACAGATTTTGTACTGTTTCTGAGCTATTTGTAGATGGCGATTTTTATGTGGATAATGCCGGTAAAATGATAAAAAAATCTTAATGTTTAGTGCAAATTGATGAAACTTCAAAAAAATATTTTTCAGTACGGCTTTTTTGCTAAAATCCGGAATATAGTGTAATAATTTTCCTGAATGTCTATATGTTGTGTAATTTTTGGAAATATTTTACATATATGTTACAGAAAACGACATTTTGCGCAATATCTGCGTAATTATTTCGTAACAAATGTATTGACTTAGTAACAGGAATTGTGTATAATACTATATGTTAACCTTAAAAGCGTAAAAGGAAATATATGCCATAAACCCTTGAAATGCAAAAGGTTGACCGGCAGAAAGGAAGTTCATTATGCAGAAGAATATGAAAAGACCGCATCATATAATCAATGTTATATGCGGACTCATAATAGTATGTCTTGTCTGTACCGGTGCGGTGTATGATGTTGCCGGAATAGACGTGACAATAACTGAGATTGATGAAATTCATGATGTAGAAAATTCAATTACCGTAAGAACAAGACAGGATTCGGTACATGAGATTGTTGAAGAAAATGATTTCGAGCTTGGACTTTATGACAAGCTGAATCTTGATAATGAATATGTTATTGAAAAAGGCGATGAAATTATAATTCGAAGAGGTGTTGGAATAACAATCTCTGTTGACGGAAGTATAATTACTACATCAACCACTTCAAAAACAGTAAATGAAGCTTTGGTGGAAAACGGCATTTTCCTCGGCGAGCAGGATTATACAGCTCCCGCAGGGGACACAGTAATTGCCGACGGTATGAACATAGCTGTTTCAAGAGTATCATCAGAAACAGTTACCCGTGAAGAAGTAATACCTTTTGAAGTGATTTATAAAGATGACGCGTCTATGGATAGCGGCAGGACAAAGGTTCTGACTGCCGGAAAAGACGGCAAGGTGGTTATAACAGAAAATGTTGTTACTGAAAACGGTGCTGTAAAATCTCGCGAGGAAATTTCAAGAGAAACGGTAATCGAGAAAGTGGATAAGGTTGTTCTCAGAGGAACAAAGAAAGCATCTGCTCAGGCAGCAAAGACAGTATCAGCCAATGGTTTTTCATACTCAAAGAAAATGACCATGACTGCAACAGCCTATTCTGCATTTAATAAAAGCGGAAAATATGGCAAAACTGCTTCCGGAATGACTGCGCGCTATGGTATAGTAGCGGTCGATCCCAAGGTAATTCCTTTAGGTACAAAGCTGTATGTTGACGGCTATGGCTATGCAATAGCAGGTGACACCGGCGGAGTAATAAAGGGAAACAAAATTGACCTTTGCTTCGAAAAGCCAAACAAGGACTTGATGGCGTTTGGAAGGAAGAGTGTAACTGTATATATTCTAAACTAAAATTGGAATGTTTAAAAATGTACAGACTGTTCAATGACGTAAAGATACGAAAAAAATCCGCAATTTTCATGCGGATTTTTTTGATATTTCGGAATGCTTAGCTGTGCGAATTTTTAAACATTCCCTTATTTGTTTATGATAGAATTATATTCCCTTGAATGATTAACGCTGAATTTGCGGGCTAATGTATAGCCTGCTATACTTCTTGCACCGGCTTTATGAAGTGCGCCTGCGCACGCTTTTAATGTATTGCCGGTTGTATATACATCGTCTATGAGCAATATGGATTTGTTTTTAACTAAGCTTTCGTCTGCAACAAAAGCAGATTTAAGATTTTCTGCTCTTTTGTATGCAGGAAGCTTTGATTGATGCTTGGTTGGTAAAATTCTTACAAGTGCCTCTGTGCTGTGTGCAATACCAAGCTCCTCGGCAATGGGCCGGGATAATAGCTCGGACTGATTATATCCTCGCTCTTTCATTCGTTCTGCAGACAAAGGAACCGGAATAATAAGGTCTGCCGTAAGAGTATCTGCAAAGGTGGCAACTGCGTATATTTTCATGTATCGGGCAAACACCTCAGAATATCCGCGACAGTTATTGAACTTGTAGTCAAGAATAAGGTCGCGTATGGGACGTTTATAAAAGAAGGTTGACATGGTATATCGGACATGCCCGTTTCTTTCCTCAAAGGTAGCTCCCGTAGGAACGATTGGGAGATGTTCGTTACAATCATGGCATACACCCATATTTCCGCAAAGCTCTGCAAACTTATCTTTTCTCACAAGACGTTGACATGCAATGCATTTTGCATAGCAGCTCATGTCAAAAAACGAAAGTATATCCATAACTATCTCCTGCTTTAAATGACGCTTATGGTGGTAAGCTTTTTTTTGGTTGCGTAATTCACGGTAAAGGCAGTTCCGCCTGAATTTACGTACTTATAATAAACACAAACGCTGCTCGAATCAACTAAATGTCTGTTTCTCGCCAGCATACAACCTTTGAAATAGTGGTCATATAAAACCTTAACCTTATCTGCATGCTTCAGGATTTCAAAGTATTCAGCTTTTTCTTCCGCTTGCCAGCTGTCATAGTAGTCCTTACACGGAACTATAACTATAAGCTTTATGTTTTTATATGTTTCTTTAGCCTTTAATACACTTTTTGCAGCAAGGAAGTCGAATCCTTTTGCGCCGCCTACTCCGAAATATGTGAAACCGTCCTCACAGAGGACGGTTATAATTTCATCTAATTTCGACTCAATATTTTTATGTATAACACGTCTGTGGCCGGTGAAGCACACAGTAATATTTTTTAAATCATTCATACATTTTCTGCTTTCTGATGTCTGTTCCGCTGAATCTCATTGCATAGAAGTGTTCAAACAGTCTTGAAACAAATCTTTGTGTATATTCTCCTGCAAGCTGGTCAACTGACAGATTAGTATTGATTATAAGCTTTTTGCCTGCAAGCAGTCGCTCGTTAAGAATATCGTATGCAAAAGCAGGTCTGAGCTTTGATGGGAATTCGCTGCCAAGGTCATCAAGAATAAGAAGGTCGCAGGTGTAAGCTGTGCTTATCAGCTCATCATCACTTTCATCTCTCGGTCTTGAGTATTTTTTGTTTTCCATCATCTCAAAAAGCTTGCTTGCTGTAATATAAAGTACACTGTAACCCTGCTCAATAAGGCTATTTGCTATGCAACCGGAAAGAAATGTTTTTCCTGAGCCGGGAGTGCCGAAGAAAAGAAAGCTTTTTTTATATTCGTCAAATGATTTTGTCATGTTCTTCGCTTCGGTCAGAGCCTTTTCTATTCTTTGAAGGGGTGATATGCCGTCTTGTTCAGGGGTGCTTGAAAAATACTTCACATTAAACTTATCAAAGCTTATTTCCTGCATATGCTTGGAAAGATTTGACTTGTCATAGGAATACTTGGTAAGCTTAGCCTTATAGCATCGGCATTTTTCGTTCCCTGTAAAGCCTGTATCCTTGCAAAGCTCACATTCAAAATGAACCTTGTCATAATCGTCGGGAATGTTATTTTTTGTAAGAATTTCAGTTCGTCTTTTCTTTAGTCTTTCAAGTTCCGTTTGGAGCTTTTGTCTTATTTGTTCTTCGTTTTCCGGGTTCTTTGAAAGCTCTATTGCATGGTTATAGCCCGTAGCGGCTATTTGCGAATGGATTTCCGCAAGCTCCGGGAACTGACTGTGAATTTGTGTCATGCGTGCATTTCTCTGAAGCGCTTCACGTGAGCGTATGCTGTCGTATTCAGCAGTAATTTTGTCTTGTATGCTCTGTGCCATGTGCATTATTCCTTTCCGGGTTCAGATTTTTGTAATCTCGTCTTTTTTTGAAAGTATTTCATCAAATCTGTCAATATACGTCTTGGGATCTTTGAAATTAAAAATTCTTGTTATTTTACCGTCTTTAACTATCTTAGTGCTTCCTCCGCAGCCTGCGGCAATTATGGTCTGTGTTTCTTCCATAATATTTATATTGTAAAAGCTCATAAATCCGGGCTTTGAATATCCTACGTTTTCAAGATTTCCTGATATGTTCTTCTGTCTGTACATATAGTAGGGAATTCTGCCCGTTTCTTTCATTCTTTCCTGAGTATATGAAAGCATGCTGTTCATAAGCTTTCCGGTGGCAAGCTCTTCTCCTGAAAACCTGAAGTCAGCTGACCTTTTGACGCACATGGAATGAACTGTAATATTTTCAGGGTTCATTTCAAGAACTTTATCAAGGCTGTATTTAAAATCTTCAAAGCTTTCGCCGGGAAGCCCTGCAATCAAGTCCATATTGATGTTGTCAAAGCCTGCATCTCGTGCCATTTTAAAAGCTTCTTCAGTCATTTGCGGAGTGTGCGCTCTGCCTACTCTTTCAAGAGTCTTTTGGTTCATAGTCTGGGGATTAATGCTTATTCTTGAAACTCCGCCCTGCTTTGCGCATAAAAGCTTTTCGGGCGTTATGGTATCAGGTCTTCCGGCTTCAAGGGTAAATTCGTCAAGACCATCGGGTGGTATAAGCAAAGACAGCTTTTCAAGAAGCATTGAAAGATGCTTTTCTGAAAGAGTGGTAGGTGTCCCGCCGCCTATATAGATGTTCTGCACAGTCTGATTGGTTTTTTTCAGAACATCGGCAGTTTTTTCAATCTCTTTCAAAAGAAGTTCTACATAACGGTCCATATACTTTCCGCTGAAGCGTACATCTGTTGAAACAAATGAGCAGTAAAGACATCTTGTAGGGCAAAAAGGAATTCCCACATATATACTGACAGAGTCAGGCTTTGCCTTTTTAAGAATTTCCTTTTCGTTTTGAGCAACTGTCATGGCAAGCTGTGCTTTTTCCGGCTCCACCTCATAAAGGGATGTAAGCAGAGGCATAAGCTCGTCCTCTTTTATTCCGCTTTCAAGCAGCTCCCTCACGTTTTTTGCCGGTCGTATGCCGCTCATAACGCCCCAGGGCAGATTTATTCTTTTGATTTTCATTGCTGCGTGGCAGAAGCTTTTTGTTACTGCTGCATCAAATGCTTTTTTGAGCATCTTTTCGTTTTGTATATTATCCGTAGAGTAGTAGTAATCGTCATCATATACCTTTGCGCCGTATGTAATAGATGTATAAACATTAACTGTTTTTCCGTCATATGAAAAACCGCTGGATACCTGAACATCCTCGTTTTCATCAAAAAACAGACCGCAAAAAAGACGGAGCTTGTCCTCACATTCATATCCTGTTTGAAAAATAAGTATCATAATATTCACTCCGCCCACAATAATCCAACAATATTATATATTAAAAAGCATATGTTGTCAATAGAAAAAGTTTGCACAATGTCAGGGATTATAGCTTTAAAATCCTCTGTATTTGTTTAATTTGCCAAAAACAGTCCATATAACAAAAAAATGTTGACAAAACCCATTTTATTTGTTATACTTTTAATGTAAAAAATCAAGCAGAGCGTCCGCTCTCACCGTACGACGAAGGTTTTGCGGTAAATACAGACATTTTCTTTTTGTTTGTTTGCGGATGTTTTTGCATCCGTTTTTTTGTGCATTGGCTAAAAGACAGGAGGGAATTGTTATTAGTAAGGATTTACAAATCAATGAGGAAATTCGTGATAAGGAAATCAGAGTAGTTACCGAAGACGGAGGACAGCTTGGCGTTATGTCTGCTGCACAAGCTCTCGACATCGCAACAGAAAAAGGTCTTGACCTTGTTAAGATTGCGCCTCAGGCACAGCCGCCGGTATGCAAGATTATGGACTACGGTAAGTATAAGTTCGAGCTTGCAAAGAAAGAAAAGGAGAACAGAAAGAACCAGAAGGTAATCAATATCAAAGAGGTTCAGCTTTCACCTTCTATTGACACTAATGATTTTAATACGAAGTGCAACCATGCAATCCGTTTTCTCAAAAACGGTGATAAGGTTAAGGTTACAGTACGTTTCAGAGGACGTGAGGTTACCCATTCTGAAATTGGTGAAACTTTACTTAATCGTTTTGCTGAGCAAGCATCAGAATACGGTACAATGGACCGTGCTCCCAAGCTTGAGGGCAGAAACATGACAATGTTCCTTATGCCAAAAGCGTAATTTTTGCGGATGGCTTGTAAAATACCGAAGAATTCGGTTTAATCTAATATTTAAGGAGTGAAAAACTATGCCGAAAATAAAAACACACAGAGGCGCAGCCAAGAGATTTTCTCTTACAAAGAATGGCAAGGTAAAGATGAACAAGGCATTCAGAAGACACATTCTCAACAAGAAGTCAACAAAGAGAAAAAGACATCTCAGAAAGCAGGCTTATTGTTCAGCAGCAAATGCAGCTGTTATCAAGAAGCTCATCCCTTATAAGTAATTTATTGCGGTATATAAAGCCGCGTCAGAAATTATCCGGTGTTTTTTAAAACACAAATTTGAAAGAGAGGTTAATACACATGGCAAGAGTTAAAGGTGCTTTAAATACACGCAAAA
Organism: Clostridia bacterium; assembly: GCA_045128915.1. Lineage (GTDB taxonomy): Bacteria > Bacillota > Clostridia > UBA1381 > UBA1381 > RGIG9115. Next base: position 72,565 of record JBGVIT010000059.1, read on the forward strand.
AACATAAAAAGATTTTAAAGCTTGCAAAAGGCTTCAGAGGTGCTGAAAGCAAGCAGTACAGAACAGCTAATCAGGCTGTAATGCGTTCAATGCAGAATGCATACATCGGAAGAAAGCGCAGAAAGCGCGACTTCAGAAGACTCTGGATAGCACGTATCAGCGCAGCTGCAAAGATGAACGGCATGAACTATTCAACATTCATGAACGGCATCAAAAAAGCAGGAATCGAAATGAACAGAAAGATGCTTTCTGAAATCGCAATCGCAGATCCTGCTGCATTCGCTCAGCTCGTTGAAAAGGCAAAGTCAGCTAAATAATTATAGATAAAACCCATGCATTATGTGCGTGGGTTTTGTTGGATAAAGAGGTTTATTATGAATAACAGAGAAAAGTTTTTGGAAATATATAATACCTATATAACAAGACCTGGTGCAGATAAGCTTTTAGAGTATATTGACAGCCCTGCAAGCGATTTCTTTACAGCCCCCGCAAGCGCAAGATTTCACGGCGCATATAATGGCGGCCTTGTAGAGCATAGCCTGAACGTGTATGAGTGTCTTGCGGATTATATGAACAGAAGTCGTGTAAGAGATATATACGAAGTAGAAGCTTCCGACGAAAGTATAGCCATAGTATCACTTCTTCACGACCTTTGCAAAATCAACTGTTACAAGCCCGGCTTCAGAAACGTAAAGGATGAAAGCGGTACATGGATAAAGGTTCCGACCTTTGAATACGATGACAAAATGCCCTATGGCCATGGGGAGAAATCAGTATATATAATTAACGGCTTCATGCGTCTTTCAAGAGAAGAAGCCTTTGCCATAAGGTATCACATGGGCTTTTCAGGAACAGAGGACGCAAGAAATGTAGGAACTGCCTTTGAAATGTATCCTCTTGCATTTGCTCTTTCAACAGCAGATATGGAAGCTACATATTTCATTGAGGGCAAGAAATAATTATTGAGGTTGTGAACTTTTTGTAAAGAAAAGGCACAATTTCTTAAAACCATTGCAAATGCAGTATTTAAATGATATACTGTTTTAGAAAACTATGGTGCAATGCCTCGTCTTGTAATTATGGAGGATTATATGAACGAAAAAGACAAAAAAAATAAAAACAGCCGTCAGGGCAAAAATCCTTTTATACCATTTCTAATAATTTCAATAGTTGCCACAGTTTTGCTTAATATGCTCATGACAACTATTATGTCTCCCAAGACCGAAGAAATCACATACAGTAAGTTTCTTGAAATGGTAAAATCGGGGGAAGTAAAGGAAGTTGTAATCGCCGCAGATAAAATACAGATAGCAAAAAAAGAAGCGGAAACAGAAACCACTTCCGATAAACTGTTAAAACTGTGGGGAATGACATCATCCTCAAAGCAAGAGGTATATTATACAGGCTATATTCCTGATGACAGACTGTATCAGCTTCTTGACGACAGCGGCGTTGAATATTCTACTCCTATTCAGTATTCAAATCCCGTTCTTGACTTTGTTCTGGCGTGGGTATTGCCTCTTTTGTTTATGTACGCAATATTCTTCCTTATATCAAGGTCCCTTTCAAAGAAAATGGGCGGCGGTATAATGGGAGTCGGTCAGTCAAAAGCAAAAATGTATATGCAGAATAAAACGGGAGTCAGCTTTAAGGACGTTGCAGGTCAGGAGGAAGCTAAGGAATCTCTTAACGAAATAGTTGATTTTCTCCACAACCCTGCAAAATATACGGCTATTGGAGCAAAGCAACCTAAGGGCGCGCTTCTGGTAGGCCCGCCGGGAACCGGTAAAACCTTGCTTGCCAAAGCAGTTGCAGGCGAAGCAAATGTTCCGTTTTTCTCACTTTCAGGCTCCGAGTTCGTGGAAATGTTTGTTGGTGTCGGCGCTTCGAGAGTTCGTGACCTTTTCAAGCAGGCAGGCCAGCATGCGCCGTGTATAATATTCATAGACGAAATAGATGCAATAGGCAAAAGCCGTGATAACCAGCTTGGCTCAAACGATGAACGTGAGCAGACGCTTAATCAGCTCCTTGCTGAAATGGACGGATTTGATTCTTCAAAGGGTGTAGTTATCCTTGCGGCAACAAACCGCCCCGAAATCCTTGATAAAGCACTTCTTAGACCGGGCAGATTTGACAGACGTATTATTGTGGAAAAGCCTGACCTTAAGGGAAGAGAAGCAATTTTAGAGGTTCATGCAAAGCATGTTAAGACAGAACCGGAAGTAAATCTTCACGAAATCGCTCTTGCTACAAGCGGGGCTGTGGGTGCAGACCTTGCAAACATGGTAAACGAAGCGGCGCTTCGGGCAGTCCGTATGGGCAGAAAGCTTGTGGCTCAGGAAGATTTAATGGAAGCTGTTGAAGTGATAATTGCAGGTAAGGAAAAGAAAGACAGAATACTCTCGCCTCAGGAAAAGAAAATAGTAGCATACCACGAAATAGGTCATGCCCTTGTTACTTTAGTATCGAAGAACACAGATCCCGTACAGAAAATCACAATCGTTCCCAGAACTATGGGCGCTCTTGGTTATACAATGCAGGTTCCCGAAGAAGAAAAATATCTCATGAACAAAGACGAAATAATTGATGAGATTACTGTATTGCTGGGCGGAAGAGCAGCAGAGGAGGTTGTATTTAATCTCAAAACCACCGGTGCTGCAAATGATATAGAAAGAGCTACCGAGCTTGCACGAAACATGATTACCATTTATGGTATGAGTGACAAATTCGGCATGGCAGGTCTTGAAAGCATACAGAATAAATATCTCGATGGAAGAAGAGTTTCAAACTGCTCTCAGGAAACTATGGCAGGAGTAGATGACGAAATAAGAAAAACTCTTGAAGAGTGTCACAAAAAGGCAGTTGATATAATGAATTCAAACCGTGAGGCTATGGATAGAATAGCAGAGTTTCTTATTGAAAAGGAAACTATAACCGGAAAAGAATTTATGGAAATTTTCAAAGCCGATGAAAATAAAGAGGATGTTGCCGAATAAGCAACATCCTTTTTGTTAAAATGTAATGGTGTGTTGTTTTGTTTCTGACTCGTGAGGCGGTATTACCAAAATACCGTCTTTTTTCGTGAAGTCATGACCTGAATCCGAGAAGTCAGGAGCTGACGACCATGCTTCGAGACATACATACTTTGCTTTGTACTTTGTCCAGATAAGGAAATAGTTATTGCCTTCAAAATCAAGGCTGATACATTCTCCGGTAATTGTGTTTTTAAGAGTTACCTTTCTTGATTTAAGACTGAACAAAGGTATAGCATCAATCTCAAAATACTCATCTTTCAGCGGCAACTCCTTTACGCCTTTTCCAAGGCATTTAGTCTTTTTGCTGACATATCCGCCCTCGATAATGTTGGCGTCAAGGTCTTCCTCCTGCTCGAAGATTACGCTGTATGCCTCCACGCCTTCGGGGCAGGCAAATGCTTCATGTCCGCCTGCTGCAGAGTACATTGTTTTGTCTGTGAGATTTGTGATTTTATATTCAACCTTAAGCTGATTATCTTTTAAAGTAAATATTACTCTGAACTCAAAATCATAGGGATATTTTTTTAGAGTTTCAGGTGTTGATTTAAGAAGAAAAACAGCCTGATTTTCTGATACGTTTTCAACTTCAAATTCGCTTGCTCTTGCAAAGCCGTGTTTTTCGAGGGTATATTCTTTTCCGTCTAATATGTATTTATCGTCCTTGACAGCGCCGCATATGGGAAAGAGGATAGGAGCGTGAAATCCCCACACATCAGGATTTGCGTCCCACATCATTTCCTTTCCGTTTTTAATAACACTTGTAAGCTCTGCTCCTAAGGTTGAGATTGAAACCTTAAGTGTTTCGTTTGATATTTTGATTAGCTGTGACATATTATTAATCTCCCTTTATAAAATAACAGTATAATTGTCCTCGCCGCCGTTTACAAAGACTTCAAGAACATATTGGTCACGAAGGACCTTTAAGTCCGTTACATCGCCCTTATGTACCACATCTTCCTTTCCCTCACGCCTTATAACAAAGCCGTCATTGGTTTTTATAACTGCGATGTCGGAATCTTTAAGAAGATGCTGTACTTCTTTTATGGGATATGCGCGGATTTTTTCGTTTTCGATGATTATTTCTCTCGGCAAGGATAAGCAGCCGATGTCCTTTTGGAAAACACCCTCATAATGCCATCCGGGAATCCATGAAATAAGTATGCATCTGCCGTTGTCATCAGTGAAGAACTGCCCTGCATATTGGTCGGGACCGTTATCTGTTCCTGCGCTGATTTTTGATGTAAACTTATGATTTTCAACTGTGCCTTCCATTATGGAGAAAGACCGTTCATTGTTAATGCCGACGGTAGATGCTGCAAGAAGATGGTTGCTTCCTATTTTTACAAAGGACGGACATTCCGCATATTTACAGTCATCCCATTCGTACATTATTCCCTTATAGTCCCACTCAAACATATTCTCGCTTTCATATACAAGCAGACGCCCTTTTTTATTGTCAGGTCTGCCTGATGCAATAACGCATTGGAACTTCCCGTCACTTAAGCATATGGCAGGATCACGAAAGTTCGGGCTTCCATCTGAATGAGTAAGAGTAATTACGGGATTTTCACGGTACTTTTCAAAGTTTATGCCATCTGTTGAATATGCAACGCTGATTGCCTGATTCGGCTTTAATGTAATTTTGTCTTTAACAATTGATGTATAAAACAAATAAAGCACATCGTCTTTGACTATGGCAGTTCCCGACCAGCAACCATCGCAGTCATACGGCTTGTCAGGACACAGCGCCGGCGGGAACTGTTCCCAATTAAGAAAATCCTTTGTTCTCGCATGTCCCCAATACACAGGCTCTCCTTTAGTGGTTTCAAAGTTGGGGCAATGCTGATAAAAAATATGATAATATCCCTTGTAATAAACGAGGCCGTTAGGATCATTTATCCATCCTTTTTCAGGCTTAAAATGATACAGAGGCTTATTATAATAATCCATATTAGATATCCTTTCGCATGATAAATTATCAAGTCCATTTTAACACAAAAAAATCAAAATTGCAATAAGAAAATCCACAATTTGCATTAAATATAACAGCTTCAGCGGGAAACAATAAAACTGATGAAGGAGATGTATTAAATGCTTGACTCGCTAATGAAACTGACGCAGTTTTTTGTTATGCTTATTGTGGGAATATATTTTTTTAACCAGCTGTCAGCATCAAAAAGTGATGAAAACAGCGTTTCAAAAGAATCCACAAAGGAGATGGAGCGAATTCACCATATGCGCCGTCACGGACTGACAAAGCCATTGACTGAGCAGACAAGACCTGACAAAATCAGTCAGATAGTAGGTCAGACTGAGGGCATTAAAGCACTCAAAATGGCGCTCGGCGGAAAAAATCCGCAGCACGTGCTGATTTACGGCCCTCCCGGCGTGGGGAAAACAGCTGCCGCAAGAGTTGTCCTTGAATATGTAAAGAAAACTGATAACACGCCATTTGCAAAAGATGCACCATTTGTGGAAATAGATGCAACGACTATGCATTTTGATGAGCGATGTATTGCTGATCCTCTTATGGGTTCAGTTCACGATCCCATATATCAGGGAGCAGGAGCCTATGGGAGTCTTGGAGTTCCACAGATAAAGGAGGGCGCAGTTTCAAGAGCTCATGGTGGTGTTTTGTTTGTAGATGAAATAGGAGAGCTTTCAAGCGTGCAGATGAACAGACTTTTAAAGGTGCTTGAGGACGGAAAAGTTATGTATGAGAGTGCGTATTATACAAAATCAAATTCCAGAGTGCCACGTCATGTAAAGGATGTTTTTGAAAACGGTATGCCTGCCGACTTCCGTCTTGTAGGCGCAACAACAAGACGGCCTGAAGAAATTCCCGAAGCCATACGGTCAAGATGTGTTGAAATATTTTTCAATCCTCTTACCTCCGACGAGGTGGAGGAGATTATCAAAAATGCGGCACACAAGCTGGAAATAGACCTTGATAAACAAGTTATAAAGTACATGACCTGTTTTACAGCAAACGGTCGTGACAGCGTGAAAATGACGCAGATGCTTGCTTCAAAGCTGGCATTTGAAAACAAACAATATGCAGATGTATGGGATGTTGATTGGATAGTAAAGACGGGCAGATACAAAACAGTAGCAATGAATAATATTGAGTCTGTAATAAGGGAAGATTGTCAAAAGTGATTTTTGTGTATTTTTACGTAAAATTGGGTTTTATGACCAATAAATAATGCGAAATTGTGGTAATATGAAACAAATGTTCATAAAACCCTTGAATTTTATGGTAGAATATATTAAAATATATATTAGATTATTATGGGTGTATGTTACGCCCTGAATACTTAGGAGGATTAGTATGATTACAGCAGGTGATTTTAGAAACGGTATTACTTTTGAGCTTGACGGGAATGTTTATCAGGTAGTAGAATTCCAGCACGTTAAGCCCGGTAAAGGTGCTGCTTTTGTAAGAACAAAGATTAAGAACGTTATTACAGGCGGTGTGGTTGAAAAGACTTTCAGACCAACAGAAAAAATGCCTAAAGCTCATATCGAAAGAAAAGATATGGAATATTCATATAATGACGGCGATCTCTATTACTTCATGGATCAGGAAACATTTGATATGGTTCCCATCGGAAAAGATCAGATCGGCGACAGCCTTAAATTTGTTAAGGAAAACATGGTTTGTAAGATTCTCTCATATAAGGGAAGCGTATTCGGTATCGAACCTCCCACATTTGTTGAGCTTGCAATCGCTGAAACAGAACCCGGATTCAAGGGCGATACAGCAACAGGCGCAACAAAGCCTGCTACATTGGAAACAGGCGCTGTTATTCAGGTTCCCTTGTTTGTTGACGGTTCTGATATAATCAGAGTTGATACAAGAACAGGCGAATACATGGAAAGAGTATAAAACAAAACTAAAGGCATTGCCGCATGCGGTAGTGCCTTACTTTTAAAAAGGAGTGATTATCATGTACGATGTTTTTAAGAAGATTTCATACCTTAAGGGATATGCTGAGGGTTTGAAGATTGATGAAAAAAGCAACGAAGGAAAAATGATTTATAAGCTTATCGACGTAATCGAAGAGCTTGCAGACGCAGTTGATGATATTGCATACTTCGCAGATGAAACCGAAGCAAGAGTAGATGCTCTTGAAGAAGACGTTGAAATGTTGGAAACAGATTACTACGAGCTTGACGGCGACGAGTATGACGATGAAGATTATGACGATGACGACTTCGACGATGATTTCGATATGCTCTCTGATTTTGAAGACGAGGACGACGATGAATTTTTTGAAATAGAATGTCCCAACTGCAACGAGGACGTGCTTGTGAACTTTGACGACATTGACAACGGCATAGTTTGTCCCCATTGCAATGAGGAAATAGAACTTGAGTTCGATACAGATGACGAAGAATAATAAAAAACCTATTAAAGCAAAGCTGCTTTAATAGGTTTTTTTATATCTGTTTCAGTCGGGTGTGCTTTTATTAGAAGCAGGGATAGGGCATATGTTAAAAATATTATGTCACAAATCATTAAGAATGTGTTTAAAATAAAGTTTATATGTTGACAAAAAAAAGCATTATTGATATAATACGCAATGGGGAGAATTTATTATGTTAGTTGCGGCTAAGTCTTATATAACAGATTTTACACATGGTAATATAACAGGTAAGCTTTATCGCTTTGCATTTCCGCTTTTTCTGTCAAGTCTTCTGCAGGTTGTCTATAACATGGTCGATATGATTGTGGTGGGACACGTTATGGGGAAGGTAGGTCTTTCGGCAGTTTCCGTAGGTGGAGATATAAGCAATTTTCTTACCTTTCTTGCAATGGGCTTTTGTAACGCCGGTCAGGTAATAATCAGCCAATATATAGGCGCCGGAAAGAGAAATGAGCTGGGGCGGTTTATAAGTACAATGTTTACTTCCCTGATATTGTGTGCAGCTGTGCTTAGCGTTATTTGTTTTAATTTCCGGTCAGAGCTTCTTAATCTTATGAATACTCCAGAGGAGGCTTTTTCTGAAGCGCTCAGGTATTCGGGGATTTGTATAGCAGGTGCGGTTTTTATTTACGGCTATAATATAGTCAGCGCTATAATGCGTGGAATGGGCGATTCAAAGCATCCCTTTGTTTTTATAGGTCTTGCATCAGTTCTCAACATTGTGCTTGACATAGTTTTCGTTGTATATATGTCTATGGGTGCAGCCGGTGCGGCTCTTGCTACGATAATAAGTCAGGGCGTCAGTTTTTTAAGCTGTGGTGTATTTATTCTGTGCAATCGGGGAAAATATAACATAAATATTTCTGCGAAGGATTTTGCAAATCCTGATTTAAAAATGCTGTCAAGTCTTGCAAAGCTTGGTGTACCTATGGCAATAAAGAGTGCATCAATTCATTTTTCAAAGCTGTTTGTAAATTCATGGATAAATTCCTACGGAGTGGCAGTATCAGCGTTTGCAGGGGTTGCAGCTAAGCTAAGCAGTGTGAGCAATCTTATTTCAAATTCTTTAAATACTGCCGGCTCATCTATGGTAGGGCAGAATATAGGTGCAGAAAAATACAGCCGTGTATCAGGAATAATGAAATCTGTATTCCTTACAGTGCTTGGTATATCTACTTTGATGTCTGCGGCGATTATTATATTCCCTGAGCCGATTTTCTCTGTGTTTACTAAGGATGCTGCTGTTATGGCTGTTGCAATGGAGTATTTGCCCATTGCGGTGCTTATGTTTTACGGAAGTGCAGCCCGCGCTCCTATGAACGCATTTTTGAACGGAAGCGGAAATTACAGAATAAATTTTGTTACCGCTATACTTGACGGTATTGTAATGAGAATAGGACTGTCACTTTTATTTGGATTGTGGCTGGGGCAGGGGTATCTCGGCTTCTGGCTGGGTGATGCCCTTGCAGGCTTTACGCCATTTTGGATAGGTATAGTATTCTATTATGCAGGGAATTGGAAAAAACGGTCTTTATAAAATCGTCTATATTTCCAGACCGCAAAGCACAACTTAGACTTAGTTTGTGATAGGAGTAAATGATTATAACAATGAAAATTGCATTCTTTGATACCAAACCTTATGATATACCGTCTTTTGACAAATTCAGTAAGGATAACGGTATAAAAATAAAATATTTTGAAACAAAGCTTAACGAAGATACTGTTGACTTGGCTCAAGGCTATGACGGCGTTTGCGTTTTTGTAAATGATACGGTTAACAAGGCAGTAATTGACAGACTTTGTGAGCTTGGTGTAAAGGTTGTAGCATTAAGATGTGCAGGCTTTAATAATGTGGATATGAAATATGCTTTCGGCAGGATTCATGTTCTGAGAGTTCCTGCATATTCCCCGTACGCAGTAGCGGAGCATGCCATTGCGATGCTTCTTACTTCCATAAGACGTATCCATAAAGCTTATATACGAACAAGGGATTTCAATTTCAGTCTTGCTAACATGACGGGCTTCGATCTTTACGGAAAAACAGTAGGCGTTATCGGAACAGGTAAGATAGGTCGTGTTTTTATAGATATATGCCGCGGCTTTGGAATGAAGGTTCTGGCTTATGATAAATACCCCGCAGATAATCTTGACAACGGCGACACCATAAAATATACAACCCTTGATGATTTGTTCGCAAACAGCGATATTATTTCGCTCCATTGTCCTCTTACTGAGGACACCAAGCATATTATTAACGAAGCCACTATCAATAAGTGCAAAAAGGGAGTGGTAATTATAAACACCTCCCGCGGCGCTCTTGTAGATGCGGAGGCTTTGCTTTCAGCTATTAAATCAAGGCAGGTAGGAGCGGCGTGTCTTGATGTTTATGAAGAAGAATCAGACTTTTTCTTCGAGGATTATTCAGGTCATATAATGGAGGATGACATTCTTGCAAGGCTTATTTCCATGCCTAATGTAATAGTCACATCACATCAGGCGTTCCTTACGGAAGAAGCTCTTTCAAATATAGCCGAAACTACTGTTAATAACATAATACAGTTTTTTGAAAGCGGTCAATGCCCTAACGAGCTGTGCTATCGCAAAGGCTCTGCGGAGGACTGCAAGGATGGCAAATGTTTTTAATTTTTATATAAAGGAGAGGTGTAATTTATGATTACAAATGACATTAAATATATAGGAGTAAACGACCATGTAGTTGATTTGTTTGAGGGACAATATACCGTTCCCAACGGCATGTCCTACAACTCATACGTTATAATTGATGAGAAAATTGCTGTTCTCGATACAGTAGATGTTAATTTCACTCATGAATGGCTTGATAATATTCAGAACACCCTTGGCTCAAGACTTCCCGATTATCTTATCGTTCAGCATATGGAGCCTGACCATTCTGCAAATATTGCAAACTTTATCAAAGCATATCCCGATGTTAAAATCGTGTCATCCGCAAAAGCCTTTGCCATGATGGAGAAATTTTTCGGAACAAGCTTTGAAGAAAGACAGATAGTTGTAGGCGAGGGAGATACCCTGAGTCTTGGCAAGCATAATCTTACCTTTGTAACCGCGCCTATGGTGCATTGGCCGGAGGTTATTGTTACTTATGACAGCACCGATAAGGTTCTGTTTTCTGCTGACGGCTTCGGAAAGTTCGGTGCTTTGGATGTAGAAGAGGAATGGGCGTGCGAAGCAAGACGCTATTACATTGGAATTGTGGGTAAGTACGGCGCTCAGGTGCAGGCTCTTCTTAAAAAAGCCGCAGGACTTGACATACAGATAATATGCCCCTTACATGGTCCTGTGCTTAAAGAAAATCTTGGCTACTATATAGGACTTTACAATACATGGTCATCATATGAGCCGGAGGATGAGGGCATAGTAATTGCATATACCTCTGTTTACGGCAACACTAAAAAGGCGGTAATGCGTCTTGAAGAAAAGCTTCGTGCAAACGGATGTCCAAAGGTTGTTGTAAACGACCTTGCAAGATGCGATATGGCAGAGGCAGTTGAAGATGCATTTCGTTATAACAAGATAGTTTTTGCCACAACAACGTATAACGCAGATATTTTCCCGTTCATGAGGGAGTTTATAAGCCATCTGACAGAACGTAATTTCCAGAACAAAACAGTTGCATTTATTCAAAACGGAAGCTGGGCACCTCTTGCAACCAAAATCATGAAAGAGAAATTGCAAAACTGCAAAAATCTCACCTATGCAGAAACAGATGTAACCATTCATTCAGCGCTCAACGGCGAAAGCTCGGACGCCATTGATGCATTAGCTGCCGAGCTGTGCGGTGATTATCTTGCAATGCAGGATGAAACAGCTGACAAAAATAACATGACAGCTCTGTTTAATATTGGCTACGGACTTTATGTAGTAACTTCAAACGACGGAAAGCGCCATAACGGTCTTATAGTCAATACAGTAACTCAGGTAACAGACACTCCCAATCGTATAGCAGTAACCATCAACAAGGGAAATTACTCCCATCATATTATAAAGCAAACGGGCATCATGAACATCAACTGTCTTTCAACCGATGCACCATTTTCAATTTTCGAGAAATTCGGCTTCCAAAGCGGACGAAATACCGACAAATTTGCAGATAGCGAGCTTCATCTTTCGGATAACGGCCTTGTATTTCTGCCACGATATATTAACTCTTTCATGTCTTTGAAGGTTGAGCAGTATGTTGACCTTGACACTCATGGTATGTTCATCTGCTCCGTAACAGAAGCAAGAGTTATCAACAATGCGGAAACCATGACCTATACTTATTACCACAACCATGTCAAACCAAAGCCTGACACCGATGGTAAAAAAGGCTATGTCTGCAAAATCTGCGGCTACGTATATGAAGGCGATAAGTTGCCTGAAGATTATGTATGCCCGCTGTGTAAGCACGGGGCTTCAGATTTTGAGAAAATCCAATAAGTTAAATAAGATTGTTCCTACATGAACAGTTTTATAATAAATCAAAAGGAGATAAAGAATTATGAAAAAGTATGTATGTGAGCCTTGCGGCTGGGAATACGACGAAGAGCTTGGAGCACCTGAGCTTGGTATTGCACCCGGAACAAAGTTTGAAGATCTACCCGACGATTTTGAATGTCCTGTATGCGGCGTAGGTAAAGATATGTTCCAAGAGGCATAAACACAAAAATGCCCCGATGCTAAATCGTCGGGGCAAAAGTACATAAGGATGTGATTACATGGAAATGGTCTTGCTGACGGCTGCCGGTGTGGGCGGTGCAACGGTAATCGGTGCAATCATCGGATTTATATTCAAGTCTTTGTCACATAAGTTTTCAGATATTATACTGTCATTTGCGGCAGGTGTCATGTTGGCGGCAGCTGTTCTTGGTCTTGTTCTGCCATCTCTTGAGTATGGAGGCAGATTTGGTATAGTAATTACTGTTGCCGGAATTTTCACAGGCGCTTTGTGTCTGAATTTGATTGACAAGCTTGTACCGCATCTTCACAGAATGGTAGGAGTTGACGGTGGAGAGCATAATAATTCAGGTCTTGATAAAGTGTTGCTTTTTGTAACAGCAATAGCAATACATAATCTTCCTGAGGGTATTGCCGCAGGTGTTGGCTTTGGCTCTGGAGATACAGCAAGAGCGTTTATGATTGCTGCAGGTATTGCGCTTCAGAATATTCCTGAGGGTATGGTTATAATAGCACCTATGCTGGCTGCCGGAATATCATCTAAGCGCACCTTTGTATGTGCATTGATAACGGGGCTTGTAGAGGTTGTAGGAACGTTTATGGGTTATTATGCAGTCAGCATTGCAACGGCAGTGCTTCCTTTTGCACTTAGCTTTGCAGGCGGCACAATGCTTTATGTAATAAGCGATGAAATGATACCTGAAACTCATGCTCACGGAAGCGAGCGTGGAGCCACATATGCACTTCTTGCAGGGTTTTGTGTTATGTTGGTGTTTGATGTGTTTTTCGGCTGAAAAATTGAGCATCAAAATATGCATATAAAAGCCTTTTTTGTAACATTATCCCAAAAACCACACTTGTGCTTTACAAGGTGGTTTTTTTAGTGTATAATAATTAGTATAATATCTTAGAAAGGATTGAAAATATGAAGGTTTTATTTGCTACTTCCGAAGCAGCTCCGTTTGTTAAAACGGGAGGGCTTGGCGATGTTGCCGGTTCGCTTCCAAAGGTGCTTTGCGATAAAAACGTTGATACACGTGTTATTCTGCCTCTCTATAAGTGCATACCACAGTATTTTCAGGACCGGATGGAATACATTGACTGCATTTATATCGATGTTGCCTGGAGAAAGCAATATTGCGGTATAATGAAGCTTGTTCACAACGGTGTAACGTACTATTTTATAGATAATAAATTCTATTTCAACGGCGATAAACCCTATGACCATATACATCTTGACGTAGAAAAATTTGTTTTCTTTTCAAAAGCAGTTTTGTCCGTTTTACCAACAATCGGATTCAGACCTGACGTAATACATTGTAATGATTGGCAGACCGGTGCTGTACCCGTTTTGCTTGACACCTTTTACGACAACGAGTTTTACAGAGGAATAAAAACAGTTATGACTGTCCACAACCTTAAATTTCAGGGCCGTTGGGGGATTGATGAAATTAAGGACGTTATGGGTATTGATGATTATTACTACACAGGTGATAAGCTTGAGTTTTATAATGATGCAAATCTTCTCAAAGGCGGGCTTGTGTATGCCAATAAAATTTCTACCGTCAGCGAAACATATGCACGTGAAGTAACGACTGCTGAATACGGCGAAGGCCTTGACGGTATTATGCGTGCAAGAGAAAACGACCTTGTAGGCATTGTAAACGGCATTTCCTATGAGGAATGGAATAGCCGTACCGATACCTTTATTCCCAACAACTACAATATGAGGAATATATTCAAGGAAAAGATAAAAAATAAAACAGCATTGCAGGAGGAGCTTGGACTTGAAGTGAATCCTGACAAGATGATGATAGGTATAGTATCAAGATTAACCGACCAGAAAGGCTTTGACCTGGTTTCCTATGCAATGGATAGGCTTACGGAGGGCGGCTGTCAGTTGGTTATATTGGGAACCGGTGATGAGGGTTATGAAAATCTTTTCCGCCATTATGCGTGGAAGTGTCCTCAAAGCGTTGCATCATGCATATACTTTTCAAATGAAATGTCTCACAAGATATATGCTGCGTGTGATGCATTCCTTATGCCTTCCAGATTTGAACCCTGCGGGCTTTCACAGCTTATCAGCCTACGCTATGGAACAGTACCCATTGTCCGCGAAACAGGCGGCTTGAAGGACACGGTTATTCCGTATAACGAATATACCGGTGAGGGTAACGGTTTTTCATTTGCCAACTATGACTCGAACGATATGTTAAATGTTATATACTATGCAATGGATATTTACTATAACAGAAAAACTCAGTGGCATAAGCTTGTGCTTTCAGGCATGAGATGTGACTATTCGTGGGACGTTTCAGCAGATAAATATATAAAAATGTATGAGAGTCTGCTTTAATTTTACAGAATTTGAAGGGAATGAATATTTTGGCACAAACAAAGAAACTCACAGCTTCTCAGGAAGCAGTAAAAAAAGAAATAGTAGGAAAGGTAGAACGTCATTTCGGTAAAACAATGGACGAGGCCACTCCCAAAATGATTTATACCGCCTGCGCCCTGACCGCGCGTGATAAAATAATGGAGCGATGGTCAAAATCTCATAAAACCATAAAACGTGACGGTAATAAAAAGCTTTATTATCTTTCATTTGAGTTCCTTATGGGACGTCTTTTGGCAACTTACGTTCTGAACCTGATGCAGACAGATGATTTCAGAGCTGCAGTAAGTGACCTTGGCTACAAGATGGAGGATATAGTAGAGCTTGAAAATGATGCAGGACTCGGAAATGGCGGTCTTGGAAGATTGGCGGCTTGTTTTATTGACTCTCTTACAACTCTTGATTTGCCTGCATATGGCTGTACTATAAGATACGAATATGGTTTGTTCAAGCAGAAGATAGTTGACGGATACCAGACAGAGCTTCCTGACCCTTGGCTTGAAGACGGCAACGTATGGGAAATTCCCAGACCTGAAGAAACTGTGGAGGTTAAATTCGGCGGTAATGTATATACAGATTGGTATGACGGACAGTTCTCATTCAGATATGAAAACAGTCATACAATTCTTGCTATGCCCTATGATGTGCCTCTTTGCGGCTATGACTCAAATATAGTAAACAAGCTAAGACTCTGGAGTGCAAAGTCACCTGACGTTATGAACATGAGAGAGTTCAATAGCGGTAACTATGCCCGTGCGGTTGAAGAAAGACAGCTTGCAGAGGTTATATCAAAAGTCCTTTATCCGGAAGATAATCACACCGAGGGTAAGGAGCTTCGTCTTAAGCAGCAGTATTTCCTTGTTTCTGCTACATTGCAATGGATAATCCGCGAGTTCAAGGAAAGAAACGGCAATGATTTTTCAAAACTTCCTGATAAGGTTGTACTTCATATAAACGATACTCACCCAACACTTGCAATTCCTGAGCTTATGCGAATTCTTATGGATAACGAAGGACTTGGTTGGGACGAAGCAATGGGCATTGTAAGAAAGGTATTTGCTTATACTAACCATACAGTAATGAGCGAAGCTCTTGAAAAGTGGCCCGTAGATATGTTCAGACGTGTTCTTCCGAGAATTCATATGATTACAGAGGAAATGAACAGACGTCTTATGGAATATCTCCAGCAGGTATATCCGAACGATCCCGGCAAGCATAAATGGATGGCAATAATAGCTGACAATCAGGTATTTATGGCTAACATGTGTCTTGCAACCTGCTTTGCGGTAAACGGTGTATCAAAGCTCCATACAGAAATCCTTGTGAGCGATATATTCGCTGACTATTACAGACTTGACACAGACCGTTTCCATGCAATCACAAACGGAATAACGTTCAGACGCTGGATTTCCAACTGTAACCCTGACCTTGCAGACCTTATTACAAGCACAATCGGTAAGAAGTGGCTTAAGGATGCAAACGAGCTTAAGAAGCTTGCAGATTTTGCGAAGGATAAGGAGTTCCAGACGAAGTTTGAGGCAATCAAGCGGGCAAACAAGGAAAAGCTTGCTGAATATATCAAAGAAAATAACGGCATAGAAGTAAACCCCGACTCAATCTTTGACGTGCAGAGTAAGCGTTTGCATGAATACAAGCGTCAGCTTATGAATGTGCTTCATATAATGGCGGAATATAACCGCATAAAAGCAAATCCAGGTCTTGAGTATTATCCAAAAACATATATTTTTGCGGCTAAGGCGGCTCCGGGATATGCAAGAGCAAAGCTTATTATAAAGCTTATAAACAGCGTTGCAGAAATGATAAATAACGACAGCTCAATAGATGGCAAAATCAAGGTAGTATTCCTTGAAAACTATTCTGTATCCATTGCTGAAAAGCTTATTGTTGCGGCTGATATATCAGAACAGATTTCTACTGCAGGTAAAGAAGCATCCGGTACAGGTAACATGAAATTTATGCTCAACGGCGCAATTACAATCGGAACTCTCGACGGAGCAAATGTGGAAATGATTGAGCAGGTAGGCTCGGATAATATTTATATATTTGGTCTTAAGGCAGACGAGGTTGAAGCAAGACTTCGATTCAATGACAATTCCGAGGTACAGACAATTTATGCAAACAATGCAGAGCTTCGTCAGGTACTAAATGATTTGCTTGATTGTCCCTTTGCTCAGAACAGTCAGATTTTCCGTGACCTTTACCAGACTCTTATGTACGGTGATTACGGCTATGCGGATAACTATATGGTAGTTCGTGATTTTGAAGCATATATGGATACTCATCAGGAGCTTTCAATGCTTTATAAGAACAGAGAAAAATGGCTTGAAAAGGCTATTATGAATACAGCAATGTCAGGCTTCTTCTCAAGTGACAGAACTATAAAAGAGTACAATGAAAAAATCTGGAAGCTTACTCCAATGAAAAGCAAATAATAAAGGGTTGAGTGGTTTTGCATATAGAACACAATTCACAGAGTGATTTTTACAGAGCCCCTTTTGGCGCTGTCAGCGCAGGGAGTGAAGTAACACTTAAGCTGTCAGTAACAGACGGCGGAATACCTCACAGTATAAAATGCTTCTGCCGATACGGCGAGGAGGAGCAATGCCATAATATGTCATATATGCTAAGTGTGGCAGGGGCAAATATTTATGGGTGCACTATAAAAGCACCCGTAAAGCCATGCCTTTTGTGGTATTGGTTTCAGGTAAATACCAATGATGGCGTGTTTTATTACGGAAATAATGCTGAGCATCTTGGGGGTATAGGCGAGCCTTATACAAAAGAGCCTGACTCAAAGTACCAGATAACAGTTTATGGAGCGGATTATAAAACTCCGGATTGGTTCAAAAAATCCGTAGCATATCAGATTTTTCCTGACAGATTTTACAACTCAAATCCTGATGGCAGCCTTTGCGGCGAGAGAAATGACATAATAAAGCGTAATTGGGGCGAAGAACCTTTTTGTTCGCCGGAGCAGTTTGGCGGGGAGTATCTTGCAAACGATTTCTTTGGCGGAAACCTAAAGGGCATTGAACAAAAGCTTCCGTATCTTAAGGAGCTTGGAATATCCGTTATATATTTAAATCCCATATTCAAAGCCTATTCAAACCACAGATATGATACGGGTGATTACGAGCAAATCGACTCTGTATTAGGCACAGAATCGGACTTTGTAAGCCTATGCAAAGAGGCTGAAAGTATGGGGATAAGAATAATACTTGACGGAGTATTTAACCATACGGGCAGCAACTCAAAGTATTTTAATAAAAACGGTGAGTATGACAGCATAGGAGCATATGAGAGTAAGGATTCTCCATATTATGATTGGTTTCGCTTCGGCGAAACCCGCGACGATTATGAGTGTTGGTGGGGAATAAAAACTCTGCCCCATACAGAAGAGAGCAGCAGATCTTTTCAGGAATATATATTATCAGGAGAAAACTCCATAATAAAAAAATGGCTGCGTCTTGGTGCATCAGGCTGGAGACTCGACGTGGTGGATGAGCTTCCGGGATTTTTCGTTAAGCTTCTTCGTGAAAATGCGAAACAAACAGACAGCGACGCAGTTATAATCGGAGAAGTATGGGAGGATGCATCAAACAAAGTAAGCTACGGAGAGCAAAGAGAATATTTCTTAGGCAAAGAGCTTGATTCTGTAATGAACTATCCTCTGAAAAATGCAATTATAGATGCAGTTTCAGGAAACATTGATTCAAAGGCTCTGGCAAGGCGAATTATGAGCCTTAAGGAAAACTATCCGCCTGAAGCTTTCTATTCATGCCTTAATATGCTTTCAAGTCATGATTCGGAGCGTATAATAATGGCGGTTTCAGGAGTAAATAAGCCTGCCGACAGAAAGGCTCAGGCTGAGGTTTCGTTGTCAGGAGATGTTCTTGAAAAAGCAAAATCAAGAGCGCTTTCGGCTATTGCTCTTCAAATGACGCTGCCGGGAGTACCGTGTGTTTACTACGGTGATGAAATAGCTATGGAGGGGTTTGCCGATCCGTCATGCCGCAGATGCTTCGATTGGTCAAAGACAGAAAATAACAGCTATATGGACTCTGTAAAAAAGTTGATTAAGCTTCGCTTTTCATCTCCTGCGTTCACAGAGGGAGAGCTTGAAATTTTATACACCATCGGCAGAGTATTTGCATTTGCCAGATATACAGATTCGGAAAAGTATGTTATTATAGCAAACCTTGGCGACAGCTATGAGCGTATAAGGCTTGATGCAGGAAGGCTTGGCATTACACATCTTAAATCAGAGTTTGAAGAGCTTTTTTCAGACGACGGAATATTCTTTGTTGATATAAACGCAAACCAAGTAAAAACATATAAACAATAAAAGGGGATGTTTAAAAATGCACAAACCGATCAATGACGTGAAACTGTTATTATAAGCATTCCAAAAATTCAGAAAACTTATAAATCATTGAGAAAATCCGCAAACTTGCGGATTTTTTCGTGTTTTTATGTCATTGAAC
>JBGVIT010000060.1:0-2519 GCA_045128915.1 Clostridia bacterium
GAAAGAATACCTTGAAGAAAACGGCGAATTTATCAAAGAACAGTTGAGGACAAGAAAATACAAACCCCAACCAGTACGGAGAGTAGAAATACCAAAACCAGATGGTGGAATCAGAAAACTTGGAGTACCAACGGTAACAGACAGATTTGTGCAACAAGCAATTGCGCAAGTGCTCACACCGATTTATGAAGAACAGTTTCATAACTATAAAATGTCAAGGATTAATGTACAAAAAATATGATATAAAAATGTACAATTAATCGGTTGGTTTAATATGATCTTTTAGTCTGTAGGACCTTCCAGATATTGTTATCACATGTGAATGATGTAAAACTCTATCCATTATGGCATTGGCAACAACTGCATCATAAAATATCCCATCCCATTCGTTAAAGTTCATATTTGTTGTAAGTATTGTACTTTTCTTTTCATATCTCATATCTATAAGTTGAAAGAAAAGATTTGAATCTTCTTTATCAATTGGCAAATATCCGATTTCATCCACCACTAATAGCTTATATTTAGAGAAGTGTTTTAACCTGGCATCCAAGCGATTTTCAAGTTTAGCACGTTTTAATTGTGCAAGAAGATCATTACACTTAATAAAATATGTACTTACACGTCTTTTAGCTGCGGCTATACCTATGGCAGTAGCAAGATGCGTTTTTCCAACACCACTAGGCCCAAGAAAAACTATATTTTCATGTTTTTCCAGGAAACCTAAGGTTGCCAGTTCTTTTAATTCCTGCTCATTAACTGTTGGTTGAAAAGAGAAGTCATAATCTTTTAGTTCCTTTACAAATGGAAATGCTGCAGCTTTAATCATTGATTTAGATGCATTTTTTTCTTTGAAATCGACTTCGTAGTTACTTAATTTTTGCAATCCTTCTGTAAATGATAAATTGTTTGAGGTAACAAAATCTGTTATCTCATCAAGATGTATCAGCATTTGAGATAATTTTAATTGTTCTAAGTTTGAACAAAGCTGATTGTATGTTGTATTATTCATAACCATATATCCTTCCTATTGTTTCTAGATTTTCTTTAGCCCTATCAGATATATTTTCTTCTTTGAAAGCATGAGATTTTCTTGCTATTTCAACATAATGTTCTTCAAGATAATTAAGTTTATTTTTACTTAGTTGATGTATAGTTATGAGATTTGTGTTATTATAAACATGTATGTAGCCATCGTATATCTGTAAAGAAACATTTTTGTCAACGTATTCTGGTGGTACAGAATACTGATTTCCATTGTGCTGGAACATGCTTGAATGATTTACTTTTACTGTATGCATTGGTGTTTGATAAGGCTTTCTGATGGTATTTGTGGGTAAAGTACCTAAGAAAGCCTTTTCTTTTTGAAAATACATAAGCGGAATTCGTCCTGTTCCTTGATTAACCTGACTATTGACACGATTATTAATCCTAGTAATTAAATCGTTGAGCTGCTTATAATTGAGTTTTCCATTATAAGCGCGTATTTCATCAAGTATCTTCATGGGTGCTTCAACTTTTGCCTTTGTGCGTGGTCTTCCTGCTATACAAGGCTGAACTTTAAATCCATAATCATCAGCGAATTGTTTAAAGCGTGGGTTTATCTTGCCTTCAAAATATTCTGTTCTTGCCTCATCCATAACAGTTTTCATGTTATCTGTAACGATTTCCTTTGGCACACCTCCAAATGTTTCAAACGCATCATCCAGAAAAGAAAACAAAACATCCTGTGTTTTAGATATGGACAAACGATATTTTCTAAATCTGGAATACGACAAAAGTAATACAAATACATTTATTTCTATAGTTTCACCTGTATCAAGTATAAATGGGATTGACTCCTTCCAATCCAGCTGAGCTTGTTTTCCCATGTCAGTTTCATATCTAATAGTTACGCCAGTTTTGTTAGACGATTTATTTTTTCTGAAATATGAATCGAATTCGGGATAAGTTCTTAAATAAGTAGCAAAGTTGCAATAAACACCTGTATAGTTGTGATTATCAACAAGGTACTGCCAGAGAACTTTTCTGTAATAAAAAACTTGCTGGTTATTATCAGAAAGCAATTCAGCAATAATATCGTAATAAGGTTCTATGCAGTTGCTTGAGTTCCTAGTAGAAGGTTTTTCGTATCCATTTATATATTTATCCACGGTACGTCTATCAACATCCAGTTCTCGAGCAATCTGGCTTTTATTAATCTTCAATGATGTGTCCTCCATAAACGGTTTTAGTTTATATAGATCCTTGACACTTTTAATTTCTAAGTCTGTTATGATTTCGTTTTTTATTATCATTATGAGTTCCTCCTGCACTCATAAATCATAACATTTGTACATTCTTATTTAATATTTTTTGTACATATTTAATTATAACTTTATAACAGGATATATTTTTACGCTTTTACCCACAATACCTTGATAAATACGCACCTTCCCCACAGCAGTCCAAAGTTGCTAACTGTATCATTAACTGCAAGACCAGTGCTTACGGTGCAAATGTAAGTGTATGTGAGGACTGTG
>JBGVIT010000061.1:0-3755 GCA_045128915.1 Clostridia bacterium
GGAAGATCTTCAAACTTTGTTCCGGGTTCAATTCCAAGATCAGGAGCACCCTGTTCTTCATCGTATTCCCATCCGCATACGTCACATACATATTTAGCCATTTACATTCACCTCCGATATATTTTTCTCACTTTTTTAAAAACAGATACAACATTTATACTTATTTTTAATTATTATCTGCTTTTATTTATTTTTCAAGTATTCGTCTATTGCTCCTGCAGCTAATTTACCGGCACCCATTGCCGAAATAACCGTAGCAGCTCCGGTAACCGCATCACCGCCGGCATAAACTCCGTTTCGTGATGTGAGGCCGTCTTCATTTACAATAATTCCGCCCCTTTGATTTACTTCCAGACCTTCTGTGGTTGATTTGATTAAAGGATTCGGTGATGTACCTATTGACATTACAACAGTATCAACTTTTATTTCAAATTCACTTCCGGGCACCGGCACAGGGCGTCTTCTGCCATTTGCATCAGGTTCGCCAAGTTCCATCTTAATGCATCGCATACCTTTAACAAATCCATTTAGAGGATCTTTTGGATTATCCGGATTATTATATCCGATAATTTCAGTAGGATTACAAAGAAGATTGAATTCAATTCCCTCTTCTTGCGCATGCTCAACTTCTTCGCGTCTTGCAGGAAGCTCATCCATAGAACGGCGATATACTATATACACCTTATCTGCACCAAGCCTTAAGGCTGTTCTTGCAGCATCCATGGCAACGTTACCTCCACCTACAACCGCAACATTTCCGCCTTTCATAATAGGTGTTTCCGGATTTTCTAGATAAGATTTCATCAGATTGCTTCTTGTCAAAAACTCATTAGCGGAATATACTCCATTGAGAGATTCTCCGGGTATTCCCATAAAATTCGGGAGTCCGGCACCAGAACCAATGAAAACTGCTTCAAAACCATTTTCGAATAATTCATCTACTGTTAATGTTTTTCCAATTACAACATTTGTTTCAATTTTAACGCCCAGCTTATTTAGTGTTTCAACTTCTTTTGCAACAATCGACTTAGGCAAACGAAATTCGGGTATTCCATATACTAAGACACCGCCTGCAGTATGAAGTGCTTCATAAACAGTTACATCATAGCCTTTCTTTGCCAGGTCACCTGCACAAGTAAGACCTGAGGGACCTGAACCTACAATAGCAACCTTATGTCCGTTAGATTCCGGTTTAACCGGTTCTTCTTTGCTGAAGGTATTGTGCCAGTCAGCAACAAATCTTTCAAGTCTTCCAATTCCTACCGACTCGCCTTTAATTCCTCTTACACATTTTGATTCACACTGTGTTTCCTGAGGACATACTCTTCCGCACACTGCAGGTAATGAAGATGACTTTGAAATAATCTGATATGCTTTTTCAAACTCACCCTCCTTGATTGCTGAAATAAACTCCGGTATATGTATTTTAACCGGACAACCGTCTACACAAGGCATATTTTTGCAATTAAGGCAACGCATTGCCTCGTTAATTGCAGTTTCTTCTGAATAACCAAGGGCAACCTCATCAAAGTTGTGTGCACGGACTTTAGCATCCTGGGTAGGCATCTGATTGCGTGTTGGAGACATATTTGCAGTAGCCATATTATTCTACCTCCTTTTTAAAGAGATTGCAGGTATCTTCGTGGGCATGTCTTTCAAAGGATGAATACATTCTTCCCCTTGACATTGCTTCATCAAAATCAACTTCATATCCGTTAAAATCAGGACCGTCTACACAAGCAAACTTTGTCACTTTTTTACCCTCTATATTAAGAGTTAGCCTGCATCCTCCACACATACCTGTTCCATCAATCATAATTGGATTCATAGAAACTGTGACAGGTACTTCAAAAGGCTTTGCGGTAAGCACTACAAATTTCATCATAACAAGCGGACCTATTGTGATAATCATATCGAACTTCTCGCCATTTTCAAGCATTTCCTTGAGCGGAAGGGTAACATTTCCCTTTTCTCCGTATGAGCCATCATCTGTCATAATCCTCAAGGTATCGGAATATTCTCTGAATTCGTCTTCAAGAATTAAAAGGTCTTTGCTTCTGAACCCAATGATACTTGTTACGTCTGCACCCATTTCGTGAAGTTTTTCTGCAATCGGCATTGCAATAGCACAACCTACTCCACCTCCGACAATACATACCTTTTTAATGCCATCAAGATGGGTTGGAACTCCTAAAGGTCCGACAAAATCAGCAATATATTCACCCTGTTCTTTATGAGCGAGCTTTTCCGTTGTACCCCCAACAATCTGGAATATAATCTTCACAGTTCCGTTTTCTTTATTAACTCCCGCAACAGTCAGAGGTATTCTTTCTCCATTATCATCAACTCTGAGTATTATGAATTGACCGGGCTTTGCCTTATTTGCTACGAGAGGAGCTTCTATGAGCATCTGTACAACAAAATCATTTAGTACTTTCTTTTCTGTTATTTTATACATGGTATCACTCCGTAAAAAAGACGGCTACCGATACCCGGTAACCGTCTGTATGATATTACACGATGTATCCGTTATTAGAAATCAACTTCTGTGTCGTAGTAGCAGCACTTGAGAAGTTTTTCCATTTCTTCTACTGAAATCTTACGAGGATTAGATCCTGTACAAGCATCTGCAACTGCATTCTTTGCAATTTCAGGAAGTCTTTCAAGGAATATGTCCTCAGGAACAAATCCCTGTTCGCAAGGATAACTGTCAGCGCCATAATTCTTGATGCACTGTGGAATTTTAAGAGCATCGTTCATGCCACGAAGATAAGCGATAAGATTTGTAACCTTTTCATCATCATTAGCGCCGCCGAGTCCCATATAATCAGCAATTACACCATAGCGTTTCTTAGCTGTTTCGTCCTTTGCATTAAATGCAATAACCTTAGGAAGATACATTGCATTAGCTGCACCGTGAATAATATGAGCACCTAAATCTTCAAATACAGCACCTGTCTTGTGGGCCATTGAGTGAACGATACCGAGGAGTGCATTTGAGAATGCCATACCAGCGAGGCACTGAGCATTATGCATTGATGCACGCTTTGTCATATCGCCATTGTATGAAGGCACAAGGTCTTCCTGAATCATTTTAATTGCAAAAATTGCAAGAGGATCTGTAAATTCACTATTAGCTGTTGATACATAAGCTTCTATAGCGTGAGTCATTGCATCCATACCTGTGTGAGCTGTGAGCTTCTGTGGCATTGTTTCTGCAAGTTCGGGATCAACAATTGCAACGTCAGGTGTGATTTCAAAATCTGCAAGAGGATATTTTATACCTTTTTCATAATCTGTGATTACTGAGAATGCAGTAACCTCAGTTGCTGTACCTGATGTAGAAGGAATTGCACAGAAGTGTGCTTTTTTACGGAGTTCAGGAATTCCGAATACAACGCACATTTCTTCGAATGTAATTTCCGGATATTCATATTTAATCCACATTGCCTTTGCAGCATCGATAGGTGAACCGCCACCGATTGCAACAATCCAGTCAGGCTGGAATTTTTCCATAGCTTCTGCACCGCGCATAACGGTATCTACTGAAGGATCGGGTTCAATACCTTCAAAAAGTTCAACTTCCATTCCGGCTTCTTTAAGATATGTAACTACCTTATCAAGAAAACCAAAGCGCTTCATAGAACCGCCACCTACGCAAACCATTGCGCGTGTTCCTTTGAGAGTTTTGAGTGCTTCGAGAGCACCTTTGCCGTGATATAAATCACGAGGTAATGTAAAACGTGCCATTTTAA
>JBGVIT010000062.1:0-39650 GCA_045128915.1 Clostridia bacterium
GCTGAGTTTTCTGCATACATCATCGCTTACATTCACATTTTCATCCGCAATGACATCACCTGCAGTTAATCCGTCTTCAAAAGACACCGTATAATCAAGACTTAGTACCCTGACATTTTTGTTCTGCTCTTTTTGTTTTCTGAAATAACTGTCAAGTTCACTCTGCATATGACCTCTTGCGACAAACTCAAAGCTTAAATTCTTTAATTCCTCGCTCTCGTCATACAGCTTAACCGCATACAGATACCCAAAAACAACAACATCATAAAATTCATCAACGGGAAGTTTTTTATCTTCTAAAAACTTCATCAAAACCTCATGATTGTCTGCCGCAAAACCTCTCTGACCTTCTGTTAATTTGAACTCCTTCATTTTGTGTTCTCCTCCTTTTTTTGCAAACAAAAAAACATACGACAGCACTTTGGCTTATTCCGTATGTTTTGTTTACCTTTAATTATTTTATTTTCCCGTAAAAATGATAAAAGACGCTCCAAGGCATACCAATCCCCAAGGATGGAATTTCCTAAACCGTCTTAACTGCTTACCATGTTACCTGCTTACCATTTTTACAATGTTATTTTAGCAAAATTATATTTTATCGGCAATACATGGAGTTAAAATTTTAAGTAGTATTTTTTTAACTATTTGCGATAAAAAAATTTTTGTGCTACACTCAAAGCACAAAAGACAGGAGGTGAAATACAATGAACAGAGAATCTATTGACAGAAAAACAAATATACAATATGAACCACAAAAGGAGAAATCGATTATGAAAAGAATTTTTACGTTAATTATTGCAATGCTAATGACAACAACAATTACAGTCGGAGCTGCTGAAATTCCGCAGTATTCCGTACCTATTATCGCAACACAGGAAAGTGTTGAAATTGTAGAAAGTATTATGGGAGATATTTTATCTGAAGTGAAAAACGGTTTAGGCTACGGCATTGCACATGGAATTGCGAATGCCAGAATACGCAAAGCCGTACTTGACGGAAAAACAAACGGGTATAGCTTCGCTGTTCTTTCAGCTACCTCATCAAATGCAATGAGGCAAGCAAGGGATATGTATTTAAGACCTGAATTTTATGCTGAAAACGAAATCAAGTTACGAGCACTCTTAGCTGATTTAATATCTGCAGTTGCTGATGGTACAATGGACTACCAATCAGCAAAAAATGAGGCATATATACGGATTTACAAGTCGGTTAATCCCAACTTTAATCCTGAAGAACAGTTTAACTTAGATGTTTGCTATCAGGATATCCCACCTGTATCAGACGCAATATTCACTATTGCAAGAAAAATTTTGACAGAAGCCATACAATAACAACCATATTAAAGGGCATCTTAACCGATGTCCTTTTTTGCATAAATTTGTTTGAATATTTTATGAATTATTTCAAAAACTATTGACAAATACTTAGTTGTTGAGTATAATATAGATAGATGATGAGACGAGTGACGGTTCTGACTCGTCGGTAAAATAAAAACTGACCGAGTGATGAGTTGAGTGACGGTTCCGACTCAACGGTAAAATAAAAATTGACCGAGCGATGAGGCACGATGGGATTTTTCTCATCGTGCTATTTTTACGGAGATGATAAATAATGGAATATACGTTTAGATTAGCTCAATTAACAACTAAATTTTACGAGGATTATCCTCACAATGTTTATCCCGAAATATTGAATAAAGAAAAACGTGCTTACAATTGTTTTATTTTCAAGCTTTGGGATGATCGTTTTATATGTGTTCCCTACAGAACAGAAATAAACCACAAATATGCTTATTTATTTAAGCAGTCAGTTCGTTCAAAGAACCATAATTCAGGTTTAGATTTTTCAAAATCAGTAATTATAACCGACGAAAATTACATTTGTACCCAATCCGCAGTAGTCGATACGGACGAATTCCATGAAACAATCGCAAATATAGATATCATTGCTAACAAGGTCTTACAATTTGTTACAGACTACATTGATTACATAAAATTTCAAAATAATATGAGCAAACAAGAATTTAACAGACGTTACCGCTATTCTCCACTAAAATATTTTCATAAGGAGTTAAATATAAATAACGATTAATATGACTAACTGGAATGATTTAAAACCAAAAATATCATCATTATCACAAACCGAGTGGAACGATATAAAATCAAAAGTCGAAATTACTGGCACTGTGTCTGATCCACCTCTCGATTCAATAACAGTACCATCAAACAAAAACTTAAACACTAAAAAAACACCGTACACTTCTAAATAATGAAGTATGTACGGTGTTTTCATATTCAGAACAGCATCAGGCTTTATGCCACATTAAAGCGATGATACTTGTCGTATTTGATTTTGTAGATTGTTTCTTTGGTTTCAATCTCTATACCGCGGGATGTTTTCTTACGTATTTTTGAAACCCTGGATGTGTAAATCTCAGGTATTCCTTTTATACATATGATGGCAAACTCCCCTACGTTTGGCATATAGCCAAGATTCCCAAGTATTTTTTTGACTTCTTTTTTGTTAGTTCTTACTTTCATCAAGTTCAATACCTCTCATTTCATATACTATTTCAGCAAACACCTCTCGTCCATTCTTTTTGTTGACATCCGAAATTGTGCATAGAACAGTATCATTTTCAAAAACAATCATTGTCCCATAATCATCAATAGTATATGAATACACAAATTTCTCTATATCCTTCATCTCTGTCACCCTTAAAACAACATTGACGGTATCCAGCATATTGCCATTACCATGATATAAAACAACATTGTCATACCGAGAGAAACATATTTACTCATCGGAATCTCTGCAATTTTACCATCAACTGTTATAACGTTTTCCCTTACAAAACTCTTTCCCGACTTTATAAGGTTAAAAAGGGTTAATAAAAATAATACTTTATAAAACATAGTTTTTCCTCCAATTCTTTATAAATCACAGCATCCATCAGCGCCGTCCAACTTCTTTTGCATAGGTACAATCACCTTTACAAGTTCATTGCGATAATCTTCGTCCTTAACTTTATCAAGATAAATACCAAATGTGGTTATAAAAAGATCCCCATCCGGTGTTATTATCTCAACATCGCCATTCAGACCTTCTTTACAGATGAACTCTGCAACCTCTTCCACACCATGCAAATCCTGAACTGTACTTTCAGAATATCCTATTAAATTTTCGTATTTGTTTTCCATAATTATGCTACCTTTCTTTCTAAAATTTGTTTTTCCGGTGCATCAAACACTCCCCGACCGCATCTGCGTTTAAACAGTTCATCGTCAGATGTGAGCCTTATCCATACCTCGTGCGGGTTTATAAGCATATTGCAAACCATATCCTTAACTTTGAATACGGCTACATCCTTATGCCATTCCAGAGTATACCCGTTCATTGCAGGATATCTCTTGCACCAATCATATTCCATTTTGAATGTGTCACCTACATTGAAAGCGGATTCAAGCTCGATAGTATCAGGTTTGTTTGATGCATTAACTGATTTTAAAACTTTCATTAACAAGTTTTATTCCTCCAACTTTTTTAGAGTCTGTCGTCGATTAATTTTTCAACAATACTGTCTTCAATAAGCTCACTTGTACGGTAAATAACGTCTGCGAACTCACTTAATGAAAACTCAAAATGTTCGCCTCGGTCAAGCAACATACCCGTAAGTTTCATTCCTGTTTCTTCTTTGAATTTCCTGAGCACAGGAATAAAATCATTTGGCAACTGGCACACTCCATCCGTTATAAAAACAACATCGGGATTTTCAAGCTTCGCATTATGAACCAGGCTTATTACTTCCTCTAATGGTTTTTCAAAATCCGTTCCGCCATTAAGGAATGTCTCTGCACAATTCATAACCTGCTCCGCTGTTGCTTTTGTGTTCTTTGAAAAGAAATCCACCTTTGTTTCCGTTGAAAAATGAACAAGTGCAAAATTAGCATTATTCAGTTTGCACACATCATATAATACCATTGCTATTGCCATACCGTAGGCATTATTTTCGCCATATGTTGAGCCGGATTCATCAAGGCACACGATGATATCGCCTTTCCCTTTATATAGCGGCTCACGCTTGCGGTACTGCTTCAATGTTTTATTCTGATACTTCTTCAAAAACAACGGCATCATTTCAGGGCTTGCCAGCATACTCAGTTCAGAAGTTAAAAGCTTTGATATGTTATTTCCATATTCTATATCATACTTTTCACCTGTTCCGTATTTGTATCCGGAAAGTCTTTTTGAGTTTAACATTTCCTTATACCTACCCAGAAACCTTGCGATATACCTGAGCTTGTCAGATTTTGCAGTACGCTTCAAAATTTGCATATTTACAGAATTTTTCTTCATATCTGCATCACCATTACCCCAAGCCATAACTGCGTACTGTGTTTCTTTTGCCCTATCTAATGCAGAAGCTGCGGCACTTGATACTACTGACTGTATGTATGGTGCGTTTTGCTTCATTTTATTTTCTATAAGGTTTGAAAACATATCACTCTGCTCTTTTTTTGCAAGCATACGATTTGCAGCCTTTATTACGCGGTCGTCTATACTCTCCCTTTGGGATTCAGGTATTGCCTCTCTCTTTTTTAGAAGCTTTGACAATTCAGACATTAGCTCCAGCTTATCCTGTTCAATTTTATCAAGACCTTCAACTTTGCCTTTTCCGCCTGTTGCTTTACTCATAAGAGTGTCAAGATTTTCAAGTAATTTACACGAAAACTCCTCCGTCGCACTTATTGCCGGAAGTTCCTTACCTTCGCACACACTTTTAACAGCCGTGAAATTATCGTCCTTATTCAAGTCCTGTATAATAGACTTATTGAATTTCTTTGATAATTCAGATATATCCTTTTCATCAATATATTTGGGATTTAACCCGTATATTGACTGAAATACATCGTTTACAAGACTGTCAAAGGTTTTAAGCTTTTGTTTTCCTCTTTCCTCAACATCTGCAAGCTCTGATGTATCCTCATATAGATCATCAAATATCGCCTGCTCTATTTTTGTGGATTTAAGAACACGATTGCTTTTCGATTTTTGTGTATAACCTTCAGGAATAAAAGCAAAATCGCTGGACAGTATTTCATCAATAGTTTTAAATTGCTCCATGGTTATTCCTTTCTGATGGGAGAGGGACAACCCCTCTCCTATCACCTATAACATTAATTAAAACGGCAAATCATCATCTTTGAAATCATCGGGTATAGGTCCAAAATCATCCGGTAATGCGCCAAAATTGTCCTGCGACTGTGTATTACCACCATTTTGCACGGATGCATTTCCGCCACCTGATTTTGTATCGGCAAAACCCACCTCATCGGCTTTAATATTAAATCCGTATCTTTTACCGTTTTCCGTTTCATAGCTATATGTTTCTATGGGACCGACAACATATACCTGCTTACCTTTGTTGAAATGTTGGGATACAAATTTAGCTGTACCGTTCCACGCAACAACATTCAGGAAATCAGTTTCAGGCTTATCCTTGTCCTTTGGCTTATAGTTTCTGCTTACTGCAATGCTGAACTTTGCCTTTGGTGTACCTGATGCTGTTTCTTCATACTCCACATCATGTGTTAGTCTTCCCATTAAAATAGCTTTGTTTAATGACATAATTTTTTCCTCCTTAAATCTTTATACATCCAATCTCATTTTATCCTCTAACGGAATACAAGTTATCTCTGCTCTTTCTGCAGCTTCTCTGTTCATCTGTTCAAATTCCGATTCGGCTTTTTCTATGACTTCATTATCTGCATCGCTTAAATCTGTGGTTTTTAGATCCTCAAGTCCGATGTAAATTTTTAAAAGCTCTTTATTGCATTTTACATACATCTTCATAAAATCAGGAGAGTCCTTCTCCACAGTCTCTAACTCTGCCATACATTCTCTCGCCATAGAAAGCAGATTTTCCACCTCTGCACCAACCGGATTTTCACATATGTCCGTCAGTATTCTTTCTACTTTCGAAATTTCTTCGGGGGAGTTCCAGAAATAGTTTTTAAGAACAAGCAAATCCTTTGATGTAACCTCTATATTACCGTTTAAATAAGCTTTTGCTCTTACTATTGGCGCAAACCCAAAAAACTTTCTGTCAGATACATGAACACCGCTTTGCCTTAACGCACACAACACATTATCTATAAGCTCATTTATGCTGTCAGGTACTTTTATATTTTCTACCTCTTTTTGCATCTGTTCGAGTTCTGAGAGTGTTATGGTTGCATTAATGACTTTTGGAAGCGTTGACTGCTTCGCTTTTAACACTGCAAGACGGTTTTCCCTATCCTCTACATAATGAGTTAATACCTTAAGTTCAAATCTGTCATACAAAGGCTTTAATATCGCCTGCGTAGAGTCATTGAAGTTCGGTATTTCATTTGATGCAGAAAAGAAAGATATAACGGGGATTTTCACTGTCTGTCCCTCGTTTGTATATACCTTTTCGTTCAAGGCCGTAAGTAACGAGTTGAGTATTCCGTCATTGGATTTAAAAATCTCATCCAGGAATACTATATGGCTGTCAGGAATTTTCCCGTCTGTTATAATCTTAGGCGTACCGTTCTTTAATGCACATATTATGCTTTTTATGTATTCCATCTTTTTAGCCGCTTCTGCTGCTTCTTTTAATGTACTCATCTGATAATCAGTTTTGTACTTATCATAAAGCCTTAAAAGCTCTTTAGAAAAATCTGCATATGGCTTTTCCTTCATAAGCTCATCGTGAGGCATATTACCCGGAATAAGACTTGACAGGTCAAGTCTTCCGAATATCTGCTCTTCATCTGTCTGCTTTGACATGAGCCTTTCAAACTGTTTTGCTCCCGTAATACGCTTACGGAATTCGTTTATGGCATAGCTCTTTGCTTGCCCCGTATCACCGAGTATAAACAGGTTCTTTTTTGAAAGTAACGCCAGGGCAATACATTCTACGAGCTCATCACGCTCTGCCACTTCTGCAGACACCTCATCAATGATTTCGTTCATTTTTGTAAATAACATTTCTATTCTCCCATCTTTAACTTTTTTCGTTTTAAGGAACTTACAACCGCATCCCATGAAGAATACATTTCCTTTTCGTTGAGATATGTTTTATATTCGGCATGTCTCACTATTACCTTAAAGGGAAATTTCTGATGTTTTACCTTTTCCCATTCCTTGTCGGTATATTGAGAATCATCAATAAGTATTGAATAATGCCGGATACTAAACAAATCACTATCCGAATCAAATGCTTCTTTCATTTCGTCAACAGTTGCTATTACCCGAATATGACTTTCCATAAATTAATCCTTTCTCATGCACTTTTTGCTTCACGCTCTCCGAACCAATATTCAACCTCTTCGTCAAATATTTCTTCCTCCAAGGCAAGTTCTCCATCGACATATCCATGAATTTTACCCGTCATAGTTCCCTCTTTACTGAACACAAGCATAAATCCAAGTTCATTAAACACGGATGAAACATGTTTTATCAGGTTCACAGGAGCCGCACTAGGTGTATCAAAATAGTAATATGTTTCCATATCACTCTTTAATATTGTGTCCCTGGAAAACGAATCGGTAAAAAAGCTATCCTCTACACTCCAGTTTTCTTTACGCCATTTAAGTGCTTCGCTATCATTCAGATTAGGTGTTTGATACAGATGGTCAAAATGATAATTCTTTTCTGTTATTCTTTTGCCCTTTCTGAATCGTTTATCAAACCGCACTATATCATCATGACTGCCACTTACTCTTAATACATTTTCATATAAAATTTCCATTACTGTTTTTACCTCCTCTTAAAACGGCAACTCATCAGCATATGGATCTTCCGATATTTTTTCATTAAAAGCATTGTCTGTTAACAGCTTCAAAATCGTTTTTTTCGAACCATGCTTAATCGCATATTCCTTGATTTTGTGAACTGCCTTATCGGAATATTCCTGACATACTGCACATTCGTAGCTTGAACCCACACAACCGTTGTTATTTCGGTATGTATGTTCTATGTACGCTAAGTAGCCGCAACCACACCTTGAGCAACGTCTGTACTTCCCGTTCATTACCTTTTTGAAAAATTCGTTATTTTCTTTCGGAACGAATTTACGGATAGATTTCAGTCTTTTTCTATAAAACACTATCAGAATTCGACCCTCGTCATTTTCAAAATACAAGGGTTGGATTTTCTTTTTATGTTTTACAACAATATCCATAAAATTAACGTACTCATCTCTCTCGGTATCATTTTCGTTATAGAAGGCACATATCACTTCTTTTTTCTTCATACATTTAACTCCTATCTAAAGTTTTTCAGTCGATTATGCGGATTTATTGCAAAGCTCTATAACAGTTTCACAGTCCTCAATTTCAAAATAACCGATATGAGTAGCTTTAAACGGCAAGCCCATCTGTTGGGATAACCACCTATAGCTTTCAGTCCTTGTCATTTTCTTCTTTTTACGGAAAGAGTCAAATACCTGGTGTGCTTCTTTTCGCTTAGTGCGAAGAATACTGTTTGCAAGTGTTCCCAAAGGTTTATCAGAGTTATTATGAACTCCGGTAAATGCATTACAGTTTGTACACATATATATTTTCCCGTAGCTTTTTCCGTAAATTTCACTGCTGTCCGTTAATATAACTTTACCACCGCAATATCGGCAGATTTTAGGTATTTTCAATCAAGGCACACCCCCTACGCCGCTTTGCTCTCAGGCTTTGACTTTTTAGGCTTCTTCTTGGCTGCAAATTTCTCTGCCTGCTTCTGTACTGAAATATCACGTATGGGTGTAAGCATATATTTGTTATACTTATCAAACACCATCATATATCCTCGCTTATCAAGCTGCAGAAGAATTGTACCTTCAACCGTTTTAAATATGTCCTTTAGCATTCCGGCAAGATAGTAATACTCCTTATTACCGCTGCTTTCGACTACAACAGCCGGCATTGTGGTGCTTCCGTTTCCTACATCATTTGCAGTAGATATATTAATCGCATCATCAATGAACTCAA
This sequence comes from Clostridia bacterium, assembly GCA_045128915.1. Lineage (GTDB taxonomy): Bacteria > Bacillota > Clostridia > UBA1381 > UBA1381 > RGIG9115. The sequence goes on from JBGVIT010000062.1 coordinate 9,009, forward strand.
ATTTTATGTATGAGGTTTCACTGCCCATATTAGCAATATCTGCTATGTAGCTTACAATATCCTTAAACTCATCAAATTCCATCTTTGCAAGATAGTCTCTCTTTATTGAGTTAAGCATCACATCTACATTTACGTATTCATACATAAGGGGCTTTGCGGAAAACAGCATCCCATCTTTCATAAAGATGATATACGGACCGCACTTGCCTACTTCAAGCTCATCATCACCTGCAGCATTTGCAAGATATGAAAACACGTTCTTATGAAGCGTAAACGACAAATCACCGCCGCACTTCATATCCTTTGCACACAAGGCAAGTCCTCTTGAGTCACAACCCACAGCACGCACTGAATTGTCTTTAACGTCCACATGGATACCTACAAGAGATTTTGAGGCTTCACCCTTTGCTACTGTTGAAGATGTTTTTAGGTACATTTGCTTCAAGCCTGTGATTTTCACTGTATCCTCCGGGAACGGCATTTCAGGACGCGGATAAATCTTAGCGTCTAGGACCTTTATGGTATATGTACAGTTTCCCGACTTGATTTCAGTGATTCCCTTTTTCGTTTCATCAAAACTTACATCATCTCCTTTGAGAAGTGTAAGCATGCTTATGAGCATTTTAGCTTCAACAATACATGCACCTGCCGTTTCTATCTCTGCCTTGAATTTCCGCTGTACTGCAGCTTCCAGGTTATTTGCAGTCATATACACATAACCGTCATTTTCATTAGCTTCAATAAGAAATCCACCCAATTCCTGAACCGTTGTGGATTTGGGAACTACCTTATACATTGATTTTAAATGCTCAAGCATTATTTTTCTGTTTGCCTTAAATTTCATTATTATTTCCTTTCCGAAAACAAAAAAACAAGATAAGAAATCTAAAATCAATTTAGTTTCCAATCTTGTTTTGTTTTCCTATAAAGTTTTTTATCAGCTTGCTATATCAAGCAGCGATAATTGCCCGTTACTATCATTATACACAGGATACTCAATAACCGCAGTTTTTTGCCTTTCCTGATTAGCTTTTTTAGCCAGGAGCATTGCACGCTTAATCTTATCACTTACAGACACAAGCTCTATTACAGTTGTTTCTTCCGGTGTTTCCACAGCATCATCAATTATGATATAGTCTGCTTCATTTTCTGCAGGTTCGGTATCATCCTTTATAATTGCCATCTTCTTAAACATTTCGGAAACATCTTCAACCTCATCACGAATGCCTTTCATCAGTTCCTTTGCAAGCTCGGATGTCATGTCTGCTGTATCGCCCAGACTTGCAAGACCTTCTTCCGTAAAGTTACCCTCTACCAAAGTAGCCGCTGCCAGCTTTGAAGCCATCAGCTTAATAGCTCTTGCCTGCATTACTCCTTTATAATACAGGATATACACCTCTATTCTCGGTGCCGTCTGGTTTATACGCCATGAACGTCTTGAGCTTTGACGAAACGTAAAAAGATTGTATCCGATATTATAATAGATTAGTGTTGTAAATGCATTAAGGTCAAGCCCGGTTTCAACTAGTGACGGGTTAGTGATAAGCACATCCAGACCTTCTTCTAGCCTTTTCTGCACCCATGCCTCTCGTTTTTCCGGCGGTACATTCTGCTTCAGTATTGCTACTCTGTACCCGTTGTCCATAAGGCATTTTGTAAGCTTATCCTGTGAATCGATTTTAACCCAACTTGTATAAATGAGAACCTTTTCACCGTTTGCCACTTTCCTTTTTACAATATCAAGAGTTGCTAGATCTTTTTCGTGAAGCTCATCGGGATTTGATAAATCCTTCGGCTCTACAATAATGCTTTTATCTCTTGGCTCCAATACCTGTTCATGTGCATACGGCTGGTCAGGATATGTAGTAAGAAGGCTCATAAACTTTGACATCAGCCTCATCTGGCTTCCATCCCTACGATTCAATACATTACGGTACGTTTTCTGAATCCTGTCATACTCTGCTTTTACATCGTCCCTGAGCTCAAGCTCTACCGGAATTTCTTCATAGTCAGGCAAGTGCTTACCCATATCATTAAGTGATAAGAATACCGCACAGTCAATAAGAAATCTTGAATATACAAGAGGCGACACACCGGGACGCTGCCGTGTATGCAACAACCGTTTCTTACTTTTACTGTTTGCGTTATACTCACCTTCAGGCAGTTCATAAACTGTTTCCGTAACTCCGTATTCATTATTAAATAAATTGGGCTTATCATACTGTTTATTATCTACCTGCATCAAATGAGGTACTACTCTGTAGAGCAGATAAAACATACCGCTCGAGTACCCGTTTATGAGAGTTGCTGTCATACCTATAACCTTTTTGCTGCAGCCCGTTAAAGTTTCCATTGCATCTCCCTGACCACTGTCGCCTTTGAACTGATGAAGCTCATCCAAGATACAACCATCAATCTGCTTAAAGTGTTCGGCAAGATAACTGCTCATGGAATACCGGATATATGCACCGCGCATTTTTATTAAGCCATCGGGATTGTCGATAATTTCGTTAAGCTTTTCTATTACCTTTAAATCCTTTGTTCTATCAAGATGACGGTGTGCAAAATCCCTGTAAACAAATCCGTACCCGGCTATCTTTACCCATTTATTATGTGATAGCTTTTGGTCATTGGGATTTATAGCTGTCCATAAGGGCTGCTTACACTGCGTGCATATATGATTTTTATTGTTTTCTTTTTTGAAGAAAAACTGATCTGCATTAATCATCATACCGGTATCTTCTTCAGGCATTTTTAAAATAGCACCGCAGGAAGGGCATGTGTATCCTCTTCTGAATTTTGAATACACCGCTGCAGGTCTTCTCATATATCCGTCCCTTGCACGTTCCTTTGATAAAATTGCGTACATTGTCTTATCTCCGCTTGTATATTCATTATACAAACGGTCAATGTCCGCCAGATTATACACTACGTCAGCTCTTGTGTTCGGCAATGTTTCTTCTATCTCACGAACCCATTTCTTAGTCACATGAGAAGGGCATAATACCACATTAAAACATTTTCTGCCGTTCTGATGAGCGGCTAACGCAACGGAACCTATCTTTGTTTTTCCGCTACCGCACTCGGCAACAACCATACCTACCTTTGCCTTATCAAGCCTTCGTTTTAAGCTTTCGGCTACAGCAAGCTGTGCAGGATAAAGTGAATATCCTACATTCTTTTTTAAATATCCGTTTATGCTTTTGATCCTGTCACAAATTTTCTCTTTTGCCGGATCGAAAAGCGGATTGAATGTGTTTCTTATCCTGTTTGCTATTGAAATTCCGTATTTATTGAGATACTGTGAAACGGTTTTTACCTTATCCAAATCCGAATTCTGTTTTGCTCCGGGGATAGATATTGCTCCGCTTCTGAGACCTCTGTTTACAATAGCTTCAATCTCTTTTTCATCATTACTGACTTCAAGCATATATGCGTCAAAATGGACACTATATGACAGCACTTCCAAAGGTACAAGGATTTTCTGTCTTATACACTCTCCAAGAATATAGTCCTTGAATTCAGGTATAAGAGGGATGGATGTTTTCTTATCCAACTCCGAAAACAATGAATCCGTATCGCCTTCTTCGCAGAAAATATACATCTTCCGTTTTCTGTCATCCTTTACTTCTTCATCATCCGAAGAGTCCTTTGCCGCATCATCCATTGCCATAACCATACCCTCGGCATATATGCCGTCATGGGTTACACTTCTTCTGAAGTCCGGTGTTGTTGCAGTAATAATGATTTTCTTATCCTCTACCGTTGCCTCAAAACCTACATTTTTTCTTATAGCGTTAACAACGCCTCTTACTATCTCACCATCACCACCTATCCGCATAGCCACAAGGTCACGTGTTTTACTGTCAACCTTATGATACACAAGAGTATCGGCAAAGCATTCAAGACAGATAGAGTTTTGAGAATCGCTGTAGGTTATGGGGCTTAAATCTGTCATTTCCCTGATGTTTCATCTCTCCTTTCATAGTTTTTTTCACCATTAAAAATTACCTCCTTTCCGAAACAAAAAATACACCAACCGCCACATAAGCAAATCAGTGTATTTTGTTCCTTAAATATTTAGTTTTCCGCAAAAATGATAAAAGACGGTTAAAGACATACCTATCCCAAAAGGAATAGAAAATCCATAACCGTCTTAACTGCTTACCATGTTACCTGCTTACCATTTTTACAATGTTATTTTAGCAAAAATTTATTTTGTACGCAATACATGGAGTTAAATTTTATTGTGTTTTTTTAATCTGCAAACAAACTATTTAATTTGTTTTTAATTTTCTCTTTTCTCTCTTGCGTTATAGCTTCATCTACGTGCCATTCGTTATCTATGCAACATACGACATCGCCTTCCTTTATACCTTTAGGAAGTTCACTTTTTAGGATATTTATATATTCCTTATCTTTTGTTTCGCATACTGCGTAAATACTTTCAAATCTGTCTATAATAACCTTCATGTCTTTTCTCCTTATCCGGGCGGATTGCATCTCGAACAGGCGCCAAGTCCCGTACGCTTTGCATCGCCTACTGTTGATGGTATTCTGCTCTTTAAATATGAACATCCGTCACGGTGATATTTTTTTCCTGTACGTGTGATATACACAACCTGACTTGCTTTATCACTTACAACCACATTTGTTTCTTGTTTCGGCTGTTGAGTTACAACTACAACGGGCGGGGCATTTTCTTTTATTGCAGATGCCTTCTTATCTACCGATATATTTTTTTCCATATCAGCAGTAACTATAACAGTTCCCACTTCATCTGTTCTGTATATGTCAGCTCCCGCATTATCAAGTCTTGCTAATGTTTCATAATGTGGATGTCCGTATGAATTGGACTTACCACAGGAAATTATCGCCATCTTGGGTGTTACGGCAGATATGAAACTGCCAGACGATGCGGTATCCGAACCATGATGACCTACTTTTAATATATCAGCATCAATTCCAGAGTTCAGTATTTTCGACTCAATTTGCTGCTCTGCATCGCCTGTAAATAAAGCAACAGTATTTCCATATTTTACTCTGACTACTGCCGAGCAGTTATTAAGATTTGAGTATTCTTCATCAAATGGTGCAAGAATATCTATTTTTATCTTTTCGTCATTTAAAATATACACTCCCGCTTTTGCCCTATGGAGTGTTATATTTTCCTCTGCTATAGTATCAACCAAATTTTCAAAGGTAACTGATGTATGGGCTTGTCCGGGCATATACATATCGCCTATATCAAATGTCCGGATAACTGCCTGCATACCGCCTATATGGTCCGAGTGCGGATGTGTTGCTACAACGTAATCAATGTACGAATATCCAAGTTCTTTTATATAGCTTATTATCTGACTTGCATTATTTGGATTGCCGGCATCTATAATCATTGTCTGACCGTTACCAAGTTCTATAAATGTACTGTCACCTTGTCCCACATCAATAAAATGGATACGCATATCGGTATATTTTACTTCTGGTGTCGGAGCAGGGGTTATTTCCAGTATGACATTTTCAGTAGGTGTTTGTGTCGTCTCTTCCGTTACAACAGGTTGGTATTCTCTATTTACATTCGTTGTATTTATCTGCTCACAGCCCGTTGCCCCAAGCATTATGAACATTGCTATTATTATACTTAATACTTTTTTCATACCGGTTCCTCCATGCCTTTATCATCAGCTGAACTTATCTTTTATTATACTCTCAAATACTATTTTATGAAAGAGCATTGTCAAAAAGTACACCTTTTGACAATTATTAACTATAAAACTTTTTGTGAAATATACCCCGAATTATTGACATTTTTTATATCATCAAGTATAATAAATATAGCAATAATGCTGTATTTCAGAAATTTTTAGTCAATTAAAAATCGCTATCAAAATGTGTACTTTTTGATAGCGATTTTAATGTATGCTTCTTAGTTCTCTTAATCGTCGGTAAAATGTAGCAATGCTCATGTTGCACAAATTAGCAACTTCTTCTGCAGGGATTTCTCCCTTTTCCCATTGCTTTATCAAATCTTTGAAGTTGTCAGGCGGCACAATAACGGGCCGTCCAAACTCAACTCCTCTGAGCTTTGCTGCTCGTATGCCTTCTTCCTGTCTTTTTCTTATGTTTTCTCTTTCGTTTTGTGCAACAAAGGATAGAACCTGCAGAACCAAATCAGCAATAAAGGTTCCCAGCAAATCCTTACATAACCTTGTATCAAGTAATGGCATATCTATTACCACAACATCTACCTCCATTTCCTTTGTCAACAATCTCCATTGTTCTAAAATTTCATTATAATTTCTGCCTAATCGGTCAATAGACTTTATATACAATTCATCTCCGGGCTTCAGCCGTTTCAGAAGTTTTTTGTATTTGGGTCTGTTAAAATCCTTTCCCGATTGTTTATCAATGTAAATATTCTTGACAGGTATTTTCAGTTCCAGCATATCAAGCATTTGTCTGTCTTCATTCTGATCGACAGATGAAACTCTTACATAACCATAGATTCCCAAGCTCACCACCTCCTGCATATGTGAAATTTCTCCCCATCATATTATACCACGCGGGGCAAGTTCAAATGTGAACGAATAATTTAATATTAAGAATTATTAGTTTTTATCTTCTGTTTCAGAAATAGCTTTATAGTTCCCGCAACTGTTTCCATCATGTAAAATCATATACGGGCATACGGGACTTTGTTTATCAAGCAAATAGCTTTCAAGACCAGTTCTGCAGTTGGGACAAAGCTGTATATTTTCATTTTTCATAACATTTTCCTCCAAATCAGCAAAGGCGGTACTATGACCGCCTTATATTAATGCATCTTTCTTATTATTTTTCCGTAAACAAGTTTCTTTTCTGTATTATACTTGTTTATAACAACCTCAACGCTGTTGCCTATCTTGAAGTCACCATCATACTGCATCGAGTCATACGAACATAAAACATCCGTTATGCCATCATATAACCTGCAGAAAACACCACCGCCGTATTTACCGACAATAGTTGCTATTCTTGTTGAGCTTATTGGGTGTCTTGTTTCTATACCATCAAACGGATGTGGGGTGGTTTCCTTGATTGAGAGTTTCAGGGTTTTATCCTCTTTGTTGTATTCCTTGATGACAGCCTTTCTTACTTCGCCCGGCTTTATGGTTTCTCTCAAATCAGGAACTATGCTATAGCTTACCTCTCTCTGAGGAAGCATAACATCAAAGCCTCCGAAGTTCACGGTACAAACACCTCTGCCAACAGATACAACATCAACATCCACAACCTGACCTTCACGCAGTCTTCGTCTTGCTGTTGCACGCTGCATCTTTTCAAGTGCAAGCTTTCTTGAAGCTACCGCAAAGCCTGCTTCACGGTCTATGTATGTAATTACATAGTTTACATTCGCACCGCACATTGAATGCAGGATATGATAACCCGAATCAAGTTCCTCCAGAAATACCTCTTTTTCAGGTATTATAATTTTAACTCTGTACTTGATTACAATAAGACAGCGCACCGTCTGAGGTACAGCTTTCTTTTTACCTTCAGGCACAATTTTGAATTCGTGCAGGTCAACACCTGCCACTCCGCCGGATATAACCGAGCCGCTTCGGTATGAGGCATATATAGCCTGCCATTCGGCTTTTTCGGGTTCGGTTAAATTTTTATCCATTTCCGCTAAGTTTAAATCTTTAAATTCCATATTTCTTTTACTCCTTTAATCTTTGAATCTTTATATATACTGCCGTTTCCACAACCATTAAGATAAAAAAACACCGCCTTTCCATCTCGGACTTGACGGTGAAAACAACAGTTATTTCTTGAAGAACACAGCTCCGTTTTCCGTAACAACTGAAAATTTACAGTTACAGTCTGCGTTTATCATTTTTATCTGCTCCTTTGTATCGAGCAAGAATATGACTACCTCACTTTTTGCATTTTTAAATTTATCAGCCACATATGAGCATATCATCTGCTCATACCCCTGCTTTACGGGAATAATGCAAATCTCTTTGTTATCATCATTCACATTAACAAAAAATCTTATGGATATATTGCCCTTGCTTTTGTTATGGCATATGATGCTTGGAAGAAATTTTATCATTACCTCAAAAGACCGTATAATATCATAGTCAGGCTCTGTCCCCTTGTGCATCAAAATATATTCATTCCCGTACAATTCTTTTTTATAGTCAGAAAAAGAACACATCTGCTGCGTATATGCAGATATGCTCTTCAGGTTCGTATTGAATTTGTTATTAACCATTGCCATCAACTGTCTTTCAAGCAAAGCACCATATTCGTCAATAAGCCCGTCTATGTATTTCTGGTAAGCATTCAGGTACATCACTCTCACTCCCTTCGCCTTAGTGAATTAATATACGGGTCCACGTGTAACAAGCTGTATTCTTCTGTTATGCAGTTAAATATCGTACTCATTATATAACCCGTTATATTCTTTATCTGTCTGTCGTTACCATGCAAATTAAACATTGCTGACCTTAGAATTGAGTCGTCTAGCTGATACATTCTGCTCCTGACATTCCTTTGTGGGAGGATAGCTTCGCCTACTTTGAATTCTTTTGTGTAATACATTCGCTCCAGGGCATCATAAAGGATTTTTCTTTCTTCCTGTTCAAAAGACTCCAGATTACATCTTTCAATAATTTTTTCAAAATCTTTTATTTCTTCGTCTGTCTGTCCGACCGTATCCGAAAAAACCGACTTATCCACACCCGGCGCTATTACTGACTGACTATTGTAAGTATTAATATTATAAGTCTTATTTATATTAGTATTATTAGTGTGCCATTCCGGCATGTCTTGATATTCCATTTCGGCACATGAAGATATGCCGATTTGGCAGTTCTTGATATTCCCATTTGGCATATCTAAAAACTCCTCATCATCGCAAGATGTGCCATTTTGGCATGTCTTAATTTCTTCCTCATTTTCAAGACATGCGATTTTGGCAGTTCTTGAATTTTCGTGTTGCATATATTCTTTTGCATTATCTACGTCAAGCTCCGGTTTTACAATATATATCTTATTGGGTATGCCTCTGCCGCAGCGCTGTTCTTTTATGAGCTTTGCCTCTGTAAGCTCCTTAAACGCTGAAATTGCTTTTTTATATGATATCCCTAAATCTTCTGCAACCTCTTCCCTTGTGTAAATTAAAAATACCTCATCATTTTCATTTATCCAGCCGTTGATTTTTGAAAGTGATAATCTGTCATATAAAAGTGCGTATGTAAGTTTTGCATCTGATGAAAGCACCTTATATTTTGAATTTGCAAACATAGCTTTTGGAATCTTTAAAAATTCACAGCTTATAATATCAGTTATTTTATATACATTCATAGTCATTTCCTCCCAATAAAAAAGCAGACTGTATTTCTACAATCTGCTAATATACATCTATTTTAATCGTTTAATATATCCTCTACATCCGTTTCAATAAATTCATCCGGATTCTTAGGATCATAAAAGTTTTCATCTACAGTTATCTGTATCTGCTCATAACACTCTTCTTTTTTGTCTTCCTTTTCTGCATTAGTACCGAAATTAGGTTTTACATATATATGTACTTTTTCTTCCGGCTTTTGTGCCGCAGACTTTTCTTTGTCATGCCACTGAGGTATATATTCAGTTACTCTTGTATATACCAGCTCGTCATATGCCGACAATTCATCGGGAATTATCTTAAATGCTTTTAACGGTTTCTGACCTCGAATGAGCAATAGACATTCCTTATTATCAAGCTGCAGTACTTCTTCAGGATACATAAGCGGTCTTGTGTTATTTGACTTGGTTTGTCGGTATCCCGTCACTTCTCTGGTTATAGGAGAAAACAACGGAGTCTGCGGCGCCATACTGTTTGTAAGCTGTATTGTTATACTTCCGCAGCGTTTGGATATAAACTCACTTGTCATTGTATCATTACAACCTAAGAATAATTGGCTGTCACAGTTACCTACAATCTCCTCCCACTCCTTTATAGGATAACGGTCTGCAAGCTGGGCTATTGACTGTACAATAACATAACAGTTCATACCGTAGCTTCTTACAACTGAAATCGTCTTTTTGAAGTCCAAAATTCTACCTAATAGTGATAGGTAAAGCTTTGATATAATCTCTGCCTTTTCCCCCACCCCACACCGTACGTGACAGTTTCCCGTCATACGGCGCTCCATCGTCAAGTTAATGTTTGTAGTGCATATGTAGTCATAAGAAGTTAGTTTTTCTTTCTCAGTTTTTAATCATTTCATTTCCTACGTGTGTACGAAATTTGTTTATTAAATTAATTTGTTGTTCATCGAGATAGAATTTTTGCAAATATCTCTGAATGGTATCACATTTAGAAGCGTGTATTAATTTATGCATATCGGTTGTAATCAGCACAAGGTTTTGATATGTATTATTTTCAGCATATCCGCTTTTTCTCGGTATAATGTGATGACATTCCATATTGTGCAAATATAAAGGCTTATGTAAAATAGGACAATTTCCTTTTTGAGCTATGTATCGTGATAGGATATTATCTGCAAATTCTATGCTTTCCCATTTATACGCACTTTCCATTAAATACTTAATTATTTCAAAATTTATGGAATTAGGTATGCTATACTCTTGATTACTTTTCATAACATACTTATTGACCTCTCTACGTTTGTATTTTGGATATTCGTGTTGAATATATGATATTGGTATAATTACTCTACCATTTATCCAACGGAGCATTTTTGACTTCCCATATTTCTCAGCTATAAAACTTGATGTTATATCTCCTGTTTTCTTTATAGTACAACCTTTGTTGTTGTGATTTGCAGAGGTTATCCTTGCAAAAATAGGTTGTCCGATTTTTGAAAAGTCTTTACTTACGTGAGTTGCCATTTTATAATAGTTATGAAGTCCTGCAATCAAGGAATTGTAATAGCAGATATTTTTGTTGATTTCACTTTGCTCATTATGGTTAAGTATTATTTTTATACTTTCCTTTGCCTTTGACATAGCATTTTTGTATGCCTTATCCGACATATGCGATTTAACGACATAAGCGTTATTTTTAGGTATTGCTTTTATCTTTATTCCTAAGAAGTCCATATAGTTCTTCTTTAGATTTGTAATACCTGACTTTTCTTCACTTATATCAAGAAAAAGCCTTTCTTTCAGCCACTTAATAACTGCAATATGTGTTTTCCTTGCAGTATTATAATCTCGGCAGAAAATTTTGAAATCATCAGCATATCTTACTATGTATATTTCCTTAAGGTTGCTCTTATCTCTGAGCATTGTCCATTTTTGAGACCTATCAATAACCGTATTACCTTTTTTATCAGTTTTAGTGTATTCTCTATTTATTCTTGTCGGTATCGTTTCCCATTGGCTTGCCACCCACCAATCAAGCTCATTAAGAACTATATTTGATAGTAAAGGTGACAATATTCCCCCTTGCGGTGAACCCGTTTCTGGTGATGTAACTATGTCGTTGAACAGTATTTCTGCTTTTAACATTGCCTTAACGATAGCAAGAATTTTTTTATCCTGAATACCTAAATTCCACATCTGCTTCAATAGCTTATTATGGTTAATATTATCGAAAAAGCCTTGAATATCTACATCGACAACATAATATAAATGTTGTAATTGTATCATCTTATAGCATTGTGCTATGGCATTTTGTGCTGACCTATAAGGTCTGAAACCATTACTTCGCTCGTGAAACTTAGCTTCACAGATAGGTTCTAAAACTTGTAATACGCATTGTTGTATCAGTCTATCCCATATACTCGGAATTCCAAGTGGTCGCATTTTTCCATTTGCTTTTGGAATGTAAACTCTGCGAACTTGCTTTGGTTGATATTGCATTAATTTATTTCTAACTTTTTGAACTACAAATTCGATAGGATATTTTTGTATATCCGTAATGTCTTTTCCGTCAACACCGGCAGTAAAACTGCCTTTGTTTTTACAGATATTTCTATAAGCAAGTACGACATTATCCTCATTAATGATATATTTCATTAAGTGCTTGAAGGATTTGTTGTTCCCACTTTGTTCATAGAGTTTACAGAATGTTTCTTGTAAACCATATCTGTATGTATTTTTTTCTGATTTACTAACAAATTTCTTCGTCATAGTAACCACCTCCAATGGAGTGTTTTTTCTTAGTCTTACTCGAAGCTATGAAATCTTTTAGTGATTACTACATATACATATTTAACATTAACTTTAACGACTTGTGCCTGTCCCTCCACGGCTTATTATCACCGCTTCAACGGTACTGTGGCACTACTCTCACAATCCCTAATCAGCTTATACACTTGTAATGCTTTCGTCTGAAATTCAGTATAGATGTGTGAACATCACTAAATCGGATTGCTTTCCACGTTCCATTATTCTTAGCATAGATATAACTTAGGTCAATCCTTTGGTCCTGCAACCATTATCCAATGATACATACCGCCTGTAACGATATAGGGTGTTTCATCGCAACAAATTTACTCCACCCCGATTGCGTACAAATTTGTACCCCGACATTTCTATCGGTTATTCTTTTAGAACCGTACACTCGGATTTTCGTCGGGCATATTGCCATTCTAACCATATCATATCGCCGTCCGCACTATCAGCTATATATTGCACCTCTGCAACACTTTCCTCATCAAACTAAATTATGTTAGGATAGCTTTCGTGCGACTTCCGCGGGCTTACAACACATATATTTCACACTATAAATGCTGTCCGCAGTTTTAACGAAGTCCCTTCAGGGCGTTACCCCATCATTTGAACTATCAGAATAACAGTTCTTTGAAACTGTTCAATCTTGACTCCTTTCAATCCAAGATTATATATTAAAGTGTTTCAAGCCTAACCTTTTCAGTTAGGAACGTGTCACACTGTTACAAAATTCATCGAGTATGAAATTAACATCTACAGGTAATCTTCCTCGTTCATCGCCGTGCTTTCTTGCATAGTCTGATAACTTTTTAAACATAAGCGAAAAAAACAAAGACGATAAAAATTCGTATGCAGTATCCTGCGCCGATATAATACAGAAGTATGCACAAGGCTGTTTGCCTGGGAGTTCCATATCTATGTCGTGATATTTTGTAATGGTATCAACAAGCTTATTCTGAAACACATTAAGTCTTGAACCAAGACCTATGAAGATATTACCCCAAAGGTTACTTGCAGCCTGTTTAAATATACCGTAAGGAGCGCGCGCCGGATGGTCCAAGGGCAGTTTCTGGAATTTCATATCCAAACTCTTTGCACCCTCTGTAGAAAGCATTTTATATATTGTCCCTAATGAACGCTCATGAATCGGCAGCAGTTCATTTGTTACAGGATCACGCATACTCTGTACATAAAGAATAAGTGCAAGGAGCAGGTTCTGTTCTGCTTTATCCCAGAAGTCAGCCTTTTGTCCTTCCTCTGATGTGTTACGGATTATGATTTCAGCTACCGACTGTACCATATCAACATCACCGGCAGTTTCGGCTATACAATTCCAACCGTCGGAATTTTCCATGTCAAGAAGATTAAAAGCTCTTACAATATATCCTTTATTTTTTAAGTATTCGGAAAACTGTTCAAAGAACTCGGCTTTCGGGTCCGTTATAACCATACTTTGTTTAAGCTCTGCAGTTTTTAATATAAAGGGTTTTACAAATCCTCTTGACTTTCCGGCGCCAGATGCACCATAAACCATCATATGCTTATTAAGGCCACAGTCACTTCGCAAGCCTATATAGTCATTTAAAGAACTGTTATTAAGCTTACCGAGTACAGGACAAGGAAGCTCATCTGCTGTGTTTTTCAAAAGCACTTTCGCCTGTTCTTTTTTATTCATCCAGCCGGATGTGCCGTGTGTACCCTCACTTGATACAAAAAAGTTTCGTTCATCTTTTGTTATCTTAACTCCCGTTATCCAGGGTAATCCTTTGCCCGTTAAGAGTATGTACATTATACTAATAAAGAAAATTACCCCCAAGCCTTGAGGAGTAAATACAGCACTTAAACATTTTATAGGGTTTAATGATACTGTAGGTGCATCAGCTCCCGTTCGGAAGTTAGCTGTAGCATTTATCATAGAGTTAATTGCAATACCATAAAGATAAAGACCTATAAGAACACAAACAAGGTAATACAAAAAATGTTCTTTTACTTTCAGATATATTTTATTTACCATATCAATCTTCAAAATCTTTGATTTTATCAATAGCAATTTTTCTTTCAACCACTTCAATATATTCACCCTCCTTCGTCTTATACGGTTCTCTTTTTAAAACGTCTTCCTTTACTTCGGGAAAGATGTTATATATATTATTTTTATCAATAGTCACAACGGCTGTCTTTTGAGCGTTATATGCTTTTAAAAGTTTAAACATTGTACTTCTTTGAAAAGGTAAGCAACATATTCTCGGAACAATATGAGGATTAAATCTTTCAATTTGCTTTAATGCTTTTACTATTCTTTTTATATTAAAATCAATAGCTATTACATATGGGATATTATCTATCATACCGTCACACTCTGAAAGATTTTCTATCTCTTTTATATCACATCCTATCGCTTTTGAAATCCTTTCTCTATATCTGTAAATTGTCGTAACTTTAAGCTGTATTACTCCGTCCCGACCAAAAGGAATAAGAGAGTATTCGTTCCCAAGTTCCTTCAATGCCTGTTTGAAAGCTTTTCTTCCGTTAGGAAGTTTAGCTATCTGCTTCGGACTGTGTGTGAAGTTCCACAATTCCTCCAAGGACTCTCCCGTAAGTATCAGCTGTATGTCCTTAACCTCTTTCATACTCTGGATTTGCGAAGAATATATTTCCCTTTCATATCCCGGTATAATCCAATCTTCTATGCTGTCTATATAATACGGTACAAATACTGTTTCTTTTAATTTTAACAGACCTAAGAATCTTGTTCCCGCAAGAACCTTTAAACTGTTATCGCCTCTTAGTAGTAAACTGCTCATATATCCTTTGTCTGTTTCTGCAAGAGCTTGTGCTGAGTTATAGTATATGTCTATTCCTGCAAGTGTTAATAACACATTCCACTGTGCGTTCCTGAGTTTCCTTTTGTATGAGGGTTTCTTCAAATCCATTCTTGCATCTTTCGGGAACTCATAACCCATTCCTGCAAGACACTCTCGACCTCTTGTTGTAAGCTTGTAGCTTTGTCTGTCGCTTTGCATTTTTATAAGCTCATGTTCCTGCAAGTTGGATATGACACGCCTCTTGAACATCGGCGTATCATACCTTCTCTGCAAGCCTACCGGCATATATCTGCAAATTCCTGCAAGCTTCAAAAACTCACAATCTACAGTATCAAAAATCATCATTAACTCCACCTTTCACACTAGTATGCAATTGATTTGAAATTTTGCATTTTTTCGTTTCTTAAAACCCTTGATTTCACTTAGTTTTTAAGGCATTTGATGGTGGAGCCTTTTTTGATTTTGCATACATTTTAAAAACACTCAAAAATGATGCCTTAACTCCACCGTCAAACCGTATTATTGTTCAGAAAATCCATAAAAACAGACGCCTCTTCCAAAGGCAAAACATAGATTTCACAACGTACATTTTCGGATATTTTTGCAAATAATCCGATACTCAAATCGAACTGTGTATCATCTTCTATGACATTACCTTTTAATGCATTGGGTATCATTTTCCAGCCCTTGTTATCATTATCAAGGGCGTTATGATTTTCTGTATTGCAGTATTCAACGATACCTAAAAAAGCATTTTCAAAGTAAGGTAAATCATTTCCGTAATACGATATGAGCCTCCGGATTGTATCACCTATATATCCGCTTATTCTGTGTTTGCAGTTGGGTAGTAAGGTATTCAACGTGATGTGCAGCCACCCCTCCGAAGTTACCTCTATACTCCCTGCAATTTCAGATACGATTTCATCTGCACGTATATTTTTACTTGGCGAATTTAAAGGACGGTACTCCTCCAGCACCGTCCTTGATTTTACACATAGGTTTTCAAGTTCACAAAGATAATCGTCAATTATTTTATCGGTAAGACGTGGTGACATTGTTATCCTTGACATACACTGCATTACCTTTATTGTATCATTCTGTAAGTCTGAAACAACTGATTTTATTTGTTCCATTTATGCTATCACTCTCCTAAAATTTAATAAAAAAAGAACATTGAATTATATCAATGCTCTTATGATAAAATCTTCAACACCATAGTTCCGGATGTATCTGTATATTCTTTTATAACGGCATTCGCACTTTCTGCCTGTTCCAAAATATCCTTTACTTCTGATAATGTGGTTATGAAAACAAGTGTATCTTTTTCCTTTTCAACCCGTCCTTTTTTGCTCTCATAATCAAGCATTACAAGCTTCAGTTTAAAGTCCTCATCATAAACCACATCCTCAAATGTAATTCCCTTTTCAAAAGCTTTCTGCATTTTAGCCATTATACCGCTTAAATCTATGCTATGTACATTCAAATTGAACACATCAATTTTTTTGTCAGACATTATTATCAACTCCCATCCTTAGCCATTATATCATACTATTTTCTAAAATACAATATCCGACAGGAATTATCTGCAAATACATACAAAACATATACCGGAACTATGGTGAATATATTACTTCTTTTTCCGCTTTTCAAGGTCGGACCTTTTTGTTGTAAGCAGGTCATACATAAAATGCGATGCCTTTATTTCAATACACACCTTATTTCTATTAGCACAAAGCAGCGCTTCGCCTCGTTGGTTTCGTATCACTTGCATTGTTTCTTCGTCCGATAATGCCATATATTTCTGTACTGCAAAGGCTTCGTCCTCTTCAAGCTGGAGTATGAACTTTATACGGGAGTTGTTTATAACACCCTTACCATACTTACCATCATCAAGGGAGAAAAAGTCGCCTATGTCCTGTGTAGCCGCAAATGCAGCACCGCCATAACCACGTATAACCTTAAATATTTCAAGTACATAATCTGCTGCCAGCCTGTTCGAGCTTGCACCGATAAGAGTCCAAAGCTCGTCAAGAAATATAACCTTTTTCTGAATACGGCTTTCTTTTGCCTTGTCCCATACATAGTCAAGAGCCATAAACATTCCGAGAGGTTTTAAGTGGTCTGTCATTTCGGATATATCAAGCACTACATACTTATTATCCAGATCAACATTGGTTTTACCGCCGAAAGCCGACAGAGAACCTACTGCAAACTTTTCTATCATAAGTGCAAGAGATTTTGTATCTTCTTTTGATAAAAGTTCCTCGTATAAGTCCTTTAATGTAGGCATTTCCTTAAAGTTTCCCTTTTCATCAAACAAGGTCTTATTATCAAAATCAATACCGAACTTGTTATATGTACGAAGTACCGCACCGTCAAGCAAATTAAGCTCATTCTGACTTATATCATTCTTTACAAGCGAGAAGAAAATCATAAGCTTCTGAAGCTTCTCTGCAAGAATGGAATCATCTCTCGTATCATCCTTTATTTCAATGTCTGTTGAAAGACTTGTTTTTCGTATCTCCATTATGTTTATACAGTCCTTTGATGACGGTGCAATTCTGATATACTTACCGCCTGTCATATAACAAGCGTCTGCAAATTCATGACCTTTTATTGGAGCGAGTATAAATACTTGTGTCCCTTGCATGCGCATACGGAGTGCAAGGCACTGCATTAAGAATGTTTTACCCGCACCTGACATACCGAGAATACACCCGTTCGCATTGGAATATTTATCACTATCAAATATATCAAGTATAGCAATGGAGCTGTTATACTTATTAAGCCCTAGGAATATTCCCTCATGGTCGTATATCTCAAATGATGAAAATGGGAACGATGCTGCAAGTGAATCGGTTAAAACATTTCTTCTCCCCTTACGCTCAATATCTGCATCAACTGAAAGTATCGGGAGCGAGGATAAAAAGCATTGCTCATGCTTATAGTCTGCACGCTTACATACCATACTCATTGAACTGCAGAGAGTAAGAACATCTGCCACTCTTTCCTCAAGTTCTTCTTCGCTTTCTGCTGTAATCTCTATTACAGTAGTCATATAATAAAAGTCCTGACCTGTTCGGTTAATACCTTCTTTCAGGTAATATCCGCTTGCTATTGCATCGTCAAGTTCTTCAAAGTCCTGTCTTGTATCTCCAACTTCACGCATACGACTTCGGTTTATCATTGTCTTTTGCGATATCCGTGAAATGATTTTATCTCTCGGCATTTTTCTGAATGTAAAGCTAATACCGATATTATCTCCGGCTTCAACCAAGGGCGAAAGCCATGCAGCCTCGTTTTTTGTTCTGTAACCATACCCGGCTACATACAAATATGTATGGTACACACCGTCAACTACTATGTAATCACGGCTCCCGTTATCAACAGATGATGGGGCAAGTATATCAAGTACCGAAGTCTGTCCCGTCCATATATCCGGAACTTCTTCCCTAATTTCTTTATGTAAAGCGTGTTTCAGCTTATCTTTCAGGGATGGTTTCTTATATTTTTTCTTTTCTTTTTTACTATTGGTGTTCTTTTCAGCATTATCGCTGCCATTATCATCAGTTTGTCTTTCTTCTGATGAGATTTTCGTTTCATTGATATCCTCCTCCGACTGAAATTTGCCGAACGTCATTTTTCGGATTTCCTCTTTATTCTTCTTACTCAATTTCTTCCCCTCCTTCAAAGGTATGTATTTCCTCAAACATACTTCCTGCAAAATTACCGGGCTTTACAAACTTTGATGTATGCTTGTTTATAATCCCATAAAATAAGTCAACAAGAAAACCGTCATCTGAAACATTAAGCACTTCAAGACCGCATTGGGACAAATACCGTTGTGCTTTATATGCTTCATCGGCAAGAGTTTTTCCTGCTTCAACAAACGGATCGTATCTTGTATTGACTGCTCTCGGAGAATACTCAAACACAATAAAAAACCTCTTTTTAACTGCAGTATTATCCGAAAGACCTTTTACAAAGTCCATTTCATCATAAATCATTCTGCAGCATGCATCGTTCAGTTCGTTTTCTGCAAAGTACGACAGCCTATCAAGATATTCTTCTATATCTGCTCTCTGTGTTAAAACCCGTATCTGCAGATTATCCGGAGCAATCTTCAAGTATGAAGCAAAATAGTATATTATATTTTCCTGCTCAACCTCGGATTTTAAGTAAAAATTAACGGGTAATACCTCAACAACTTTTATATATCTTCCGTCTTTCAAGATAATAACTCCGTTTCGGATATTATCAATAGGAAGCCATTTTTGTGTACTGTTTTCGTAGTATTTTCCCATATCTTTTTTCTGTTTTTTCATTTTGCCTCACCTCGATATTCCATTATTCTTTTATTCTTCAGCCAATGCCACCAGTTTGACATAAACACAGTTAAAGGGTCGTCATTTATCCCTATTAGTGCAAATCCACCGATTGGTATAGCGAATATAGCGGATATTATTATTTTCCAGGTTAAACCCCACGGAACAAGCTTAAATGACAGATAAATAAAAGGCAGAGCTAATACCCCTGCCTCAACCACATTCCTTATTCCGAATAAGCCCATAAGCTTTCCGCTGTCCTCAAAATTTGACGGTATATAAAATTCGTTCATTTCTTTCTTGTCCTTTCTTTATTCCGTTCTACATAGATAAGCATACATATGGAGCCTACACCTACTACTGTTCCTGCGACAAAACTTATTACTTTTCCTAACATATATAAATTCCTCTCTTTCTTTTAAATAATTACCATATAGCCCAGAACGGGCCGCCTGCTGAGGCATCGCCTCTTGCTTCATTAAGTATTATTGACATACTCCATTCCTGACCGCTTCTTTTATAGCTTGCAGGGTCTGCAACAAGCACTTTTCCGCTTTCGGTTATACCACGCAGAACTATAAAATGTCCATTTGATGTAAAATGTCCTCTTGCCATTATAGCCACTACCAGATGACCGCTTGATAAGTGCCGTTCAAGCTCTCTTGCACTTGACCTGCCGAGCTTTTCTACATTCAACCCGTAATGAGTTGCCGCTGCAGGTATAAGCGAATGATAACTGCCGCTACCCTCACACCTGTGTCCGTTTGCAACAGACCATGCACAAACAGTAGGCGGATCAACATTTCTGCCTGTAAAGGTAGAAACTACAATAGCTATCGAAGTAGGACCGCATCCGGCAGCTCCTATGGTACTTGACCTGCCGTACATAATCCCCGACCATCTGGTATCACATTGATTGTAATATACAACCTGTGTTTCGCCTGCCTCTCCAAGCATTACACCTTCATAATCAGAAAGTCCGCCCACATCTCCGTATTCACTATCCGGATCAAGACGCTGACCGTTCAGAGTGTTATACATAAGGTCTGCCCAATTTTTTCTTTCTGAGTCAAAACCAAGCTCTGACATTATCTGGTCCGGTGATTTGTTATGTACTTCGCCCGTTTCTTCATCTATTGTATAACTGTTTTCAACAGATGCAATAACATCTGCTCTTGATATGGAATCAAGGTCCTGATTGGAACGTGCAGACTCAATGGATATGAGCCAGTATATATCAGGATTTACACCTTCCGGCTGATGCTCTAATGTTTCCTCATAGCACATGACAAGCTCCTCACCATGTTGATTCCTTGCAATAAGCTCTGCATCATCTACAGTTGCCCAGCTAAAAAGCATCTGAGGGATTGCACATATGACTATAACGGGAAGGAGAATAAAAAACAAAATAACGCAGATAATCACCATAATTACTTTCGGCGACAAAGCCTCCGTTACTCCCTGCGCTACCGCAACAAAATTGCCGGAGGCTATACCCCCGGCAGCTTTAGCGGCTCCTTTAATCATCTGAGCACCACGCACTGCTTTTTGCGTACCGCTTCTACCGCTTCTGTTTTCTATTGTTTCCGCCTCCCTTCCTGTTTGTGTTCGAATGTTCCGACATTCTTTCCTGCAGACTTTCTTTTCGGTAATATGATTTACTTACCTTTTTATTTACAGACGCAGGGTTATATTTGCCTTGCCTGTATTCATGATTGATTTGCTGGGTTGTAAATCTGCCGTTGTTATTACCGCCTCCGCTTGCATACCTATTGTTCTGTACCTCTCTTTCGTGCTGTTCAAACCGAGTTCCGTCAAAGTGTTCTGTAAACGAATGAGTTGCACCATTGCCACGGGCATCCACGTATCCCGAACGGTGATGAATGTCACCGCCGTTATTATGCGTAACATTATTACCACCGTTATTCTGTACTGTCGTATTGCTACCACCAGAATTATTGCTATTCTTTGTATTGGTAACACGCTGACCGCCAACAACACTCCTTCCGGTTGATTGTGTGTATCCACGGTTGCCACCTATATCTGTTCTCTGGTTTGACTTTGAATTAGCACTGCTCGTATTATGAACACTGCCCTTATATTCCCCTTGTACAGTGGTATTACGGCTACCGCCAACATTAGTATTTCCACCATTTGGACCTCTGCCGTTTTTCTTGCTACTGCCACGTTGAACGTTAGGAACATATGCACCTTGCCTTGGTGGTGTTCCTCCGTGGTGTACAGACGCATTAGTATTAACTGAGCCTGTATTTGTGCTGCGTTCTGAGTTTTTAACAACGCTTCCCATAACATTTGCACCTGACGGGTTACTGCCTGATGTATCTCTCGGTATCGGCGGTCTTGTACGGTTTGGATTATTCTGCATTGCATTTTGAATACTTTGCAGATTCTGTCCTGTAGTACCTTTAAACCGACCTTTATTTAAAGCATAGCTTGTATTAATACCATTTACATTAGAGTTGTTAGTCATACCGTTAGCATTTGTACTGTTAACATTTCCTCCCCTGTTGGATGAATAATGGGAAACATTACCCTGACTTCTGCTTGGTCTGTGAATATCTGTTGGTCTATGAGTTCCTGCAACCCCGTGTATATTGACATCTCCATTCTGCCTTGAAGGGCTAAATCCGCCATTTCTTTTACGAGCATTTTTGCCCCCTGAATATTTAGGCGCATTTGGTCCACCATTGCGACCTCCGGTTGATGTATCTGTACGTTTTGTATCAGTATAACCTTTTCCGTTATTTCCACCGACACCATTATTTCCTCCTGATTTAGCACCAGAATCTGTACCGGGATTTCCTCCTGGATATCCTTTTTTGTAATTTGAGCCGTTATGATTACCACCATTATTGTTATTTCCGCCTTTATGACCTCCACCAACAGGGCCGTTATTCCGATGATGCCCACCATTTCGCCCACTCCCCGACAAACCATTTTTGCCGGAAGTGCTTTTGGCATTAGCCATACTTTTTCCAACAGCAGAACTCATTACCTTAACAGCCATCATTGTCATAGCACCCGGAATATGCGAGCCTAATTCATTTCCCGTCTGTGCAGGATTTAAGCCTATTTTACCGATATGACTATCAATCTTTCGGGCTACTCTTGTCAGTGCTACAACAAACACAAGCCATATAAGGACACCGCCGGATGTCATGCTTGACATTGCAGACATTATGAGTTTTAAAAAGACAATGTTCATTATCATCATAACAAGCATTGAGCCATACATTCTGCACCAGCCTTTGAAAATATCGTTAGTGTTTTTACTGCCGCCCATTGCAAATGCAAGAGGTGCAAAGAAAGTCAAGACTGAGGTTATGACATACCTCTCTCCGATTTCAAAAAGGAGTTTAACCATCTGTACCATAAGAACTATGCCGACTATGATAACAAGAAGCCATTTTGCTCCGCTTCCTAATGAAAACATACTCTCATCCGGAGTTGTTACAGTAATAGCATCAGGCAGGTCAAGCATAGTTATAACGGTTCCTGCCATTGAAGAACATAAATCACATATTTCTCTCGAAGTTAAGAGTAAAAAAGAAAATACAAATGTTCTTAAAAAAAGAGTTTTGGGATCTTCCGCCTCAAAACCTGCACCCGATGCCATTATCTTTATTGATTGAAATACAAGGTTACCTATGAGCAATGCCCATCCAAGTGCAATAAACACATCTACAATATCCGATATAATCGGTGCTGTTCTTTCAAAGTATGATAAGTCCATAGACATAACACCGAGCAATTCTCCGGATGCATATGTCATAATATCAAGCATCATTCCATAAATCCACTCTACAAGTCCTTTTAATATCGGCTCTAACATCCACTCACCTCCTGATGTTGTATTTTTGTTTCTTTATGTAAGAGTGGCAAGTCCTGATAAGAGAGGTCTCACATATGCAAGGAATGCACCAATACCGTTAATTATTGCCCATGCAATCCATATACGCTTGAGCCAATCCATACTCTGATCGACTTTCTGTTGATTATTGGAGAGCTTCATTCCAACAACGCACACGGTAGTCATAAGTCCGGCTAAAACCGTACTTATACCGGCTATTTTGTTATATACATCAATTATGATTCTGTTCGCAACAGTCCACATATCGTCAACTGCAAACACATGAGGAACAGTCAGAATTATGAGGCATACAACTAAGGGAATTACCCTTGCTGAAATTCTTTTTAATTTGCGTATCACTATTATCTGTCCTTTCATAAAAATTTGCCAAACAATTGAATTGGTCAAAGAGAATACGTATTTAACTCGTATCCCACAAAATAATACACAGTTTAAAAACCATCGGAATCACCTCCTTATCTGCACATCAAAAAAGCAATCCTTTATGGACTGCTTTTTTGATAAATATTACTTCAGTTATTGTTAAACTGTCTACTGTTGCTTTACAAAAAAACACCTATACTCACAATCATAATAGGTAACTGCTTATCCTTTATCATCTCTGCATACTAATTTTATGATTTTAGCAAAGATATATCGTCAAGTAAATCCCGCACCTTATGTCTATAAATATATGTAACATATTCAAAGTTGTTATATCTGACTGTTGCAGAAGGTTCAAAAATAGAATTTTGTGTTCTTGTATCTATCAAAGGAACACACTTTCCAGAATAAAACTCATTTGTTCTTGCATTTCCCTCATGAAGAAAAGCTGATCTTTTACTATATTCAATCTTCGATATCTCGTTTGCCAAATGCTCTGGTAGATACTCCATACATAACTTTTTTATTTTTTCACCAATACGATACTTTAAGTTTCCACACTCACGACATTGTTCCGGCTTATCTGCACCAATATTAGATAAAGGTTCTAATACTGAAACCAAGATTGTATTTATTATATCCGTATATCCTGGAATGTTATATTTGTGATTAGTGTAATAATCATCCATCATCAGCTTTGCACAATATATTTCTTGTGCAGAATTAAGAAGTAATCTGATCGTTTTTTTATAGCTATCTTCTTGTAAGATTTGATAAAATATATCAAAAAAATCCGCTACTAAACTCACGTTTTTCACTTCTTTTCCTTCATAACATTCTTCCAACCACTCAATATTATAGTTTAATTCCTTACTTGTTGAATGTTGTTTTTCATCGTTAATTACTACTATTTCTGAACATTTAAAAATATTATTTGTATACGCACACAATAAATGTTTTAAGTAATTGATTTTCTGAGTAGAAATATATTTTAAATCAAAATCACCAAATGCCTGTACATTAAAACTTATAAATGTTTTAAATTTGTTTTTACATATTCTTTGCGATTCTATTTTAATATCATTTTTGCACATCGTATTAAACAGGAGCTCTCCTGTTTCAAATTCTACAACAATGTTATACTTTTTTTGTTCGATATGATTATTTATAGCTTCAATGAGTGCATTATTTACAATATTATATATCTCGTCATCATTCTCGTTTATAGATATATATACAGTATCTATCGTCCCTTTCTGCTTATAATCAAACCACATCCTGCCAAAATTGCTGAAACCCAAAAAAATAACATTATCTTTTCTATGGCTACAAAAATTCCATCCCAATTTTATATGTTTAGATAATTCATCATAAAATCTTCTCAAAAACAAATTACTTTCTTTTACATCATTTGTAGAAACTTTCATCTTAATATTAGCACTAGAAAAATCATTAAAATCCATTTGGGTTCTCCTTATTTTAATATAATTTTTTACAGAATAATTATATCACAAATATTGTAAATATACAATATTATTAAATATTATTGAATCCATATCTCGCTACTATCACTTGTTATCGCCATATGGGTATTAGCAGCCTCATGCACATCTGCAAAAAACCACAAATCACTGTTCGTAACATCAGTAAATCTGTTAAGCTTTGTGTAGTTTGTCTTGATGTATTCCTTATCTGCAATTCTGCCTGTTGCTCTGTTTACTACAGCTACAACCTCGGCTCTTGATATATTAACATCCGGCTTGAATGAACCGTCTGCATAGCCGTTGAGCCAGCCTGTGTGTTTTGCAAATGCAACATCTTTATATGCCCAGTGCTTATTTGAAATATCCGTATAGTTTACGGTGTATTCCACCTTATCAACTTCGTTTGCTACTGCATAATATCTTACCGTCATTGCAACAAATTCAGCTCTTGTAACAGGCTTTTCAGGGCTGAAAGTATTATCATTATAACCTTCGAGAACATTGTACTTTTCAAGATATCCGATATATGAATAGTACCATTCCTTGCTTGACACATCATTAAATGACGTTCTGCCAGTTATGCTTTCACCTTTGGTCTCAGCAATCAGTCTTGCAAATATAGCTGTAGCTTCTGCTCTTGTCATATCGCCGTCCGGACGGAATGTGCCGTCATTGTATCCTTCGACATAAGCCTTATGCTCTCCTCCCGGAAGTATTATGACACCGTCTGCATTTGTTGTTCCTGCCACTTCATTGCCGTTCTTATCTTTTAATACGACAGCATAATCTGCTTTCGCTTTTGAGCCTGATGTAACGGCAATTGTATAGTAGTTATCATCTTTAAGAAGATTCTTGCCTGATGGGAGTGTAAGTGTTGCTTTTGCAGTAGTTACTGACCTTGTAACAGATACAGTTTTACCGTCCTTATCAACAACCTTTACAGTAGTTGAAGCATAAGAGCTTCCACCGCCGCCTCCGCCACCGGAGTATGAGCCACCGCCACCACCGCCAGATGTTTTAACAGGAAGTGTTACCTTACCGTTTGCATCCGTTGTGCCGGAATTTGATGTAGCCTTGTCCTTTATAGTTACAGATACACCACTTACTGCCTTACCTTCATTATCCATTACGGTTACAGTTGTCTGATTAGATGTTGTAAGAGTATGAGTTTCAGGCAGTGTAACAGTTACCTTTCCATCCTCGATTTTTACAAGTGCATTGCTTATAACACCCTTTGTATCATTTACAATCACCTTATATTCTGTCTTTACATCGTCAGTATTTTCACCTTTGCCCGGCTTGTTTTCCTCAACACCTGAATTACCCTCGTTATCGGTAATATCTTCATTAAGCGGAGGGAATACTGCTTTTCCGTTTTCGTCTGTAACGGCATTTAAAGTCTTAACAACTGGTTCTTCAGTTTCGTCCTCAGCTTTTACGGGAGCTTCAGTTATAACAACATTCATACCCTTAACCGCTGTTTTGTCTGCCTTGTTCTGAACAGTTACTGTAATACGATTTGCATAATCAAATACGTTCCCTGCAGGAAGAATAACTGTGATGTTTTCAGCAGTCTTAACTGTTTCATCCTCGTTCTTAACTTCCGGATTATGAGTGATAAATGCTTTTTCTATTGCATTTGTTTCATTTACAACAGTTACGATAAATCCGTCAACTTCTGAATATCCGTTTATATCCGTATAATCTATATATGATGGCGGTACAACTATTCGTCCGTTTTCATCTGTCACTGCTGTATATGATTTTTCTGCATTATCACTTACTGTCACGCTTCTGTCCTTAACAGGATTACCCATTGAATCAAGAACAGTTACAGTAATTCTGTTATCATATGAAATACCTTTATTCTCAGGAAGATTTACATTTATACTTCCGTCCTCGTTATGCTTTACAAAAGCATCGGGAATAAGCTCGGTTTCATCATTTACAATAACATTTATCTGCTCTACATTAACCTTACCGTCTTCATCGGTATAACCCTCATCAGTAATCGGGAGAGTTACTTTTCCATACATATCGGTTGTACCCTTTTCGATATAGTCGCCTGTACCGATTGCAATAATAGTTACATCCTTTTGTGCTACTCCATTATGGTCTGTTACTGTAATTATAACAGGTTCTTCTCTTGACGGTTTTGTTCCGTCAGGAAGTGTAACAACTATGTTATTGCTTTCACCGATAGAAATATCGCAGTTCGGGATAACTGTATTTGTTTTATCAGTTACGGTTACAACATAAGTATATTTATTCTCTTCCTCGTCTTCGCCACCGATTGTGCCGTTATCGTCACCTGTTGATGACTGGTTATTAGGTACAACAAGCTGTCCGTTTACGTCTGTCTTGCCTGTTGCAGCATTATTGTTATTATCATAGATAAAAATCTGCAAATCACTTACTGCTTCTTTTGTTTCAGAATTAAAGACTGTTATTGTTGTTCTGTCCTCAAAGTCTAAAAGTCTGCTGCCCGGGAGCTTTATTGTTACCTTATCGTCAATATCAATGGTAATCTCAGAATCAAAGATCGGTTTACTATCCTTATCTGTAAGAATTATAAAATAATCGCCTACTTCTGCATTACCATCCTCATCGGAATTATCTTTGTCTATAAGCTGTGCAATTTCTGCAGTCTGCAATGTTTCACCGCAAGTAACACATTCAATATGCTTACTTCCCGGTGCTTCTATTGTTGCAGGAACGTCAATAATCCAATCTGAGAGTTCGTGTCCCTTTGCCTCGGTATAGTCAGCTTTATATGTATTTCCGCAATCACAAGTATATACCGTATATCCCATCTTCAAGCAAGTGGATTCTGTCACATCTTCTGTATAATCGTGGGGAATTTTATCGGTATAATTACCTTTATATTCATCATCACAGTCGTTACACTTAAAGATTGTATAACCCATGTCTGTACATGTGGGGGCAATTACAGTTTCGGAATATGTATGTTTTATACTCTCGCTGTAATCACCAATATACGACTTGCCGCAGTCAGGACAGGTATATATTGCATAGCCGTGCTCTGTGCAGGTTGGCTCTATTGTTTCCTTGTTGTAGTTATGCTCTAATACATCTGTATAATCAGATACATAGCTATCTCCGCAATCATTACAGGTATATGTGGAATATCCCATCTCTGTACAGGTCGGGTTTTTTATTTCCGCAACATAATTATGAGCTTTTTTATCTGTATAATCGCCTACGTATTCATCATCACAATCTGCACATCTGTACGTTGTAAAACCATGACTTGTGCAAGTAGGCTCTGTAACTTCTGCTTCGTAATTATGTTCAGCTTTGTCCGCATAATCAGATGTATATGTATCACCGCATTCGCAGGTATATACAGCATAGCCCATCGCTGTACAGGTAGGCTCAACTATTTCAGTTGTATGGTGATGTCCTTTAGGAAGTTCAAGAACTGTTTTGCACACTTCACAAATCTGCGGCTCTGTACAGGTTGCCTCTGCTCCCGGTGTATGACCGCTTGCGTCTGTGGCAATAACAAGCTTTTCTCTGCAGCCTTCGTTTGTACACTTATATTCAATTACTCCCTCACTTACACATCCTGATGCTGTTACAGTTCTGCCTTCGTCCCATGCGTGACCTGTTTCATCTGTATATTCATCGACGTACATGTTATTACATACACTGCAGGTATATGAAGTATATCCCTTTGCTTCACAAGAAGGTTCTATAACCATACTTTCATATGCGTGACTTACTATGTTTGTAATATCAGTTATATACTTATCACCGCAAGTAGTACAGATATGCTCTGTATATCCTGCTTTAATACAGGTTGCGGACACATTGTTTTCTTCATAACTGTGTGTCGCTGTAGGAGTTGTTTCTGTATAGAAATCACCGCAAGCCTGACACATATTAAGAACAAATCCGCCCTGCACACAATCTGCTTCACGGATTACTATTTTTTCATAGTCATGGCCTGTTGTCTGGATATAGTTTCTCTTTTCAAGAGAACCACAGCCGGAACACTGCCAACGTTCAAAACCTAATTCATCACAAGCAGGTTTAACCGTTTCAATATATCTGAAATCGTGAATATGAATCTCATTTTTAGTTGACGGTGCTTCCTCTTTACTATCGTCATTTAAAAGCCACACATAGCTTACTCCGCTTTCGGTCATACTTTCACCGCTGTAGCTGTAGGTTATATCGTAATATACAGGATAGTATCCAGCCTGTGTATAGTTCGGAGCCGATGTCTTGTTACAGTTTCCGGCAGAAGTGCCGTAACGGATACTTGTATTAACTCCACCGTCCGATAAATCTGAAAGAGATACCGTGTGTGCATCACCGTCTGCAATACCGTAGTAGCTTGAAACAACTGACTTTGCAACCACATATTCACCTGTGGAATATCCGCAGTCTTCACACTCTCCGGAAACATAAAACCTTTGATTGCCCATCTGTGCGTCAACTGTTTCAACAAAGTTATGGACTTCCCGTTTCTCTGTCGCACGTGACTGAGTACCCTTACAGTACTGACAAAACTCACCTTTTTTAAGTATGGTGGTATGGTATGTAGAGTTATACTGCTCATACGTTGTATTATCAAAATCCTCGAAAAAGTTATGGTCGCAACTATTGAGGATATACACGTTTTTACCTCGTGCATATGCATAAAAGCCGTCAACAGTATTCAGGATATGACATGACTGACACACTGATTTGGTCCAGTGAGTTCCAGTATAGTAACCGTTAATTCCAGGGGTACCGAAATTAATGTCACCATATCCGCTTTCATCAATAAAGGTTCCATCTGAATAACGGATGTTTCTGGTTAATGCACTCTCACCCGACCTTGTGTACTCCGGCACTCGATAAACCAAGCTCGTTGTCTGCATATCACAAACGGGACAGTAAAAGGTTTCATATGTAGTGGTTGCATTAATATCAAACTCGTTTGTTCTGCCGTTTGCTTCAATCCAATAATCTGCCGGATCGATATATTCGTTACTCTGTGCTGCCTGAATGTTCATTGGTAAAAAGCTAAGCGATAAGCTAAAAGCCATAATACCTGATAAAATCTTCTTTAAACTCTTATTTTTCATAAAACTATTCCTCCATTTTATATTTTAATTTTTTCTCTTTGACCTACAGTTTAACAGCAGGCGGTGGTCTTGTTTTCTGCATATGCTACTCCTTTCTTGCAATAAAAAAAGACACAAACCTTTGTGTCTTACTCAATAAGCAGGTGTGATATCTTCTTTTGGATTTCTATATCATTCCTGCCATAAATATTAAGTTTTGGGTGTTTTGTTTTGAAATTTTCATCTACTTTATCAAACAAAAACAAATATGAATTATCAAGCTTCTTTTTCCACTGCTTATTACTAAGAAAATACTTTATTTTCCCCAAATGCCATATATCGCTGAAAGACATAAGTATTTTTAAGTCGCATTGCTGAAATAGCTTTAACTGCTCATCAGTTAAAAACCCTGATATATGCTTTCCTTTTGCAGATATGTTATATGGGGTTCCGAAATCATATATGATTGCCCTATTGTTCTTTTTAAGTCTTGGTATATCCACA
>JBGVIT010000063.1:0-44965 GCA_045128915.1 Clostridia bacterium
TGACGAAAGTGTGCATTTGATGTTAAAATATTCATGGGAAAATGACTCCTTTGATATACGTTTTTTGTGGTTATTAAACATTATATCATATTTAGAGTACATTTTCCTTTTTATTTGTCACCCATCAATTGTATCACAACAGAATATGTTAATTAATACAAAGCTTGTACTTTTTTGTTGACTTTTGGAATTTGATTTGATATAATGTGAATAGTTGAACAATCGTTCAACTATAATACAAATGAGGTGGATTTTATGAAAGCTGTGTTCATAATAGACGGTCTTGACTGCGCTCATTGCGCAGCTAAGCTTGAAAAACAAATTAACGATATGCCCGAAATCAAAAATGCAAAGCTTGATTTTCTGGCATCACGACTGATTATAGAAGGGAATAAAGACTCAATCCAGAAAGCAATTACACTCATTAAAGAAAGTGAACCTCAGGTGAAAATCACAAAAAAAGAACAGGAGCATAATTCCTCTGCCAACTCAAAGCCTTTAATTTTTCGTCTTGCAGGGGGAATACTGCTTTTTGCAGCAGGAATTATTTCTTCACACGAAGTCTTACGGCTGTCTTTTTTTCTTTCAGCATACTTACTGACGGGATATGACGTTCTTTTTAAAGCATTTAAAAAAATCATCAGACTTTCTGCCCTTGACGAAAATTTTCTTATGGCCCTTGCGACCATTGGCGCATTCTGTACGGGCAACTACGGCGAGGGAGTTTCAGTTATGATTCTCTATCAGGTGGGAGAGCTTTTCCAATCAGGTGCTGTAAATAAATCACGAAAGTCCATAAAAGAGCTTATGGATATACGTCCTGACTACGCAAATCTTCTACTTGACGGAAAAATTAAAAAAGTAAATCCGTCAGAGGTTAAAGAAGGCTTTGACATCATCATAAAGCCGGGCGAAAAAATACCTCTTGACTGCAAAGTGACTGATGGAAAATCAACTGTTGACACCTCGGCTCTTACGGGCGAGTCAATCCCAAAGGACGTTTTTGAGGGTGACGAACTCCTTAGCGGCAGCATTAACATAAGCGGTGTACTGACAGCTAAGGTCACAAAAACATACAGCCAATCTACCGTAAGTAAAATTCTTGAGCTTGTGGAAAATGCAAGCTCCGGCAAAACCGTTTCCGAACGGTTTATAAGTGTGTTTGCATCATATTATACGCCCATAGTTGTCGGTCTTGCGGCTGCTTTTGCCTTTTTGCCGCCACTTATTATAAAAGACGCGCTTTTTAGTGATTGGATTTATCGCGCTCTTACCTTTTTGGTTATAAGCTGTCCTTGTGCATTGGTTATTTCCGTACCTCTCGGTTTTTTCTGCGGTATAGGCTCTGCATCTCAAAAGGGCATACTTATTAAAGGAAGTAATTTTTTAGAAGCTCTTTCAAAGGCTGAAACTGTGGTATTTGACAAAACAGGAACGCTTACAGAGGGCAGATTCTCCGTAAGAGAAATACAAAGCGAAAATCCCCAAGAGCTTTTAAGGCTGGGAGCATATGCTCAATACTATTCAGACCACCCCATTGCAAAATCAATCAAAGCCGCCTACGGCAAGGATATTGATGCATCGCAAATTGAGGATTTTGAAGAAGTACGAAGCGTCGGTGTGAAAGCAAAAATCAACGGTGTTGAAGTGGTAGCAGGAAACGAAAAGATATTAAGCGACACAATAGAAAATGCATCAGGAAAAGCCGTTTATTTAACAGCTGACGGAAAGTACATGGGCGCAATCATCATATCAGATGCAATAAAGACCGATTCATTAAAGGCCGTTTCAAGCCTGAAAAAAGAGGGCATAAAAAATACAGTAATGCTGACGGGCGACAGCTTTACTCATGCCGCTAAGGTAGCTGAAGAGCTTGGAATTTCGGAGTTTCATGCAGAGCTTCTGCCTCAGGATAAGGTAGAGAGAATGAAAAATCTTCTAAATAAAAAAAGCCCTAAGGGCAAGGTCATATTTGCAGGTGACGGAATAAACGATGCTCCGGCTCTTGCCCTTTCGGATATTGGAGTTGCAATGGGCGGTATTGGCTCAGATGCTGCCATAGAAGCGGCAGACGTTGTTATTATGAGCGACGAGCTTTCAAAGCTCTCCGTTGCCATAAGAATTGCCAGAAAAACCATGTCAGTTGTGAAACAAAATATAGTATTCTCACTTTTGATAAAGCTTGCGGTGCTTTTGCTCGGAGCTTTGGGAATTGCTCATATGTGGTTGGCAATATTTGCAGATGTAGGTGTTGCGGCCCTTTGCATACTCAATTCTGTAAGACTTTTGAAAAAATAAAAATCTTGACAAATCTATATATCAAATGTTAGAATAACAATAAGGGAAACCCCGTATATTTAAACAAAAGAAAGAGGTGTTCTTATGTACAACAGCAAGCTTAAAGAAATGGCAAAACAGCAAATCAAAGGAAAAATCGGAATTTTGTTTATCATCAATCTGATTGTTTTTGTAATCTCCTGGATTGCTGCTACCGTTTTATCATTAATTCCTCTGGTTGGACCTATTGTATATTCTGTTCTTATTGCGCCTGCGTTTGCACTTAGTATAACAAAGATATATCTGAACATTGCCAAAGGTAATAAGCCTGTTGCAGGTGATGCATTTGAGGGATTTTATGATTTCTGGAGTGCATTCAAGGTTCAGTTCCTTATAGGTCTGTTTACTTTCCTATGGTCATTACTCTTTATCGTACCGGGCATAGTAAAGTCATTCTCCTACTCAATGGCAATGAACATTTTAGCAGAAAACAAGGGTATGTCTGCTCTGGAGGCTATAAGAAGGTCGAAAGAACTGACAAACGGCTATAAAATGGATTTGTTTGTGCTTGGTCTTTCATTCATAGGCTGGATACTTCTTGGATATATAACTTTAGGTATTGGTTATATATGGATTATTCCGTATATTTCAACAACCTATATAAACTATTATAACGCTATTAAACCACAGGCAGAGCCAATTATAGTGGAAGAACCCATAGCAGTTGAAGCTCCTCAGGAAGATGTTGAAGAATCTGAAAATTAATAAAAAAACAGCCCAAAGGCTGTTTTTTTTATTTAACCTTATATCCTTGTTCCTCTACTGCTTTTTTCAGAACTTCATAATCAACGTCCTTTAAAAGCTTTACAATAGCATTGTTCTTTTCGTGGCTTACAACGGCTTCGGCTACCCCGTCGATTGCTTCCAAAGTAGCTTTTACTCTTGCCTCGCAGTGCATACACATCATGCCTTCAATATTAAGTGTCTTTTCCATTAACTTCTTCTCCTTTTTATTTGATTTAAATGTATTTAATCTTAACGCGTTTGTCACAACACAGAAGCTTGACAAGCTCATGGCTGCCGCACCAAACATAGGACTCAGCTCCAGATTCATCAGGGGAATAAAAACCCCTGCCGCAAGAGGAATACCTATAATATTATACACAAACGCCCAGAACAGATTTTCATAAATGTTTTTAAGGGTTTTACGACTTAGTCTTATGGCAGTCACCACATCAGTAAGGCTGCTATTCATCAGCACAACGTCTGCCGCATCCAAGGCTACGTCTGTTCCTGCACCGATAGCTATTCCAATATCTGCCGCAGTTAATGCAGGAGCGTCGTTTATACCGTCCCCCACCATTGCAGTTTTTCCCTTTTCCTTAAGCTGCCTTATTACCTTTTCCTTTTCATCAGGCATAACACCGGCTATTACTCTGTCAATCCCCGTCTTTGCCATTACGGCATTGGCGGTTTTTTCGTTATCGCCCGTAAGCATTACAACGTGTATTCCCATGCTTTTAAGGCTGCTCACCGCATCTTTGCTATCCTCTTTTACAGCGTCTGCAACTGCGATTATTCCGATTACGACTCCGCTCAGGATAAACAACAGCGGCGTTTTTCCCTCATCTGCCAGCTTGTATGCAAGAGCTTTAGTATCATCATCAACCAATGCATTGTCTTCTGCAAATTTCAGGCTTCCGCCCAATACCTGCTGACCGTCTATAACTGCGGCAAGTCCGCTTCCTGAAATGGCTTCAAAATCCGTACTCTCCCTGAATGAAATACCCATATTCTGCGCTCTTGACACAATGGCTCTTGCCAAAGGATGCTCGCTTTTTATTTCAAGGGAATATGCAGCTTCCAAAAGCTCATTTTCTGAGCAGTTAATTGGGAAAAGGTCTGTAACCTCCGGCTCACCCTTTGTTATTGTCCCCGTTTTGTCAAGAGCCACAATTTTTACTTTTCCCGTTTCCTCCAACGCCTGTGCATTTTTAAAAAGTATTCCGTTTTTTGCACCCACGCCGTTTCCTACCATAATGGCTACGGGTGTAGCAAGTCCCAGCGCACACGGACAGCTTATTACAAGAACGGATATTCCCCTTGCAAGAGCATAGCCCACGCTGTATCCACATGAAAGCCATACTATAACGGTCACCAGAGCAATTCCCATTACTACGGGAACAAATACTCCCGATACCTTGTCAGCCGCCTTTGCAACGGGAGCCTTTGATGCGGCGGCATCGCTTACCATTTTAATTATCCGCGAAAGTCCCGTATCCTCTCCCACTCTTACGGCACGGCATTTTATATACCCTGACTTGTTTATGGTAGCCGCAGATACGCTGTCACCCTCACCTTTATCCACCGGTATGCTCTCCCCCGTCAAAGCCGATTGGTCAACGGCGCAAAAGCCTTCGATTATAACGCCGTCAGCAGGTATGCTCCCGCCCGGCTTGACTATAAAAATATCTCCAACCTTTATTTGCTCTGCAGGCACTTCCTTTTCTGCTCCGTCAACTATTATAAGCGCTGTTTTCGGTGCAAGCTTCATAAGGCTGTTTATAGCGTTTGTAGTCTTGCCCTTGGACCTTGCCTCAAGCATTTTACCAACTGTTATAAGTGCCAGAATCATAGCCGCTGATTCAAAATATAAATGCTCTCTATTATTGATTGCAAAAAGGCTGTAAACAAACGCCGCACCTGAACCAAGAGCAACAAGAGTGTCCATATTCGGTGATTTGTTTATAAGACCTTTAAAGCCGTTTATGAAAAACTTATTGTTTACTATCATTACAGCAAGAGACAGCACAAGCTGAACAATACCCATTGCCATGTGGTTTTGCTCAAGAACTTCAGGCAGCGGCAGTCCAATCATATGCCCCATAGAAACATACATGAGAACAATAAGAAAAACCAAAGAAGCCAATAACCTTTTTTTCAGAGTATTAACCTCGCCCTCCTGACGCTTTCGCTCCTTTGAGCTGCCTTCAGATGCCTTGTACCCTGCCTTTTCTACGGCTGCGATTATATCCTCTGACTCTCCGCCCTGAACCAGCATGGAATTGGTAAGCAGGCTTACGCTTACGGACTCTACGCCCTGAACCATTCCTACTTCCTTTTCAACTCTGGCGCTGCAGGCAGCACAGCTCATTCCCTGAACATTAAACTTTTTCATTACAATTACTCCATATCTTTTTCAATCAATCCGTACTTGATTTTTATCCGCTCAAGCTTGTCTATCATAGGCTCTGCTATAAACCACATAAAAATTACTGTTGACGCTGCATGGATTACATCAAGGGGCAGTCCTGCAGCATAAGATGCCAAAACCATTTCCCATGTGAGCTTTGTCTGCGCCATAATAACCGATGACGGATTCATTATTCCGCCATATATAATCAGCGTTGCCACAAATCCGAATATGCAAAGAGATGATTTTGTTTTCCTTAAAAATCCTTTTGTAAAAAGCACTCCGCCAATAAGACCGATAATTCCGAAAGAAAACATCTGCCAGGGAGTCCAAGGGCCTTGACCGAAGAAAAAGTTAGAAACAAATCCCGTAACCGCACCTACTAAAAATCCCGCTTCACCGCCGAAGCAAACGCCCGATATAATCACAAGGGCAACTACGGGCTTAAACTGCGGAAGCATGAAAAATGCAGCTCTTCCCGCGACACCCAAAGCACAAAGTACGCTTATTATTATAAGCTCTCTTGCCTTTGGCTTTCGTGCTTCAAATACCATCAAAAATGGTATCATGGTTTCAAGAATAATTAAAAGGCTTACGAAATAATATTTTCTGTCATCTAAAAAACGAACACCTGCAAATATGGTAAGCGGAATTAAAAGCAGTATTAAGAACACCGCAAACAGCGTTCTTTTGCTAAGCTTCTGCTTTGATAAAGGTTTTGGAACATCCGTTTCGATTACTTTTTTTTGAAACGGCTTTTGAACGGGCGCTTTTTTTTTCACTTCCCCGCCGCACGCCTTTATTATATCATCTGCCAGAACTGCATCAGGTATTCTTGTTCTTGCCATACGGTTTGCCGATGTGGTATAGAAGCTTTTACCCTTAAAAAATTCTCTGGGATTTCCCGAAGACGTAATGCTGCCGTCAAAAACAAGAGCGCATCTGTCGCCGTACTCGGCACAAAACTCAATGTCGTGGGACACCATAACCACCGTTACTCCCCTTGACATTAAATCCTCCAAAATATCTGCAAATTCCTTTTTGAACTGTGCGTCCATACCCTTTGTGGGTTCGTCCAAAAGCAAAATTTCAGGCTCCGTTAGAAGTATTTTTGCAAGCGCTGCTCTTTGCTGCTCGCCGCCTGATAAATCATAAGGATGACTTTCCAATAAGTGTTCAATTCTGCAAAGCTCCGCCATAGTATGTATTTTTTGGTCTTTTTCAGCCTTTGAAAGCTTTTTCTCTGACAGTATTTCTTCCAAATCAAGATAAACCGTCTTTTTTACAAACACGCTTTGGGGGTTTTGGGGTAAAACACCCAATAAACCGTTATATAAGTTATTTATTTTTGAAACACTCTGTCCCTTTATAAAAACTCCGCCTCTGTACGCTCTGTTAAGTCCCGAAATAAGAGAAAGCGCTGTTGTCTTGCCCGTTCCGTTTCCGCCAACTATGCAAAACAGCTCACCTTTGTAAACGGAAAGGTTCATACCCTTTACAACATCAGGAAGATTTTTTTCATACCTGAACCATGCATCTTTCATTTCAATTACGGGATTTCCCATGCATTTTGAAGGCTTCAAAGACGGCTCAAATTTAAGCCGGTTATCCTCTGAAAACTTTTCAAGCCACAATCTCCCCTCGCGTACTGTAACGGGACATTCAAGCTTGTTTTCTACGCTGCCCCAGATTCGCATAGGCGTGGGAAGCGCCGCATACATTGGGTGGTCTGCACCTTTAAGAATTTTGCCCATTTCTTTTGGTGCTGCATCTGCAAAAATCTCACCGTCGTCTATAACTATAACTCTGTCAGCCAGAGGAAATGCATCTTCTAACCTATGCTCTGTGAGAATAATAGTTGTCCCAAGCTCACGATTTATTTTTTCAAGAGTTTTCAGGAATTCTCCTGCACTAATTGGATCCAGCTGACTTGTAGGCTCGTCAAGTATCAGAACAGACGGGCCGATTACCATAACCGAAGCAAGATTCAAAAGCTGCTTTTGTCCCCCTGACAGTTCCGATACATTTTTATAAAACCAATTCTGTATTCCGAAAAACGATGCCATTTCCGAAACTCTTGTTCTGATTTCAGGAGTTTTCATTCCAAGGCTTTCAAGACCGAATGCAAGCTCATGCCATACCTTGTCCGTTACTATCTGGTTGTCCGGATTCTGCATCACAAAGCCTATACCCGATGCTTGCTCTTTCGCATCACAGCCACCGACAGCCTTGCCGTTATAATAAATTTCTCCCGTTACTTTTCCGTGTGGTGCAAGTGACGGTTTTAAAAGACGCAAAAGCGTTGTCTTTCCGCAGCCTGACTTTCCCGAAACAAGAACAAACTCACCTTGATTAATTGTTATATTTATGTTTTTAAGAGCCTTATCACGTCTGTTTGGATAAGTAAAGCTCAGATTTTCGACCTTAATGCTTTCCATCTTCTCACCTCCCAAAGCTCAATTATAACAGGACATATACAAAGCAGTAAATAAGCACAAAACACGCTTACTTGAAAAGCAGAAGCCTCTGCTGCTTTCATAGACGGAAAAAAGCTGAAATACATTCCGCCCATTAAATTTCCTACTAATGTGTATGCTCCCAAAACTAAAATACAAATAAGTGCTTTTTTATCCCTTTTATCAAAGGTAAATATAGAAAACGCCGTTCTGCCCGGAATTCCGTAGCCCCGTGATTTCATGCTGTCTGCTGTTTCAACAGCATTTTCAAGGCACCATGTTGTCATGATTGACAGAATATTAAGTCCGTGCTTTGCGCGGTTTATGATACTTCCCTTTGATATGTCACGTCCTATACACCGCTGTGCGTTTGTCACAATCTTAAACTGTGCTGTAAATCTCGGTACAAATCTCAAGGTCATTGAAATTATAAGTGACAATGCAGGAATTACTTTCCCAAACAAATAAATAAACTTATCGCTTGTCATAATTTCATTGTAGCAGGAAAACCAGCATATAACGCTCACAATCATCGCCGCCGAACAAAGACCGTAGATGATTGATTCAAGCGTCAGCGGATTTCCGCTTGGAAGATAATCTATAACAGTTGCGCCTGCATGGTTAAATGCCGGATTTATAAGCGCCATAAGAATAAACATGGGAAGCATATATATTAAATTTGTTTTTATCTGCTTTTTTCCTTTCAGCATTGCGGAATATGTAAATGCACAAACAACAGAAATACAAAGCGCCGCCGGATGCATAAAAAAGCATGAAAACCCTATTACCAATACAAAGTATGTAAAATTTACAATAGGGTGATACGTTTTAAACTCACACATAATCATTTGCCTTTCGAGGCGTAATATCCGCCTACATCAACACCTAAATCGCAGGTATAAACCCACTCTACCTTATCTCCCGATTTAAGCTGATAACGGGAGCAGCCATAGTTTGGAAACCAATCATTAACCTTATACATCCATCCCGAAAGCTCGCCGCAGTCAAATTCATAAAGGTTTGCAATCCCCTCAATATAAGCGCTGTTATAAACAGGTACATTCTCAAACTCCATATGTATATTATTCCGCTTCATTTCACGTACAAGAACATTGAACACACTTTCTCCGTCGTAGAATTCAACTTCTTTTTCCGGAAAAATCACACCGTCCTCAGGTACAATATGAATTTTTTCTTCATCAAGCCACGAGATATTATTTAATATTGTATCACACTTTACTGATAAAGTGCAAGTATATTTTTTATCTGATATAATTGTGTCCTGAGGTTCAATGGGAAGTGGCTTTCCTTCAGGCACGGGATCGGTTAAATATTTATCCTTTACCCCTTTATTCCCTGTGTTTTCTGAAGTTGCAACCGGCAAAGCCGTTGGTACCGGAGTACTTTGAGGTTTTATATCTTCCGCCGGCAGCTGCGTAGGTTCAATAGTAGCTGCTATCTGCGGAGTTTCCTCCGGCACATCAACAACTACTTCAGTATCCGGCGCCCAACCTCGAAGTCCCGGAGCGTCTCCTCCATACCAAAAAACAATGGCTAAAGCTATTAAAGTAATAATAACCGGTAGTATTTTTTTCAAATCATTTCACTCCTTACAGAAGCTTTGCTTCGGACAGCATATTATACAGCATACTTGCTATCTCCGCTCTTGTAACCGCTTCTTTGGGTTTTATTTCAAAAACGTCTCTTGAAAGTATTTCTTCGCCATAGCAAAAAGCAAGGGAGCTTATTGCCCAATGGGAAGCTTGTACATAATCAAAAAATTCAGATAAAATGTTTCTTGCTTCAAAGGTTTCTACTGTTGTATCCATACCGCAAAGAGAAGCCGCTCTTGCTACCATAACCGCTGCTTCTTCGCGGGTAATAGTACCGTTTGGGTTGAACTCGCTCTGTGAAACACCTTTTATTATTCCGTAGCAATAGGCTGTATTAACATAGTTATAAAACCAATCATTTGCTGTCACATCTTCAAAAGCATTGTTGTTTTTCTGGGGAAGTCCAAGACCTCTTGCGATAATAGTCGCAAACTCTGCTCTTGTCATGGTGCTGTCCGGCTCAAAGCTGTTTTCTGATTTTCCGTTGATTATACCTCTTGATGCCAATGCTTCAATTACGTTTTTCTCATCATGCTCACGTATATCTCCAAAAGTCATGCCTGCATTTATGATGCTCATTTTCTTGACATCAGGGTTTTTACCTTTTAAGCCCTCAACCCTTTCACCGCCTTGTGAAAGGGTTAACGCATCGGTCATTGTATAAAGACTGCTTTTTCCCTCTTTTGCTCTCTTAACCGCAACTATACCATAAAAAGCCTGCTCCGTTGCCATAAGGTTCGAGCCGGTTCCGTATTCCACGTGCTTAAATCCGTCACCGTCGTAGTAGTTCATAAGATTATCTAAAATCGTATTGCCGTTTTTAACAAACCGCTCATCATCTATGGGAATTCCAAGCTCACAAAGTGCCACAAGCATCTGAACACAGCTTTCTGAATTTGCCGTTCCCCAGCTTGAAAATCCGCCATCAGCGTCCTGATTTTGTGACATAGTATTGAGCGCTGTATTTATTGCAGCACTTACTCTTTCATTGTCGCGATATTTTGAAAGTGCCTGAAGTGCCATGCCCGTTATATCAGCATCAGAGCTTCCGTCACTTGCTTGCGCCGCCTCTGTTCCGCCAAACAGCGACCAACCGCCGTCAGAAAGCTGACAGCTGAGAATTCTGTCTATGTACATCTCTCTTGTTGCCTGAACCTTTGCATCGGGGTTTTGGGGCATGGGATAGTTTCCGCTGTCAAGAGCTATAAGCGCCCATATAGGACCGTTCATGCCCTGCCATATGGTTTTTTCATAATCACCGAGAGGTGTTAAGAGGTTATAGCCTGCAACGTCCGCCGGATTTTTGCCTATTGACGTAAGTGTAACAATCAGTCTTGAATATTCCGTATATTTTTTATCATGCAGTCTGCCCTCGCGTTCCTTAACGTATTGCTCCACATTCTCATAATAATTCTCATAATACTCATGAGGAATTTCCACACCGCTGCGGGCAAGTCCCAAAACTGCCCATTCACCTCCGATAGAGCCAACCTGCGGCTCTGTTACGGTTTCATATATGTATGCCGCAGTATCGGACACTACCTTACTCATATCCCAACGGCTTTCTGCAAAGGCTGTTGAAGCCGTAAGAAGCATCAAGAGAATTGACATAAATTTTTTCATTATAAAACTCCTTATAAAGCGGCAAAAGCGAGCAGTCGGTTTTATCCGACTGTTCACATTATGCCTGTTAGTTATGCTGCATTTTCACAAAAACGCATAAGTATTGTTGCAACCTGCGCACGTGTTGCCGTAGCTTTAGGTGAAAGTGTTATTTCGCTTGTTCCGTTTACAAGCTCCGTCTTATTTGCCCACTTCATGGCATCGAGCGCAAAGTCACTTACTTCGCCTGAATCTGCAAAGCCTGAAAGGTCTGCTGTTTCGTCAATATTATAACCCTGCATTTTTGCATAGCGATAAATAATAAGTGCCATTTGCTCGCGTGTAATATCTTCATTGGGTGCAAAGCTGTTTTCTCCAACACCGCTTACAATTCCGTTTGATGATGCCCATGCCACAGCATCAGAATACCATTGTCCGTCAAGTACATCAGAAAAGCTGTGATTATTTTCTACGCTTTCAGCCTTTGCCATTCTATAAAGG
The DNA here is from genome assembly GCA_045128915.1 of Clostridia bacterium. GTDB lineage: Bacteria > Bacillota > Clostridia > UBA1381 > UBA1381 > RGIG9115. The sequence goes on from JBGVIT010000063.1 coordinate 11,643, forward strand.
ACCGTAACAAGCATTGCTCTTGTCATATTAGCATCAGGTGAAAAAGTAGCTTCGTCTGTACCCTGCATGAGAGAGTTTGCATAAACATACTTAATAGATTCGTATGCCCAATGATTTGGTACATCCCCAAAAGGACAAGTTTCTATGTCTGTTACAATAAATGAAGAAAGATGAGTTGTGTCAACTTTGATAACAAGCTTTCCACCTCTTGATACACATTTGCCGAAGCTTGTGTCCATCCTGCCGTCTGATGAAACAATGTGAACCTTATAATATTTGCCTTCTTCGTGTCCTTTTCCTTCAACCGGAATATCAACGGTAAGCTTATTTCCGCCAAAGTTTCTTACATACTGGTCACCAGAAGTAATATTTACTTCAACTATAACTGCATTTTGAAGAATTTCTTTTTCAACATTCTGCGTAATTACTTTAGCACTTTCTTCGCTCACCGAATCAAGAACCTTATCCACATTTATAATTTCTACTGTTACTTTTAGGTTTTCGTCAGTACCGACCTGCTCAACGATAGAATTTAGTGTTTCATTACTTATAGAAACATTGCCCGATGCTGTTTCAACTTCAAGTGATAAATCGCTGTTTTCTGCGATATTTTGTGCAGCGCTTACCGGTATTTCCAATGTAATATTAGTTGCATCTTTAGTATCAGCTGAAGAAATCACGATAGATTCAACATTTTCTTTTTCAGCTTTGGATATTGCATCCTTAATGCTATTTTCTGTTGTAGTCACAGTTGCCTTATTCTCTGTAACATTTGTAGTCGTTTCAACTTTCTGTGTTGTATCAGTTTTAGTTTCTTCCTTCTTATTATCTTCAGTCTTGTTGCTTGTATTTGATGAAGATGAGCCTGAATAGAAAGGGTCTCCAATATCTGCGCCAAGCTGACAAGTATATTGCCACTTGATTACATCTCCGTTTTTAACTTCAAATTCCGATGCACCATATTCAATGAATGTCTTATTGAGCGTAATCATCCAACCTGAACCTGAACCTGCATCAAATTCGCCCATTGAATCGTATGGCGTTCCTTTTAATTCAAAATCACATATAGCACCCAAATAGAATCCGCTCTCTAAAGTGCCTGTATAACTCATTCTTATTCCGTTTTTATCAAGCAAGCGCTTGGTAACATGAGTGATTTTTTCGCCCTTTTTATAAGGAACTTTTGTAGCAGAAATGATAGTCCCCAAGGCTTTCGGATATTTAAGTCCCGATTCACCCTTAATACGAACACCGTTATCTACAAAGCTTATAGTTACATATCCTGCAATTTCGGATGGAGTAAGACCAAATTCATCTTCGGTTTCGGGCGTGCCTTGCGAATCACCCTGCGAAGGTCTCTTTGTTACAGTAAGAGTAATTGTATGCTGTGCAGTTTCTTTGCCATCGGTTGCGGTAAATAACAATGTATAAGTGCCTGTTTCGCTTGGGGTAAACTTATAATCTAAAGGAGCATCTGCGGTTTCGCCACCATTTACCGAAACTGTAAATGTTAATGTATCATCATCAGGATCTATAAAGAGTGTGTCAGGATTGATTGCAAAATTCTGATCCGAATAAATTTCTTTTTCAGAAACTGCATCTTTTCTTGTGATAGGAGCATTGTTAGGTGATGATGTATCTCCAACTTTCACAAGAACAACGGGCAGAATACTTTGTGTATGATAAGTTGTTGTACTTCCACGGGTAGCACAACCATTATCAGGAATATTTCTGTGACTATCGCCACCATCTGAAAAGTTTGTAAGTCCGATAACGCCCGTACCGATATAGCCATTATTTAGTGTTACATTACTTCCATCCGCAGGCATTACGATTTCAACATAGTTTGCCGATGTGATGAAATTATACTGCATTCCTATACCATATATATCTGTACCATTGCAAGTATAATTAAGATGCTGACTTGAGTATCCATCATTATTTCCTCCATAGCCGGGGTTGTAGTTACCTGCCATTTTAGGAATCGGTGAATGTAACCCCACTAAAGTAACACGGATAGTTTCGCCTGCTTCAACAATACCGTCATCATCACTCTTGCCAGAAACTTCTGCAAATTTTACTGTTACTTTATCGCCACGAACAACCTGATATGCAGTTCCGTTTGCAGTCTTTACTTTGATAATGTTGTTACCCTGAACAATTTCAGCATTATAAACACCCTCTTTACCTGCAAGATTTATCCAAGTTGCACCCTTGTCGTGACTTACTGATACTTCTGTAATCTCTGAGGAAGCAGTAGGCTTTAATGTAAGGTTGTCGCTATTTCCTGTAAAGTACAAGGTGTCAAATTCCGAGTCCCACTCTTTTTGTCTACTTGAATTATAAGAAATATTTTTTGTTCCTGATGTGCCGTAACTTGAAAAATTGTCTATGCCGAATTTAACAGATGTATCATCAATTTCGCCCACCTGCACAACTAAAAGACCGCTGCGATTAGGATCGGATGCGCCATAAACACCATCATAGTTTCCGCCTGAAACCTGGATAGCATCGTAGGTTACCTCGATAATTGCAATTCCTTCTTTTAAGGCGGTAAGTGTCATCCAATCGCCTTTACCTGCAGATGGCGAATCTTTTTCTGCAAGACTTACCACGTCATTTCCCATAATAACTGTATAATTAAAGTCAGGAGTAATAATATAGTTATTATAACTTACAGGAATGATTTCCCAAGCACGGTAAGCCTTTAATGTCTTACTTTGCCCAACAGATAGGTTTAGATGGTTACGGCTGTTGCCATTTAATAAAACGCTATCCTCAGCAATAGAACTGTTTGCTTCACCTGTCATAGAATAGTCATCTAATCGGTAAGAAGGTTCCTTATCATTTTCCGTATAAGTTATTGTAAGATTCTGCTGATTCCAGGAGAGCCAACCTGCTTTTGTTATTTTACCCTCCATAGAAACACGGTAAATGTATGATGCTCCGTTTGCTTTGGTATCAGCAATAAATTGGTATGTGGTAGTGCCATCTTCGTTATCTTTAATTATTTTGGCATCAAGTTCTGTATTGCTGTAATACTGATTATATTTATAAAGTTCAGCTTTTGCCCCTGTTGGCACAGTTATGCTCATGGGATTTGCAATTCCAAGCATTACTTGAACAATATAAGTATCATCGCCTGATTCAATAGTTATACTTTTTGCAACCTTTAATAAATCAGCATTTATCGGTATAGCAGAAAAGGTATATTCTCTGTCTGTTACAAGCAGCCAACCGTCACTACCTTTTGCAGCGGTATTATCTCCGTAAGTAACCGCATTTGTGCTCATCGCAGGTTTGTTATCATAGTCAACAACCTGAAGCTGTACCTTGCGGAAACTTACCAAGGCATCTTTTTGCACAGCAAATGCCATACCACCGAAAGCATCGGTACGAACACTAATCATTTCGGCATTTATGGGATAATTCAAGGTATATGCGGTCATACCTTCCGCAGTTTCTCCCTTTACAGCAGTGAGAGCTTCACCCTGAATATCAACACCATCTGAAAATCCCGAAGAAACATAAAAGCTTGGATTTAATCCTTCAGGTACATTTACTGTCATAGAATTAGTTTCGGTAGAATTTTCTACTGTTAAAGTTACTGTATATGTATCATCCGAGTCATCCTTACCATCATTTGCAGTAAACACCAATGTGTATGTTCCTGCTACATCGGTAGTGAATGAGTAGTTTGTATCTGCTAAAGTAGCAGATACGCCATTTATGCTTACCTTATATGTAAGTTCATCTTCATCAACATCTGTAAAGAGCGGTGATAAATCAAGTGTGTAGTTTTCGCCTGCGGTAATTGTTGCACTCGTTGATGCTTCTGTTCCGTCAGCAAGTACGGGCTTGTCATTTTTAATCTTTATTGATATTGCAAACTTTGTCTGTCCGCCGTTATTAGTTGCGCCAGTACTGCTGTTGTAGTAATAGAATGTAAAGGTTGCACTTCCACCCGCAAGAGCAATATTTTTCTCAGTAAAACGAGAACTAAATGCTCTGTTTGCTGTTGTTTCTGTTGAGGTGGAAACAAATGGATAACCTGAACTGTTCTGTGTCATATCAAACTTTGCTTTGACTGTGCCGTCTACTGCGTAAGTCTTTGGCAAAAGTACTGAAACCACACGGTTTGTCATATCGTATATTGCTTCCACACCCTCTATAAGATTGCCTTCAGTATCGCAGAACTGTATATAATTCCATGAACCATTTCCTGTGGTGTGACCTATATATACACCGCTTTCAATATCCTTAACATTGACTATAACGGTTAAGCGGTCAAGTGCTTCACCTGCTTCGTTTTCTGCTGTAAAGTAGAGCGTGTGTTCACCTGCTATACTTGATGTAAATGTGTAAATCTTTCCTTCGATTGGTGTTTTATATTCACCGTTCACAAGATAAAAGTTATCTGCATCGGTAAAATATTCGCTAAGGTCTATTACTAAATCTCTGTCTTTCCATACCTCTTTTGTATCAGAATTTTTGATACATACAGGAGGTTCTTCCGCTGGAAGTTCTCGGAAGAATATGAGGTTGTATGTTGCTGATTTTGTTTTCCATCCGTTATTGTAGTCTGCTGTTACGGTATGACTAACACCTGCTTCGCCATCTTTGAGAGTGATATTAAGTGTATTACCCTTAAGTGTACAGCTTTTATTTGTATATACAAATTCAACGTTAAGCTCAGCCTCATCAGGTGTATCACTGCGGAGATTGAAATATACATCTGTTCCGCTTTCAAAGGCAGAGGTTACCTGCGCACCTGAAATTTTAATACCTGTAACTGTTGCATGGTTGCTTGAAAACGGTTTCAAAGCATTATCGGTAACATCAACTGTGTATGTATCGTTTTCAGCAATAACACCAACTTCCTTTTCAGGCACAGGAACTTTTTCGGTTGTTACCAAAACAGTCATTTCGTCGCCTTCAGCCTTGACGGTATATGTATTGCCGTTTCCTTCAACTATTTCGCCGTTTACTGTAACGACAGCAATATAGCCGAGGTTTGGTGTTACTGTAAATACATAATCGTTTCCCTTATATGCAAAGTCTTCACCCGAAAATGTGAATTTGCCGTCAGCAGGTTTGATAATTTCGCAAATATCCTTCTTTATAATACCGCTGATTTCGATAGTAATATCTTCTGTGGCAGTATCTACTGTGTATTTGTTATCAGCAGAAGTTATTTCATTTCCGTTGACTTCTACAACCATATTTGAACCATCATACTTTTCGTCAACGGTTACGGTAAATGTATAAGGTTTACCTTCTCTTATGGTATCATCACCGCTGATAGTTGCACCTTCAACTTCCGCCTTGGTTACACTAAGAATTTGTCTTTCGATAATATTTTGAACAGTAACAGTCTTATCACTATCAAGTGCACCAAATGTGTATTTTCCGTTTGTAAGTTTTACCTTTTCACCATCTACCAAGACTTCAATCTTATCCGCCCAATAAATGGAATCATCAACGGTCACAGTAAATGTATATGGCTCATTCGCATAGCTTGTAGCCTGACCTGAGAGGGTATATCCTTCGCCCTCTGTTAGAGTTACAGTATATATGGTTTTGGCTACAACGCCTTCTACTGTAATTACTATGTTTTCACTAACCGCAGAAATGGTATATTTGCCATTATTGCCGACAAGGACTTTTTCGTTTGCTTTAACGACCATATCGGAAGAATCAAAAGCTTCGTTCACAGAGATTGTGAAGGTGTAGTCCTCGTTCTTATAAACTGTGTCAGCACCTGTAACTGTAAAGCCATCGCCTGTTGGCTTTGTGATAGTAAGAACTTCTTTCTTAACAATACCTTTTACTGTAATAACAAGTTCCTCACTTACGGAAGGAACAGTATATTTGCCATTACTTGCGCTGATTTCATTACCGTTGACCTTAACGACCATAGCCGAGCCGTCATATCCTTCATCTATTATAATTTTAAAGCTATAATTTCTATCTTTTGATGCTTCGAGTGCGCCATCAAATGTGAAGCCTTCGCCTTCGGGGACTGTCACGGCATAGGTTTCGCCTTTTATAACCGTGAAGTTTACAGTAAATGTATTGGAAAATGTAGGAGCATTTGCAGCCGGCCTGAAGCTGACTGTAACACTTGCTGTACCTTGACCATTTTGCAATGTACAAGTATTACCTGCGTGACTCAATACCGTATTACCGGTCGCTGCAAATCCCATCTGTAGTGGGTAAGAAGGATCACTCCCTTCGGCTAAAGTAATATCAATCGTATTACCATCCTGCGTTACACTTGCAATTTCGGGGTAATCAGTATAAGCACCCTGTTTATAGATGGCGAGGGTTTTTAATACTGCACTCCCAACTTTTGTACCTGATGCAAGTGTAATTGTGCCACCACTCCAAGTAAGGTCAGTTGCCGCCGAAATCTGATACGGTATCATACTAATGACCATGATAAATGTTAAAAATACGCTTAAAATCTTTTTTAATTTCATTTCTTTCAATCCTTTCGTAAAAACTCAATTTTGATTTGTTTCATTCTATTATGTGTTTTTTCACCTCCAAAAATTTGCACACACAATAATAAACAAAAAAGCTGTGGCAATTTTCCTTTTAGAAAATTACCACAGCTGAGTTTTTCTGTGATTATCACAATTCGGATTTTAACCGAAAACATCATCTCTATGCAAATGAGCACTTACGAGATAACATCAAAGCAGGTCTTGTGACTCGCATCATATAGACTTTCAAAGTCCGCATTTTTGCATCCTGCCTTCTCAGTTTCCCAATGACCGGCTTTCGCCGACGGATACAAAAACTTCGATGCACACACCGACAGTTAACCGCAGGGGATTCTCACCCCATTCCCTTTCCATAAATTATGCCCGGCTCAAACCGCTACGGCATAATTCACACTTTGTGTGAGCATATTTAATTGTTTTAATAATTGTCATAGGGACGGTTCTCTTGACAACTTCCGTTGTTGTTTAATTATAAGAAACTTGACAAAAAATGTACGTCCCCATTTGTCACCCGTCCCCATTTGTCACCATTTGTCAAGGGAGCCTAAAACGACTCCTTTATTTTTTTGAAATAAATTTTCTATACGCCAATTATACTACATATTTTTTTAAAAATCAATACTAAATTTCTTGCAAATTCAAAATTTTTATATGCTTTTGCTTTTTTGCATATTCCATAGTTTTTGCGGCGCCACCCCAGGTGAATTGAACACAGCATATTATAAAGTCAGATTTTTCCACCATATATTCGTTGCATTTGAGAATTCTGCAATTTCTCGGCACTCCTGAAGGTATCTCAGGCACTATAATATTGTCATAGCTTTTATAATAAAATTCCTTGTTTTCCTCTATCTCCTTCGTAACATAGGGAATTACAAGATTTAATTCAATATGAGGATATTTATCTTTTAACCGCCTGACTGCCCCTGCTGACATTCTGTCAAACATCCCGTAATTCCCAACCCAAAATTCTGAAACATTTTCTTCCGTTATTAATTTTTCAATAAGAACATCTAATTTATCTTGTATATCATTGCTGTTTTGTATCTCTCTATGCCCTGCAAAACAACATCTTTTTATCATAATATTACACCTCATAAAACACCAAATAAAATTGTAAAAACAATCAATTTGATTGTATTATATCATATATCAATACTAAATGCAATCAATATTGTGTCATTTGACACATTTTTCGTTGACGATTAAAACTAAAATTCGGAATATAATATGCAATAGAGGTGATTGCATATGAAAAATAAAAATTTCGATGTTTGGCTGAGCATAGGTCTTAATATTTTACATTATAGAAAAGAGCAAGGCATGACACAAATGCAGTTAGCAGAAAAAGCAGACATTAGCAGAAATCATTTACAAAGGATAGAAACAGCTGCCTGCTCCTGCACACTTGATACCTTAATCGACATAGCAGAAGCCCTGAATATACCGCTTAAAAAATTATTTGAATTCAAAGACTAAAAACAGCAACCATTCCATCAAGGTTTGGTTGCTGTTTTTGCAGAAATATTGAAAAGAATAATTTCAATCATATACTCTATATTGTCATAGGGACGGTTCTCTTGACAACTTCCGCTGTTGTTTAAATATTAAAAGTTGACAAAAAATGTACGTCCCCATTTGTCCACGTCCCCATTTGTCCAAAGTTGACAAAAAATGTACGTCCCCATTTGTCCCATTTGTCTGTCCACCCATTTGTCCAAAGTTAAATTAATAATCACCTTTTACACCTCTTTACATTGTATTAATTCATCAATTCTAAAATATTTCATTATCCTACAAAAATCATCCTGAGCCGATAAACATGTATCTCTAAGATAACCTTTTTCTGTGTCCCATTCTTTAAGTCCACGATAATAATATAGCTTGTGTCCTTCGTCTATTATAAATGGGGTAATGTTGTGTTTCAAACATTCTTTAAACATTATAAGCCTACCTACACGACCATTCCCATCTTGAAAAGGGTGAATACGCTCAAAATTAACATGAAAATCTATTATTTCATCAATAGTTATTTCTTTTTTTGAATGATATGCGTTTAATAATTTTCGGATTTCGTCATGAACTTTCTCTGGAAGAACTGTATCCATTCCGCCAACTTCATTTGGCAATCTTTTATATTCTCCAACTGCAAACCAATCTTTTCGACTATCACTAGTACCATTTTTTAAAATATGATGCAATTCTTTCATATATTTTTCTGACAATTCATACCCGGCATTATCAATAATTGAATCTATACATTTAAAATGATTAGCAGTTTCTACAATATCGTCAACATTTACGCTTTGATCTGTTATGCCAATTGTATTGGTTTCAAAAATATATCGTGTTTGATCATGAGTAAGACGACTGCCTTCAATGTGATTAGAGTTATATGTTAGGTCTATCTGTATTCGATGATAAATACTTCCCGAAAGTTTACATTCCTTCTGTTCTTTTAATATATCAAGCAAAGTTTTAGGTCTATTTGATTTTCTTTTTATGCGAAGAGGTTTTTCACTATCCTCAGGTATATTCCATGTTTTCCCAGTCAAAAAAGCCCCTGGGATTTTGCCATCTGCACAATACTTTCGCACACTACGATCAGTTAATTTCCACTTTTTTGCAAAATGGGATACCGATAAATATTTCATACGCACAGGACTCCTTTTAAGTATTTCATATATAGTATATCACATTATAGGAAATTTATCAAGAGATACATTCAATAAAAACAAAGTTATTTTTCCTATACAGGAAGATATGATTATATGAAAAAACTGTATTATCAAACAATAAATTTGATGATACAGTTTTTTATTTGTGTCATATAGTCGGTTTTCAATTTGTTAAAAATGGTTAAAATGTGGGTAAATTTTATTTTATGTTACCCGTTTGTCAAAGGGACGGTTAGTGTGAATACTACCACCCCTGTCTGAATTTTTGCGCACGTCAAGAAAACCCTTTTCGAGGAAGATTTTAAAATCAGCGCTTTAAGTTTGACAATGCAACATCATTATCATAAGGAATATCATCCTTTAAAAGCTTAAAGCTGAGTTTCAATATTTTTCTTGCGACTGCGGTTATGGCTTTTTTCGCCAACCATTTTTTTGTAGGTACGGGACACCTCTCTAAGAGATCTGATAGTATCGTTAGGAACATAACTGTTGTTAATAAGACCATGCATCATAAGTTTACCAATCCATTCTGCATCCTTTACGTCAGATTTTCTGCCGGGAACATTTTTTATGTGATGGGCATTGGCAACTACAATGTTCTCATAATATGCTGAATTGGCCTCGATGGATTCATAAACGGATTTCCAATAAACTCCGGTACTTTCCATTGCAATATGATATCAGTCATTTTCATATAGCCAATCAGCAAACAATTTAAGGTGTTCGGGGAAAGTTGAAAATTGTTGTCTGAGAACAGAGATTTCTGATTTTTCTTGTTTTAAGATACAAGCTTCAATCATTTTTTCGTGAACATCAACGCCACATACACAAGGGAGAATAATATTCATACAACACCACCTGTAAAAGAATTGGCAGGATTAAGCAGTCTGAAAAAAGCGAAGTTTAGTGTACGTCATTTAATGACAATTTTGTGTGCTCAAAGACTGCCGGTCATGTTCTAAAATCGCAATCAAAGTTGGCAAACCGTCCCTCGACCTATCCTGCCAATTTGATTATATATTAAAAGGTGTGATTTTTCAATGGGTAGTATTCATCCATTGTGTGTGCCGGCGGGCATGGTTGTTCTCTTGACAACTCCCGCTATTGTTTAATTATTAAATAGTTATAAAAATATACATTTCAATATCTAAAAGGAAGCCATCTTCGTTTTGTGAAGACGGCTTCCTTGCTTATTAAACACCTGTAAATATTTGAGGCTTTTAGTTAAAAATCTTTTTCTTATAATCACTTAACGATTTGCCCAGTGTTGTTTCTATTACATGCTGTTTTTCTGCACACGATTTACATATTGTCTGGTCATCATCCGTCACAACATCCGCAATGACGCTTGCTTCATACCCTGTTCCTGTAAACCATTGCTCACAACTATCGCATTTATGTACAAGCTTAGGCGCAAAGTAAACGATGACGCAAGCGAACACTATAATAAATAAATATCTGAAAATTTTTTTCATTTTTAATCTCCTCTTCCATTAATCAAACAGTTCCGGATGTTCTTCTTGAAATTCTTCAAAATCAGTTGTCAGGTAATCGGAATCAGTAATGTAGATTTTAAAATCTGCTAAATAAGAACTGTCAGTAACATACACTTTCATGTCTGCTAAATATGAACTGTCTGTAATCGTAACTGTTGCGTCTGCTAGGTAAGAACTATCGGTAATGGATACATTTGCATCAGCCAAATATGAACTGTCTGTAAAGTAAACTTTCACGCTTTCATCCCCTTTCGATACGTGTCAAAATAACGGTTCTCGTGACAACTCCCGATATTGTTTAATTATTAAGTAGTGGGGAAAATATAAGTCCTTATTTATCCCAATTTAATTTCTCTCCTATCATATCAAACAAATCATCAGGGAGTACATTTTTTACAAGGTGTATAACCATTATTAAGCAGCCAATCCCTTGTTCCGTTAAAAGCTTCTTTGTTTTCAGGTTTTATTCTGTTGACAGAAGAGCAAGTTTCGTAATGAAACTTCAGGGTATTTGTGTTCAAAATATACCTTACAGTCTTATCTAAACTAATAGGAGCTTCTACCGCTTCCGGTTCAGTCTTGCTTGTTTCGGCTGAATACAAAATAAGATTTTCAGTATCTTCCGAAGCCTTGGGAATTTCTTCAGGTTCATCTAAATCCCTTTCTGATTCCAATTTGCTTGTTCCGTCTGAATAATTAATAACTACACCCGGCTGAATGTTATTCACAAACACATTAAATGAAATGCCTTTCCCTTTATCCTCCACGGAAAACGCTTCCATCTGCACTCCTTTTGCCAGCAAATTATCGTTTTCGAATATGGGCGTAACTCTGTACATAACATGATTTCCCGTTTCCTTTACATAATCTGCCACCATGTTCTCAAAAGGAAGCATTCCCTCCATATTCATATATCGGGTTCCTGTGATTAAATTTTTCTTGTTTGCATTTTCTCCGCTGAGCTGATACCCTATTAAATGACATCTGTTATAAAGATATTTACCGTCAACAATATCGTATTTCGTCATCTGCCAACCGGAAGGCTTAATCTGACCGATTTTGCCACGCTCTTCAGTAGGCATAGTTTCCTCACCGATACACGCAAAAGCTTCTCCACATCGTCCTAAATCATCTAATTCGCTATAAGTTTCAAATGCAATGGTTGTAATTACGCTCTTTTCAAATTGCGGAACGTTATTGTTTAACTCCGTATATGCTTCGTTTATTTCCTGCGAAGAACAAGAGGAAAATAAAGCAACAGCACATATTAAAAATAAATACATTTTTATAACTTTCATATAATTCTGCTTCCCCTTAGTTTGAAAAATAAATTACCATTGTATTGGATAGGCATTTTTTATAAACGGAGAATTATCACAAATAATCGTCTGGTACGAAAGAGGATACCTGTTGTCAAACAAATTAAATCCTATACCATATTCATCAGTTCGGTTTCTTGTTATAAATTTTTCACGCTCGGCAACAGCTGTTTCTCCTACAAGGTAAAGATATTGAATTTCTACCCATTTTGCCATTCCTTCATATATTAGAAGTCGCTTATCCTTCGGGCATAGATTAAAGCTTTTTTTATTATCCCAATTAATATACTGCCAGATATGCGTCAGTTCATGGGCAAAGGTTGCAATGACTGAAATCCTTGGGGCTCCGTTTTCCAGATAAATGCGATAACCGTCTTTATCATTTACTGCGGCCCCCAGCACCAGCATAGACTTATCATCAATCACGCTCAAAGGACATTTTATCTTCTTTTTGAGCCTGCGTTCTTCTAACACCTCAATATGTATCGGCACATTAATTGACGCGCCGAAAAAGGATTCCATGTTTATTCTTACTCTGTCACATAGTTCTTGCATTTCGCTCTTAACCAATGTATCACTACAAGCTGTACAACGTAATCTGCCATCGGGAAGCCGCTGATATTCGACTCCCGATATTTCCGCACCACAATATGAGCAAAGCATCTGATTTGGGTTTTTGGGCTCCGTTCCTTTATATACCTGAGAGGTTTCTTTACCTTTACGTGCCTTGCGTAGCTCGCCGCCATCAAAACCAAGCGCTTGTAACAAATTGCTTGTTCCTTCTATGTCAAGACAGTTTTCCTTTTGATTTCCATAGAGAAGATAATAGCTTTCATGATATGACTTGACTATATTCGTATCAGCGGGTTGAGAATCCTGAACTTCTTGTGCGTTTGTTACATCAGGCTCTTTCCCTTGATCTGATAAAACTTCAGCACTTGGCTGTTCTTCTATTAACTTTTTATCATCATTCACTATATATCACCTCAGGCTCTCTTTCTGCTCCAGTTTCGGATTCTTCATTTTCCACCTTTTCGGCATCTTCTTCGCTTGTTTTGTCTTCCTCTGTTTCAGTTGTCTCTTTTTTATCCCTTTTAAAAATTGATTTAAACAATTTACCCAATTTTACAAAAGTATTTTCTTTGGGTTGCTTTTCAACAGCTATCTCAGTTTTTTCACTTGAATCCTCGTCCTCTGCATCACCAATTTGTTCTTGCCTCTGTGTTTCATTATCCAATGAACTATCTTCATAAACCGAAGCCTCGACAGCCTCAGAAACCTCTTTTTCCTTTTCTTCGTTCAGGCTTTCTTCAATTTTCTCTTGATTCCATTCCAGATAATCCGAAATGATTTGCATAATTCTTCCAATATTTCGCTCAACAGAAACCAAAAGTCCAATATCAAGTTGACTATCTTCAATAATAAAGATACAATTATCTGTGGATAAACTTGAATCATTAATATCAAGACCGTAAGTCAAAGGAATCTCACATTCACCTGCAGTAACCGCCAAAATAAATGGTTGGTTTTCTGCAAACAATGTAACAAACACCTCATTCAATAAAGTTGTGAGAGTTTTTCTTACAGAATCAGTAAACATTTCTCCATACATAGAAAAATCCAGTTTCAAAATCCGCTTATTATAATATTTACGAACAGGTACACCATTAATTTCAACTAACGTTCCATTCCGGAAGTCATTATATGATTTAAGCTCCCAATAACCATCTGTTTCAACCTGGAAATCAGCATACAAATGGTGAATACCAATATTGTTGACTGTTTTCAAGGTGCCCATATCATCTGATGTACGAATTCTATTAAAAATATATTTTCTTACCTGACGATAAGAGTTTCTGCCGTTAATATGCTCTGATGCACGACGCACTAAAATTTTGTTATCAGATGTGGTAGATATCATTTCATAGTATTTACCGTTTAGTGTGAAGAATTGTCCGGGCAGGTATTTTTGATATACATGTCCCTTTAACTCCGTACCTATGTAATAGTCTTTTCCCTCAAGCTCGGCAATGTACCCGGCATTTTGAAGGTCATCCAGAATGATATCCGCAAAGGCCTTTTCTTCAATGGTATATACATTCTCAAATTTACCGCTTTCAACCATATATTCTCTCTTGAAAATAATAGTTGAATCCATGTCAAATCGAACATAATTATCGTCATTGAACTTGATTACAACGATAGGATTTCCGTTGGTATCAAACTCACTGTTTTCATCATTTGAAAACAGCAAGCAAAGCTCTTTCCAAAGCGCTGATGTACAATCATTATCCTCAATGCCTATTAGCGAAAGCTTACGCCTAAGCTCCCTTTCGGATACTTTTCCTACACAAAGCAACAAGCATAGCGCCAACACTGAATTACGTTTTGTTCTTGCATAATCTGCCGTTATATACGGAATAGCTTTTGCGTCAACTGTAAAAATGTCGGTGTTATCAGCCATATATTCACGCAGCATATATTCTGATGATATTACATTTACAAAGCCTTGCTTTTCTGCAATGGTAGCAAAATTTCTTCTTGCTTCAAACAAGTTGTTTCTGTCATCTTCGACAGTGACATAGGAATAATCGCTGACACCTTCGTTACACATATTAAACGAGGTTTTGAAGTGTTGGTCAAAGCTTTCCTGGGTTGTAGGCAAATTTGCATACTTCAAAAAATCATAATAGTATTGCTTTGCAATCCAATGAGCATCAAGCACGGGATATACGTCTCCGCCATACCAGACTGTTTGCTTAATCTGATTTTTAAGAGCCTCAAAGGATAATTCTGTGCCCAATCCCAAATATCTTGATACTCCGGGAAACAGTCTGTGCTGCAGATACTCTCCATCCGCTTTCCAACACATAAATGAACTCATGCCGTGAGGATATTCTGTCGCTGATACTTCAGTAATATTTGTCATCAGTATATGTGACAGCGAATCAACAAGCCCGTCACAGTTTCTGTCCATGGAACAGAAAGTAATATTATTGTCTTCCCCGCAGCATTTAATAAGAAGGTTAAGGCCTATTTGTGCCGTTGTAACAAGTCTTGACGGTTCAACAATAATAACAAAACCTACTTTTTTCAGGAAACTGATATTCGCTTTGTGGATATCAAGATCGTGTACTCCAGATCTTGATATAATACCAATGTCAGTTCTTTCTTCATCAGCTTCTTTTCCTGAAAGAACAGAAATCTTGTATAAGTTAGGGACATTTGTTACGGAAGTTATTCCTTTTTGACACCATTTGATAAGGTCATCTTCTGTACCGTGTCTTCCCATAACAACAAGCACTTTCTGTCCGGAAAGCAAACATCTGTTAACTGCATAAAATGCATACGGAATAAGCTTGTCGTAAAAAGGTGTGTTGAAAAGAAGACTCTTTCCAATCGCCAAATCATATCCTGAACGCAAATAATCTACATTTGGTGCAAGTCCTCTATCTATTTTTTTACGAATAAAAGCAGCATAGTTTTCACCTATGTGCCCGCCTTCTTTTTCAATGCTCGCCAAAATATCCTCAGCTGCTCCGCCACTTATACCAACCATGTTAATTGTGGTGCCTTCTGCAGAAAGCTTATCGCCAAAAAGCTTTCCCAGCGGTCTTCTCAGCAAGGCAAGCATGGCTATATGTTTGGCATTATCGTTGCTTAGGATGAGAGTACCTTTGTTTTCTTGCTTCATCAAGCCATCTGCAAAAAATGCCAATTCACCCATTACAATGATTGAAAGCACAGGGCAGAAAGGGGCTGATAATAGCTGTCGATAATACATTTCAAATGTCCTAAAAAGTGTTAGTGCCGACAGTACATATACCACGTAATATGAAGTCTTTATAAATATACGCATCTGCCCGCAAGTCTTTTTAAAATACCAGCAGCCATCTTGTTCATCATACTCATAGAATATTCTTGTTATGGCACCTCGTACAGTATCTTCATCAAAATTGCCCTTGAAAAATAGCAATACGAATCTTTTAACACCGATAAATATACATAGCGCAAATGTACTGAGCAGCACCAAGGCAATATATTCACCCATTCCTGCAAGAAAATACTTTATACCGTTTAGCAAAGAATATGATTCCGTATTACTGCAAAAATCATTTATTGCCTCACCAAAGTAAGCCGATAATTCATAAAACCTACCTATAAATCCGAACATAAGCACAAAATATAAAACAGCTACAAACGGCATAGCAAACTGCTTGTACCGTATCTCCTTTTTGTAATTTGCACGCTGATTCAAAAACTGAAACAGCACAAACGGAAGAAATATTATAAACAGCTTTAAATAATTCAGTATGTTACTTATCATATATTTCCTCCATTCTTACCGAAATATCTGTAATATATCCTGACGGAACCTCCACTGCATTGCCCGCCTCCAGAAAATCAATGTTTCTTCGAAAACCTGCGAGGAATGGGGCAGCATACGAATATTCAACCTTCTTATCGAAGTCGTAATCATATGGTTGTATCATTGAATTATCATAATACTTGCTTTCTCCAATAAAATCATGATATGCTTCGTAGAGCTCAGCACGTATTTTTCTGATGTCCTCCTGATGTTTTCTGCGGATACGAATGCTCTTTGTATATTCGTCCAGATTTTTTTCTGAATAGCTTTGAACCTTATGACCTCTCCTTACAT
This sequence comes from Clostridia bacterium, assembly GCA_045128915.1. Lineage (GTDB taxonomy): Bacteria > Bacillota > Clostridia > UBA1381 > UBA1381 > RGIG9115. Next base: position 28,308 of record JBGVIT010000063.1, read on the forward strand.
TGCAGGAAAGACTGAAATATTTTGAAAACATTTTCATATTTGCATTAATATCATCCGCTATGCTGTGCATGGTATCGTTAAAATCTTTGGTAGCTGAGGTTAACGGTCTTTTCAAAACTATTAAAGTTACAAAAAGTGATGCCGCCAAAATTAAAAGCATAACACCCAATACTCCTATTGATGCTCCAACGGTTTCAGGGGTTGAAAGATTTGCAGCAATGAAAGGAATGCACAAAAACAAGGTCAATAACACAATCATTATTCCCGCTGTAATTGAAGTACCTCGGCTCATTCTTTGGGTTAATATGTTTTTTACTGCATCTGATTTTTCCTGCATAAGTTCCTGATATTTTGTTGCTTCAGCAAGATCAGGTGGTATAGAAGAAACCATTTCATTTTCCGCATTTTCAGTGTAGTCCTTTATATCATCTAATTGAAAAGGCGTTAGTCGGCTTATGTTCGCCTCCGAAAGTTCGCTGCTTGCATTTAGCTTATCAATTCCTTTTTTTACATGACGACGTTGCTGGCGGATTATATCGTTATAAGCTTTTTGTGTTTCCTTAAATCCTTCTTGCCAAATTCCAAGCTCATATTCTGTTGATGCCGGGACCAACGCAAAATTATCTTCTCTGCAAAGGGCATCAAAATTGCAATTTTCATCAAGCTTAATCTCCACATTCATAGGAGAACAGAATAAAGCTTCTGCCACCTTGTCAGTTAATTCTCCCGGGATTTCACTGTAAATCCGCTCAATCTCATTATCAATAACCTCGTAGGTAACAGCAAGCTTTTTATCATACGAAGTTGTGAGAATGAACAAGGGGGTGTCATCGTTTTTGCATTCCAAAACATACAGTCTTCTTGCCTGCATGGTACTGCCAGGGACTGCATTGGTAGCAAAAACCAACAAGGTCGATAAAAATTTTATTTTCTCGCACCGGAAATCTCTATGTGTTTCAGGTAAAAGATCAAAAACCAAAAACCGTAATTTATCAAAATACATATTCCGGTCGCAAAATTGTGAATATTCGTTTTTGGAGCGTGTAATCCAAAAAGACTCCGGATTAAAAAAGCCATTGTCAGAAATTCTTCTGGAAATACAATATACTTCCTTAGGATATGCAATATTAAAGGTGCTGTCGCCAATAAAATTTCTGCGAAGCATTTCCTTCATTTTAATCTCATTGCGATACTGTTCCCTTTCTATCTTTTCCAATACAACAGCTGCATTAACTTCTGTCTCGCCAAGTTCATTTAATGCCCAATCCTCAATATCGCCTTTTTCATCTACGTCCTGCAATATAAAATCTGCGGGCCTGAAACTTAACCAGGTTGTAAGTTTTTGCAGAGGAAGTTCTAACGCTTTTTTGTAAACCGACTCTTTTTTTGAGGTAAGCAGATTATAATACGAGCGCCATGAATTTTCCCAAGTTTTTACGTCTTCTTTTTCACCGGGACTTTGGGGCGGCTCAATCAAACCACACAGTTCACTGCTATCGACTATATCAAAAGGATTTCTTTGCTTTGATTGCTCATCAGTACAACTATTAATAATAATGGCTTTCCATTCTTTTTTTCTGCCTACTGTATCAATGAGGCCCGGGACAGAATCATCAAGACTCTGTCCATGGGGATTCCAATAACAAAACGCTAATTCTTTATTCTCCAAAAACGGTTCGAAAAACAATTTGTTTTCCAGTCTTATGGCATCAATATACTGTTTTTCGGCTATTAAAACTGTAAACAAATCTCTCATCTCCGTTTCATTTTATTTTTCCTTTTTTTCTGTAAACTCTTTTGTTACTTTATCGAGTAATGCCTTATAATCTTCCGGCTCCGGAGATTCCATTATAACTTCTTTAATCTTCCTCTGAATTATATCAATGACAGGATTTTCATCAGCCTCAGGAGCATTCATATACTCTACATAGATGGCATAATTTCGCTTTAGTAGATTAAATTCATCTGTAAGTCGTGTACAAAGTACAAATTTAACATCTTCACCCTTTTCCCATCTTGTGTATTCTTCACGGAAAACATCAATTACTGCCTCTACCATCGCTGTAATTTCTGAAATAAATCTGGCTGAGTTTGGTAATGAACAGTAGAACATCAAGGGGATAGCAAAAAGACTTGTGGGATTCTCAACATATTTCCTTCCGTCATCCGGAAGCTCGTTAATAATATCACCAATTTCATATCTTTCCATCTTATTTTTACGAATTAAGGCTTTCAGATTTTCAAGACTTTTTTGGCTTCCGTCGCAGTTATCATGAGATTTTGCATCATTAAATTTGGGGATAGTATATAGAAGATTGAAATTAGACATATCACGGAAGAATTCAGTATCCTCATAATTACAATTCTTCGCCTCACTCATAGCACGTTTGCGGCCTTTGATAACAGATATATCCTCCACAACCTTTGCATTTACATACAAAGCATCAAGAATTTCATAAAATTCATCACAAAGCGTTCCGTTAGGAACCATGAGCTCAACATCTCTGTTATTTGAATCCTTATATAAATATATCTTTTTACCGTTTGCAACTACCGATAATGGTTTTAATTGTATTGCCTTATGAACCAATCCATAGACAAATGCCTTATGAATTTTTCTTACAACCTGTCTTTGATAATCAAAATCGATTTCAGGCATACTCTTTATAGAATCCCATCTCTTATCGATATGCGTGGATATTGCTGCATTCTTTGTTGAATCAGGACCTATACTGCGTGAGTAGTCAGTATAAGCTTTATGATATGTTCCCGCTTTCTTTGCACCGGTTTCAGTTTCAAAAGGCGCAGCAAACTTTTTAAGCTTGTTGGGCGTAAGATTATATAATGCGTTGTAAAAATGGATCTCATATTTTGAAATTGTATCAACAGCTTCGCCGTTAGGCATTAAGTCCTTCACTCTGAATTTTCTGTTGTCAAGAAGTATTTTGTTATATGCACAAACCTTTATTTCTCTCGGCTCTTCATTTATTGCACGCTGAATAGAAGGAGCTGCTATTCTGCCTCCCATTGCTATGATTTCCATAATATGGCGTTCTGCATCTGCAACTGATACTTGCTCAAACACCTGAGTATCACCTTCGTTTTCAGAACGCAGACGAATTCTTTCTTTCAAACGCTGTTCAAGCTCTATTGCACTGATAATATCTTTATCTATATCGTCACACTTTTCACGAACGCTCTTTTTGAAATAACCAAGCAATATCTCATCAAATATATTTATACGGCGGTCTTCTTCAATATAACCATCACCAGCAGCATCTAATTCCAGCTTAAATACAGCATTATTCTTAACTGCATCAAATATTCCGCTGTTTACATCAGAATTGAGCATTGTAGTTTCCTTTTGTGCTTTTTGCAATGAATATTTGCTAAGCTCCTTCAAAAGCTCTTCAGTTGCACATATATTAACATACGAATCGCCCTTCTTGTATTTGAGTTCATCCACAAGATCAATTTTTTTGCGGCTTAATTCCTTAACTTTATAGACAAAATCCTTGAAGAAATCATCAAATTGATTAATAAACTCTTTGATATACACATAACCCTTTACATAGGCAGCGTGAGCTGCAGTCCTTTTGCAATAATCCTCAAGTGCATCAAAATATCCCGGGATGTCCTGATTTGCTTCATCATACAATTTGTTGTATCCGTTCATTTTTTCGATTATAGATGGCTTTTTCTCTAATGAGCTCAACTCCTCTACACCGAAAATCTTTTTCTTTGAGAATTTAAATGTATATTCCTTTTCTTTGAATGAGTTCACTTGTGCAAAAGCGTTGTCATGCATTGTTGACTTTGTTTCTTTTTCAAACTCTTCCTTTAGCTGATGCAATACATATCTTATTGCGCAAGGATGAAATACTTCGCCTTGAGCATTTTTGAAAAGGGATTCTATACTGTATGCATCATTTATGGCAATAGTTTTCTGCTCGCTTGTAAATATCGCTTCTGCCCATCTTGTTGCAATGCCTTCGGAAATAGGTCTTCCGTCCTTGCCTCTTGCTTCTACTGCCTTGCTGTAAGATGAAAGCGCATCAATAGCATCGCTGATTTTATCCTCACTCGTTTCACCAAAATTAGCGCTCTTCCAGCTTTGTGCCGATTCATATACACTCTTGAATCTCGCATCTGACAATACAGAAGCATACGCTGCTTTTTCGAAATCGTTTTTAAACTTTCTTATTCTTGCATCAATCCCTGCAAGCTCATATGTATTACTTAAATCGACAGAGAAAGGATCTCTGCTATTTGCAAGAGCTTCATTATACTTTTTCTCTTTGCTGTCCCATGTAGATCTTGGCACACCGCGTTTTTTCTGTTCTGCTTGGTACAATGCAACTGCGTTATCATACTTTGTCCACTTTGTTGCTTCCCCTTCTCCTCCAATACTGTCAATCGCAAGGTCATATGCAACATAATCCGCTATTTTTTCATACGGATATCTTATGACACCTGCACCTATACCGCCAAAACGGTTTCTGCCGTAATTTCCAGGCTTTGTCATCTCTTTTATAATGTTATCTTCAACAGAGAATGCTTTTTTCTGCATAGGACCAATATTTTGTTCATAAAGAGCTTGCGCTGCCTGCTCAATATACTGTCCTATACTTATCATTGTGCTGTCCTCGGCATCCTGACCATCCATAAGAAAACAAAAATCCATAGGCAAGAGAGAAAGCATCTTCTGATTATCAGATCCTGCAACAGACACATTAACACCTAAATTTGAAAACTGCTTCAAGTCCTCATCCAAATCAATAAATCCTGAACCCTTCATCATAAAGGCGTTTATTTCCTTAACTGTTGCATACGCATTACGCGCCTGACTATCACGTTCAGTTTGTGAATCAATCACACTGTCAAGTGTTTCAGGAAGAAGGACCAACGAACGAACAATTAAGCTTGTATTAGGATATTTTTCTTTTATATAATCACGTATGAACATAGATATGGGGAGAATCATACCCGAACCAGTTCCGCCCGAAGCAGTAGAGGCTATTACAACACGCATTGCCTGCTTCATATCTTTTCCTGTTTTTCTAAACAAATCATCAATGGAATCGTATAGTGGACGTATTTTTCCGGTTTTGATAGTGGAATTCAAGGCAAGTCTTGAAATAGCACGAACCTGACCTGCACCCTCTGAAACAGTTTTATCATACATTACCGCATTTTTGGGGAACCATTTTTTTCTTGCATCATCATCATAGTCAAGATAGCTTCCTACTGTCTGGGTATTTGATGTCTGCACCCAATAAATCTTTGATTTACCGCTTGTTACGGTAGAAAGGTCATTAACGTTTGTGTCAAGACATAAAAAGTTAATATTCTCCTTTTCTTTGGGTGCACATAAATCAGCTACTTTCTTGACTATTTTACATCCCGTTCCTCCTACGCCTACAAATAAAGTGGGAGCAGATACCTCATTTGCTTTCAGCACTTCTTTGTTGTCTGTCATTGTTTCATCCTCCTGTATTATTTATTTCTTTTTGTAATTTAATTTAACTCTTACATAAAAAGTTTCATCTACACCATTTCGCTGCATTGTACCGGAATACAAAACGTTATTTCCGTGACTTAAATCAAAATCCTTAATTCCGTTTATTGCCGGCTCTAGCTTATACGTTTCTTCGTTAAGCAGATATTTTTTATTTCCAATGCTCACATCTTCAATAGTGGCACCCCCGAATTTCTTAACACTTGCTGCCTTTACCATTGCTTTTCTCTTTGCCTGCTTTGTCATAAGATAGCTGTCTGTTCCCGGTTGAACGTTCATTTTAATACCTGTTTTCATGCCGGCATATTTTGCTTCAATCGTTAAAGTATCCGTATCTATTACCGCATTAAATGCCGTAGCCTTTGTCACATCTTCTCCACTGATATTCATTTCACAATCTCTTTTGTTTGTATGAAGTTTTGTTGGCAGGCGTCTAATATGTAAAATAAAATATAAAAGTACTGAAATAATAATAAGTACCAATATGAAAAGAAGCCACTCCAGCCACAGAGGCACATTGCTCAGCCGTATTTTACAACTGTCATCAGCAGTCAATTCCCTCCCAAGATTATCTTTTTGAATAACTGCTGCCTTAATTTTATATTTGCCACTTTCAAGCTTGCCTGTTGAGTTCAAATTTATCTCAAATGCAGAGTCCTGCGGGTTAGGCGTTACAGTATATCCAACGCCTGAGCTATCAACCTGAAAAGCAAGTGTGCTAAATTCTTCAACCGTAAGCTTTTTACCTTTTAATGTGATATACGCTTTTATGCTTTTGCCTTTATCAAGCTTTGAGATTTCATAATGCTTTTGCACTGCACTTAAGGTTATTTCCGGAACTACAACCTTATCCTCAATTACATATGTAAGAGGTGCTCTTCCGCTTGCCTCAGTACCATCCGGAGCATTATAGAATGCATGAATTGTTACTGTACATTTTCCGCATTTGGTTGCAATGGGGTTGCTTGGATCCTTGTAGTGCAATGATAATGCATAATGATCACCATTGAATTGTTTTAATATTTCAGCATTGCTTTTTTCCGGTTGCCATTTAAGAGATACCTTTTCCAGCTCAGGACCGGTTAACTGCATACCTTGGTAATACACCTTTGCAATATATGTACTGCCATGCTCAAGGTCTTTTAGATTATACACCTTGTCGCCACCGGTTATTTCAAGCTTAACATTTCCGGCAGGACGCGCAGCTACCTTCAACTCACCCTCAGGCCAGCCAAAATCCTTGGCGCTCTTTGTTATTGAATATCCGTTCAGGTACGAAGCTGTCAATTCTGCCGTAAATGTATCTCCTTCGTTTAGAGATACAGGAGTTTCTCCGCTCTGACCGCTATGTTTAATGGGATATTCCTTTCCATTGACAATATATTTACCCTCGTAAACGGGATTCCCTAACAAATCCGAAGATATAAGTTCTCCTGTCTTGGCATCCTTAAGACCGAACTGAACCTTATAATCACCCTTATACAAAGATTCAGGTTCAACAAGATTTCCTTCATCATCTGTAAAAACAAAATCCAAATCTGCGTCAGGCTCATAGTAAACCTCCACATTTGATGCATTTCCGGAATAAGAAATATCATACTCTCCCGCAGTACAATCCGTATATGTTACAAGCATGCCTTGCAGCGATGAATCTATTGAAGATTGATTTTTCTTTTTATAATTTCCTGCACCAATACTTGAATACTGTGTTTTTGTACTTCCCGCTAAAGTTGCCGTTGCTCCGTTTTTACCTGTTATTTTAACATCGGAGACGTTTTCACCTTGCACAAAAACAATTAATTTGCTTAGCGTAATATCAAAATTGATTGAATTACCCGAAATATGTGATGACGGCAAAGTATCTCTTGCAAATATTCTATTACACATCATGGTTAGGGCAGAAAGAACATTTTTACTGTCCGCCGCCTTTTCTCCCAGATAGTATTCCGAATTCATCTCAGGCATTGCTACTCTCGAGCCTATACCCAGATATAAAATATTTAAATCAGGCCCTATACTGTTGTTGAATCTTTCTTCAAGCTTTCGCTTAGTATCAGCTGCGGTAAGCTCTATGCCGTCTTCATAAAAAACCTGACCGTCAGTAAGTACAATCATATACTTTTCCTTCGCCTGCGATGAGGCTAAACCATTCACTGCAGCATCAATGGTTTCTATATGAGTATCTAACGCTTTTTCTGTGTAAATATTCCTTATTTGCGATGCCTGGGATGGATCGGTAATTATAAATGGTGAGTCCATTGTGAACTTTTTGCCGTTTACCTCAATGGGATTCATTGGATGTATTAACAATGAATCACCCGGATTGAGCATAGACGCAAATACTTCCATCGCATATGTTGCTCTGCACCATGCCTTTTCACCTTTAACATACATAGAGCCGGAATTATCAAAGACTATTGCTATACTTCGTGTTACTTCGGCTTTTCCTGCACAAACGAGCAAAGCATTCATTGATAAATTACTCAGCAACAGTACAGCCACCAGAATCTGCTTAAAAATTTTTTTCACATAATCACTCCTTCATGCTGTTTTAACATTAATTTTTATCAGGTAAGCACATATCACATGGACTGTAATTGCCGCTTTCAAATTTTTCTGTTGTTAATTTCATACTGTTTGTTTTGTTCTTTATAAATATACAATCTTTTTTATGATAACACTGACCGGTAGATGTGATATAAAAATCACCATGATAAGTATTTTTATTATGGTTTATAAAATATGCAGCTAAAATAACAGCAAATAGGCATAGCATAATAACTGCTATAATAAATGATTTTTGATGCACAATTATAGATTTACTCACACTTTTATTTAATAAATGATGAGAAAACTCGTTTGCTTCGTATTCCTCTTTTACATCTTTTCCAATAATGTGTGCAGAGACAAAATGCCCACACACAATATGTCCTATTTCATGGGAAAGAACAATAAGCTTTTCTTCATCGTTTAAATCTTCATTTATAAAAATCAGTCGATAATCCTTGCTCACATATGTAAATCCTCTTGAACTGAGTATCATATCACCAAGCTTTAGATTCTCTATAACGGTATGAACATCCTTTTCGTTAACGATGTTGTTATACTCAATAATGGTATAGCCCATATTCACAGCGGCTTTTTTCAAGACAGAATAATTAATAGTTATTAATTTATGTTGTTTTATAAAACCGGTTGTAATTTTTTTAATGTCATTACTCATTCATATTTTTTCCTTTTAATATTTTTAATTGCCATAGTGGTCTTTTTTTGACTTAATGACGTTTGTTTTCTTGAAAAGTCAATACCTTCAAAGAATTTTAAAACGGCCTCCCCGGAAATGTTATTACAACGCGAATATTCCACCATTAAAATTGTCTTTATTGTCGAAATTGCTTGTTCATCCAATGATTCAATAATATTCTTCTTATCTGCTTGGAACAACAATCCAAGTTCAAAATCCTGCGGTTCATCACCATCGTTAAATCTTTTAATTAGCTCATGAGGAAATGCCGGCATACTTCGCAAAAGTTGATGGGTTTTCCTATTATAATCATAGAACAAAATAAGTGACATATATGTTGCCCATGACATTCGTCGAGATTTTCGCTCAATTGCACCATAGGTCTGCCTTGAAGTTCCGATGATATTTGCAATTTCCTCTTGGGATATTTCCGCCTTCGCCCTGAGAATTGGCAATTCCGGCGTTAATTTTTCAATCATTGCATATTTTTCTTTTTCTGAAAAATAATATTTAAATAACCCTTCCATTTTAAGACTCCTTTTCGTAGAGTATTTAACTAAACGAAATAAATAATTGCTCATATTATACCACAATGGTGCTGTTTTTGTCAACAAATTCTGATATATTTCTTAAAATTCTTACAAAATTCTACAAACTAATATATACATAATGATGATATGGGGATGTGCAATGCTTTATTTGAAGTCATTTTCCGTCATAATTATGGTCACAAATAAGGAGGTTTTCTATATGTCACGAAAAGGAGAAAATATATATAAAAGGAAAGACGGGCGATGGGAAGGAAGATATATCAAAGGCAGAAATTTTGCGGGAAAGGCAATATATGGTTATATTTATTCCAAGACTTATAAGGACGCAAAAAGCAAATTAGTTAAGGCAAAAAATGTAAGCCAAGATGAACAATGGATACATTCAAAAAAAATATCAGAAGTAGCATTAGTATGGTTAGATTCAACCTTACATTATTGCAAACAGTCAACATATGTTAAATACAGGAACACCGTACACAAACACATTATACCCATACTTGGCAATTATGCTATAAGTGAAGTGGATACAAATAAAATAAATAATTTTTGTCAACACAAACTTTTTACTTGTAAATTATCCCCTAAAACCGTAAAGGATATATTATCAGTAGTAAAACTAATATGTAAATTTGCGGCAAATATGGGGCAGGTGTGCAAATGCGACTTTTCGGGCATTTCAATAAAATCTATTAAAAATACAACTGCCGCAATGAATCATAGCCAGATACAACGGCTAACTCATTTTCTTATACACAATATTAACCATGTCAATGTAGGCATTTTGATTTCTATATATACAGGGATTCGGATAGGAGAGTTATGTGCTCTTAAATATGACGATATTAACCTGGAAACAAAAACTATACAAATAAATAAGACCTTGCAACGCCTTCAAAATTTCGAAGGTGGCATAAACAAAACAGATATAATAATTTCACCTCCGAAAAGTGAATGCTCTGTAAGAGAAATACCAATTCCTGAATTTATAGTTAATACAATTATTGAAAACAATTTTTATGTTAAAAATGCCTATATACTGACAGGTGACAACAATAAGTATATTGAACCAAGAACTATGGAGAATAAATTTAATAAAATATCTTCAATTTGCGGAATAGATAATGTTACCTTTCATACGATCAGGCATACCTTTGCAAGCACCTGTATTGAAGCAGGAGTTGATGTTAAAAGCCTTAGTGAAATATTAGGACACTCAAGCGTGAATATAACGTTGAACAGATATGTTCATTCAAGTATGCAACTTAAAAGAACCAATATGGAAAAATTTTATGCATATTCGTGTTTATCGCCGTCAGCAATATAGTCAGCATGGTATTTGTTGCGTTATGTAGCCTAATATAATGAGCATTTCGTTTAGTTAAATACTCTACGAAAATTTAAGCACTCTTTCGAGTGCTTTTTTTGTTTTTTTATGTTATTTGGCTCCACAAAAAAACTGCAATGTCAGTATCAAACTAACATTGCAGTTTTTAATTTTACTTATCCAATGTCTTCATTGTCGGAAACAAAAGGACGTCTCTTATTGCTGCGGCGTCTGTGAGGAGCATGCACATGCGGTCTATGCCGAAGCCTATGCCGCCTGTGGGTGGCATTCCTATTTCCAACGCTCTCATGAAGTCCTCGTCTGTGGTGTTTGCTTCCTCGTCGCCCAGAGCAAGAAGTGCTTCCTGAGCTTTGAAACGTTCTCTCTGGTCGATTGGATCGTTAAGCTCTGAATATGCATTTGCCATTTCCCAGCCGTTCATAAAGAACTCAAAACGTTCTACGTATTCAGGATTTTCCGGCTTTTTCTTTGTAAGCGGTGAAATCTCAATGGGGTGGTCCATAACAAAGGTTGGCTGGAGAAGATGCTCTTCTGCATATTCTTCAAAGAAGAGGTTAAGGATATCACCCTTTTTGTGATGCTCCTCGTACTCTACGTGATGCTCTTTTGCAACAGCCTTTGCTTCCTCAGTTGTTTTAATTTCGTTAAAGTCAACACCTGCATACTTCTTAACAGCATCAACCATTGTAATTCTTTCAAAAGGCTTGCCCAGGTCCATTTCAATTCCGTTATACACAATTTTGGTAGTGCCAAGAACTTCCATTGCCACATGGCGATAAAGGTTTTCTGTAAGGTCCATCATGCCGTGATAGTCGGTATATGCCTGATAAAGCTCCATAAGTGTAAATTCAGGGTTGTGACGGGTATCGAGTCCTTCGTTTCTGAAAACTCGTCCTATTTCATATACCTTTTCAAGTCCGCCTACAATAAGACGCTTGAGGTAAAGCTCCAATGAAATTCTGAGCTTAAAGTCTTCGTCAAGTGCATTAAAGTGTGTTTCAAAAGGACGTGCTGCTGCACCGCCTGCATTTGAAACGAGCATGGGAGTTTCAACCTCCAAAAAGCCCTCTGCACCAAGATAGCTTCTTATAGCAGCTATAATCTTTGAACGCTTGATAAAGGTGTCCTTTACATCACGGTTCATGATAAGGTCAATATAACGCTGTCTGTAACGGAGGTCTGTATCTGTCATGCCATGAAATTTTTCGGGCAATGGCAAAAGTGATTTTGAAAGGAGAGTTATTTTTGAAGCTCTGATTGATACTTCACCGGTCTGGGTTGTGAATACTTCACCCTCTGCACCGATAATATCACCTATATCAAGCTTCTTGAAACGGTTATACTCTTCCTCGCCCAATATATCTTTCTTAACAAATAGCTGAATCTGACCGTCCATATCTGCAATATGAACAAACCCAACCTTGCCCATGCCTCTTTTTGACATTATACGTCCTGCAACTGTTACTTCCTTACCGTCGAGAGGTGAAATGTTTGCAGTAACCTGCTTTTCCTCTCCGCGCACCTCGATTGTGCGCTCCTCAGTAGTACAGTTTTCGGTAATGTCTTTTGATGTATGAGTACGTGTATATTTAGTTATTTCAAAAGGATCGCGGTTTTCCTTCTGAAGCTCTGCAAGCTTATCGCGTCTTACCTGCAAAAGATCAGAAAGCTCTTTTGTTGTATTTTCAATGTTTTCCATGTTATTCCTCCAATTTACTTTTAAACATATATACCGATTATATAACAAAAAAGAAAATAATACAAGTTTTTTCTTTAAAATATTGAAACTTTTCTGCAAATGAACTAAAAAAACCTATTCAGCAGGCAGTAATGGTATATAAAATTCAGCAAAATTATGTCCCGAAACCCTGAAATTATACACCATAATAAAAAATTCATAATTTATTTATAAAAACATATTGATTTTTTAGGGATTTAATGATATATTTATTTATGATGCAAAAATCAGAAAGGAGAATTTTGCTATGGCAAAAGAAAAAAATTTTAAAGCTAAAAAAAGTTCAGCCGATATTGTAATAAATATTGTTATTACTGTTGTGATTATTGCAGTTTTAGCACTTGCAGTAGTTGCAGTAGGCAATAAATTCAAGCCTGAAATTTACACAGTTGAATCAGCTGCTACCGAAAAGGGTATGACTGTTGAAGAATTTACCGGTGAATACGGTCTTGAAAACGTACAAGCTGATGATAAAATGGAAGACGTTGTAGGCGGCATGACTTTGGAAAACTATGCAAAGTTTTTGGGTATGAGCTTTGAAGATTTCAAGACTCAAAGCCAGCTTCCTGAAGTTGTTACTAACGAAACAACTTTTGATGAGCTTCAGGCAATGATGGAAGAGCTTGCAGCACTTCAGGAGCAGGCAGAGGCTCTTACAGATGAGGCTCCCGCTGAAGAAGCAGGCGAAGAACAAGCCGCTGAATAATATATTAATTGGAGGATTTGACAAATGAACGAAGAAAAAGATTTGATGGAACAGGAAATCAACAACGAAACAGATTCTTTTGAAGAATCAACACAGGCTGTTGCTGATGATAATTTTGACGGTGATGCTGATTCAGTAGAAGATACTGTTGAAAGCTACACAGAAGAAGTTGAAGAAGTGATTGAAGAAGTAGCCGAGGGTGCAGAAGATGCAGTTGACGAGCTTGAAAAGCTTGTTGAAGAAGCAATCGTTCCCGAAAAGACTCCTATGTCAAAGGCAGCAGTTGGTGCAATCTCTTCAGTTGTTACTCTTGTTGTTTGTGCAATAGTTGTTCTTGCAGCATATTTCCTCACATATAACCCCTACAACGCAAACAAGGACGGTTATATTGAAACTCTTAATGATGTTGCAGTTATGGCTGACAAGACTCTTGATGAGCTTAAGGCTGAATACAGCTTCCCTGCTGATATGCCGGGCGACACATATTCTGTTGCTGCTATCAACTATATGCCCGTTGGTGTATATTTCGAAAAGATGCAGGGTATGTCACCTGATATGGTAACAATGTATGCTCAGATGATGGGTATTAAAGAAGAAGTAACTCCCGAAATGCCTTACGGTCAATTTGCTAAGCTTATGAATGCTGCAAGTCAGGCTGCTCAGGAAAATGCTGAAGAAGCTCCTGCAGAGGATGCTGAAGCTGCTGAAGGCGAAGCTCCCGCAGAGGAAGCTCCCGCAGAGGAAGCTCCTGCAGAGGAAGCTCCTGCAGAAAACGCTGAAGCTGCTCAGTAATCAATAATCTAAAATAATATAAGGGGATGGATAAAAGGTGCAAAGCGCGCATTTTATGCGTCCCTTTTTGGAGTAAAAATATGTTTTCTAAAGAATATAGTTTTAAGTACAGCGATATTAACAATAAGGGAAGCATCAAAATCAGTACAGTAATTGATTTGCTTCAGGATGTTTCTATTTCCCACAGCGCTGCGGTTGGTTACAACCTTAAAAAGATGCAGGAAATACACATTGCAATGCTTCTTCATGGCTGGACTGTTCGATTTTTAAAACCCATTGATTATGAGTCTCCCGTTACTATGAAAACGGGCATTACCAAAGTTCACCGCATAGAAGTGACAAGAAAATATGAAATCATTCAGGACGGTGAAGTAAAGGCAATAGCTACGGGCAGCTGGTTTTCATTTGACTCACAGAAGCAGGAAATTGTCCGTGTTCCCGAAGAAATAAACTGTGCATACGACAGCGTAAACGAAGAGGACAACGGTATTGCTCTTGCAAAATTAAGACCTGACAGCAACGTAAAGGAATTTGCACGCACATTTGTTACACGTCGCGATCTGGACACAAACAATCATATGAATAACGTAAAATCCGTAGAAGCAGCTCTTGATTATCTTCCGGACAGCAAGGAGATTAATGAGCTTGATATTATATATGTAAAACAGCTTCTTGAAGACGATGAAATTATAGTATGCACCCATGACTCAGGTGACAGCTTTATAATCGAGCTTCACAACCAAAGCAACGAGCCTTGCGTATTGGTAAGTGTAAAATAAGGACAAAACCCTTAAATTTCGTACAATTTCCACAAAAAAATTTTTATGGAAAATACCGAATAAAAATATACAAAAATATTACAAAATAATTATCATTTTTGTAATTTTTATCATAAAACGACACCTTATAAACCCTTGAAAATACATATTATAACGGCAACCATAATATGTAAACTCAAAGGGTTTTTATTTTTCGTTAAATGTTACAAAGTTTTTAAGGAGATTAAAATTTTTGTAACAAAATCATTGATTGTCCGGACAAAATATGGTATAATAAGGAATGTAAACAAAAGAAATAAACAGTTATGAGGGCGGTTTCAGACGCCCGTTTAATTTCTGTAAAATAATCTTTTCCATAATATATAACGGAGGTAATCATGAAAAAATTCGTCCTATGCATAACAGGGTTTATAATTGCAATGATGATTTGCTCTGTAAATGCATTTGCCGCTAAAATTGATATTCAGCTTGATAATGTAGTAAGCGATTCAACTGTACATATTGATTTTGATACTGTGGCTCCAATGACAATAGAAAATTCAACAGTAGTACCTCTTCGCAAATTTTGTGAAAGCGCAGGTCTGACTGTTAATTGGTCCGATGCAAACAAAACTGCTTATGTTACACTAAAAGCAAATGAAGCTTCTGACCTTCCCATTGAAAGATATGCATACAGACTTTTGAAGCAAGCTGATACAAAAGGTCTTGTTATCAATCCTGACAGCATTACTGTTTCAATGACTGTTGCAGATGAAAACTTACATTTAAGATATAACTACAAAGACAGCGAAAACGATACAGTTTCACTTGGTACAAATATTGAAACAGCCGTTCCTGCCACCGTAGTTTCTTCCGGTTCTATTGTAGTTCCCGTAAGAGGACTTATGGAAGCTCTTGGACTCTGGGTTGAGTGGAACAACAATACTGTTATTGTTTCAATACCTGAGTTTGATGCTCCTGCGGACAACCTTACAGTTGTTGCGACAGATGTATTCAACGCTGACGAACCGCAAAGCGATGTATGGTACACAAGCATCGAACAGCCGGCAGAAGCAGTAGCCGTAACGCCCGGTTCACCTGTTCCCGAAGGTGCTGTTTATCTTGGAACTTTCAGAATAACTCACTACTGCTCATGCTCAAAGTGCTGCGGTAAATGGGGTAATGCAACTGCATGGGCAGGAAGCATTGTACCGGGAACAACTATCGCAGTTGATCCAAAGGTTATTCCCAAACTTTCAAATGTGTATATTGACGGCTATGGTTACAGACGTGCAGAAGACTGCGGCGGTGCTATAAAAGGTAACAAAATTGATGTTGCCGTTTCAAACCACAGCGAAGCTTTGCAGCTGGGTGTAGTATATAAGGACGTTTGGCTCATCGTGGGCTAATGCTTTTTGCGCAGAACGTTGGCAGTTATCTTTCTTATATATTTACTTATTGTTGAAATCCGCTTTGGCGGATTTCTTTGTTTTTAATCTCCCAACTATCCACCTACCTCACCTCTCGGCGTACACTCGTACGCCTTCGGGCCGGGTAAATGCTTTTGCATTTACTTCGGTATGCGGATTCTGCATCAAAAATCATACGCCCACGGTCCAATACTTTTTGCGCAGAACGTTGGGTGTTATCTTTCTTGTATATTTACTTATTGTTGAAATCCGCTTTGGCGGATTTCTTTTTTTGCCGTATAGGAAATTGCGTTTTTTGAAAAAGTATGATATAATAGAAATCAAGTCAAAAAAGGCATAACAAAAAGAGGTAGTGCAAACCTCGGAAAATGTTATTGAATTTTTGATTTCTCCGTTAATTGAAAGTTGATAACTTGTGGTTTTGTGAAAATGGTCTAAATTAAGAAGAATTAACCCTAGAATTAGATTTTTCAAAAAACGCAATTTCCTATACGGTAAAAAAAAGGGGCTGTTTATAAAGTCAGCTCGCAATCCTAAGGGGATGGTTAAAAATAGTGCAGAACGGATGAAACGAAG
>JBGVIT010000064.1:0-64508 GCA_045128915.1 Clostridia bacterium
TTGACAACGCATCTAAATTTAGAGCATATAAACACAAAAACTTCAACTTTAAGTGCATTGAAGGTATCGCAAAGAACGATGCAACAGCACCAGATATTGAAGAGGCTCAAGAAGATTTAAAAACGGAGGGTTAATATGTTAAAACCTATTTTACTTGTTATGTGTGGATTACAATGTTCTGGCAAATCTACAAAAGCAAAAGAGCTTGCACAAAAATATGGCTATACTGTATTAAGTAGCGATAAGATTCGTGAGCAATATCCATCAGCAAAAAACGACACGGTTTTTAGATTGTTATATGAAAGAATGAATGATTTGTTGGGAAAAGGCATCAATGTTGTTGTTGATGCCACCAACACAACCATAAAATCAAGAAAACAAATCTTTGAAAATTTAAAAGTTGAGTGCGATAAAATTTGTATAATTATGAACACACCTTACAAAGATTGCATTAAAAGACTTAAAAAGAGAAACAAATCAGACTATCCACATAAATTTGACGCTGATGTGATTAAGAGATATTATTATTCTTTTGAGATTCCATTCTATGAAGAAGGCTGGGATGGAATTTTCATTGAAAATCACATAAGATACACGGATTCAGTTAAGTTTTCTTCAAAACTGCTAAAAAAAGCAGAAAAATTTGACCAAAAAAACAAACATCACACACAAAATCTTGGAGACCACATGGACTCTGTAGGATTAAAATTATCAAATCACTTTGGTTCAGATGAAAAATACATTAATCTAGTTTCTGCTGGGTATTATCATGATGTTGGTAAGTTATTTACACAAACATTTAAAGATGGAGACCCTAACGCTCACTACTACAACCACGCAAATGTTGGTGCATATGAGCTATTATGCAGTGTTGGTTCATACAACGCCTACTCAAATGAGTTTGGAGATATTATCTTTGAATATGATACAGATGCCACACTTGAGTGGTTATTCTATATTAACTATCATATGCATATGTTCAATATCACTACAGAGAAAGCAGAAAACAAATGGAGAGGAATTTTCGGAGATTTGAAATTCTGTTATTTAAGAGCATTTAATGAATTTGATAAAGCGAGGTAAATATGGTAGAAAAAGAGGTTAACTATAATCAATTATTCGCAATTAAGGCAAAAAATAAGCGAAAAATCCTTGAAGTTTGCCCAACAGCGAGAGACCAATCTGGCATTTATATTATGACAAGGGAAGAAAATGGTTTCAAATATTGCTATGTTGGACAGGCAAAAAAGGTGTTAACACGACTAGCAGACCACTTAACAGGCTATCAACACATAGATTTAAGCATTAAAAACCACAAATTCTACTCAGTAGACAACCCTACTGGGTGGAAAATCGGTTGCTTATACTTTCCAGAGTCGGTTCTTGACGAACGAGAACAGTTTTACACAATGCAATACGCCAATGCTGGATACCAAATGAGAAATAAAACTGGTGGCGGACAAGGTAAAGGTAAATTCGGAATTTCCGAAAATAGACCTGCAAAAGGTTATTATGACGGTAAAAAACAAGGCAGAAAAGACCTTGCAAAAGAAATACGCAATTTAGTTGAAAAATACCTTGTAATTTCAACAAAAAAAGACTCAAAACTGGCTTTAAATGCAATGGATAAGTTCTTTAAACTCATAAATGAGCAAGATGAAGAGGGTTTATCATAAAACGGCATAAAATGCTTGACTCTCTATCGTCAGAGTGATATAATTATGTCAAGCAAATTGAAAGGAGGAAAAAGAACTTATGGACTTTAAAGACTTGGTTGACTTAGGAATGGATGAAGACACCGTAAAAGCTATTGAAGTTGAGATTAAAGCGAGTGTAATAACAGTTGTCAAAACACTTGAATATTTATTTGAAGTTTTAGATAAGTCTAATATGGACCAATCTAGAAAAGATTTAATTATTCAAGCAATGTATCAAAATTTAAAAGATAAGAAATAGGAGAAAATTATGGGAGTATTTTTAGGAATAGTTTTATTTTTACTATTTGCTGGTTCATTTGCATTATCTGGATATGCTTGTTTTAAAGACAGCAAATTAAAAGAAGAAAAGAGAGATTTAGTTCGCTATGAAAAGCCAACAGATGAAATTGTCAAAAAGATTAAGAAAAACGATAGGAATATTGTTGTATCTGCAATCGCATCTTTGGTATTTTTGATTGCGTTTATTGTAGTTCCATTTAGTTTCCACCAAATTAACACGGGTGAAGTTGCTGTTGTAAAGGTTTGGGGAAAGGCTGAATACACAAAAGCAGAAGGAACACACTTTGATTTTTGGTTAGGCAAGAAATATGAAAAGTATGACACAAAAATCAGACAGGCAGAAAGTGAAACAATGGCTTATTCACAAGACGCACAAACAATGAACTTAAAATTAACCGTTCAATATCGTATCCAAGCAGATAAGGTATTAAATATTAACAAAGAGTTTGGTTCTCTTGAAGTATTGGAATCGAGAATTAAGTCTATTGTTGAAGAAAAAACAAAAGCAACAATGAGCTCAATGCAAGCTATGAAAATCATCGAAGAAAGAGAATCTCTTTCAGCAAAGGTTATTGAGGGTGTTTCATCAGCTACAACATCATACTATGTTGAAATCACAAATGTTTTAATTACAAATATTGATTTCAGCGACGCTTTTGAACAAGCCGTAGAAAATAAAATGATTTCTGAACAACAACAGCTTCAATCAGAATATGAGGCTAAGAAAGCCGAAATTGAGGCTCAAGGAAGATTAAAGGTTGCTATGCTAGAAGCTGAGGCTCAACTTGAAAAAGCAAAGAAAGAGGCTGAAGCAACAGAGGTTAAAGCAGAAGCAGAAGCTAGGGCTCTTGAAATTATCCAAGAGGCTTGGGATGCAATACCAGAAGAAGTAAGAGCTGTTATGTTGCAAGAAATGGCTATTGAAAACTGGGACGGAAAACTTCCAGAAACAATGGTTGGAACTGAATTTTTAGAATGGTTAATGGGTGCTCTTAACACACCAACAACACCATAAAGGGAGCATAAATGTTACAAAGTGAATTGATTAGAAAACAAGAAGAATTAAACTTAAAAAAATATAACCAAAGTTTTCTTGCTCACTGTGATATGTCTGGAAAGATGGATTTTTGTAAGGGCTGTTTGTTTAGAACAGACCTTCCATCTTGTGCTATGGACCACGAAACAAGGCATAAGTTTGCTGTGTGTGCTAGAAACTTCTTTAGGTTGGAGGAGGTAAACCATGTCGTCAGAGAAACAAAACTTAATTGTAGACCCAGTGGAGGACAACTTGTTCTCGACTCAAATTCAGGACAAACAAAAAGAAACAAAAAGAAAAGTTCAGTATTGTAGAATGTTTGATGTGTTTATGAAAGATGTAAAAGACGACGGTGATAGCGATGGCGAAATATCTGAGAAGACAAGATTTAATTGAAGTATCACTCGCATTTAAGATGCACGGCAAAAGATATTGTGATTTTGATGCTAACGAGAAGAAAGAATACTTTAAAGAAAGAAAAAGAATTAGTAGGTTAAGACTTGCAGAAAGGAGAACCGACAAATGAGACAAAAGCAAATCAAAGAAGAAGATGTTGAAAAAAGAAATGAAATCGTAGTTAAAAGTTCTGAATATCAAATCAAGAAACTTGATGAAATGAAGAAGGGGCTTAAACGATATATCAACAAGAGAAGAAAAATATTTGCCGAAGAATGGCAATCGTTTAAAGATGAAAACACTATGGACGGACAGCTTATACCAGTAGCAGATAGAGTTCCAATGAATGAAATAATTGAACATACATTTGCTCCACTTATTAAAGTTGCTGGTTTTTCTCCAGCATATAGTGCTGATGAGCTCGCTTTGGCTTTTGATTTCTATGTTCAATGCTCACAAGAACTTAACAAGACTGGTTGTTATATACCAAAAATAGAAGACTTCTGTAGAATGGTTAACATCTCAAAGTCTACCTTTGAAAAATATCAAACCACTAGTTCAGACGAAAATATGAGGGAAGTTTGCAATAAAGTCCAAGACTATTGCGTCGCAAGAACTGCAGATAGTGCGTTTTCTTCAAGAGATAAGGCTTTTGTAACTTTCTCAATTTTCCACCAAAAAGCATCTAACAAACAGAGAGATAACGACCCTGTTCAAAATAACACATATATCCAAAACAATACAATCATGACAGACGAAATGTTTAGAGATATGGATAGCAAATATTCTAGTTAACTCTAATTTGCTTGACATTAAAGTCGATTTTGATTACAATTAAATTAACCTGATTTAGAGAGGACTGATGCAAGCACACCAAACTCCTGCTCGGTGTGGGTTTATCACAGGCAAATCAGGTTTAGTTGTTACAACTTAATAGGGGCAAATGCCCCACATAGGGGAGTCGCCAAGCGGTAAGGCACTGGTCTCCAAAACCAGCATTCGAGGGTTCGATTCCTTCCTCCCCTGCCAATATGTCAATGTGACCGAGAAGCTAGGTAACAGACTGCAAATCTGTTTAACGCTGGTGCGAACCCAGCCATTGACTCCATTTAATCCTGAAAGCCAAAAAAAAGTTCTTGACTTAATATCCATTAGGTTGATTTCTCCGAGTTGCCTTTTTTTATTTTATAATAAACCATTTCGACTATTGGGGTTTCTTGAGGCTTTACCCAATTTTTTTTAGAACTTCTGATAAAACGGCATAAAATGCTTGACATATCGTTTTATCTTTGATATATTTCATTACATAAATAACAGCGTGTAGTCCAGTTTGGTAGGGTGCTCGTTTTGGATACGAGAGGTCGGAGGTTCAAATCCTCCCACGCTGACCATTTGTGAGTGGTGGAATCCAACTTGCGAGATTTCCTCGTAGGTTGCTACAACTTGGGGTGGTTGGCTTGTTCTGTGTTCGCAGACCGTTAATTATAGTTTCCGTTATGGAAGTAAGGCAGATTTTTTTAAAACTTCTTTTGAATGCCGAGAACTCTGTGTTAGCGATATGCCGATTAATTCTAGATACTCCGAGTTATGAAAGACGCAAAGGGTCAGGTCAATCATTGATATAAAAAAACCGTAAAAAAGGGTAAGTGCCTTATATCATCCATAGGTGGAAGTCCTATGGCTCACAATTTATATGGAACAGTAACTCAGTTGGCTTAGAGGAATCACCGAAAGGTGCTAGTGTGTCGCAGGTTCGAATCCTGCCTGTTCCCGTCATTAATTTGTTCCTTTCTTGACATTGGAAGGAAAATACTTGCTCCTCAATCCATGTGTTGAGTTGAGCCGAGGAGTCGTAATCGATGTGCGTTTATGATTACCTCCTTGCTGACCTACCTAGATGTAGGAACAGTTCCCGAACCAGTTACGGCTGGTTGGGCTAAAACAATCGTCGCAATTCACCTATGTGTGCTTTGAAGTCTGCGGACTGACATAAAGTTGCCGTGAACCCTACGAAAGTGGGAAACTGAAAAAGCACTCCTTATTTTAGTAGTAGAAAACAATACGGGGTTTCAAGATTTTGATTGTTTTACTTGATATTTATGTGGTGTTGGGGGAGTGGCTTAACCCAGAGTCCTGCTAAGACTCCAACCTTCACGGGTTCGCAAGTTCGAATCTTGCACACTACGCCAAATATACCAGTGTGGCAGAGCATGGCTGAATGCACTCGTCTTGAAAACGAGAGACCTCGAAAGG
Source organism: Clostridia bacterium (assembly GCA_045128915.1). Classification (GTDB taxonomy): domain Bacteria; phylum Bacillota; class Clostridia; order UBA1381; family UBA1381; genus RGIG9115. The sequence continues at coordinate 5,683 of JBGVIT010000064.1, forward strand.
GGTCCATAGGTTCGAATCCTATCGCTGGTGCCAAACATAGTGCATTGGAGAAGTCTGGCTATCTCACCTGACTGTCACTCAGGAGAACACGGGTTCAAATCCCGTATGCACTGCCAATAAGGTCAAGTGGCGGAATGGCAGACGCACCAGACTTAGAATCTGGCGAGAAATCGTGTGAGTTCAAATCTCACCTTGACCACCAAATGGGCTGTTAGCAAAACGGTTATGCACTTGCCTTGCACGCAAGCTTAAGTGGGTTCAACTCCTATGCGGTCCACCAGTGAAAAAGTTCTACCATTCTTAATTCAAACCAACAATAAGAATGGACCATGACGCTATCGTCTAATCGGTTAGGACACCGCCCTTTCACGGCGGTAATCGGGGTTCGAGTCCCCGTAGCGTCACCAATATCTTTGAGTAGCTCAGCTGGGAGAGCGTCTGCCTTACAAGCAGAGGGTCGTGTGTTCAAGTCACGCCTCAAAGACCATATTCGGCAATAGCTCAAAGGTAGAGCACTCGGCTGTTAACCGAGGGGTTGTAGGTTCAAGCCCTACTTGCCGAGCCAAATATGCCCTCATAGCACAACTGGTAGTGCATCCGACTTGTAATCGGAAGGTTCTCTGTTCGAATCAGAGTGGGGGCTCCATTTATGGCTGGGTAGCTCAGTGGTAGAGCATCGGACTGAAAATCCGAGTGTCGATGGTTCAATCCCATCCCCAGCCACCATATCCACTACTAGTGTTTAACGGCTAGCACGCTTGCCTTCCAAGCTGGAAGTGAGGGTTCGAGTCCCTCGTGGTGGTCCATATTGCAGAATAGTAGCAGTCGGTTAGCTCGCTGGGTTCATACCCCAGAGGTCGTGGGTTCGAGTCCCTCTTCTGCAACCAATATGTTGTTAGTAGCTCAATCGGTAGAGCACCGCACTGTGGATGCGGGGGTTGCAGGTTCGAATCCTGTCTTCCAACCCAATAATGGAGAGTCATCTAATCGGTTAGGATATGACGCTTTGACCGTCACAATGGTAGTTCGAATCTACCCTCTCCAGCCAATGACTTCTTAGCTCAGCTGGCTAGAGCAACGCACTTTTAATGCGAAGGTCGGTAGTTCAAATCTACTAGGAGTCACCAAAAAAACAAGGACACCTTATTTTATTTTTGTAAGATTTTGTTGAATTTTTCAAGGTATAAGCACTTAGCTTAAAATTAGACTGTTTTATCTATAAAAACTTCAAGTTTTCCTTGTTTCTTGTATATAGTTCCTCGTAAGAGCCTGTCTTGAATGGGCGATGACTACGAGGTTTTTTTATTGCAGAAAAAAAGAGTGGAAATTAATCCACTCTCCATGCATCTGTTATAAAATTGTAAAACCTACTGTCAAATATATCATAAATAGAACCATCTATGCAGGTGCATATGTGACCATTCATTCTTAACAAGTAAGTTCCCGTTTTATTAATGTTAGCAAAATCGTCTGGATACATTCCATCACAATTTACTCTCCTGCACTTCAAAACATCTTCTATTAAGAATTTATAACACATAACGCATAATTTTTCACATCCAAGCAGTTTAGCTGTGTGAAAAAGCATTTTTCTGACCTTTTTGTAAGGAATTTTTGTTGAAAGTGTTATTGCACGGGTGACACAGTCGCTAACCTTAAGGTTATCTGGGTTTACATTTAAGTAAACATAATCAGCCACTAGTCTTCGCCTTCAATGATGCAGTCGTAATAAACTGCAAGTCTCTCAGAACCTTTCAACGCACTGTCCTTATCTTCAAGCCAATCTTTTGCGAGTTCGATATAGATGTCCATATTAGAACTTACAAACTTCTTGATTGTTTTGCAATAGTCTGTATACATCATAAGAGTAACCAAGCAAAGTTCTTCTTCGCCATAGTCTTTCATTTGAACACCTAGACTTCTTGCTTTTGAAGAGATGTTCTCTTTTGAAAAGAAGTGTTTGTCTTTTTCTTCAACTTCTCTCATAAGTTTCATTTTCCATTCTTCAAGTTCTTCTTTTGTTAGGTTTTCGCCATAGTCACCAGCATAATCATAATTATAATCATAACCATAATCTCTGCCACGACCTCTTCCTCCACGAGCATGGTCTCTTTCTGGCATACCATAGTAACCGTTAAAAGTTCCCATTGCTTCTATTGGATAATATGTGCGACCTTCTGAACCATAGTGCCCATCTCTCATACGAGGGTAGTCATAACCCATATCAGATTGTCTGCCTGATTCATAGTCTCTGCGACCTCTCGCATAGTCTTGTTCTGAATACGCCATATCATTTCTTGTTGAATCATATTCATAATCGCCACCACGATAATCTCTGCCATATCCATAGTGCATACCTCTGTCGCCTCTTCTTCCTCTTCTCATTCTGCGACCCATACGAGCATATTCTCTCATACTACACCTCCTTTGTTACATTAAGAACAACGCTAGTGAATGTTGCATCAATAGCATCACTTGTATTAACCAAAGAGATTGTTTTTGCTCCAGTAGTTTTGAAACCAAGAACGCAATCTTCGTCTACTTTTACATAATAATCAACAACAAATGTTCTAAATTCAGTTGTTGCTGTTGTTATTGTTTGTGTTGAAACGGCTCCTGTAATTGGTTCACCGTTTTCATAAAGAGCAACTGTTACATCACCAGCTGTTTCGCCAGTTCCTACAAGAGTTGCTGTAATGTGATAAATACCTTCGTGGTTAAGTGTCACACCATTTGATGTTACTGTAAATGCAGGAACACCACATCTATTTGCCTTACAAAATCTTCTATAAACATTACCAATGTTTACTTGTCCTGTTGCAAGAACGGTTTGTTCACCTATGTTTTTTAAACCAATAAGTAACATAATCTTTACCTCCATAAAAATAAATAAGGCACAAGTTTTACCCTGTGCCTCAACTGGTAACAAAGTGTTACCGATTATTCAGGATAATTAATCCTATATTTTGCCAATACTATTGGACTTATAAAACGCTTGCTCCACATCCGCCAAAGTTTGCGTATGCTACATTACCACAACAGTTTGTTGGGAATGTAACTGGTTGAGCTGGCTGAACGACATATGCTGGTTGAGGGCATTTTGGACCCAAAGCATCTATCAAATATTTGCTTTGTCTGTCGTTAGAAATTTGAGCTTTTAAGCCAGAATTTTCTGCTTGTAGACTAGCGATTTTTTCACCTGTCAAGTAATCAAGGATAGCTTTTGTATTGTCTTGACCTGCTCTTACAACATCACAGAATCCACGGCTCATGTCAAAACGAAGAGCGTCGATGTTGCGTTGTGTTGTGCAACAACAATCTGCGAGTTCTCTTGAGAGACCGTTAATTAAGCTAGCTTGATTATACCCGAGAGTGCAAACTGCATTGTTAACACCAGCGAACCCTGTGTTGATTGTTGAGTTAAGTCCAGAAAAACCTTGATTGATAAAGTTTTGCATTTGTGCTTGACCTAAGATAATATCGTTAAGGTCAGACATAATTTCGCTGTTTGCGAATCCTGCTGAAAGGTCAGCTTGTGTAGCACAGTTGCCACCTCTGTTTCCGTTGTTGCCGAAGCCCCAACCATTTCCGAAGATTCCTCCAACTACTGCAAGACCGATAATCCATGACCAGTCATTCCAGCCATTATTGTTGTTATTTCCAGTTGTTACTACTGGAACTTCACCTTCAAAATATGCCATTTTGGTTTCCTCCATAATTATTTATTTATATCAAACACTAACATTACTCGAGATTTGTTCGTGTAGATACCAACTATCTGCCACCTAAAATTCGTGACAATCCTTGTAAGTTCTTTTCACTTACTCCATTTTGGCGTGCAAGTTGCATTAGAAACTCTTGCGGAGTTCTTCCTTGAGCCATGTTTTGCAACTGAGTTTGAAATTGCCCTATTTGGCTATTCTTATTCATCATATTTTGCATTATTTGTTGAGGATTACCGCCCCTCTCATAAAGTGCGATAATATTTTCTATTGTTTGGTTAATATCGTTATACATAGACCACACCTACCTCGTTAAAGACTTTTTTATAGTGTCAATTCTCCTTGAGAGAACTTCAAGTTCACCTAAAATATGTTTTTCAAGTTCATTAACTCGCTTTTCTAATGATTTTAAAGTAAGTGTTTTTTCGTTAATTGTTTCTGCGTTGGCTAACATATCGTGTTTAGAACCAACTTTAAGCTCTCTAACCTTCTCTTCCATTACTTACCATCCTCCACAATATTTTTTATTTGAACTTTCTTTTGAAGTTGTTCGATTTTTGTGTATAAATCTTCTAAATCTTTTCGTGTTACAAAGTCTTTTGTGTCTTTTGAAGTTAAAAAGTCCTTTAATTGTTCTGGTTTTACGAAGATTTCCCCATCTGTAGGCTTTATTTCGGCTTGGTTTGAGGATTTGTCTAGCGAAGAATATTTGTAGGTTTCTAGAGCCTGTTTTCCAAGTCCGTCTGCTTTGCGTATATAAACCTCAGATTTGTCTGGGTCAATAAACATAACAGAATTGTTTGGGGAACAAATGTGTCCCTTTGCTTGGTCGAATGTTCCGTAAAGCACTTGGCTGAATGGAGCGTTCTGTGGCATCTCTGGTTGTGGCTGTTGCATAGCCATTTGCTGTCTAGCTTGTTGCATTTGTTGTTGATAAGCCATATAAGGCTGTGCGTATCCCATGTATGGGCTATATTGATTATTCATATAAGAATTATTATTAAACATATGTCCTCCTCTTTACCCAATGGTCTTTGGAGAAACTTACACTTGGGATAGACGAAGAGTGTCTTTGAATGTAATGTTTCTCCTTCCGACACCTAAATTTTGGCATAAAAAAAGAGGACTTGTATTCTACAAATCCTCTACATTGTTTAGTTTATTACCAATACGCCATAAAGTTTGGTATATTGTTTGCCATTCAACGGCTTCATATTTGTATTGTTCGCATTGCCACAGCCAAATCTCTTTGGGAGTCTTATGTTCATAGTAATACATATATGCGAACACGGTGTCTCTTTCAGATAACTTTGCAAGCCTGCACTTTCTCAACAATTTTTCTTTGTCGTTGCAGTATTTTTCTCTTAATTCGTTGCATAAAATCTTATAATGTCTCTCGCTTGCCTTGATACAACCCGCCCAACTAATAAAATAATTGATTGGAATTGCAGAAAACAGACTTAATTCAAAAGGCAAGACAAATGTTGTTCCAAAGAAAAACACACTTGCAGTTATCGTCCTACAAATTGATGGAACGATTGAATGATATTGTCGCTTGAATTGCGGTCTTATAACCGTGTGACAGATTATAAACACAACGCCTTCAAGAATCTTTCCAAGAATTATGGCAGGAATAAATGTTGATAATAAAACTGTTAATACTGCAAGAATATTATTTTTATTCTTCGTAGTCATTGTTTAAAACGCTAACCAATAGTTCGTTTGATGCAATAGCTAATTTGATTAAGTCTTTCTTTGAAAATTCGTTAGTTTTGATTTTAGCAACAACTTTTTCAATGTCTTCTACCGCTGAACCAGCATCAGCATTTCCATAGATTGGAAAATTTGGTTTACCCATTATTATAGTCCTCCTTAAAATTATAGAAATTATATAATAAAACTAGCCAAATAAATGCGTCGATTGTCAAAACGGTGAAAGATGCACTGTTTGGAAAAGAAATTCTAAGTGATAAATTTCTAATCTCCAATGAAATTATTTGTGCTATTGTGTGTATTGATAAACAGGTTACTATCGAGTTAAGATATTTTATATCTTTACACCCGTCTAAATTACAAATAATTGTTGGCATAATTAACATACACAACATATTTATTGGAATATAATATACCATCAAATGCTTTTCAACAATAAATAGCAAAATGACCTCTATTGTTAAAATGCAAACATCTCTAAACTTTAGAGACTTCTTTCTGCAACAGGCACATAAATAGAAATATCCTCCTGCAAATGAAATTATGAAGAAGAATAAATAATATGCCCATTTGTGAGAATCAACATATTCACCTAGTTCTACTACCCTATCAACTTCGGAAAGTTCAATAACAAATTCAGGGTTAATTATCTTTAATAGGTAAAAAGAAATCAACATAATCCCGAATACTATTAAACCCATAGACCATTGGTTTTTGAATTTTTTAATTTTCATAACACTCCTGACAAAAAAAGCACCAAAAAAACATTTGGTGCGGATGTTTAAGCTTTTGGTTGAGCTTTTGGTTGAGCTTTTTCTTTGTTTTCTTGCTCAACGATTGTTTTTGCTTGAGCGTAAAGTTTTTCAGCGTTAATCTTAGCAACTTGTTTCTCAAGTTCTTTTGCTTTAAGAGCAACTGCTTTCACATTTGCTTTTTCTTCTTTTGTAAGTCTAGCTTTTGCAATTCTATCTTGAATTTGTGCAAGAGTTTCGCCACCGAAGAAAATTGCTACATTGTAAGCAACAATAAATGCAAGAGCAACAGCAAGTGCTGTGATTGCTACATTTGCAAAGTCAAAAGCATAATATGCTACGGTTGCAAATGGCACAGCTGACAATGTTCCAGTAATCTTGTTACCCCAGACTTTTGTCCAGTAATTCTTAAGCATTTTCATCTTGTCATCTCCCTCCTTATATATTTTTTCTTTAACAATAGGGAAAACAATCTTAATTGTCTTTTTTATTCCCAGTTTAATGCCTTGAGTGGCAAATACAAGGAGAAATGTAGAAAGAACAGCTATCACGCTTGAAATGCCCAGTGCAATTACATTCTCAAGAGCCTCTTCTAATAACTCCCAAGAGAACACGGTTATGGCGGTTCCACCACTTGTTAATAACCATTTAAACTTGCGTGTTCCTTCTTTCTTTTGCTCCATTACGCCTCCACTGGAGTTTCACCTTCGGCGTCAGTTGCAATTTCTTCAACTTCTACCTCAACGATTTCAGTGTGAGTAATGCCAGCAAGAGCTTCTGTAAATTTAGCAAGTCTTACTTCGTATTTTGCATCTACTTCAGCAAGCACTCTTTCTTTTTCTTCAGCTTTTTCAGTTTCGATATTGTCGATTTTACCATTAAGATATTCGAAATAATCTTCGAAACCAGCATCAGCAACGATTACTTCTCTTTCTTCAACCATCTTGATACCTCCTTATTAGATTTTATTACAAAATACCTAGACTCTTCAAAATAAAGAAAGCACCAATACCTGCACCAATAATTAGCACCCACTTAAATGTTTGAAGAATAGGTCGGTCAAGTTTACTAATATTTCTACCAACTTGTCTAATTTGGTTAACCTTTTTAGAGTAACTAAAGTCTTTTGGAGCCTTATATGCCTGACCTTTGTCATCATATACAGTAACCATGTTACTCTCATCACAATTATAAAGATAAGAGTATTGTTCAACAAGTTTTCTCTTGTAAGCAAGCATCTGTTTATGTTTTGAATCCCTATCAAGCGTTGACATATTATATTTGTGTTCCAAAGCCATTTCTGCCTTTAGATGTTTAAGTCTTAACTCTCTGGTTTCAGTTTCAAAAATCTGCTCCGCTGTTTCAATGTTTTTGCGTCTTATTCTCGAAGCTTCCGCACTAAGGTCCGATTTAATACGCTCATCTCCCCATTTCTTTGCAATTTTAAGAAACTCATCAGTTTTCAACAGTGCATTTTCTTCTTGCTTAACAACTTCCATAACACCTGTATCGTGTTGTGGCTCTATAACCGCTGGAGCGTTAGCAATTTGTTCTTTTTTAAGAGCAATTTCTTGTTTTACTCTCTCAAGTTCTTCGTCTTCTGTCAAAACTTTATCTTCCATAAACCGCCTCCTTATATTCTCATATTATAACCTTTATTTTACTTTGTAAAGCAAATTAGCTATTTTATTTGACATTTTTTAACTCTTTAAGTCTTGCGTTGATTTCCCTAATTCTGATTTGAGCATCATCCGCTTGTTTGTCAAGCTCAACAATATTTTTGTCATAAACAGCACCTGTTCTTTGACAACGGTTGTATTGTTCTACTTGTGTTCTGTAATAACCATCAAACCATCCAGTAAGTTTGAATAGCTCGTTGTTCAAAAGTTCTTCTTCTGTATAAGGAATGTACACCTGAATTTCTTCATACTCATAAGTTTCAGGTTGAGCATCCACGCCTTCAACATCTACAACCTTTATAGCATCTCTACCCCCACTTGGGTAATGAACATACTCATAATGCCACTCTTCTTCAACCGCCTCAACAGGAGGTATAACTTTAGAAACAATTTTATCTGGTATTAAATACCCTTTTTCTAAATCTGGATTTTCAATGGTTTCTGTTTTTTCTTGATTATAAATCTTCACAATCCTTTCTCCTTTAACTTATTCTTTTATATGCATAAACTTTATAAGCGGGTGGTTGTACTGTTGACGAGCTACCATAAATACTACTTGAACGAGATGCTTGAAAACCTATTGCATAAGGTCCTGTACCTTTACTATTACCGTTAGAGTTAACCATATAATGCTCCCCATTGCCTGAAGTATAAAAAGCACCATCTGCATAGCGTGCTCTTACATACCAGTCATTACCATTATCATTATCTGTAAACTGAAAAGAACCTGTAATATTTGGTAAGCCAGCACCAATAGTATTACCTGCACTACTTGAAGATGTCCATAAAGCATATCCCGAAGGCAACTTTTCCCAAGTTCCACCAAATATACTTGCGGGGCTACCTTTATCATTAAGAGTTAAGTAAATTGTTCCCACGGGATACAAGTCTAGTAGCCACGGTTTCTGTTCAAATTGATTTGCAAGTCCATTCACATCATTCATTATATTATCAACATCTAGTTGAGATTGTTGCTTATAGCCTGATGCAAGAACAATGTAATATGGATAACGAATATTTTTAGGTCTTGTTTCAGAACCTCCTGTGTGTGACGCATAAAATGAAGCATTACCACTTGCTGAACCTGTAGCCTGAATACCTCCCCAGTTAGATGTTCCTTGATAAGTTGTTGAGCCATTATAGTTTTGATTTGGACTAGATGTTATATTGTGCATATGACTTTTAAACATATCAAGTTCAGCTAAACCTATTTCTTTACCACCATTATTACTTGCTATAAATTCTGTTATTTTAGGGAGTCTAATGGCATTATTAGCGTCATCAATTACAAATTTACCACACTGACCATAATTAGCAACATCTGCTGTAAATTCAGCCTGAGTACAACTAATAAGTTGACCAGATGAAACAAGTGTTTTAATAAGAGTCGCAAATTCTGCGTAAATTCCAGATTGTGTAATAAGTGAACCATCTAACAAGTGGACTCTTGCATCAACAACTGGAATAGCACTTGAAAATATCGAGCCCACTGGAAGACCATAATAATCTATTCCAGATGCACCAGTTGGTGTCACAATAATTTGATTAGGATTTAAGTCTGTTTGTCTTTCTACAACTTCATCAGACTCGGCTTCATTTATTACAAGTTCTTGTAATTCTATATCTGACATTTACTAACCTCCTATAGTGTTTTTCTCAGGTCTCTAATTTCTTTCGCAACAACTTCGGCTTCAGTATAAAGTTCAAATAAGTCGTGATAGGTTTTGTTTCTAAAGTTGTCAACAATCTCATCATCAAGGTTTAAATAACTTCTGCGGACCAGCATTTGTTCGTATGTTGCATAGTCAGTCTTAAACCAGTTATCTAGTTCTTTTATTCTAACAGCATTGTTTTCTTTTTGTTTTCTTTGATTATATAGTTCAATATTGAAGCCATTAGCATCAAAATCTTCAAAAGTACAATTTTCATAACCGTCTGGGATTTCAATTATTTTATAGCCATCTTCGATAGCTTTTTCTTCTCCATAAACAAGATGATAATTCCAATTAAGTTCATCTTCTTTTATACAAACTTTCATTTACTTAACCCCCCAAATAGCAAGTATTTTTTGATTAGTATAAGATATTAAGTTAAGACTAAAATTATTTATTGAGCCTGAGCAGGTGCAATTTATAAAATTGGAACTATACCCATATATGCCAAAGCCATTGTTGTTAATCATATATAATAATGACTTAACACTGTAGACATTGATTGTTTTGAAGTTGTTATCATCAGATGTCGCTATTGTTATAAATTTATATGGAGATATATCACCAAGAGTAATCGTTCCACTATTAACACCAGATGAGCTATACAACAAAACTTGCGAGTCGTTACTATTCGTAGTGCTAATTACACCATTTTCGATTTTAATACCATCACCCTCGTGTAATTCGGCACCAGTGTATATCATTGATGGCGATTTTTTAAGTCCATATATTGAAACAGGAATTAAGTCACCATTATTCACAGATATTCTTTCTGAAGAGCCATTTGCGTTTACAAAAGCAGTGCTTGCATTGCCCACACTATATTGTGTATTGCTAACCCAATCACAGTTTCTATTACCATTTAATGTATAGTAACCACTAGCATAAGCTATAGCTCTACTTAATTCAAATCTATTCCCTTTTTCACAAACCGTTGATAGCACAATTTTATCAACTGTGTTGCTATAATAAAATACTAACAAAAAGTCATAGTCGTTTGAACTTAAAGTTATTGTTTGGCTTGCAAACGCACTTGATGGGTTTGGGTTTTTCCACAACTCTTTTATTGTCATCTGACTTAAATTCACATCTTCTTCATTTGTCATAATAAGCTGATTTGCAAGTTCAGGAATTTTACCATCAGAGTTTTTAAGTGAGTTCATTTTTGCTTGTGACATTGAGTTGATGACTTGCAAATTAACATCATTAGTTGCCATTCTTCAACTCCTCCTCTAATCTATTTATTTCAGTTCTCCACTCTTTTCGCTGTGCTTTGATTGGAGCATATTCTTCTTCTGTTAGTTCACCTTCGGCATATTTGATTGCTTGGTAGTCAGTGTTTAATAGGTTTTGTTTGAGTTCAGCTATTTTTTGCGTGTTGATTTCTTCTTGCGTTACAACTCTATCTCTCGCAACAACTTTCCCATTTTCAACAGCAATTTCTTTCCCTTTTGTTTGTTCACAAAAAAGAAAATCAAAATACTCATCTTCAATGTCAAATCCAAATAACTTTTTCATAACACCTCCTAATATCCACAAGCATACCAACTCTCATCATAACCATCAGGTGTATAACTGTAAGTGTATGCAGAACTTGTTGTTATAGATTGAAAACCAAAGTAAGCTCTATTTATGACAGCTTCGCTAGCTTGCCAGTTTAATGTTTTCAAAAGTGTGAAGTTTGTATTTGAAAATGTTAATGGGAAAGTTACTTTATGTTGTCCTGATACACCTTTGGCAATTTTTCCACCACACTCTTTCCAGCCACTCGCCCATATTCTATACCAAGTGTTTCCGTCGCTTGACATATAATACTCGGAAACTGTGTCGTGCTGACCTGTTCTTGTAACACCTGCAGATACTGGGTCATTAAACAATTCTTTGCCAGTGTATATCATTGCTGGTTGTTTGTATAAGCCTATAATTTGATAAGGAATAAGGTTTCCATTTCTAATATAAGGGTCACTTCCCTTAATACCATTGTTCCAGTGTCGATTTTCTCCGTTGCCAACACTATATGTTTTGTCGTTAATATATGTAAGACTTCTTGTCCTAGTAATCATTGTGTCATTTGCAACACTCCAATACCCTATGCCAGTCCTAAGTATAGTTAATGACATACCCTTCTTTATTGTTTCACTCCCTTCAGAATGAATAACTATTAAATAATCATAATTATCATCATCTAGCGTTATATTTTGACTAGAAAACTCGGCTGTTGGATTACTGTTAGTCCACAAAACCTTAGTTCTTAAACAGCCTAAATTTCCAACATTCTTTCCAGCCTTTGGAACGATTGTTCCGTCTGCTAAAACTTCATATAATGCCATTAGTCTGTCCACCTCCTCAAGATGATTTGACCCGTGCCACCAGAACCAGACTCTTCCTCTGGAGTAACATAGATACCGAATGGCACAATTTGTCCATCGTCTTCCATCTGGCTAAGCACATCTTCAGATGCGACATCATTAATCTGTAACTCTATTTCGTTTTCTGTGCTTGTTGCCATATACTATGCCTCCTCTAATTTTTGTATTTGTCTCCTAACATCTTCAGCCTCTTCGTAAAGTGCTAACAATTTTTTGTTTGGTTCTACACCGTCATCATCTAACTTTTTTAATGCAATTAAACGGGTATATTTTTCGTGTTTGTAGCGATAGGTTGTGTTAAACCAGTTTGTAAGTTCAAAAAGTTTTTGTTGATTAAGTTCTTCTTGTGACAAAACAATATCTGGTTGTTCTTCTTCAACAACTGTTCCATCTAATTTATAATGTATAACTTTCATTACTTCTTACTCCTATATAAAGTAATATATGATTGTTCAGCACTTCCACTACTTCCAGATACTGTTAAATATGATGGTTTTCCAGTTGCATACGAAAATGCAGAACCAGCAGAGTCGCCTTTTTGAACATAAGTTTTTGAACCGTTATAGCTAATAAGTAGTGCTGAACTAAACGAATAACCCCAATAACAATAAGCAAAAGCCTTTGACATTGATGAGTCCCCTAACTTAGTAGTCCAAGTTAATCCTTGACCAAAAAATACACCTAAATCACCTTGTCCCCCTCTACCGTGTGAAACAAAAGCCAAATAATTATAATTTGACAAATCTATTTCGACTGAAAGCATTGCTGTTGTTGCACTATAATTTCCTACAAATTCAAGATTTTTAAAAGCTGTGCTAATAACACCATTCTCAATTCTAATTCCATTTCCCTCGTGCAATTCAGAACCTGTGTATATCATTGCTGGTTGTTTATATAGACCCAATATTTTAATAGGTATATTAAAATTATTATTTATAGATAGATTTGTGGTTTCAGCATATTCAGCATCGCCAAATGTAACCTGTGTCATGGAACTATTTATAATAACACCTCTCTTAATACCTCCTGTAAAGCTCCCAGAAGTTGCAGTGTTAGGTGCAACATAGTCTAATGATGTTGTTTTAGCACCTCTATCTATGAACACTGATTGTTGATTTGGTGATGAGGCTGACATTACCCTAATACTGTATATGAATAGAAGATAATCATAATTACCATCTAAAAGTGCAACTCTTTGAGGTGTAAATGCTTGATTAGGGTTAGGATTTTCCCACAGCACCTTTGTTCTCAAACACCCTAAGTTTGGATTTTCCTTAGGAATGAAATTCCCAGCAACTTTTTTAAGTTTGCCGTCTTTGTCTGAAATATATACTCCCATTATTTCCACTCCTTCCAAATAATATTTGCACTTCCACCACCTCCGCCTTGAAATTCAATGGTGTTGTTGTTTTGGTCGGTGATTTTAAGAACATCATCTGCAATTGTTGCTGATTTTATATATTCAGATTTTATCTTTTCGACATCATCTATGAATGGGTCTATGATTATATCTGCATTTGTCTTAAAGCCACTTGCTAATACGATGTAATATGGGTAACGCACGCTCTTAGGACGAGTTTCTTCACCACCAGTATAATGCGAACCGTCTGCACCATTACGATTTCCAACATTTCCAGTAGAAGAAAATCTATAAGTTGTAGTTACACCAGAAGAACCTAAAGTCATATTGTATGAAACCATACTTCCGTCAGAAGCAACTGTAATTCCGTGATTATGTCTTTTAAACTCATCTAATTGAGCCAATCCAATTTCTTGTCCTCCATTATTAGAAGCAATAAACTCTGTAATTAATGGAAGTCTAATAGTCTTGGCATCATTATCGACAACGAACTTACCGCATTGACCATATGTTGAAACTGATGTATCAAATTCTTCTTGTGTGCAAGTGATGTTATAACCTGCTGAAATAAGAGCTTTAATTAAAATCGCAAAGTTCCCATAAGTCCCTTCTTGCGAGATTGTTGTTCCGTCTAAAAGGTGAACTCTGCGGTCAATAATAGGTATGGCTGAAGGAAAAATAGAACCAACGGGCATAGATGCTTGCAAACTAACATTGCCTTCAGCAAACTTTATAGCTTTGCCTTGTTCATTTGTGTAAAAACCACTCATGTTAATTTCCTCCAGATTATTTTAGTTCCACCAGAACCCAAACTTTGTTCTCCAAGTTTTTCCCACTTATTATCAACATAGATATATTCAACATAAATATTTTGGTCTTTACCGTCGCTTGGAACAAGATAAACAGTTGATTCACTAATGTTTGTTGTAGGTAGTTCAGCAACAACCTTAATATCAAACTTTGGAATAGCACTTATTCTTGAGTCTATTTCAGCTTGTGAATATGTTTCGGTTTTTTTATAATACTCAACCAAATCGTTAACTGTGTTTGTTATAAACCCAGCATCATTTGTAAACTCGCTTAATTTTGTTGGAACTTTAACATCCGCAACGAGTTTGTAATAAACACCTTTTGTTGAATCCCAGCCATACAGTGTCTTGTTTGAAAAATCAACATAAATAAGTTTTTCACTTCCAGCCTGCGGAAAGTCATCAACCGAATCAAACTTAATTGGTCTTAAAGAGGCAGATATTGTATATACATTATTATCAACTGTAATGACAATATTATCTGTCTCTTGACCAGTATACTTTACTCCGCCTCCGCCACCAATAACCAATTCAGAGTAAAGTGAGCCATCATCCCCCAAATTAGAGTCTGTTGAATCTCCGTCTGAAATGCTACTAACCATAGCATCACCAATAGAAATATCAGAGTCAATATTATCGCCAGAGTCTAATGTTCCAGTTAGAGAATCAGCATTTGATGAACTTAAATCACTAACAATAGAATCTTCGTTTTGTAAACAATCTGACATAATTCCCTCCTAACTATTTTTTGATTGGTAAAGATTGAATCTCTGGAACAATGTCAAATTTCCAAGCATTTGGGGTTTGAACACTTCCATCGGTCATTGTATATTCAATCTCATAATTATACGAACCTGCTGTAAGTCTTGATGTAATCTCAGAAGAAAGGTTTAAAACAAACCCCGAACCAGATGTATTTTTCTCCATTGTGATTGGAAAAATGTATTGAGGATTTCCCTTGTCGTCTTTAATAGTTTCTCCTTTTGAATCTAATTCAGCCAAATCCACCTGTTTGTTAGATGAAGTTCCTAGTTTAAATAAGCACATAGATACATTATTTGTAACATCTACGCCGTTTTTGTGTGGTGTTGCCACAATAGAACAACTATCACCTTGTGTAAGGTAGTAGTGTGTTTGTGTGTTTTTGTAACTATCTTGTTCTTTAACAGATTTAAACATTTGCGTTTCTCCTTAATTTTTTTGTAGCATTTTTTTCTTACAATGTCAAGCAAATTACGCATCTACCTTAGAATTGTAATGAATTGTTACATTGTCTAAAACACTATTATTTGAAGCATAAATGAATATTTTATTCCAATCCTCTTCTGTCCCTTCATAATAAATATCTTTTAAATTTGAACAATTCAAAAGGGCATAATTCCCTATAAATGTTAAATTTTTGCCAATATACATTTCAGACAGATTTGAACAACCCTCAAAACAATAATCTGTAAACGAGTAACACTTGCCAAGTAGGTAAACCTTTTTTAAATTTAAACACCTCATAAACGATTGACTTGAAGCGTAAGAGTCCACCTCTGTGTTGATTATTAGCTGAGTAATGCCTGAATAAGCAAATGCCTCATCAAAAACAATTCCGATGTTATCTTTAATTAAAACATTCTTTATGTTTTTGCAGTTATAAAACCCAGATGATGCAACAGACGCAACATCCATTACTCCATTGGTTCCGTCGTCATATTGACCACCAAGTATCAAATCACCAGAAATTTCATCGTTATCAGCTTGAACCTGATACGCTCTACCAGTGGCATTTAATCTGTAATAAAGTCTTCCGTCTTTGGTGAATACAAGTTCCATGAGCTCAAGTTCTTGCAATGGCTCGCCGTCGTATTTAAAGTTTGAACCAGTCACTCTCCACTTAATAAGTTCACCGTTTTTGTTTTTTTGACCTTCGACTTCCACAATGTCTCCAACCTGAATTAATTCACCAGCGTCTTTATTGAGAACTTTGTTACCATTAGAGTCATAATAGTCAACAGTAACAACCGTTAGTTTTGCAGTTTTAACTCCGTTGGCATAATCTGATAAAATATTACTTGACATTACATCAGAAAGTTTTTTAGAACCAAAAAGTGTTTTATCTTGTAATAGTTTATTTGATGGGATTGTAACCTTAAGCCTTGCATCGTTAGCCCCTAAGTGTTTCTCAATAGTATCACTAAACTCAATCTTTTTAACATCTCCATATAAAGAAATTTCAATGCTCTTAGCTTTTTTTGTTCTTATATATCCAGACATTGGAATGTTTGATGTTATTTGGTTCTCAAATCCACTATACATTGTTATTTCATACTGGCACGCTAAAATATAATAATTAATTATAAATCTGTTGTTTTCCAAGTCTTCAGATATTGTGAGTTTGCTATCATCCTTTAAAGTAACAGAAGGCTTTAAGTGAGTATCAAATGGAAGATTTACAATAACATCATATGTTAGGTTGTTGTCGTAATTTCCTGTTGCCTCACCTTCGCTTGATGTGTTACCAATGGTAAGCCCACTATTAAAAGTATCACTTGATGTAGATGTTTTGGTAGAGCTACAAGGCTTACTTTCATATAAAAAATTTATTGAATATTTTGGGCTGTTTTGGTCGTTGTTTGAAAAAAGAGAGCTTGAAACCTTTTGAACTTGTTCTAAGTTCATATTACTATTTATTGGAATGTATGCAGTTCCTGATATATAAGCTCTTCCAGCTTTTATGTATGCAATATCTTTGCCAGTGCTGGTCTTTTCAAAGTCAAACACACCAGAAGTCAAGTCACTTGCACTAAAAGAACTAGGTAATATGTTTTGAGTTGATTCAGAAACATCACCAGTCTCTACTTTTGTTATAAACTTAGAGTAGTCAATTGATACATTTACCAACGATTCAATTATATCGACCCCGTCGTATTTATTTTTAACAAAAACATCTTTTTTAAAGTCTGAGGCAATGTTACTTGATGGAATGTGAATTACTTTTTCTATGTTCTCAACTGGTCTACCAGAAATAAATTTGAAACTTCCATCACTTCCTATAAACATTTGTATTTGTGCAAGCTCGCAAATTTGATTAATAACATCCGCAAAAGTTTGATTTGGTTCAATTATTGGATACTGAATCCTAATGTAACTTAGATATGATGAAATTTCAGTATATGTTGTAGTTCCACTATAAAATATTTTTTCTGACAACATAGGTCTAAATTCAGTATACTCATCAAGAGTTCTTCCAAACCACTCATTCATTACAACATAAAGTAAATCATACGCAGTTTTATATGTGCTTGGGTATTTATATCCACTAAAAATTCTAGTAGATAAATCCTTAACCGTATTTGAAAAGCTTATATTAAGAGTTTTTGTGTTTTCGTCGTATGAGCTATCTGTTGTAATGTGTGATTGAATTTTGTTTTTATTAAGAAAAACATCTACACCCATATTAGAAACTGGCAATTCTCCAGACTCTATCATATTGGCTATATTTCCATTGTAATCAATTATACTTACAGAACCAGTGTTTGCTATACAACCGTAATTTACCCCTGAAGCGTCTGGAGTTGATTGCGATAGACTGTCTAAACTAACAATATCATTATCATCCAAATCAAAAGCGTTTTGCCCATCAGGATTGAATTTTAACACAACCTTTGCCATAAATATCTCCTAAATTAATTTTCCCACTGTGCATATAAAACCAAGTCTTCCCACAATGTTGTAGAACTTCCCGCCACATACGAACCAGTAATCTCTCCATCTTTCATTGTTGACCAACAAACAAAATGTTTTCCAGACGGTGCAACGATGCCCTCGCTGGTGGCAATATTTACATTTGTGCCCCTAGAAAATGTTTGGGTAGTAGGATTTACCCCAGTTCCGCCGTTTATGTTGTATGAAACCGTTTTTTCGAGTAGTTTGTCATTAGAATCTCTTGCTAAGTCGAGGTTTGTTCCAACAAGTTTAACTGTAATGTTGAATGAGCCGATAAGTGACTGTTTTAGGGTTAATAGTTTATCCCTCGAATTTTCAGTGCAATACATATCTCTTGTAACCCATCTTCCATCATCTACATTAAAAAATGTAACCAAAAAATGTCTTTCTCTAGCAATAATTTTTCTAAGGTCAATAAAGTCTTGTATATCATAATATGGAATAGTTATTTCACATCTGGAAACAAGCCCAACTTTAACATCGTCAAGGTTTCTAAAAGAGAAATCTTGGGTTCTGGTTGGGGATTTATACCAAACCATTTCTTCCCAACCAAATTGGCTTGTAGTTCCAATACCCTTAAATTCTCTTCTAATAAAACCGCCACCCGTTATATAGATAGAACCGAGGGAGCCAATAATCTCACCATCGGAATAACCCATATCACTAGTATAATTAGCGTCCTTTTTATAAGTCATTTCACTAAATTTAATTGAATTATTATAATTTGGTGTCATTATATCTCCCTCCTATCTTATTTTCATTCCAGAATTTCGTCTATTAAATTCATCAATGAACCTTCTTGAACTTGCGATTGATGCTCCGTCTACTCCCCCCACAACAGGTTCTGGAATATCATATTTTGCGTCAGACCACCACTCGTATAAACCTTCAACAACTGCCTGTCTAAACTGTGCTATATTCATAATACTAGAAGAATTGTTTGGACCACTATACACAAGCTCTGGTCCCGCTTCGTTTGCTATAAACAAATCCCCTTGTTCTGCAATACCACCATTTGCGAAAACGCCAATAGAATCAAGCGTTACAGCACTTGCAAGTGCCACCAATCCACCAATTTTAAATGATATTCCCAGAGCAGGAATATAACTTAACGCTAAAAGTATTCCACTTATTCCATATAGTGCAACTTTGCAAATTCCTTTTATTTTTTCGGCTAGTGACTTTGAATCCCAGTTATCAATTAAGTCTTTTATTGTCTTTATTACTTCATACACTGAAACAAGGAACCCAACACTAACTCCTATATCTAAAATTTTAGAGTTCATTTTACCTAGACTATCAACAAACTTTAAAGGACCGTCTCCAGAAATCCATTTAAAAAATTTTAGAGACTCAAAGGCAAGTAAAGCTCCTCCAATGGCTGTGACTTTATCAAGTATACCCTGCATACTACCATCCATACCATCAGCAACTTCTGCTCTCTCAAACATTTTAGTTGGGTCTATTTCACCAGAATCCGATAAGCTTTCGAATTTATCAAATGAAAATTTATTAGCCTCTTGGTTAAACTCTTTCATATATTCGGTGTTCACTTTTAGATATGTAGATGCACCAGTTAGTTTTGCAATTAAATAACTAATTGCATTTGCAAACGAAGCAACCCCTTGTGTTATACTCTCCAAAACAGGTTTTACCATTTGTAAAAGTGGATATACCATAACCATAAGGGAACTTGACATTATTTGAAATTGACTTGTAATGCTGGACATTGTGTCATTTACTTCAGAATCAAATTGAGCCATTGCTGTTATGCTTTGAGAAAAACCTTGCTCAACTAATTGAAACAACCTTCTAGCTACACGATAAAACCCTACTCTTTTAAATGTGTTAAGAAGTCTTTCAATCCAGCTAACCTTCTTTTCTTTCTCCAACTCTTTTTTTAGACTATTAATTTGGCTTTGAGTTTGTGAGATTTTTCTTTTTAGTTTATCAAACTCTGGAGATGTTTCATCGCCAAAATCCATAAACTGTCTTTCGAGGTCTGCTAGGTCGTTTTTAAGCATCTTAAGTTCAATTCTTTTTGCCTCAAATGGATTCATTGTCTCACCAATGAGGTTTAAGAACTGATTAGCCCTTGCACTTCTCTGTATGCTTTCTTCAAGTTTAAGGTTTTCTTTTTCTATCTTTAATTGTTCTTTTTGTTGTTTTATTTTTTTAGCCTGAGAATTTTTTTCCCTTGCTCTTTGTTGCTTTTCTATTTGTGTAAGGGAGTCTTTATAAGCGTCAACACTAATAGAATCGGTTAAAGAACTCGCCTGTTTTTGAGTTAGCGGAGAAGAAACCTTAGACCTGTATCTTCCAACAAGCTTCATGTCTTTATCATACTGAAGAAGAACGGCTCTAACCTTTTTGCCTGCTTTGGCAAATGTTAATCCAATACGCTTTTCTTTATCAATGATTTTTGCAAAAGCTTCGTCTAAAGGTTCTCCTATATGTTTTTGGAGTTCTTTTTCTATTTCATTAAGAGGGGCTTTCATTCCCTTCGTGTCTAATTCTGGAATTACAGGAATAACAATTTTTCCATCTTGTTCAGCCATTGCACTCTCCTTGTCTAATTATTTTGTTGAGAATTAAATCGTTTTGTCAGACTCATCAATTGAACCTTTCTAATTTCTTGATATTCTTCTGGTGTAAGTTCAACTTTTTTATCAATACCAAGAGGAAGAGGCTTCTTTGGATAAATCTGTTTTGGATGTTTTGTAAACTGAAGAGTTTGACCCAATGCCAAAAGAATGTATTGACCTAAATTAAAAGCGTTTGCATTCTCCTCTCTAGCCCTTTGTTTTTGATTTTCTTCATAGGCATCCCAATATGCCCAAAATAAGTCAGGGTCCCCATTCCAAAACTGGCGAGGGCTCATACCTATTCTTATTGATAATGGTAACAAATAAAATTGAAAATAGTCAAGCAAATTATCATACTCAATTTCTGGTTCATTCGCTTGACTACTATTATCACTGGAATCTACCAGTTTAGATTTTTCTTTTTTTCTCTTGGGATGCCTTGAGTAAAAACCTTTTCAATTAATGACATCAGTTTATCATCAACATCATTATATTCTTTATTAAAGTTAGCATAAATCTCATTGCTTTTTTCAAACGAAATATTGTGTTTAACTTTAATTAATTCATAGAAAATAACATTCATGTTGTCGTATAACTTGTCAATAGTTGATTCGTTTAATAACTCTACAAGTGCATCTTGGCTTATTTCGTCGCCATTAACGACCTCTTTGCCTTCTTGCTTTGACTTTTTGTAAATTTTTAACACCTCAGGAACTATTGTTGCAATTTTGTAAACAATACTTCTTCTAACTGTTAAGGTGTAAATTTTACCGTTAACTTCAATTTCTCTCTCGTTATTTTGCATAAATTTCTCCTAATATATTATTTGCTAGCAAAATATTGTTGTCTAGCTGTTGGGATGCTTGTTTTGTCAAGTTTAATTGCATTTCCAGTATACCAATCTGAGTTTAGTTTGCCTTGTTCAGCAACAGTCAATTCATTAATGTTTGAAACCCATTGAATATACGAAGGAATAATTGTCATGGAAATTTGTCTAACATCTCCAGCTGTTATACTTGGCATAGCACAAGTTCCCTCAAAAATCATAGCAGAACCGTCTCTTAAAACTTCCATGTATGTATGTTTTTCTACTGGGTCTGTGATTTCTTCGGCTTTTGCATACTTTTCTTTTGTGTAGTTAATTGTGTATGCAATATCATTGATACTTCTTCTTCCACCAATTTTTGGAACATAGTCCAAGTCAGTTTCTGGAGCTTCGAAAGATTCTGTGTCTCCACCAAATTCTGCCCCTGCTGTTACAGGAAGAGCGTATTCAAAGGTTGACTTTGTTGTGTTAAAGTGGAATAATTGTGTTCCTAAATCGCCAACGGCGATGTTATCAAATTGTTCAACGCCTGCATCATTTACTGCCATTTCTTATTCTCCTCTTAAAAATATTATTTTTTGTGCGTTATCGCATACGCCAGACATTCTTATAACTCTGCGATATGCAGATTCCAAGAGTGTGTTAACCTCATTATTTTCTTCAAGCTGTAACCCTCTACAATAATAATTTGGTAGTTTTCCGTTAGATTGTAATATTGCGATAATTATATTACAAAGTTGTTTGTTTTTTAAAACCTTACTGTCTCCACTAGTGTAAACATTTATTTCAACAGTGAAAGGCGTGTATCTTTGTATTTGCTCTGAGTCTTTGTTGATTGATTTATATTGATACAAAGAAAGAGTTACTGCTGGCAACTCAACTTTGTTTGAAAGGTCGGTATCCATTGGAATAAAGTTCAACTCTCTTTTATAAAGATTGTGAACATCATCATCTGCGAACCTTTGTTTCAAAAGCCAACGAAAATCATCTTCAACTTCTAAGTCGTTAAAAATTAAACTGTTGATTTCTGCCATCTGTAACTCCTTAAACTTTTATGTTATTCAACGCCTGTATCGTCTGCAATTTAGCATCATATATAAACCTAGTTGGTTTTAGACCCTCCGAAAAAACATATTCTCTTTTGTAATAATGTGTTTTTGGTTTTACATTATATCTTACATAAGGTCTTACTCTTCTAATTACTTCACCGTCTTTA
The DNA here is from genome assembly GCA_045128915.1 of Clostridia bacterium. Lineage (GTDB taxonomy): Bacteria > Bacillota > Clostridia > UBA1381 > UBA1381 > RGIG9115. The sequence goes on from JBGVIT010000064.1 coordinate 28,140, forward strand.
TTTTTTACCTCATACCCTCTAACCCAAGAATACTTTGATGTGTATGGATTATTCATAAAAACAGTATCATTAGAGTCAATATATCTGTTTGGTTGTTTTATAAAAACAAAACCTTTTCTACCATCTCTCTCTGTATAATATGGAAAATTAACATCAACCTGCCTGTTAAATTTATTCCTCATTTTTACTGGTCTATACTTGTCTCTATTAACAGCATACTTCCAGTTCATAACTCTTCCACCACTATATGCCTTTAATGCATCTGTTTGTGGGTGTTTATTTCTATCACCCACAAGACCAGTCCCATACTCTAAAAACATGACAAGCCCTTCGTTGTCTATAGGTATATTAACCTTATGTCCGACTGTGATTTTTTCGCCGTCTTTTTTTCTCTCAACAGGACTTATGCTAATGCTTTGTTTTATCTCTTCGATTAGATGAGCGGACTCTGGTGCTGGGGTAGCTCTATCAAGGTTGTTTCTTGCGTTATTAACAAATCCTTCAGCAACTAAAAACGACATATCGTTTCCAATTCCAACCAATTTGTTGTTGACCAGCTCGGAAAAATCTTTCTTAAATATTTTTAAAGCCCTTTCAAAAGCCTCGTTTCTCGCCACTATTATCCCTCCACAAATGTTAATTCATAGAAGTTTTTCATATTGCTAGATACACCAAACTTTTCCTTGCTTTTAAAAATCAACCTATTTTTCACAACCTCAGAATTAATTGGCTCTCTCGTCCAAACATAATCCCCCTCTTTAAATGGTATAATTGATTTTATTGGAACATACGCCTTTTTGGTTTCTTCATCAAAATTAAGTTGATGATAAAGAATTTTGCCTGCATTTGAAAAATACAGTTTTGGTATGTTTATATCTTGTTTTTTTGTTAGCCCAATAACAATTTCTCCATTATATTCAGGAAAGACCCTTTCAACAGAATAGTTTCCGTTTGGAAAAACGCTTGTAGGTATATCGTCAACCATAAAAAGTGTTTTTTCGTCAATTAACCTTGTTAGCAAACCTGCGTTGGTTGTAACCAACTTATCAAACAATACATTGTATCCGTAAGGGTTTTCTCTTTGACCGTTAGCAGTTTCTCTAACTAGACCAAAACAAGTATGCCAATCAGATTCATATTTCATATCGAGTTTGTTTGTTTTTTCGATTCCTATTGGAAATTTAATTTGGAATGGTTTTGAATCTCGTTTTGAAATCATTACACACCTCCAATTAAATTGATTGAGGAATAGATGCTTTTAGATTTGCCTCTGGTGTTGCAATAAATACTTTTGAAATGCCGTTTGCACTACTAGAAGATTGACCTTCAAGCCCACTGATGTTTATGCTTTCTATGATAAACTGAACAATGTTTCTGTCATAGTTTCCAGTCAACACTAGACTTGTGTCAGATGCTTTCTTCCAACCCATAATAATATCTACGGCATCATCAAAGTAATCACCTAAAAGGTCTTCATCGTATTCATAGTCAGGGAAATTGTTAGCCAGCTTTCTTTGAGCTTTTTCTATCAGAGTTGTCTTCATTTGATTCAGACTTGAGTGTTTGTTCATCTTTAACAATCTCCTTTTTTTCTACTTTCTTTTCCTCGTTAGATTTTGGAGCAGGCTTGGATTCCTGCACCAAAGTAAATGCGTCATTTTGAGCATATAAGTTTTGATATACAGACTCTGGAACTGTTAGCTCCACGCCTGTTGTTGTTTTCATTTTAATCCAAGCCATAAAATCTCCTATTTATTAACCAATTGTTGCGATAACGATTGTTTCTGGCATTTCGAGTGTTGGAACAACGCTCATAGAAACTTTTGTATCTACACGAACTGGGTCTTTTTCTTTCCATGATGTAATTGCAACAGCTGTATCAACGATTTCACAATCTGCATCTGTTGTTCCACCAATAAGGTCAGCTTCTTCTGGAGTTGTTCCAAATACTGTTTTACCAACAGCAATGCTTGGAAGAACTACAAATACATCGTCAGCAAAGAATTTAACCATTTTCTTTTCTGCTTTGTTGTAGTAACCTTTGTCATAGATGTAAAGTGTTGCTTGAAGTTCATCAAGAAGATATTGTTTAACTCTTGAATCACTAACTGTAACAGCTCCACCAAGAACGCTTGTAAGAGCAAGAACACTGTTTCTCAATGCTTTAGATTTAATCATTTTACCATATGTTGCTCTGTTCATGATGATAGAGTCTGGTCTTACACCTGTTTTAGCTTCGATTTCATCCATGTATCCACGAATATCCTCGATAGGTGTTGAAGTTTCTGGGTTATTCCATGAAGCTGTTTTCTTGTTTTCAGATGGAACACCATAGTCATAAGCGATAGCTTGACCGTTGCTTTCCATAGCAACAACACCAGTTGTAAGAAGCATAGCTCTCATGATTTCTCTTGTAAGTGTAGCATCTTCAAGCAATGTTTTGTTATCGTTGTAGATTTGATTCAATACAGCGTCAATGTATGCTTGATTGTTTGTTGCAAGAACTTTAATCAATTCTTGTCTGATTTTTTCGTTGATAGACATTTTGTTTTTGAAGAAAGGAATATCAGTTGTAACTTTCTCAAAATCTTCTCTATCAAGTGGCAATGCTGGAACATCATATGCAGAAAGGTCTAATGGTCTAACATTTGGTCTCTTTCCTTTGAAATATGTTAATTCTGTTCCAAGTTGTTTTTCTGTTGGGAACCAAGCTTCAAGCAAGAATGGTTTTCTGTCTTGGTCTTCGTTTTTCCATCTTACAGATGTCATTTTTGAATTTACTACATCATAAATTGTACTCATTATTTAGCCCCCCTTACAAATTTGATTTCTGTTAGTTGTGCTTCTACAGCTTCAACTTTAGTTTGAACATCTTCTGCAAGTCTGTAAAATTCAACATATCCTTGTGTAAGGATTGCGTCGTTTGTGTTACCGTCTGTAACATCTACTGTGTGTCTAGCGATACCAGCAAGAACATCACCAGAAACAGTCAAAACTTCAAATCTGTCTTTGTAAACATTTTTGCCTGTTCCGATATAAAGAGGTGTTCCAGCTTTGATGATTTTGCGACCATTGCTATCAGCTGAAACGCCAGTGTTTCCTAAAATGCAAGAAAGAGCGAAAGAGTTTTGTCCAGCGATAAGATAGTCGTTTTGATTGTTTGTAAAAGCTTCTGTCTTTACCATTTTTTAATCTCCTATTATTTATATAAGTCTTTAATTTCTTGTGAAGTTCTCTTCACAGGTTGTGGTTCATTACCACTGGTTGCGTTTGCATTTGATTGAGAATTGCTTGATGGTTGTTTTGATTGAAGTTCTTCAATGATTTTCTTTTTACTGTCTTCTAAGAATTTTGTTCTTTCAGCAACAAGAGAATCAATATAAGCAAGACTTTCTTTTTCGTCGTCAGTGATGTGCTTTGTGAAAAGCTCAATTTCTGATTGAGAGAAATTAGATGCAAGTTTTGCTTTGGCTTTTTCGATAACAATGTCTCTCATTTGAGATTTTCTTGTTTTTTCCCATTCAGCCTGAAGTTTTTCAAATTCTTTTCTTTCGGCAGAAAGTTTTTCGTCAGCTGTCATTTTTTCTCTTTCTTGTTCTTGAGCAATTTTGGCTTTGTAGCTTTCTACGCCAGAATTAACTCCTTTGCTAATAAGAGAATCAACATAGCTTTCTAATTTTTTCTTGTCGAGTGCTTTGAATGAACCATCTTCGTTATTCTCCATAAATGAAGCGTAATCAAGTTCCATACTCTTACCTCCTAGTTCAAATTTACGAATACCCCCCGAGTTCAATTAAGCCCCCTGAGTTTATTAGCATTTGCCCCAATATAGTATTCATATAATATATTCACACACTTATGGTAGGGACTTATTTGTCCTTACCATCTTTAGTGTTTGAACCTTGTTTGTTTGAGTCTGTTTTTGCTTTGTCGTTAGAGTTTTGGTTATTTTCAGTTTGGAACTTACTCATAGCCTCTGTTCTCTTAACTTCATTAGCGAGAGCCAACTCAGTCTCTTCTTGCTTAGCTTTTTCATTAAGCTTAGCAACTGTTATAGCATCAGGAACCAATCTTGTAACCTCAAGTGCAGTTCTATCATTCATTCCAGCAGAACGAAGTGTAGCATATGCAGATGAAGAGTTTGATAGGTTTTCGTATTTGTTTCTGTTGTCTTTGATTTCGACATCTCTTGGTTTCATTTGTGAGAAAGGACAATCTGAAATGTTCTTACAGATAGCAAAGATTACTTTTAAAGCCTCATTCTCTCCACATATAATGTCGTCAGTAACAATTCCAGCTTTGTTTTCAAGTGAACGGAAACCATTTCTGCTTTCAACAGCACTTCCTGTATCTCCACCACTTGCTTTTGTGTTTCTGTTTGGAATGTTTAACACTTCCTCAACTTTATCACATAGGAATTGTTGTAATGTCTCAACTTCTTGTTGATTGATTTTTGTATCAAGAACATCAATGTCTGGTTGAACAAGTGCACCTTGAATACTCTTAAATGAAAGTAGACCTTCTTTAAGACATTCTTTAATCCTTTTCAACGCACCCTGTGATTCAGTATCAATATCTCTTAATGTAATAATGTAGTCAACAGATTGTTGAACATCGTCTACACGAGAGCTTGCTAATGCGTTGATAGCGTTGATAAGGTCCATTGCCAACTCAAAGTATGAAGTTCCGTCAAGACTTCTGTATTCGATAATTGGAATTTGCCCAAACATTAAAGGATAAGCATCATATGACTTTCCATCAATATTAAACAATTTGTTGGTATAACCATCGGCACTTGGAACAAACTCCCATTGGTGCGTCTTGGTCCAAACTGTATAAACCTTTTCTGTGTTAATAGCCTGATATTTGTTGTTATAGACTGTTCTTTCACAAAAAGAAATCGCACAGATTTTGTTTCTTTCTATTGAATTGTCATAAACGCAATATGTGTTTAGTGGGTCAAGGTCTGTTATTGTTTTGTAGTAAACCCCGTTCTTCTTGTCTTCTTCACTTGCGGGAACAATATATTTATAAGCCAGACCACAAATTCCGTAGTTTAATGTTAATTTTCTTAATTTGTGATTGTAGTTATCTTCATCAAGAGCATCGTTAAAGGCTTTCATTTCTTCTTCATTGTCTGTTTTTCTACTAGAAAATGTCAATGAGTTTGAAAAACTGTATCCATTTATTGTGTTTACAGCAACGCTTGCATAATTTATGCCAATTTTGTTGTTTATGTCTGGTTGTTGAACTTTTTCTTTAGCCTTGATGTCTGTGTCGTTATAGTAATAGTTGAACAACCTCTTGATGTCTGCAACATTTTTTTCATGAAGGCTAAGAGTCGTTTGAATTATCTTTGGGATAATCAGCTTATCTTCATTGATGTTGCCAGTAGGTTTTAAATCACATACAATTTTAATTCTTCCGTTTTGCACACCCATAACTCCTTCACTTGATAATCCACAAATAACAATTTTATTTTACCTTGTCAAGCAATTTTTTGCGTTTTTTTAAATTTTCCACAATTTTCTTAAAGAAAAACCTGCATTGATTTCCGAAAAACGGTTCTGGCGGTTGAATAAACAGCGTTTTGAGAACATAGCAATCGAGTCAGGTGCGTCGTCGTGTTGTTTTTTGTTTCCACCTTCCAATTTAGAGTCAAATCTGGTGAAATCTGTCATAAATTGTGAAATTCTGTGTAATGGTGGATACAAATTTGGTGCTGGGAACTGAATGTTGGCTGTAATTGTAGCCTCTTCATTCAAAATTCTCTCAAGTTTGTTCATTTTACCACGCTCTTTTGCTGTGTAGAACTCTAAAATCTTGCAATCGTATGCAAGTTCCTTGAATTTTTGCTCAAAAAGCGTTCCAAGTGTGTTATTTGTGTTGTTTTCGATGTAAAATTCCTTAACATTGTTATCAATTAAGAACCTAACAACCTTCATAAAGAACTTATTTGTCGGGTCAGACAGCTTTCCAAGTGATTTTTGCTCATAAATGCAGTCCAAGAAGAACGCATCTCTGGTTTCATCGTCAAAAGCAAACACTGGAAGTGAGAAAAAGTCCGCACCATTCTTTCTTGTAGGGTCCAAAACAGCAATTCTGTTAGGTTTTAAGGTCTTTGGAATCTCTCTGTATATCTTCAAATTGTTATAATCGAAGATTCTTGGCTCTCTACTAGTTCTAATTTGCCTATAAACTAGGTCAAACTCAAAAGGTTTTAGGTTATTTTGTCTTTCTTTGAGTTTTTTTGTTGAAATTAGCTTTGGAGCGTAGCTCTCGCCCTTCTCATCAAAGCAGTCAACAGTAATAACAACGGTTGAATAGTCGCTATTTCTTCTAACATCCCTGAATTTTGGGTCTTTTATCAAGTCACCAGCGTCTTCTAGTTGTCTAATCATGGTGTTTTGAATGTCATATTCGTTAAACATTGTTCCCAAAATGAAAACTGGCAACAATTCGTCTTCTTGTCTGGCATCCATATCGACATAGAACTTAGCAGTCATCTCTTGGTGAGCCTCGTCATTCTTCATTTGGTCAAATCCGTCAGATAAGTCGTCAATAACCAATGCAACGAAAGTTCTGATAGAGTTGATGGCGGAATCACGACCTCTTGCAAAGTGACTTGCACGGATTCTTGGGTCCAAATCAGCCAACTTCCACTCTTCTGATGTAGATTTTTCGAGGATTTTAGGTTTTCCTGTCGAAAAATAGTGTTTAAACTCTGGATAAATCAACGCTATCTTGTCATTTTCAATCATTGCCTTAATTTGGTCGGCAAAACCGCAGGCGTTACCAGAGTTGTTCGACATACGAAGTATTCCGCTTGTCTTAAAGTAAATGTCGTTTAGACACAACGCCATAAGTGAGTAGACATTTGCCACGAACGACTTTCCAGCACTAGGTTGAACGGCAAAAATGATTTTGATAGGCATAATTCCGTCCTTAAACTTTATTCCCATTCTGGTTGCATTCATTCGGTCAGCAAAAAAGATACACTCTTGAAGAAGTGGCTTTCTTTTTGGAAACGCCCTGTTCTGTGCTGGTGTATCAAACTCAAAAACATTTATTATTCTCTCAATATGCCAACGAGCAGAGATTTCCATCATGAGCTTGATAAACTGCAAAAACATTTCCTTCTTTTGCATTGGAATCATCTTTATCGCAAAGTTGTCGATATTTTCCATAATTAGTTCTCTAACTTTGTTAGCCTGAACATAAAATCTCTCAGCATATTCGCTTAAATTGAAGTCATAGTTGATAACTTCATCCAAATCAAACGACTTGTTTTTTTCCTTAAAGGTCATTAGCTCGTTAAACGACCTCTCAATTTTCGCCATACATAATAAAACGAGGTCAACCCTTTTTGATATTGTCTCCATTGGTTTGCCCTCTTTCTTAAGATGGTTTATCATTTTTATTCTTTCTTCCAAAAACGCAGAATAGTTGTCTACCAGTCTTTCCACACTAACCCTCCATTTTTGTTTCTATCATTTCACACAACGCTTTAAAGTAATCAAAATCAACTGTGAGCACCTCGCAGATTCTGTCGATATTCTCTTCAAAGAATCTATCTTTGTCCAATCTGTTGATAAGATGGTTTATGTTTTGAGGCGTAGTGCCATTGTATCTCTGTGCAAATTGAGCATATGTGATGCCCTTGATGTATAAAAGCCACTTTATAGCAATCCCATACGGACTAGGATTATGAGTGAGCTGATACCCACCACTTCTTGGCTTCATACCATTTTTGCTCTTCATTGTGAACATATACGCTCTGGTTGCATCAGAACTTATCCTTTTTTGGTCCATGCTTTTCGTATTCCCTCCTTTTCTCGACAGTCCAACAATCGTAGCCACACTGAAAAAGATATTTGTGTTCAACTTTTATCTTGAATACATAGTCTGGGATTGACTTCATCCAAAGATTACAGTTTTTTCCACAAACAGAACATCTTATTTCGTCTCGCTTCAACTCCGTCGTCTCCCTTCTATTTTTTCTTGGTTTTCTTGCTTACATCTTTTGCTCTTTCGTAAAGCTTCAAAAAGTCTGATGTTGTCATTCCCATTGCCTTCATCAAACAAATAAGCAAACCTTTTTCAGGGTCATACTTCTCGCCTTTCTCAGGTGTTGACATAAACACATCTTCGCCAATTTTCAAAACAGTTCTCTTGTTTTGGAAATACACCTTGCCGAATTTAACGAGTTGACTTGCAGGATATTTTGGTTTCTTAACCTTTCTTGGCAAATATGGAATATTGTACTTTTTGCTAAGACAATCTTCAAGTCTGTCAAAACCATACACACTTACATCAATCCAATCTTCAAACATTTTTTACCTCCAAACTTCTATTTTATACCACTTTATACCATTTTATAATCTTTGTCAAATATTTTTTAGGATTTTGGAAAAGAATATTTTTGAACACTTTTGAACGGAATTAAAAAGAGTAGGCTCCTGCTCCTACTCTTCCGCATATATATCGTCGGTTTAGCTCGTTACCCGACTATTATCAGTCTAATTTGTTTGACCGTTTTTTGTCAAATGAAAAGAACCCCTTTTCAGAGGTCCTTCCCACGGAGCTGTTAAGCCCATGAAATGATAGAAATCTTACACCGCCACCTTCGTGGCAATCTTATCGTACCACTTCTATTTTTCCGTGTCAAATAAAAATGGCGAGGATTTTCCCCGCCGTTCGGTGGACCTAGTTCCATCACAACTTACTGGAACAGCCCTATGATAAAAATCGGTTGTGTCAACCTACTATCATTCTAGCATTTGTTTGATTCATTGTCAACAACTTTGCGATAGCCTTCCTCAACCGCTTTAGCGGTTTCTTCGATTTTTGACATTTGACTCGCTATCCAATCTACCAGCGTTTCGTTGCCGTAATACTCTGTCAGCCCACACTCGTAGAACCACGCATGGACCAATTCGTGCCTGATTACCCTTCCGATGTCATGCTCTCCCAGACTTTTGGCATACAGCAATTCCTTCGTCTCTACATCACACACCCCAGCACACAACTCGCCGTTTCTCTCTACTTTGTCGCACACCGTAACTTTGTATGGCTCGCCCTTGATGTCGACATTTCTCACCATCCCAATCTGTGCCAACGCCTCTGGACTCGACATATACTTCATCATGTCGTAGCAAACCTGTGCCTGCGACTTCTCTTCAATCGGCACAACCATCTCTGGTCCACTAGAATTGTGAATCTCTAATCTCCCTCTCTTCTCTGGACTCGTCTTCACATACGCCAAAATTTTTTCATTCTCCGTCATTTGCCTGCCCTCCTACCACCATCACTTGCTGGTACACCACGATTCCACACAATTCTACCCTTTCTTCCATGCACCCATCTTACCATGACCCGCTTGACCATGTCAAGCGTTTTACCCCCTTTTGGTTTCTTAGAAGTGTCAGGTGGGGTACCTAGGCGTGCTGAAAAATGCTTTGCTACCCCCCGCACCCCGTTGTTATTGTTATTGTTATATAACTAAAAATCGTTGTAAATGCTGATATTATCGGGGTTTATGTTTTTTAAATTTTTATTGTTTTGGGGGTTGCATTATGCTATAATATAGACACATACGAAAGATAGCGACCGCCACCCAACAACCTATATTTATAGGGGTTGCGGACGGGGTTGGTGTCTTGACATAACAACAACGAACGGAACAACCAAAAAAAGGCGGTGTTTAGAGTTTTTCGTATGCAAAAAATTTATAGGAGATTATTTATTATGGAAAAAATCAAAAATCAAAACAAACAAGATGAAAAAGTCGAAACAAACGAAACAAACGAAACAACAATTGCAAAAAATGGCAATGTTAGTTTCAAGCAAACTTATTTATTATCATTTAATAGTGAAATGTTAAAAACACCACTCGCAAAAAAAGTAAAAGAACATATTAAAAACACTATATCATATAATATTGACAAGTGCGGATTTATTGACACTATCACAAGCGACACAACAATTTTAACATTAAATTTAATGCGTGAAATGTTTGCAATTAGAGACAAGAACGATAAACACAAAATTGACGATAGCGACGAAACAACCGACGAAATAACAACCGCATCACAACAAAACGCAAAAAATGCTATTGTCGAATTTATGCAAGACAACTCAATCACATTTATCAAAAAATTAATTGTAAAAAGTTTATGCGAGGCATACAACGGCGACAACTTCAAAAAAGTGAAAGAAACAAACACGGCAACCCGTGCCGAATATATTTTAGCTGATAGCGGTTTTTCGTTTGTCAAGTTTGTTAAACAAGTGATGAAAAAAATTATCACACACAACGGCAAATATAAAATTGTATGCGACACCGAAACAAACACAATTAGTTATCAAGTAATTGATGATGTTGTTGAAGGTATTGAAGAATAAAGGGGGGCGAAAGTCCCTCTTTTTTTATTTTTTTATTTTTTTTACTATTTAGATAAAATCTTCATTTAGAGATTTTTGCTGTTTAGATGTTTTATCTTTTTTTATGGTTTAGAGCAGTGTGGACTTTTGCACAAAATTGCACACTATTGCACAACACCACGAAACTCGCAAAACGGAAACAAACAAAACCATAATTATATTTAGATAATAAATAAAAGAAAAAAGAGTGATAAGGGAGAAAAGTTATAAATGATAAGTGAGAAGATAAGAAAGAGAATTGAAGAAGAGCGAAAAATTGCTGAGATACTGAACCGCAAATATAGTATAAGCAATTTATTACGAAAAATTAGATTAGATGAAAATTATGCAAAGGGCTTTTATCGAGAACTATGCAAGAAAGGTTTTTTAGATAGAAGACTCGCAACTTTTTTCTATAATATCATTATATATATTGAAGATTTGTATTTTGGGGGTTGTTTTGATAAAAACATTAACCGATACAAAAAGTTTTAATTTAGAGGAGTTTTTATGGAATTAGAATTGACAAGATACGAAAAAACACTTTTAGAGTCAGCAATTATTCACGAATTAGATAATTTAGATAGCGAGATTAGAGTTATCAATAAAGATATGGATTTTTTGCCAGACGATATGTTCTATGAAGATAATTTATTAGATTTAATATGTAAGAAAGAGATTTGTCAACAACGCATATATTCTTATGGCGAATTATTAAATAAAGTTAGAAGAGAGGGTTAGAGCAGTGGCGAAAATTGAAGAAGTAAAATTAGATGTTAAACATTACACAGACAGAGAAGATATTTATAATATCTATAAAGACATAGAGAGTAGAATTGACACAGATTTTGTGTTGGTTAGACAAGAAAAAGACAAAATCATTTTATCTGATTACAAAAAGAGATGTATGTGGTTTTTGTTTTTAGATAAGAACGGCAACATTGAAAAAATAACAAGGTGGTAGATTATGGCAAAAAAACTATATCAATTATTATTAGATAAAAAAAGAGCAAGTCGTATGCGTATGCACTTGCGAAATATGGGTTTAGAGCATTCAGCCAGTGAATGCGGGGAAACTATCTGCATACAAATTTTCTGTTTAGATAGTGATGTTAAAGATGTTAGAGTCTGTTTAGATGAAATAAATAGATATTATAATATCAAGATTGAAGAAAATGAAAATGAAATGGAGGCATTTTAGATTATGGAAAAACAAAACAAATTCGGGGTAAAAGTGGGAGATGTTTTCCACTCATCACACGGCTATTCTATGTGTTTAAATAGTTTCTATCAAGTAGTGGAGATTTTAGGCACTACAAAAATTAGAGTTAGAGAACTATGCAAGAGAGTGACAAGAGATGACGGCTATGGTCAACAAGGTCACGAAAAAATGGTTTATGGGCTATTTAGAGATGATTATAAGATAGATAAAATGGTGCAACAATACAACGGCACACCATTTATTAAAATAAATAACTATGAGTTTGCATATTTAATCTCGCCAGAGAGATATGATGACGAACATTGGTTCGATTATATGGATTAGGGGGTGTTAGATTATGAAAAGTTATTATTTAGGTATAAGAAGAGAGGACAATGAGCCAGTATATTTGAAAAAACCAAGTTGGGATTGCGACTGGTATTGGGGCTTTGGTTATTTAAGTAGTTATAGTGTTTTTACACACTTTGATTATGCAATTTTAAAACAACCATATTCAAGTTTTAGTGCATTTAAAGATTACTTTGTCGAAACACCATTATCTGATGATGATATATGGGTTCTTTGTGACTATATGCTTACTTATTATACATTAAAGAAATCTGCCGAGTTGTTTAGACACGGAAATAGCTGGCAAACATCAAGAGCAACCATTGATTGTATAGCAGACAAAACACTAGAAGACAAGATAAATAAAGAGATGCTACCAGCATTATTTAAAAAGATTGATGAATTATTTAGTAAATATAATAAACATAAAATTTAGAGGAGGACTAACTATGAGAGACGCAACAGAAGAAGATTATATCAGTTTAAAGAAAACTTGCAAACGAATGCTAGAAGACACAAATTTTGCAGGTTTTACAAGCGTAAACTTTATTGACTACACACAATATTTAGATAAATTAAAAGTCGAGTTCCCAAAGTTTAAGTTTAAACAAACGGGCTTTGGGATTAGTGTAGATAAAATTTAAGGGGGTTAGTATGGATTACTATATCAAAACAAACAGAGAAAATTACTATATCAAGTTTTATATTAGATATAATCTTGGTGGCTGGAATTGGGGAACAGGCGAACAAATGAAAAGAGCATTTGACTTACACATTATGCCAGTAGAACGATATATGTGCGATTATGGTTATAGCGAAGTTTATAAGGGTTTTAGTGGGTATAGATTGCAATCAGAAGAGATTGGAAGGCAATCAGCAAAGGCAAGAGAGAATGCAGTCAATTACTTTATTAATAACATAGACAGGATTGAAACAATTATAGATTTAATTAAAAAAGAGCAAAACTTTGAGACCATAGAAAACTACAATTTAGAAGAAATTATAAAGGAGTTATAATATGGAATTATATTTCAAAACCAAATTAGATAGAAACGGCAACATATATAGACTAAATATTGATTTAGATAATAAGACTATTAGAACACAATGCAGTTCTTGTGGGGATTATATTGTCATCACAAGACAAGAAATGAGACAACTAAAAGAAAAATTTAAAGAAAACGGTTATAAGGAGATTTAGAAAAATGGGAACAAGAAATTTAACAATGGTAATTGACAGAGCAGGAAAATTAAAGGTGGCACAATACGGACAATGGGACGGATACCCAAGTGGACAAGGTGCGACTATTTTAGCGTTTGCAAAAGACAAAGAGAAAATGGCTAAACTAGAAAAGAGATTAAACTCTGTTAGATTTTATAATAAGAATAAGAAATTATTAGACTACTTTGACGAACTAGATAACAAAACAAGAGAGTGGAGTGATAGAGATAATTATTGGTTCAGAGCATTGAAAACAAGAGATTTAGGCTCATCAATTTTAGATAGCATCATCAATGTGGACTTGTCAGCATTGCCAGAGATTATGAATAAGAAAATATATTTATATGATGACAATGAATTTGGACAAGATAGTTTGTTTTGTGAGTGGGCTTATTGTATAAACTTGCAAACAAACAAGTTGGAGTGCTTTATGGGATTTAATCAAGACAAGTCAAAAGAACATCCACGATTTGCAACAAAACAGGAAGAGGTTGATAAACAATTTGATTATACTGACGCTAGATATTATGGCATTGTTCTTATTAAAGAATATAGTTTAGGTAAATTACCAAGCAAAGAAAGATTTATCAAAGAACTAGAAAAAGAAGAGGAGGAATAAGATTATGACATTGTATTATAACTTTGACGGGGACGACTATGATTTCGACCTCACATACAAACAAGTTAGAGAGGCAGTAGCAGACATTTGCAGTTCTAACAAGAGTGATTGTGATGTTATTAAAAAATTTATATATGACTCAGATTTAGAAGACGCAGTATTTGACATCTATAATGACGATTTAATGGACTATTTTGAGTCAGAGGCACATCAAAAGTATTTAGATAATAAAGCAGATACTGACTATTGGGAACATACAGATATTCATGGAGGTGTATAAGTATGCAAACATTAGAAGAATTGTTTAAAGAGTTGGGCAAAGATAAAAACCAACTCATAGGCATATATGAGGGTAAAGGCAAAAAGATATACCCAGACTTTGCAGATGAGTTGCTTGAAACACACGGAGATAGAATTGTTTTAGACTATGCTATCACAAGTAATAATATTTTAGTAGTAGAGTTAGAGGAGGAGTAGATATGGAAGAAATGAACGAGTATGAAATGGGTTTGCGTTGTTATGATGTAAAAGTAACAATTACAAAAATTCACTCAGTCTATGCTTGCTCAAAAGCAGATGCGATAGAGTGTATTAGAAGCGACTACGAGGAAGAGTATGGCATACATCTTAAATATGAAGAAATTGAATTTTTGGAGGACTAAATGAAAGTAACAAACGGAAACAGTAAATTAAGTGCAAGTATACCAAGCATAAATCTACCAGCTGGTATAACTTGTAGAGCAGATGCACCTTGTTGCAGAGGGTGTTATGCAAAGAAAGGTAACTTTTTGTATAAGAATATACACGATTGCTATATGCAAAATTTAAAAGATTATAGACAAGACCCAGTAGAATATTTTAATACTATTATTAAGTTCTTTAATCAAGAATTGGCAATTTTTAGATATGCTAGGTGGCATAGTTCGGGCGATATTGTAGATATTGCATACTTAAATGGTATGTGTAAAGTGGCACATAAATGCAAACAAACCAAGTTCTTATGCTTTACAAAGAAGTATGAGATTGTTAATGAATATTTAGATAAAGGGGGTGTTATACCGACAAATTTGCACATTGTATTTAGTGGTTGGGACGCAAATTGGACATTTGATAACCCACACAATTTCCCAACATCATATGTAAGATTTAAAGATGATACAAGAGATTTTAGTAAAGCAAAACAATGCACGGGTAGATGTTATGATTGTTTGAATTGTTGGAAACTTAAAAAGGGACAATCAGTAGTATTTAATAAACACTAATAGGAGAATTTATTATGAATAATCAAAGAAGAAAACAAATAACAAAAATTATTAACGATTTAAAAAGTAGTGAAGATGATATTCAAGGTATTTTAGAAGAAGAACAAGAGGCACTAGATAATATGCCAGAGAACCTACAAGACAGTGAAAGGGCAGAACTTTCACAAAACGCAATAGATTTATTAGATAGTTCTATTAACAATTTAGAAGAGGCAATTAGTAATTTAGAGGAGGCAACAGAGTAATGAGAGTTGTAAACGCAGAAAAAGAAGAATACATTAACATTTTAGTAAGCAGAAAAAGAATTGAGTGGATTGCTTGCACCTGTAAGGTGTCAGCCCATGCAGAATATAGATTTATACAAAGAGACAATGTTGTGGACAGAGACCTAAAAACATCTATTCGCAGGTCGCCACTTAGTTGGAAAAGTGTGGAAGACGGCAAAATTTATATTGCATTTGATTTATATAGATATATCGTGGTTGACGATAGTGATAACACCACACCAATTATTGTAACTTTTGCAGATGCAAGAGAAAACCCAATCGCAAAAGGCACAAATGTGTTTGAAATGGCTATGTTTGAATACAAGAAATTTGTTAAGAAAATGAAGGAGAAATAATTATGGAAAATATTAAATTAAGACAATTAGCAATAGAGTTTTGCGATAAGCACACCTATGCAAATGAAGACGATATTTATAACTTTTTAGAAGAAAATCAATGGAAGATTTATGCAGACTATGACAAAATATCTCACAGACAAATGGTTGTTCTTACATTAGAGAGTAGAGACTTTAAAGTAAACGAGATACCTGACAAGCTAATAGACTTAATAGTAGAAAGATTTGAAGATATTCTTTATGATGACAATGACAATCACTTTGAAAATTGTTTAAGGTTTGCTATTGATGACTTTGGTGGCGACCTACAAGAATATGCAGTGGAGGATTAGATATGGAAAAAAGATATAGAGTATCAGCAGACTTGCAAGGTGGAGACTTTGGCACGGGCAGAATATACACTATAGAACAATGGAGAGAACAAGCCATTGACTGGGCAGATATGGACGAGCACGACGGACTTATTGAAACATTAAAAGCATTGCCAAAAGATAAGGTATTAGATGAGATTGCAGAGTTTTGGCAATTAGAGTTCGAAGAGGTTGATGTATATAACCACAATTATGATTATGATGAAATTAAAATTGCCGTGGTTATTGCAGAGACATTTAGGATTTGGAATATCATTTGCGACTATGAGCATATCGCACTACTCACAATTATGATAAAAGAAAAATGGAAAGAGTGGCAACCACATGGTTGGCTTACCGAAGAAGAGTTTGCTTATATGCAAAAGTTTGCAGAGCATTATTTAGAAACATATAAAAATAAAATTATGGAGGAATTAGCATAATGGGATATAGAAGTGATGTTAGAATTAGACTAACAGTAAAAGATTATGAAAGGATGAAAAAACAATTTGAGAGAGAAATTGTCGATATTGTTGATTATAACTTATTTGATGAGAAAAATTTAGATGTTTATAAAGAACTAAAAAATGTTCCTTGTTGGAAAGTAACAGATGACGGAGAAGATGTTGAAGAAACACACGACTGCGTGTTCTTTGGTTGGAACTCTGTTAAGTGGTATGACAGTTACAAAGATGTCAGTTTTATTATGGAGTTTCTTGATGAGTGCGACCACTATGCATTTTGTAGAATTGGCGAAAGTAGTGAGGGCGATGTAGAGACACACGAAAGGAATATGGATATGATTGGCTTTTATTACGCTTTTGAGGAGGAAGAATAATGGAAAAGTTTTATGTAGAGTTTGAAAACACCGAAGACCAGCACTTATTCTGCTTACAATCGGTTTGGTTTGACACAAAAGAAGAGGCTATTGAATGGTATATTAAATACTTTGATTTTGCAGAAATGGACACAATGTGTGTTAGTGTTATGAAAAGCGAGTTTGATGAAAACGGCGATTTTGGCGATATAGTTTTTGTAGAAGACATCACAGCAAAATTTAATTTAAGGAAGGATAGACTATGAACAAAGAATATTATTCAGTAATATGGTATGACCCAGTAAACGAAGATAAAGAAAAGCACTATGTTGGCATGGGAGAACAACTGGGCGACCCATACGAAAAAGAGTTTAAAACATTAAAAAGTGCTATGAATTTTTACAATAAACATAGAAACGATGAAGATAAAGCATATTTCTGGGTAACAAAACGAGACGAAGAGGGTTTTGTTCTTATAGATTATGTATATTAGGAGGAAAAATTATTATGACAAAACAAGAATACGCAGAGAAATTTGAAGACTTGGTTGGCAAGAGGTTTCG
Source organism: Clostridia bacterium (assembly GCA_045128915.1). Classification (GTDB taxonomy): domain Bacteria; phylum Bacillota; class Clostridia; order UBA1381; family UBA1381; genus RGIG9115. The sequence continues at coordinate 45,566 of JBGVIT010000064.1, forward strand.
CACCATTGCTGAACTGGAGAATTATATTCACAAAAAGTTCAACAACAAACACAGAACAAGATTTGATTTTTCATATATTAACTATGAAGAAGATTTTACACCTGACTGGGATTTATGCACATACATTGAGAACGATGAAATGTCTTGCGACCTTGATGTATATTTCTTATATGACAGAGAACAACGCATTTATATCACAGAGGTTGGCTATGAAATTAACATGGTGGAGGATTAACTATGAAATTAGACGAATTATTAGAAGTAGTTAATTTTAGTTTTGACTACGCAGACGATGAGTTTGATTGCACCTTTTATGCAGATGCAATTAATAATAAATATTCAAGGCTTATTGAAGTTGAGAGAGTAGACACGGATTATGTATTGTGCCACTTCACAAAATTTATTCGTGAGAACAGAAACCTTGTAAATGAATATCTTAAGAAATATGCGGTTTCACCAAGTTATGCCGAAAAAGTTATACAAGGGCTTGACGAGGGCGAAGAGTGGGCATACTGCGAGATGTTTGATGGTGGCTGGATTTCAAGTATGTTAGAGGAGGAAGAATAATGAGATTAGAACTTAAACAAGCAATTATTAAATGGATTTTTGAACACATGAAAGAGTTTCAACTTGTAAATGCGTGTCACAATGCATTTCGAGAATATATCTATAACTCAGAGGGAAACTACCTAATCGGTGGAAAAAATGTTTCACAATTCATTGATGACGCAGTTAAACTTATTAAAAGGGAGATATAACTATGAAGAAAAAACTATTTTGTTTATTATTGCTTTTTATATTGCCAGTATGCTTGTTGTTTACTGGGTGTTCAGGTGGAATTGAAGAGAAATCCACAGAAGAACATATTATGGTTTGTATAGACCGATTTTCTTTGGGTGGCTCTAGTGCTTTTGTTCTTGTTCATAAAGAAACTCGTGTAATGTATATAACATACTATCAAGGTGGAACAACGATAATGCTTGACGAAGATGGCAAACCACTAATTTATGAGGGGGAACTATAATGTGCGACGAAGAATTTGACGAAATGGAAGACATTTTAATCTTGGACGAAGATACAGAAAAGGTTTGGGGTGGCATTTTTGATATTGCAACACCACAAGAAACAGCCGATATGTTAGGCAAACCAGTTTATTATAAAGGAGAAAGATATGATTAGGAAATATAGGATTGACAAAAAAGAGGCATCATTGCAAGAAGTTTTGGATTATCTTGAAGATGAACTAAAACGAGGTGGAAACGCAAGTGCTTTTGAAGAACTTGGGATTGACTTTTGCGATGTAGATGTGTTGACAGATTTAGAACCAAAACTACGAGAACGAATTAGACAAGAGTATACACAACTTGAAAACATTGTTATGTTGCTTTCACCATTTACACCAATAAAATCAGTTTGTGAGTCTTTTAAAGGATACAACCTTGATGTTGAAAACGGGATGTTTGATGTATATTGGGGCGAGAACAAAAGCATGATTGCAACCGTGCACCAAACCAGTGCAGGGTTCTATCTCGGACAATGTATAGAATATCTAATTGATGATATGTATGTTGAGATTGATATAGGGTCTTGGTCAGAGAGAAATTGGTAAAAGTTTCAGAATATTGCAACTTTGTTTGACATTATTTATAAAATATGATAAAATAAGATAAAATCAATAAGCCACAGATAGTGGATGAGAGCAGGAGGAAAAGAAATGAGAACTTACACAAGAAATGGGGAAAAGACAATGAAAACCCAAATAAGAGAATATTTAATTGAACACAAACAAATTACAACAAAAATTGCTGATGAGCACGGCTGGAACAGATTAAGTGGTTGTATCTACGACTTTAAAAGACAAGGCATGAACATTAAAAGCGAAAGAAATGAATTTAACCAAGTAACATATACTTTATTAGACGAGTCAGAGCCAGTTGCTGAGGTTGAAACAACAAAAGAGATAGAAATAAAACTCGCACCAGAAGATATGTATATTAAAACAACAATGAAAGATGTAATCTTGGACCACTTGAAAAAACACAAAACAATCACATCTGCTATTGCTATGAAAAAATACAGATGTCTAAACCTTTGTAATGTTATTAACAGATTAAGAGATGAGGGTTGGGTAATTAGCCGTTCAACGGGTAGAGAAAAGAACGACTTTAATGTAGCATCTAACAGAAATAACGCTTACACAATTTATAGATTAGAAAGCAAAACAAGAAAGAGACCTATTTATAGGATTTGTCTTCAAGCAGAAGATGTTGTTGAAAAAATTGTTCCTGAATATGTTACACTCCATTCATCATTTGAGAATGCTTTTAACGAGGCGAGTAGAGTTGTAAACGAAATGGTAAGACACTGTAATTTATTCTATGGATGTGGTTCTATTAAGTTTTTGGGAGAATGTTTTAGTTGTGGCGTAAGATTAACAAAGGCAGAAGTTCAAACCAAGTTCTTGTTTAAAAAGACTTATAACACAACAGTTATGGCTGAATTTATGATTGTTGAAGAACAAATTGATGTATAAAGTTTCATTATCTTGAAACTTTTGTTGACAAAAACTGAAACATTTGGTATAATGGTAGTAATAGGAGGGAAGAAAATGATAGGATTATTGAAAGAAATTGAATTAAGAAAAAAAAGTAAGTTTCTTGATAGAAACGAGCCACTGACCTATGTCAATATTTCTAATATTATAGACAAGACCTATAATACAACAAAGAGAAAGATTGAGACAGGCGACTTCACAGTTGAAGAGGCTTTCAAGATTTTCAGAGCGATTGGCTTCAAAGCTAAATCTGAAATCGAAGCGTTTGAATATCTATTTACAGAACAAGGAGAGTAAAAACAGATGGAGCAGGAGATTAAAAATTTGTTTTACGAACTTGGCATTCCAGTTTTCTTAAAGAGCAAACAAGAGTCACCTAGTTATATAACCTACTATTATGATGTCGGCGATATTAACTCTCTTTCTCAAATAGAAAAGAAGGTCAAAATGATTTCCTCGTTCATAAAGTCAGACTTGATTTATAAAAGTTCAGAAATCTCTCATTTTGCACTATCCATCCCAAAACAAACACGCTCTGTTGTAATGTTGGAAGATGAAAGATTTGAGGAAATTTTTGACGGTTCAATGAATATTTTGGCTGGCGTTGACGACGATAACAATCCTTATATTATTAATCTCGAAGAGGTCCCACATATATTAATTGCTGGAACAACTGGTTCTGGCAAAAGTGTCATGATAAATAGTGTCATTTGTAGTTTATTAAAACAACAAAATTATAAATTGACATTTACAATGATTGACACTAAACGAGTTGAGCTTTCACAATATCGCAAGCTTGGAGAAGATTGGTGTTCCGTTTCAACCGAACCAAGCACAGCAATCGAAAAATTAAAACTGGTTTGCGATAATTTGGATGCAAGATATTCTTTGATGGAAAAAAACGGTTGGAGACAATTGCCAGACAATTACTTTAGGGAGGTTGTTGTTATTGAAGAACTGGGAGACCTAATGATGGTTAGTAAAGGTGTTGTTGAAAAATTTATTGTTAAGATTGCTCAGCTCGGCAGAGCCTGTGGAATCCATTTAATTATTGCAACACAAAGACCGACGGTTGATGTTGTAACTGGCTCTATAAAGGCAAATATTGGTTGCAGGTTTGCCTTACAGACCACATCAGGTGTTGATAGCAGAAATATACTTGGACATAATGGTGCAGAAAAACTAAGGGGGCGAGGCGATTGTTTATTAAAACTGCCAAATAAAAGCGACGAAATCCATTTACAATGTCCCATAGTTAGCACAAAGGAAATTGAAAAAATTATAAAAAATTTTTAAGAGTGGAGGAAAAAAATAATGTTTGATGTTACTATTCGATTTGAAACAACCAGCTTGGACTTTACCATTAATGAAGAGAGTGTTGAAACTGTAATTGACTTATTGTCTTCACCGAACAAAACTGTGTCTATTCATGTTGGCAATGATACATACAGAGTGAATACAAACAAAATTATTTACACCGTAGTTAAAAGACCTGAACTTAATTATATAAAAACAGAGGGGGCAAAGAGTAAATGAAAAAAGTAATTATTCAAGACATCGCTATTAAGAACTTCAAGGGTATTGCAAGTTTTAAAACATCTTTTAATGCAGATGTTACAAAATTCTATGGTAGCAATGGTTCTGGAAAATCAACAATCAAAAACGCTTGGGAGTGGGCACTTTGCAGAAATGTTAGCGATTATCTTCCAAACATAAACAACCAAGAAATTCCAAATTTAATCACAAGTGTTATTGTTAATATACTTGTTAATGATTTACACTACGAACTTTGCAGAGAAAGCAAACCAAAGTATGGTAAGAACGGCGAGAAAACTGGCAATGAGTCAAAATATCTCATTGACGGGATTGAGGTTGGACAAAAACAATATCAATCACAAATTGCCAATATCATTGGTAATATCGAGTTCGACCAACTGGCAATGCTCACAGATAAAGAGTTCTTCAACACTGACACAAGTGCTTGGAAATGGACTCATAGAAGAAAAGTTCTTTTGTCTATGACTGGTGCAGAAAGAGAGGCAAACCGAATCGCTGAAAAAGAAAAATACGCAAGTATTAAAGAGTTTATCACAAAAGGTTATTCAACCAGCGATGTTAAGTCAACCTTGATAAAGGATTGTAACTCATTAAAGAAACAGCAAGACGCAAATCTCGTTCTTATTGAGTCTAAACAAAAAGAAATTGACGAGTATCTTGGAATTGATTTTGAAAAGGTCGCTCAAGAACTTGGCTTGGCTAGAACAAAATACACAAAACTAATGAACTCATCAAACAACCAAAACTTATCTGAAACACTCAAGAAGATAGATGATGATATTCTTAAATATTCACAAGAGTTATCTTCACTCAAAACAAGAGATGTTTTAAAGAAAAGAGATTTGGAAGACTTCAAACTTAAAATCTATCAAGAGGCGGTTGAAACAAAATCAGCTTATGACAAAAAGGTTACACTGATTAGAGAAACAGAAAAAAATATCCAAGAACAAGAAAACTTAACAATCAAAGATTTCTGTCAAGTTTGTGGACAAAAACTTCCAAAAGAAAAAGTTGATGAGGTTAAGGCAAATATTGAGGCAAATATCAAAACATTCAATATTAACCTTGAAACATACAAAGCTGACGCAAAAGAGTTGTATGAAAAATACAACAACTTGCAAAAACAATATTCAGCACAAGAAGACAAAATCAATTATTTTGTTCCAGACCCAAGAATAAGTGAGCTGGAAACCTTGATATTTGACCTAAATTCTCAAGCCAGAGCCGAGAAACAGTCAGAGTTGAGCAATTTATCACTTCAAGAACAAACCGCTCTACAAACACAAATTTCTAACCTCGAAAGAGAAATGGCTAAAAAAGAATATCTTGAGAAAGCAAACAATCAAATCAAGGTTTGGAAACAAGACAATCTTAGAATTGCTGATGAGCTTATTAAGATTGAAAATAAAGAGCGTGCATTACAAGACTTCGTGAGAGAGCAAACCGAAATTATTTCACAGACGGTAAACAGTTTCTTTGGTAACGGCGTGTCTTGGAGTTTATACACAGTCAACTATTTGGGAAATTTAGAAGAGACCTGCGAATTAATGTATAACAACAAACTTTACTCTTGTTTATCTGTTGGTGAACGCAATGTGGCAAACCTAGAAACAATTAAAGCTCTACAAAAGTTTTATGATGTTAACCTTCCTATTATTTGTGATAATAATGAGTCTGTTACAATACCATACGAAACAGATTGTCAGAGAATTGAGTTGTATGCCACACCAGATAAAAAGTTAGAGAATTGTGTAAAAATAACCGATATTTATTAAATCTGGTTGACAGATTATGTATTGTGTGTGTATAATATACACATAAGTAGGAGGTAATATGGTTAGAGTTGACTTAACTATTGATGATAGAACCCTAAGCCTTGCTAGGAAAAAAGCAGAGCTTCTAGGATTATCCCTATCGGCTTATATAAGACTACTTATAAATCAAGACAATAAGGAGTAGTTATGATAAGAGTAAAAGATTTAACCAATATGAAATTTGGAATGCTAACAGTTGTTGAAAAAACAGGAAAGCCAAACACCACCTCAGAAAAAAGAGTCTGGTGGAAGTGTAAATGTGATTGTGGTAATGAGTGTATTAGGACAACAAAGACACTTACAAGAGGAGAGTCTAAAAGTTGTGGTTGCCTTAGAAAAACAACCAATAAAGTTGTTTTTAAAGATGGAGTTGCATTAATATATCTAAAAAATTGTAAGAATCCTGCAATCATTGACATCGAAGACTATGATAAAGTTAAAGACTTTTATTGGACTGCCATGAAAGGAAATTATATTCGTTCTCAGAGTTATAAACACTCTAGGGTTGGTCATTTGTTATTGCATAGATTAATTATGAATGCAGACGGCAATGTTCAAATAGACCACATTGATGGAAATCCATTGAATAACTCAAAATCAAATTTAAGATTTGTGACATCTCAACAAAACAGCTTTAATCGAAGTAAATCAACCAAAAACACTTCTGGACAAACTGGTGTTTCGTGGATTGAGAGAGATAAGTGTTGGAGAGCGTATATTACTGTTTCAAAAAAATTACACCATATTGGTTGTTTTAAAACAAAAGCAGATGCTATTAAAGCAAGAGAAGATGCTGAAATAAAATATTTCGGTGAATATAGAAAAGAGGAGAAAAAATAATGGCAAATGAATTGCAAATTAAAACACAAGCTGATGTCTTAGCATTAGCAGACAATTTTATCAAAACAAATAATATTATCACAAGTAAAAAATACAATGTTGAAAATGCGATGGTTTCGCTTTTCACAAATGTTCTTTCAGTAAAGGATAAGCAAGGTAAATCAGTTCTCGAAACCTGCACACCTTTAAGTATTCAAAATGCAGTTTACGAGTGTATCACAAACGAACTTACACCAAGCAAGAAACAAACATACTTCATTCCTTATGGAAATGAATTAACATCTCAAACAAGCTACTTCGGAAATGTTAAGAAGGCAAGAGATGTTGCTAATGTAACTATTCACAGCCAAGTTGTAAGAGAAGGCGACTCTATTGATGTTGAAATGAGAGCAAACGGAACAATGCTCATCAGACACAAACCAAATATCAAATCTCTTAATAAAGACATCATTATGGCTTACGCTGTTGCAAGTAACCCTACAACTGGTGATGTTGTTGACAGCGACATTATGACAATCGAAGAGATTAAAAAGAGCTGGGCTAAATCAAGAAGTGGTGGAACAGTAAGCAAAGAGTTCCCACACGAAATGGCTAGAAGAACAGTTACAAATCGTTTGGCTAAACACTTCATTAACACATCTGATGACTCAAACAAAATCATTATTACAAATCCAGACGGAACACAAATTCAACTTAATGAATATGATGATTTAATCAACACTGATTACACAATCAACACAGATGAGCAAGAGGCGTTTGAAAATGAACCATTCAACCCAGAAACAAATGACTATGTTGTAACAGCCGAAAATCTATCTCTTGGCAACCTTAGTCCAATCGATTCAGCCGATATTCCAGAGGGTGCTTTTGAAATCCCATATGCTGAATATAAAAACAATAAAGAAAAATACTTGATGGTAAAAGACTCTTACAACTCAAGCAAAAAGACTTGTATGGTCCAAATTCTTGAACAATAAATTCAACCAAAGGAGCGATTATGGATTCAAAAGACAGAGAAGAATTGCTTCGCTTAAAAAGAATATATCGAAACATGGTTAATAGATGCTATAACAAAAACTTCCCACGATATGTTTATTATGGAAGAAACGGCGTTTCTATTTGTGAAGAGTGGCGAGGAGCCGATGGTTTTTTTAACTTTTATTCTTGGGCTATTTCTCATGGGTATAAAAATAATTTACAAATAGACCGAATTGACACACACGGCAACTATGAACCAGCTAATTGCAGATGGGTGGATGTTGTTTGTCAGCTTAATAACACAAGCAGAAATTGTTTAGTGTTCTATGATGATAAGTGGCAAACACTAGCCCAGCTATCAAAAAAATATGGCGTTGATAGATATGTTTTAAGAAATAGAATATTTAGAAACTGGAGCTTGGATAGATTATTTAACGCTTCGGTTAAAGGAGGTGTTTAATGGATGTGATTACATTGGCAACAGGCTCAACTGGAAACTGTTATTTTGTTAAAGATGTTAACGGAAAAACAATTATTCTTGATTGTGGTATAAACTTTCAAGAAATAACCCATCACCAAGACTTCCCAAAGTTTAGCGACATTGAGTTTGTGTTTGTGAGTCACATTCATTGACTCCATAAAGACCATAGTAAATCTATGAAGGATTTTTACAGGTCTGGATGTGAAATGTTGACATACGAAATGCTAGAACCAAAGTTGCAAAACAGGGAATTTCCGCACTTTAGAGTGAAATTGTTTGCCGTGAAACATAATTGTCTGAACTTTGGAATTATTATCCAATCAAAGGAAACTGGAGAAAAGTTGTGTTATATGACCGACTTTTTCCAAGCCCCAATGGTTGAGGGAATTGATACATTTATCTTTGAGGTTAACTACATTGATGCTTTCATAGACGAAATGATAGACGAAAATAAAGACCTAAAACATCTTGGATTTAATAATCACTGTTCGTTGGAGTATGCAACAGAATATTTCACCAACATGAAAACCAGACCAAAAAAGATTTACTGCTGTCATGGTAGTAAATCTCACTCAATCAAAAAAAGAATTTATGAAGGAATGAAACAATTTGCCGATGAGGTTGTTGTTTTGTAGAAGGAATAATGGAAAATAAGAGAGAACATTGTTTATGCTATGACAGTGGAACAAACGACATTGATGGTTGTCCTTATGAGTATTGCAGACTTTATTGCGATGTTGAATTTGATTGTGATATGTGTGACCATAGCGAGAATGAAAAATATCTTGCATTTAAAGTATCCGAACTAGAAAGGGAAAATCAAGAAATCAAATATGACCGAAAAGTTATGGAAAGGGTTTGTAAAGAAAATGAGCAACTCGAAAAACAAGTGGCTGAACTTAAACAAGAATTAGAACGATGCAAGTCGCTTATTGACCAAAGAGAACACAGTGTCGCAGACTTTGCTGTTAAAAATTCAAGATATGTTAAAGATTTGAGGAGAAAATAATGGAAATTGGAAGCAAATTAGGCGTATACAAGATTAAACTTGTAGAGCCTAAAAATGGAGAGCCATTTTACTTAGCAACGGTATTCGAGAAGGTTTATAACAACTCACACCCAGTGAAATGGGAAACAATCTTCTACAATGATGTGTATATATTTGATACATCTATTGTGATTGAACCAGCAGACTTAACTCTCAATGTTAAAGAAAAAGACAAATTTGCTTTTGATAACATTGCAAACAAAGACACCGCCATCATAAGAGTTCTTGACTATAAGTTTGAAAAACACACCGTTTGGAGAAATCAAGAACAGGTTAAGGACGATTACGGAAAACCAATCCTAAAAGATATTCACTATTTAAGAAAAATATCTATGGGAGACAAACAATGGCGAAGTGATGACGGCTTGTATAAGCTGTTGCAAAGAAAATATGAAGCTCAAAAAGTTAAAATTGCCGAGCAAAAACGCAAAAACCTTGATAAAGATGTTGAATATCGCAAAATTATTAGGGAAATTAAGACGGAAAAAGACCAACTATCACGAGAAGTGAAGAGGTTGGAGGAAATTATTGAAAAGCAAAAACAATCGGTTGCTGAGGCTAAAATTTCGGTTAAAGAGGCAAACAAACAAGTGATGGTTGTAAGACGCAAAAACACACTAGCCGAAAAACAACTAGACGAGGCACACACAAAATTAGAAGAAAAGAAACAAGAAATCAAAGAAGTTAAGAAAATGAAGAAACAAGAGATGCTAGAAAAAGCAGAAGAGTTTTCTTTCAACTATGACGACTTTGATATGTAGGAGGAAATATGGCAAAATTTATTTATGTATGGGGAGAAGGCGATTATAGTGCTATTCTTTTTGAAAACAGCGAATATTCAACAAAAGATATTTACAAAGAAATGGTTGAAAAAGATGTTAAGCGTCTTAATAAAACTATTACCAGTGTAGATGAATGTGACGAAGAGTGGACCGAAGAATTAACATTTGAACTTCTTGAATTTGGAGATGTTGACCCAAAATTTGAATCATTTGTATTAAATGAAATGTGTGATTATGACGCATTGAAAGCATCAAACATTTACAGAGTGGAGGACTAATATGAATAAAGTTATACTTGTAGGAAACATGGTTGCTGACCCAGATTACACAAAAACAGCCAGCGGAATTGATGTTTGCAGATTTAGACTTGCAGTTCAGAGAAAGTTTAAAAACGAAAAAGGCGAATATGAATCAGACTTCTTAAGCATTGTTACTTGGAGAAGCTCTGCTGAGTTTGTAAGCAAATATGCCCGCAAAGGAAACAAAATTGGAGTTACTGGAACACTTCAAACAAGAAGTTATGATGCACAAGACGGAACTAAAAAATATGTAACAGAAGTTGTTGCAGATGAAGTTGAGCTATACACTCCAAAATCTGAAAACGACAACAAGCCAAAAACAGAGGCTCAAGCAAAACAAGAGGTTATGCAAAAATTTGAACCTATTGATGATGATAATCTACCATTCTAAGGAGGAATTATGGTTAAGGTAAAGTTAATTACAGATAAAGTCTGGGACTCAGACACAGATAGTTGGATTTATAAAGCTACAGGCAATTTAGTCGGAAAAGAATACGAGGCTTTTGAGATTAAAAGAGGAATGGATGGTGTAGAAGATTTATTTTATGCTCTTAATATGGGTGATGGAATTTATCACGCAGACGCTGAGCAGGTTGAAGTTATTGAAGAACCTTCTTTTATTGTTCCACCAGAACCAACACCAGAAGACCTTAATAGAACATTAAGAGATATTAAATCTCAAGGATTTATTAAAGTTCCTAAACTTTATTCAAAAATTCTTATTGTTGAAGATGGTTCTGTAAACGAGGATGAACTTAAAGCTCAAGAAATTCCTTATATTATTTACCGTCAAGGAGCAAACCCACCATTTATTTTGGAAATTTAAAATACAGCCCCAATTTGTTTGACACACATTCTAAAAAATGGTATTATTGATATGTGGTTAAGCGAAAGTTTAATCGCAAAAAAAGAACAAGACCTTGTGTTTGGAAGTCGTGAGCCAAATGCTTGGAACAACTGAATACAAGGTGTAAACCACTATCTAAGGCACTCACGACATAAGCCAAAGGTAGTGGTTTTTATGTTTTTTGGAGGTTTTATGGCTGAAAGAAGAATGTTTACAGATAAAATAACAGAAAGTGATGTGTTTTTGGATATGCCATTGTCAACACAAGCTCTATATTTCCACTTTTGTATGAATGCCGATGATGATGGTTTTGTGAAAAACCCAAAAAGAATACAAAGAATGTTGGGTGCAAGTGATGATGATTGCAAGTTATTAGTGATGAAGAGATTTGTTCTTCCGTTTGAGAGTGGAGTCATTGTTATTAAACATTGGAGAATGCACAACCTTCTAAGAAAAGATAGATATAAACCAACCGAATATATCGAAGAAAAGTCTATGCTTAAGATAAAAGAAAATGGAGCCTATACTTTTGATGAAGAGCAAGGAATACCTCTTATGGCAACCACTTGGCAACCAAGTGACAACCAAATGGCACCACAGGATAGTATAGGTAAGGATAGTATAGATAAGGATATAGAAAAAGAAAATAATAAAAAGAAAAAGTTTGAGAAACCTACCGTTGCAGAAGTTGACGCTTATTGCAAAGAAAGAAACAATGGTATTGATGCAGAAGCTTTTATTGCTTTTTATGAAAGTAAAGGCTGGTTAATTGGTAAAACGCCTATGAAGAGTTGGAAATCAGCAATTATCACTTGGGAAAAGGGTAGAAAACAAACTCAATCTCAACCAGTTAAAAAATATGGGGATGGTAGTGCTTATGAATTTACCGATTAAGTTAATGGAAGATGAGTATTTTGGTGAAGATGGTAAAGTTTATTGCAAAAACTGTAACACTTCAAGGGTGGCTGTATATGATGCTAGATTTATAAGATGCAAATGCCAATGTCAAATGGAAAAAATTGAAAAAGCATACGAGGAAGAGAGGCAAGCAAAAATTAAAGAGCATCTTGAAAAACTCAAAGAACAATCACTTTTAGGTGAAAGATATAAGAATTTTACTTTTGACTCAGTTGTAATTATCAACGAAGAACATGAGAATGTTATTAATCGCCTTAAAAAGTATTGTGAGGGCTTTAAAGAACACAACGAGGGGTTAGGTATCTACCTATTCGGTTCAAACGGCTCAGGCAAGACATTATTGACTGCTTGTATGTTGGATAAATTAAACTCACAATTCATTGAGTGTATGTTTACTAATATTCACAAGATAAAAGAAGAGCTTTTAAGCTCTGACCCAAAGAAACAAAAAGCGTTCTTGAATAGAGTTTATACCGTTCCAGTTCTATTTCTTGATGATTTTGCGACAGAGATTGTTAAGAAAAACGGAGAAGATAACTGGTTGCAAGATGTTATCTATGATGTTATTAACACAAGATACAACAATATGTTGCCGATTATTTACACTTCAAACTGTTCTTTGAAACAATGTCTTGAAGAAAGAGGTGTAATGCAAAAGACCATTGATAGAATTTTTGAGTCAACGGTCCAAATTAAACTTGATTTGCCTAGTTATAGGTTAAGAAAAAAAGAAAACATTTACTTCTAGTGAGGTGTTTATGAAAGAATATAAAATTAGTTTAAGAGATGGTGAAACAGCCTATGTCAAGGGAACTGTTCATAATCTAGTTCTGAAAAATGGAGAAAAGGTTAAAGTAATTGCCCACAGACCATTTAAAGGTGAAGAAAAATATTGGTGTGTAAGCGACTTGCAGTCTGGCTATCAAATTTGCGGATTTAGTGAATATCATTATTTTATGAACAATTTCTTTGGGGTTGATACAAAAGAAAACGCTTTGTTTACAGCTGTTTCAAAATTAAACAGACTTATCTCAGAAAAGGGAAAAACCTTCGCCGATAAAAGAAAAGAAAGAATGGAGGCATTCAAAAATGGCGAAATATAACAATTATAAGAAATACTATGAAACACACACAGAACAAGAGAGAAAGCGTTTTCTTGATTATTATTATGCTAACCGTGAAAGAATCTTAGCTGAGAGAAGAGAAAAACGCAAAAATATGCCAAAAGTTAAGAAATTAACCCTAAAAGAGCAACTTGAGATTGCAAAAATTGCGTTAAGGAAAGCGTGTTCAAATACTTGTTTTGAAGATTGTGAATATTGTGAATATGTAGGCGAGGTTAAAGATACGATGCAATGCTCTTGTTATTGTGAAGATAATGCGGATTTTATGGTTAACCAAGCAATGAATTTCTTTTTAAAACAAGCCGAGGAGGAATACAAAAATGGAAGCATGGGTAATTAAGAGAGTAGACGGTAAATATCTTTATGAGGGAACTCTTGAATATAACTTCACAAGAAAAATTGTTTATGCAGTTATGTTTGAATCTGAAAAAGAATGTATTAAATATTTAAAGCAAAAGCAATTCTGTTCCGTAGGTGGAGCATTTGGTTGGAAAAGAATTTGCGATTACGATTGCAGACCTGTAAAAATCGAAATGAAAGAGGTTGTTGAAAATGAGAACAAAGAAACTTGTTAATCAGCTTGTTAAATGTGTCAATGCTTTACACGAAAGATTAAAACGCATCGAAGAAAATAAACCATTCGAAATCAACACCGAAAATCTTTCAATGGAACATATTGATAACCTGATTGAGTTGAAGAAAAATCAAATCCAGTTTTATCAAAAAGATTTGTGTGAAAATCCACAATCGTGTCTTACAAAAGAAAGCCTACTAAACAAGATACATCATAGATATGATGAGCTTTCAAGGTTATATGTTGTTAAAAGTCTAAAAGAGAAGGAGTTGAAAAAATGATGACATTAGAAGAAGTGTGGGAAAATTTAAAACAAGACACAGAAATAAAAGCAACAATGGAAGAAGTTGACAAGAGTTATAAGTTGTTTAAAAAAATTGAAAACTTAATTATAGCCGACCTAGAAGCCAAACTTGCAGAGACTGTAGAAATAATAAATGGGTGCTCGATGCAATTAAACATTGAAAAATCTAAAGAAATTCAACAACTCAAACAGCAACTTGCAGAGAAAGAGAAATACACATATACAGGCAAAGAGGTTGGTGAGATTGAACGAAACTATGAAAGTCAAATTGCAGAGAAAGACCAAGCCATTGAAAGCTTGCAAGAAATCAACCAAAGTTTAGGACAGACCTGCAATAATGATGCAAAAGAGATTGAAAGGTTGAGAGAACAACTTGCAGAGTTAAAACAAGACTACGACAACTTGTTTGATAGTTATGTTGAAGCAAAAAAACAGCTTAACGAGAAAGAGAGAGAAGAAACCAAACGAATGCAAGACTTTGAAAAAGGGTGTCAAGAGTATTACAGTAGTGATAAATATAAAAAAGATTTTGCAATCGCAGAATTACAAAAAGTTTTAAAGACTATGGAAGAAAAGCAGTTCTACAAAAAAGAAGATACTGCTTATTGTGTTCACCCAGCTCAAATTGCAGAGTATGTTTTGAAACAAATCAAATCACTCAAGGGGAAGAAGTAGTATGGTTAAATATGATACCTATACACAGAACCGCATCAAAGAGTGTGTTAGAAAGATGAAACTTGCTCAAATTAACTTTAAATTCTCTAAAGCTGAGTTAAAAATCTGGCTTGACGGATACGACAAAAAAGAAGAAAGAATCTTAGAGTTGACAGTAATGAAAACAAAACTAATGCAAAAAATAAACAACCAAGTTGAAGATTATTAACAAGGAGGTAAGTAGTATGATTTTAGACGGCGTTGAACACAAATATGTGTATGGTATAGATAGCGACTTTGCACTAACCACAGTTGCCTTCAGTAAAAAGCGTTTTAAAACAAAAGAAGACGCTGTTAACAAATTTAAAGAAATCCTACCAACCGCCGAAATTGATTCAGTTAGGGAATCTTATGTAAGGTTCTTATGGTGGACTCAATACGAAGGTTATGAATACAGATACGGCTACCCAGCTTGTGGATTTAAAGAAGTTAAACAAGGTGGTAAGGGTGCTATGGACTGCTGGGTTATTGCTATTAAATTTGATGACACTTGGGGTTGGGGTTACTTTTAATCAATATATTATTAGAGTTTATCTCCAGAAAATTGCAAAAAATGCAAATTACTATCTCCAAAAAAGTGCAATTTTTAGGAAAAAGGTGTAAAAATACATCAAAAAATAAAGGAAAAAGGTGAAAATTATGAGAGTTTATAAATTTAACGGTGAATATAGAAAGTTAAAAGAGTTTGGATATAACAAGTTCAAAGTTTTATCAGAAATGAGTGGAATCCAGTTGTGGGGCAAGTTAACAGAAGATGGTTCTATTGTTATTGGAAACTTTGTTTCAGTTAAACCAGTATGGGCAATGAATGAACCAGCGTTAACAAAACCACAGGATGTTAAACCATTTATTCAAGACTTAATTCACGCAGGATTAGTCACAATTAAAGAACAAAATTAAAAGGAGGGCTATTATGGCTTGGGAAGGTAAAATTAAGACCATCGAGGAAATCAAATTTGAGTTTGACAGATATGAATTTCTCAAAAATAGAGTTAAAGAACATTTCGAATACGCTCAAAGCAAGGGCTATGAGGTTGTTTGTTGTATGTTACAAGGCTCTCAAAACTATGGACTAGATGTTTACACAGATGATTATAAAAGTGATGTAGACACAAAGGCAATCGTTCTTCCAAAATTTGAAGACTTTTGCAGAAACAACGAACCAGTTTCAACTACATTGATTCTACCAAACAATGAACATTGTGATGTGAAAGATATTAGAATTATGTTTAAAACATTTGAAAAACAAAACATAAACTTTATCGAAATTCTTTTCACAGAGTTCTTTGAGGTAAATCCAAAATATATTGATTTGTTTATACACTTGTTTTCAATAGCAGATGATGTGGCAAAAATCAACTGGAACCAAGCGTTAAATTGCATTGCTGGTATGAGTAAAGAAAAGCTTAATGCTATGGAACACCCTTACCCAACAATCATTAACAAGATTGAAAAATATGGATATGACCCAAAACAACTTCATCACATTGTCCGCATGAACGACTTTATAAAGAAGTTTGTTGCTGGAAAACCATACAGAGATTGCCTAATCCCAGATGATGTTGAATATCTCAAAAAGATAAAAACAACACCTATGCCACTCGAAGAGGCTAGAAAACTTGCAGTGGATGTAGATAATGAAACATACGAGATTAAACAAAAACACTTGGACCCAAATAACATTGTAAGACAAGATGTAATTGATGAGTTAAGAGAGCTGGCTTGTATGTTTATTAAACAATATCTAAAAGAACAATTATTGGAGGAAAAATAAGATGTATAACGCATATATCACAGAAGTAAAAGAATTAAGAAAACACTCAAACGCTGATAGGTTGCAAGTTGCAACTTTCTTCGGCAACGACACTATCGTAGGTCTTGATGTTAAGGTTGGAGATATTGGTATTTATTTCCCAGTAGACGGACAACTTAGCGAAGAGTATGCTGCGGCTAACAACCTTGTTAGAAGAAAAGATGAAAATGGAAATAATGTTGGTGGTTATCTTGACCCAGACAAAAGAAACATTACAGCACTTAAATTAAGAGGCGAAAAATCAGACGGCTTGTTCATGCCATTGTCAAGCCTTGAGAAGTTTGCCGACATCGAAAAATTGAAGGTTGGAGACATGATTTCTGTCCTTAACGGCAAAGTTATTTGTCAAAAATATATTCCAAGAACAAATAAAAGAGCAAGAATTGAACACGCAAAGAAAGGAAAGAAGAAAATCGAAACAGAAAAGTTCCCATTATTTGCAGAACACGCAGATACTGAACAACTTGCATATAATCTTGACTCATTTAAAGAGGGCGATGTTTGTTATATCACATTAAAAATGCACGGAACATCACAAAGAACTGCTTACACATTGAAAGAAAAACGCAAAAATCTTCCATATTGGTTGTATAAACTAGCAAATTTCTTCAAAATTAAACCAAAAAGAACTTGGGAAACTGTAACTGGAACAAGAAGATGTGTTTGCACTGGTTTCACAAAAGATACTGGCTATTATGGAGATAATACTTTTAGAAAACAATATCACGACTATTTCAAGGGTAAACTTCATAAAGGCGAAGAAGTGTTCTATGAAGTGCTTGGTTATGTTAACGAAAGCACCTTGATTATGGGTGAAGTTAGCAACAAGAAAACAAACGATAAAGAGTTTATCAAACAATATGGTGAAACAACTAAATTCACTTATGGATGCAAACCAAACGAAAGCATCATTAGAGTTTATAGAATGACAATGACAAACGAAGATGGTTATGTTGTTGAATATCCAACAGAACTCGTTAGAAGAAGATGCGAAGAAATGGGCGTTGAATTTGTTCCTGTATTTGAGAAATTTATCTTTACAACAAAAGAAGATTTAATGGAAAGAGTTGAAAAATACTATGACGGTCCAGACCCAGTTGGTCTTACTCATATTAGAGAGGGTGTTGTAGTGAGAATTGATAACTCATCTAAATTTAGAGCATATAAACATAAAAACTTCAACTTTAAGTGTATTGAAGGTATCGCAAAGAACGATGCAACAGCACCAGATATTGAAGAGGCTCAAGAAGATTTAAAAACGGAGGTATAGTATGAAACCTATGTTGATTGTTATGGTAGGATTGCAATGTTCTGGTAAGTCTACAAAAGCAAAACATATTGCATCTGGAATCCAAGCAACTATATTAAGTAGCGATAAAATTCGTGAAGAATATAAAAACGCAAACAATGATACAGTTTTTAGATTATTATATGAAAAAATGAATGATTTGTTGGGAAAAGGCATTGATGTTATCATTGATGCCACCAACATAACCATTAAAGCAAGAAAGCAAATCTTTCAAAATCTAAAAGTTGATTGCGATAAGTGTTGTCACATTATGAACACTCCATACGAAGAGTGTTTGAAAAGACTTAAGGCTAGAAATAAAACAGATTATCCACACAAATTTGATGCTGATGTAATCAAAAGATATTATTACTCTTTTGAAATACCATTTTATGAAGAAGGTTGGGATAATATTTCAATTGAAAATCAGCCAATAAACAAAAATGCTTATCTTTATGCTTCAAAGTTATTAACAAAAGCAGATGGTTTTAATCAACAAAACAAACACCATACTCAAGATTTAGGACTTCATATGCAAACCGTTGGTTCAATGTTAGAAGATAAAACACAAGACTTAAATGTAATCATTGCTGGATATTATCACGATGTTGGTAAATTATTTACTCAAACATTTAAAGATGGAGACCCAAATGCACATTATTATAATCATGCAAATGTAGGAACTTATGAATTGTTGTGCAAATCTGGATGTTATGACATAGAACATAAAAATGATATATCAGTTACTAGATATAACATAAAAAACACTCTTGAATGGCTTTTCTACATTAACTATCATATGCACTTATTTAATGTTCAAACAGAAAAAGCAGAGAAAAAGTGGCGTGGAATATTTGGTGATGAAAAATTTGATAACTTAAGATTATTCAACGAATGTGATAAAGCGAGGTAAATATGGTAGAAAAAGAGGTTAACTATAATCAATTATTCGCAATTAAGGCAAAAAATAAGCGAAAAA
This sequence comes from Clostridia bacterium, assembly GCA_045128915.1. Taxonomy (GTDB): domain Bacteria; phylum Bacillota; class Clostridia; order UBA1381; family UBA1381; genus RGIG9115. The sequence goes on from JBGVIT010000064.1 coordinate 64,480, forward strand.
TCCTTGAAGTTTGCCCAACAGCGAGAGAC
>JBGVIT010000065.1:0-4099 GCA_045128915.1 Clostridia bacterium
ATTATAAAATTAAACGGCGAGGATCTGGTTCTCTCTTTCAAGGAATATTCACTCCTTCTTATCTTACTTGAAGCTGACGGTAAGGTAGTAAGCAGGGAAGAGCTTCTCACTAAAGTGTGGGGAGAGTTTTATGAGGAGTCAAGAACTCTTGATGTTCATATAAGAAAGCTCAGAGTAAAGCTTGAAAATTCCGATGTGAAAATAGAGACCGTTAAAAATATAGGTTATAAGTTAGGAGGAGCAGATAATGAACAGTAAAATATTTCGTTCCAACTTTATAACATCCCTACTTGTACTTATAGTAACTATTGTTCTTATTTTCGGTGTGCTGTTTGAGTATTTTGAAACTCAGCTCACAAATGAGCTTGGAAGTGAAGCAGACTATATAGCTCATGCAATTGAAAATGATGGAGTTTCGTACATCAATAATTTTAAGAATGATAAAAAAAGAATCACTCTTATAGATGAAAATGGTGTAGTGATCGCAGATACTTCTGCAAACGAATCTGAGCTTGATAATCACTCAGACCGTGATGAAGTAAAAAAGGCAATGAAAGATGGATCGGGAACAAGCGTAAGATATTCAGATACACTTATGGAGAAGACAATCTATTATGCAGTGCGTTTGGATGACGGTAATATTTTAAGAGTATCCACAACACAGCAGTCAATTATTGTTATCTTACTTGGACTCATGTATCCGATACTCATAGTTCTTGTAATTGCTCTTATCATAACCGTTATACTGTCATACAGAGTATCAAAGTCAATCATTAATCCTATAAATTCACTTGACCTTGAACATCCTGAAAATAATGACACATATGAGGAACTTACACCGCTTTTAAAGAAAATATCTTTACAGAAACGACATATCAATGAGCAAATCCGTACCGCAGAACAAAAGCAGGAGGAATTCCGTCTCATTACAGAAAATATGACAGAAGGATTTTTGGTAATTGATAATCAGGCTAACCTTTTAACATATAATTCAGCAGCATTAAAGCTTCTTGATATTACTGATGTTCAAGAGGGTACTGTGTTAATGTTAAACCGTACAAAGGGATTCAGAGACACTGTTCAAAGAGTTCTTACAGGCGAGCATTCAGAAAGTACGATTAACATTGATGACAAACACTATAATCTGATAGCAAATCCGGTATACGAAAATGACCGTGTAATAGGTGCAGTTATTGTTATACTTGATGTAACCGAATATACAAACCGTGAAAAAATGAGAAGTGAATTTACATCAAACGTTTCTCATGAACTGAAATCACCGCTTACTTCTATTTCAGGCTTTGCTGAAATAATGATGGCAGGTGACGTTCCCAGTGAAACGGTTGTAGATTTTTCAAAAACAATCTATAAAGAAGCACAAAGACTCATAAGCCTTGTAAGTGACATTATCAAGATTTCAGAACTTGATGAAAAGAATACAGGCTTTGAGCAGGAACCCGTTGAACTTTTCGAACTTTCCAAATCAGTTACAGAAAGAATGAAACCTGTTGCTGAAAAGAGAAACATTACTCTTAATGTTCTTGGCGGAACAGCAAAGGTTATGGGCGTAAGCAAAATACTTGAAGAAATGATTGAAAACCTTGTGGATAACGCAGTAAAATACAACAAGGACAACGGTACAGTGGATGTAATTGTTACATCGTCTGATAATAATTGTGAGCTTGTAGTACGCGATACAGGTATCGGTATTCCGCAATCAGAACAATCAAGAGTATTTGAACGATTCTACTGTGTAGATAAAAGCCATTCTAAGCTTGTGGGCGGAACAGGACTCGGACTTTCCATTGTTAAACACGGTGCAATGTTCCATGATGCACAAATCAAACTTGAAAGTACTGAAGGTAAAGGAACTTCCATCTCTCTGATATTTAATAAGGCATAAGGTAAGACAATATGTATTTTGACAAAAGGAGGTATGCATATTGAATAAAATTGATTTTAACAGTAAAAAAGGCTTCATTTGTGATATGGACGGTGTTATATACCACGGCAAAAAACTTTTGCCGGGTGTTCCGGAATTCATAAAGTGGCTTAACGATGAGAAAAAAGACTTTCTGTTTTTAACCAACAACAGCAGTTATACACCCAAAGAACTGCAGCAACGATTATTTCGTTTAGGTCTTGAGGTTGGTGAAGAACATTTCTATACAAGCGCATTAGCAACATCAGCATTTTTAAAAGAACAGTCTCCGGGCTGCTCAGTATATGCAATCGGCGAATCAGGGCTTATAAAAGCCCTGTACGATGCCGGGATTACGATGAACGATGTTAATCCTGATTATGTTGTAGTAGGCGAAGGAAAGAATTATTCTCTGGACACGCTTACAAAAGCAACGAATCTTGTTCTTGGCGGAGCAAGACTAATCGGAGCAAATTCCGATGTAACCGGTCCTGTTGACGGAGGTATTGCTCCTGCATGCGGAGCACTCGTTTCTCCGATTGAAATGGCAACAGGTGCACATGCGTATTTTTGCGGAAAACCGAATCCTCTTATGATGAGAACAGGATTAAGACTTCTTAACTGTCACTCAGCAGATGCAGTCATGGTCGGCGACAGAATGGATACTGATGTAATATCAGGTTTAGAGAGCGGTATGTCAACTGTACTTGTGCTTTCAGGTGTAACAAGTGAGGCAGAGATCAGAACATATGCATATAAGCCTACAGTTGTTTTGAACGGAGTAGGCGATATCGTCAAGATGGCTGCATCTTCAAAGAAAAACAAAGAATGATAAAATTATACATATATAAAGGCAGATGATTTAAATGAAAAAAATAATTGGTGCTGTATTGTCAGTTTTGTCTGTTGCGTCTGTTGTGGGTTTTATCTTTATCAGAAAAAAGAACAAATCCGGCAAAAAAGACATATAGTTTTTCTGTACAACAGGGAGAAAAACAACAGATCGTATTGACAAATTGGCTTTGCAGTGATATAATATTAGAAAATTTAAGTTATGAAGGTAATCGAAATGAACGTGTCTCTTATGAACACAAGTAAATACTTCTTTAACTACAGCGTAGTCTATTATTTTGGCTATGCTTATTTTGCTATGAAGAAGTTGCTTGTGAGTTTAAGAGAATGCTTTTAAGATTATTTAGCTTTATATATAAATGATTTTTAGCCTCACTTGCAACTGTGCAAGTGGGGTTTTTTATATTTATGAAAGGTGGGTTTTAAGTGATTGTAGACACAAATAAAAGATTTCTGATAGTCGGACTTGGACTGTTGGGAGGAAGTTATGCCAGAGCATTAAAGCGATTTGGATTTAAAGTAAATGCTATAACAAAAGAGCAAAGTTCAATAGATTATGCATTGCAGGAAGGAATTATAGATGAGGGATCAACAGAAGTTGACGAAAAGCTCGTAGGCGAAAGCGACTTTATAATTTTTGCACTGTACCCACACGTATTTGTCGAATGGATTGAAAAAAACCAGTCTCTTTTTAAAAGCGGAACTCTTATTACAGATGTAACAGGTGTTAAAGGTTGTATTGTATATAAGATTCAGGAAATGCTTCGAGATGACGTAGAATTTATCGCCGCACATCCAATGGCCGGACGTGAAGTTTCAGGAGTTGAAAACAGTACCGACAGAATGTTTCAGGGTGCCAATTACATTGTAACACCCACAGACAAAAACACACCGGAAGCGATTGAAAATTGTCTTGAACTTGGAAGACTTCTTGGCTTTTCAAACGTTACAACACTTACTCCTGAAGAGCATGATGAGATGATAGGATTTCTTTCTCAGCTAACACATTGCATTGCAATCACTCTTATGACCTGCAATGATAAAGAGAATATGGAGAAGTTTACAGGTGACTCATTCAGGGATTTAACACGAATAGCAAGAATAAATGACTTGATGTGGAGTGAGCTGTTTGTAGCAAATAAACAAGCACTTCTTGATCAAATGAATATGTTTGCAGATAAGTTCAATGAACTCAGAACAATGCTTGAAAAAGAAGATATAGACGGAATGAGAAAAATGATGCGCCACTCAACAGAGCGCAGAGCGTTATTTGATAAAAAATAATTTTGTAGGAGGAACAAAACAATGAATATGAATTTCAAACGC
>JBGVIT010000066.1:0-41995 GCA_045128915.1 Clostridia bacterium
TGACGAAAGTGTGCATTTGATGTTAAAATATTCATGGGAAAATGACTCCTTTGATATACGTTTTTTGTGGTTATTAAACATTATATCATATTTAGAGTACATTTTCCTTTTTATTTGTCACCCATCAATTGTATCACAACACGATTGTACAATCACCAATTTTGCATCTGTGCATAGTATATATTAAATTACATGAAAGGAGGCCACTTATCATGGAAGGATGCGGATGCAACAACGGTTGTAACTTTGACTTAGACATGGTTTTATGGGTGCTTATCATCATTGTGATTGTAACCTGCATGTGCAACTAAAAAATTTAAGCGAGGCTGTCGCTATGCGGCAGCCTCGTTTTAGTTTATGAAATAACATTAACAAAATCATATGCTTCCTTCAGAACAGTATCATAGGATTTTAGCTTCATTCTGACTGTTGGAATTTCGCCCGGTATAAGCTTGTATTTTAGCGGTTCGCCTTTTGCAAGACCTATTAAAACTCCTATATCTGCTTTTGCAAACTTAACCGTTACATACTCACCCTTATGAGAAATTTCCATAATACCCGCAGCTCTCGCCCGCGCTTTTAAAAGCGCCACCATTATTACATTCTGGGCAGCTTTTGGTATATCTCCGAAACGGTCTATCATTTCGTCTTCGATTTCAAACTCATCATCTTCGTTTTCAATCATTGAAATCTTTTTATAAATTTCAATTCTCTGTGCAGGATCATAGATATATCGTTCAGGAATATAAGCATCAACATTAATATCAATGGTTGTTTCAATTTCTTCCTCCTGAACCTCACCCGTTGCTTCGTTTACACTCTCACGAAGAATTTTGCAATAAAGGTCATAACCCACAGAATCCATATGCCCATGCTGCTGCGCTCCCAAAAGGTCACCTGCTCCCCTTATTTCAAGGTCCTTAAGCGCAATTTTGAACCCGGAACCAAACTCCGTAAATTCCTTTATTGCCTGAAGTCTTTTTGATGCCGTTTCGCTCATTTCTTTATTTCGCTTATAGGTCAGATATGCATAAGCTTTTTTATTTGACCTGCCTACTCTGCCTCTTAGCTGATAAAGCTGTGCAAGCCCCATTCTGTCCGCATTTTCTATTATGATTGTGTTTGCATTGGGAATGTCAAGTCCCGTTTCTATTATTGTAGTACAAACCAATATGTCGGTTTCACCCGTTACCATAGAATGCATAATATCCTCAAGCTCTGTTTCGTCCATCTGTCCGTGTCCTACCCGTATTGTTTTATCAGGGAACAGATTTTTTAGCTGTTCTGCCTTTTTGTAAATACCCTGAACTCTGTTATACAAATAGAAAACCTGACCACCGCGAGCAAGCTCAAGTCGGATTGCATCAGCGATAACTGAAATATCATCTTCTAAAACATATGTCTGTACGGGATATCTGTTTTGCGGTGCCATTGTAAGAACACTCATATCTCTTACAGAAATCATTGACATATGAAGCGTACGAGGAATTGGAGTTGCCGTCATGGATAAAACGTCAATATTCTTTTTTAGCTCCTTAAGCTTTTCCTTATGTGCCACTCCGAAACGTTGTTCCTCATCAATTATCAAAAGTCCCAAATCGGAAAACTCCAAATCTTTTTGAAGAATACGATGTGTTCCGATAATTATATCAATTTCACCTGATTTTAGTTTTTTCAAAATATTAGTCTGCTGTGTCTTGGTTCTGAATCTTGACAGCATTTCTACTTTTACCGGAAATTCACCCATGCGTTCAACAAATGTATTGTAATGCTGCATGGCAAGTATTGTTGTGGGACAAAGATATGCAACCTGCTTTCCGTCCATAACCGCTTTAAACGCTGCACGAAGCGCTACCTCCGTCTTACCGAAGCCAACATCACCGCAAAGCAGTCGGTCCATTGGTTTTTCCTTTTCCATATCGGACTTGACTTCTTCTATACTGCGAAGCTGGTCTTCTGTTTCTGTATATATAAAGGCATCTTCAAAATCCCTTTGCCATACTGTATCCTTTGAAAAGGCATAGCCCTTTGTTTTTTCACGCTCTGCATAAAGAGCCACAAGCTTTTTTGCCATTTCAGCAGTTGATTGCTTTACTCTTTGCTTTGTTCTGCTCCATTCCTTGCCGCCGAGTTTGCTGACTCTTACAGTCTTTTCCTCGCCGCCTGAATATTTATAGAGCATATCAAGCTGATCTACAGGAACATACAACACGTCATTATCTCTGTAATTAACCTTGAGATAATCCTTTGATATGCCAAGGGTAGTCATCTTGTGTATGCCGCCATACACACCTATACCATGAGTTCTGTGTACAACATAGTCACCGGGGTTTATATCGTTATAGGATTTGATACGCTTTGCGTTTTCGTCTTTACGTCTTTTGCGGCTTGTGGCAGTTTCAAAAATCTCTCTGTCTGAAATTATAACAAACTGCGCATCAGGATATTCAAAGCCGGACTTTATATATCCCGTAAGAATATTGATTTTTCCCTTTGTTACATTTTTCTCTTTTGAATATATACATTCAAAACCGTTATCCTTAAGAACTCCTTCTATATTTTTTGCTTTGTCAGGGTTCTGGACAAGTATTACAACGGTATAGTCCTTATCCCGCCATTTATTCAGGTCGTCATAAAGATATTCAAGCTTACCGTGAAATGAAACAGTCTGTCTTGAACGAAGGCTTATTCCCTCGTTGGATAGTGCAGCAATATTAATTACGTGCATATCCAAAAGGCTGTTATATATTTCTTGACCGGATGGGAAATAATCGTCTATATCGCCTCTTAATATACCGCCATCAATAAGCTGAGTGATGTTTTCAAGTCTGTCATGAACATAGTTTTCAAAACGCTCTTTAATACGTTCAGGATCGACTATGAACACAGTTGCATCATGGCAATATTCCATGAGAGTCGGAATTTTGTCATACACGTATTTTATATATTTATCTATTGACGGAAAGATTATATTGTTTTCAGCCTTTTCAAGTTCCCGGCTTATTGTCATGTCGTCAGGAAACTCATCTTTCAGGCTTTTAAGCTTTTTCACAAGCTTATTATGCTCGTCATTTGTCATCAAGCTTTCTTTCGCCGGAAGAATTACTGCTGATTCTACATTCTCAACACTACGCTGGGTTTCCCAATCGAATACTCTTACAGAATCTACCTCATCATCAAAAAATTCAACTCTAACGGGCAGCTTCATTCCGGGTGAAAATATATCTATTATACCGCCTCTTGATGAAAATAAGCCGATACCGTCAACCTCTGATGAATTTGTATAACCCATCATAACAAGCTTTTGTTTAAGCTCTGATAAATCCCACACATCACCGGGTTTAAGCTCAATTCTGCTGTTTATAAAATGGTCAGCAGGCAAAGTGTATTGCATAAGCGAGTCAACGGATGCTACCATTATACCGCCTTTTTCCCACTCCCAGAGTGCGCGTATGCGTCTGTATTCAACATCACGTCCTGCAGCATCTACATCATAATATATCATTTCCTTTGACGGAAACCTGCATACGTTAGTACAATAAAAGCTCAAATCCTTGTAAAGCTCCGATGCTTCTGTATCTGTATAGCATACCACCAGACTTTTTGTTGGTAAATGCTCGGAAATAACAGATATTACATGTCCTTGAGCCTGCTCACATACATCTTTTATTGAAACCGGAAATTTCTTATTATCTATATGCTTGATTACCTGTGAAAACTGCTTGTTTTCTTGTAAAATCTCACTTAGTTTCATTATTCCCTCCAAAGCCAAAGGGAGTGCAGTCTTGTTCTGCACTCCTGAAAAGGCTTTATTTTTAAGTCTATGAATTATATTTGTTCATGGCACTGTCAACACCATTTTTTATTATTTCAACTACTGCTTTGGAAGCTTTGATTATTGAGTCCTCAAGGACCGGTATTTCGTCTTTTGAAAATCTTCCAAGCACATAATCTGCAAGGTCATAATCCTTATGTTCAGGGCTTCCCACCCCGATTTTAATGCGTATAAAGTCCTCCGAGTTCAGCTGATAAATAATGGATTTTAACCCATTGTGACCGCCTGCTGAGCCTTTTCGTCTTATTCTTATTTTGCCCGGCGGTAATGATATGTCGTCGCATATAATTATCACATTTTCGGGCTTTATTTTATAAAAGGAACAAAAATCACGAATACTTTCGCCGCTGAGATTCATATATGTCTGCGGCTTTACAAGAAAAACCTTTTCGCCGTTACAATTTATTTCATTGAAAAGGGATTTATACTTTAGTTTTTTGATTTTTGCATTATTCAAGTCAGCAATATAGTCTATGGCAGAAAATCCAATATTATGACGTGTCATGTTATATTCGCTTCCGGGATTTCCTAATCCGGCTACAAGATACATCAGTTTTCCTCCGTTCTCTCCACAGTTTGCTTTATGTCACTACGTATTTGCTCTATCAGCGCGTCAACTGTTGGGAATTTTATTTCGCCGCGAATACGGTCAATAAAGTGAACACTTAATTTCTCACCATAAATATCACCATCAAAATCAAGAAGATGACATTCTATGGTGGTTTCTTTGCCGTTAAATGTCGGGTTGTTTCCTACATTAATAACAGATTTATATTTTTCACCTTTAATCTCACAAAAGCCTGCATATACCCCATATGGCGGACAGATAATTTTACTGTCCGGCAGTACATTTGCTGTGGGAATACCCATTTTCGTACCATTATTTAGCCCCTTGACGACTGTTCCGTTAATAAAAAATGGTCTTGAAAGAAGCTCTGCTGCTTCTTTTACTTTGCCCGCCAATACAAGCTCTCTAATTCTTGTGCTGGATACTGCTTCGCCTTTCAGAACTGTTTTATCAACTACAAAGACTTCTATTCCCTCTTTTAAGCATAGCTGTTTCAACAGTTTTGTGTCGCCCTTTGCTCCTTTACCAAACCGATAATTATAGCCAACTGACACAAATGCTGCTTTTAAAGTATTTTTCAGATAGCTCACAAATTCTTCAGGAGTCATTGACATGAATTTTTGGTCAAAGGTTTCTATATATACAAAATCAGCTGAATTTAACAAGCTTACTCTGTCCTCAACGCTCATAAGCATTGGAATAAAGCTGTCTGAAACAATATTTGCAGGTATGCTGTCAAACATCATAACGCCAAGGGATATATGATTTTTTTCAGCATATTCTGCTGCTTTATTAATTATCTTTGCATGGGCGATGTGGAGTCCGTCAAAGGTGCCAAGTGCAACGGATGACTTTTCCGCCTCAACACATTCACCATGCCTGTATGTGATAGTCATTTATGGTTTCTCCATTATACACGAAATGATTTTTCTATCCTTAGTCTGCCGTCCACACAGCGTGCAACGGCAAAAAAGGTGTTATCGCTGTCAAACACTCTGTACTTTTCCCCATCTTTGATTTCAGGATGTGATACAAACACCCCGTTTTTCATTCTGTCTGACTGCTTGGGGTTTAACGTTATTTTATTATAATCAAAAAGCTCACAAGTTGGAATTAAAAGCTCCGACAGCTTATTTGACTCGGCCATTTCCTTAAGCTCTGATACTGTATGTGAATTCTCTATACGAAAATCACCCGAAGCTGTTCTGCATAGCGCAGACATACACGCGCAGGCGTTGAGCTTCTTTCCTATATCCTCACACAACACTCTTATATAAGTACCCTTAGAGCAAGAGAATTTAATAGAGTATGTATTTTCCTTTTCACACTCGCCCAAAACCTCAGCTGAATATATTTCAACAGGCACTGCGGCACGTTCAACAACCTGACCGCTTCTTGCAAGCTCATAAAGTTTTTTTCCGTTTTGCTTCTTTGCAGAGTACATAGGTGGCGTCTGCATAATTTGACCGCACATAGAATGTGCTGCCGCAGTTACACTTTCAATATCGGGAATATAATCCGAAGTTTGTATAATGCTACCCGTAATATCCCCCGTATCAGTGCAAAAACCGAACTTAATTTCGGCTATATATTCTTTTTTCTCGCACAACAGCATATCAGACGCTTTAGTTGCATTTCCGATACATATAGGCAGTACACCCGTTGCCATTGGATCTAAGGTACCCGTATGTCCTACCTTTCTGGTATTGAATATACGGCGCATTTCATAAACCATATCGTGCGATGTGGGGCCCTGCTCTTTATTGAGCAATATTATTCCGTTATAATCCACAGGAAACCTCCTGATTTATTCTATACATCTTTTAAGCTCATTCATACAAGCTTCTATTACTGCGTTTTTTGCATCCTCAAAGGTCATATTCTCAATAGTCGCACCTGCTGCACGTATATGTCCGCCGCCACCGAATACAGCCGCAACTCTGTCAACTTCCGCTTCTCCGTTAGAGCGTATGCTGACTCTTATCTGCCCACTGCGCTGTTTAACCTCAACAGCAATTTCTGCGCCCTTAACGCTTCGTGGGATATTGATAAGGTTGTTTGCCTCTTTTTCGTCAACTCCGTATTGTTCAAGAAGCTCCGAGGTAGTGCAAATCATGGTTATTTTACCATCCGAATAGCTTTCTATATTATTCATCACATAACCCGTCAGTCGAGTAAGCTCCATTGAATTTGAATCAAACAACATTCTTGTAACTTCGCTATGGTCGAAATCATGCTCCAAAAGCTTTGCAACTGTTCTGTGGGTTGCAGGAGTTGTACTGCTGAACTTAAGACAACCGGAATCAGACATAATACCACCGTAAAGAAGTCTTGCAGCGCAGTCGCTTATATCTGCTTCCATATCAAAAAGCAGCTCTGCTATAACCTCTGCCGCTGCACAGTAATGGGGTTTTACTACGTTTAACATAGCAAAGTTATCATTTGTTTTATGGTGGTCAATATTTATAGTGCGTGGTGCTTTTTTGAATATGTCATACAACTTTCCAAGACGCTTAGCATCTCCGCAGTCAACAGCTATAACAAGGTCAAAGGTATAGTCCCTCTCGTTATCAAAAACCTCATATTCACCGCCGAGAAAATCATACTTAGCTCCCGGCTCGTCCTCAAACACACAAACCACACTCTTGCCCATGTTTCTAAGAACATCCGCAAGGGCATATGAGCTGCAAAGAGCATCACCGTCGGGGTTTATATGGCACAATATGGCAATGGTTGTACTTTCATCTATAAAGCTTTCAATACTATTAATCATTTTTATCGCCTCTGAGCAATTCATTAATATGTGCTCCATGCTCTATTGAACGGTCAATCTCAAACACCGGTTCGGGCGTATAGCGAATGTCCATTCTTCTACCTATTTCGCGGCGCACATAGCCTGATGCACTTTTAAGACCTTCAAGAGCTTTTTTCTTGGTCGTTTCGTCGCCCATTACTGAAACATACACCTTTGCATAGCGAAGGTCGTTTGTTACATTAACAGCTACAACACTCGTCATCATTGGAATTCGTGAATCCTTAAGTTCACGTATTATTGATGAAAGCTCACGTCTTAGTTCTTCATTTATTTTATCAATTCTTGACATAACAATCTCCAATCCGCTGTATTATATCAGCACGGAAAAAGCAAGCAAGCATTTTGCCTGCGAAAGCCTAAAAGGGTTCCGCAGGTAAAATGCAAAGCCTGAGTTTTCATGTTTATATCTTATCTGCGGACCTCTTCCATTATGAAACATTCGATAATATCTTCTTCCTTGATATCATTGAATCTGTCAATTCCAAGTCCACATTCGAAGTTTTCTGTAACTTCCTTTGCGTCATCCTTAAATCTCTTAAGACTTGAAAGTTCGCCTTCGTGAACAACAATGCCGTTACGAACAAGACGTATTCCTGCATTTCTGACAATCTTACCGTCTGTTACATAACATCCTGCAATAGTTCCAACACTTGAAACCTTGAAAGTCTGTCTGACCTCGGCATGACCTATTACAACTTCCTTGAATTCAGGATCGAGCATACCCTTCATAGCAGCTTCTATTTCTTCAATCGCCTGATAGATTACGCTGTAAAGTCTGATGTCAACCTCCTGACGTTCTGCTGCTGATAATGCACCTGCATCAGGACGTACATTGAAGCCTACAATAATTGCATTTGAAGCATTAGCAAGCATTACGTCGGATTCGTTGATTGCACCGACACCACCGTGAATTGCACGTACTCTTACTTCGTTATTTGAAAGCTTTTCGATTGACTGACGTACAGCTTCAACTGAACCCTGAACGTCGGCTTTGATAATTACGTTAAGCTCCTTCATGTTGCCTTCATCAATCTGGCTGAACAAGTTGTCAAGGTTAACCTTAATAACCTTATTGAACTTATCTTCCTGAATATCAGAACGTCTTTTTTCTGCTACCTCACGAGCAAGCTTTTCGTTCTTAACTACATAGAATTTATCGCCGCCTGAAGGTGCTTCTGAAAGACCAAGTATTTCAACAGGTGTTGATGGACCTGCAGTTTTTACACGTCTGCCCTTATCGTTAATCATAGCACGAACGTGACCAACAGCTGTACCTGCGATTACTATATCGCCAACATTAAGTGTTCCGTTCTGAACAAGAACTGTTGCAACGGGGCCTCTACCCTTATCAACTCTTGCTTCGATAACTGCACCCATTGCTTCTCTGTCAGGATTTGCTTTGAGTTCTTTCATGTCAGCAACAAGAAGTACCATTTCGAGCAAGCCGTCAATGTTTGTTCTCATCTTTGCGCTGACTTCTACACATACAGTATCTCCGCCCCATTCTTCAGGAACGAGTCCATGTTCAACAAGAGCCTGACGGACTCTGTCGGGGTTTGCACCCTCACGGTCAATTTTGTTGATTGCAACTACGATTGTTACACCTGCAGCTTTTGCATGGTTAATAGCTTCTATGGTCTGTGGCATGATACCGTCATCTGCTGCAACAACAAGAATAGCAACGTCAGTTACCTGAGCACCACGAGCACGCATTGTAGTAAATGCTTCGTGACCGGGGGTGTCGAGGAATGTAATTACTCGGTCGTTAAGAGTTACGCTATATGCACCAATATGCTGTGTAATACCACCGGCTTCGGTAGATGTAACAGAAGTATCTCTGATAGCATCGAGAAGTGATGTTTTACCATGGTCAACGTGGCCCATAACAACTACAACCGGCGGACGTTCCTTAAGGTCTTCAGCCTTATCTTCCTGCTGTGACTGCTCGAAAAGTATATCTTCCTTGGTAAGCACAATTTCGGGGTTTACTGTTATTCCAAAATCCTCACCTATTAATGTTGCAGTTTCAAAGTCGATTGACTGAGTGATTGTTGCCATTACGCCAAGCATCATAAGTTTCTTAACAACCTCACCCGCACCTTTGCCTATCTTCTGGGCAAATTCGCCTACTGTGATAGTTTCAGGAACTTCAACCTCTGTGATTTCCTTAACCGGCTTCTGCTTTTTAACATCAGGCTTTACGTCAAGATTGTCCTTCATCGGCTGTTTTGAGCGCTTTGACTTTTGCTTATCGCGGCCTGAATTATATTTTATATTCTTATCAAGTTCAAGCTCTTCTATACGTTCAGCGCTTTCGATTTTTTCGATTTCAACTGTGGAAGTTCTTGTATCAATATAACGCTTATCTTCCTCTGTTTTGATAAGAACTTCTCCGCTGTCGGTATCGTCTGCACCAACCAGCTCAATTCTTGTTCCGGTCTGCTTCTGTGCAGGACGCTTTTTCTGCTTTTCACGCTTTTGCTTTTTCTGTTCGTCAGCCACTTCTGCTGCGGGTTCTGCTTTCTTTTCAGCCTTTTTCTGAACCTTTTCTGCAGGCTTGGGCTCTTCTTTTTTCTTGCTCGCTTCAGCTTTTTCCTGAGCTGCCTTTGCAACCTTTTCCTGAGCCTTTTTGAGAGCTATGTCCTTTTCTGTGGGAGCCGGCTGAGATGCTTTAATCTTTGCAGCACGCTCCTCAGCTTCCTTTTTCTTCTGCTCTGCTTCAAGTGCTGCCTTTTCCTCCGCTGCTTTCTTCTCCACTTCTGCACGAGCAGCAGAAACAAGCTCCTTAAGCTCGTGTAAAGGAGTTTCGTTCTTTAATGAAAAAATATCAACAACAAGTCCTGCCTGCTCAGTTGAAATTGCAGCAGATGTGCTTTTGATTTCATGTCCGTACTGAGCAAGAGCCTCTGTTACCTCTTTGCCTGTTAATTTAAGATCTTTGGCTATTGTCTTTATGTTTAATGTTGCTTCTGCCAAATAAATCACCTGTCCTTTCCTTGTACCCCTTGAATTTTCTGAATAAGTGCTGATGCAAAATTTTCATCATTTACTGCGATAACGGCTTTCTCTCCGCCTCCAGAAAATCTTCCTAAGTTTTCCATGTCAGAAAATTCCAAGCAAGGTATTTTATAATATGAGCATGAGTCTTTTACGGTTTTTCTTGAATTATCGGATGCATCAACCGCAACAATTACAAGCTTTGCTGTACGGGACTTTATTGACGCCTCGCATGCAACCGCTCCAACGCTCAATGCTCCTGCACGTTTTGCAAGTCCTATCATTCCAAGAATATTTTTCATACTTCACTGTCCTCCGAAATAAACTTTTCCAATAATTCATGTACATCAGTACAGTCAATCTTAAGAGAACGTTCCAGACATCTTTTTTTTCTTGCCACAGCAACACAGTCTTTGTTTTTGCAAACATATGCGCCTCTTGACTGAATTTTCATATTGCTGTCTATAACAGCTTTGTTGTCTGAAACAACCATGCGTATAAGCTCATCTTTCGGCTTCATCTGCCTGCAGGCTACACACATTCTCTGCGGAGTATGATTCTTCATAATAAACCTTTCCAAACTAATTACTGATTAACTTCTGTTTAAGATTTTGATAAGTTAAGCTCGTCAACAGATGTTACAATATCAATTTTCCAACCGGTAAGCTTTGCAGCAAGTCTTACATTCTGGCCGGATTTTCCTATTGCAAGAGATAACTGCGTTGACGGAACAACTACCTGAGCAGTCTTTTCTTCTTCGTCAATTACGCATGTTACAACCTTTGCAGGACTAAGAGCTTCTGTGATATATGCAACGGGATCTTCGCTGTATTTTACAATGTCAATCTTTTCGTCGCCAAGCTCATCGCCTATGTTCTGTACTCTCATTCCCTTAGGTCCTATGCACGCGCCCTGAGGATCTACGTTAGGATCTGATGAATAAACAGCAATCTTTGTTCTTGAACCTGCTTCTCTTGCAACGTTCATGATTTCAACAATTCCCTGCTCAATTTCAGGAACTTCTCTGCGGAACAAGCACTTTACAAGTCCCGGATGAGTTCTTGAAAGAACTATCTGTGTACCCTTTGTTCCGTTTCTCACTTCGCTTACGAAACACTTTATAACCTGATGAATCTTGTAAGAATCTCTTTCGGCAACCGGCTGTTCACCTACAGGAAGAATAGCCTCTGTCTTGCCTATATCAACAAATACGTTACCTTTGTCAATTTTCTGGATACTTCCTGAAATGATGTCGTTTGTTTTTTCGTTATACTCACGATAGATGATTTCTCTTTCGGCTTCGCGTATTCTCTGTGTTACAACCTGCTTTGCTGTGATTGCTGTTATTCTTCCGAAATCATCGGGAGTAACTTCAACATCCACAAAATCTCCAAGCTCGAGAGCTGCATTAATTTTCTTTGCATCAAGTATTGAAATCTCAATTTGAGGATCAAAAACTGCATCGTCTTCTACTACCTCTTTTTGTGTGAAAACTTTTATAACGCCGGTTGCTCTGTCGATATTTACCTGAACGTTCTGCGACTGAACATAGTTCTTTTTGTATCCGGCAAGCATTGCAGCTTCAAGAGCATCAAAAATTACGTCTTCCTCTATACCTTTTTCCTTACAAAGCACAGCTAAAGCCTGAAGCAATGTTTCTCTTTCCTGTTTTTTTGAATTCTTTTTCATTTTTTTATTACCAATCCCTTCTATATTCTGAATGCTAATCTTACAAAAACAGCTTCCTTTTGAGTGAAAGATACATCAGTTTCATCTACTGAAACAATAACTCTTTCTCCATCAAAATCCTTTAAAATTCCTTCAAATTCCTTTTTACCGTCAATGGCAGCATATAATTTAACGGCTACCTCGCGGCCTTTAAAATAGTCGTATTCCCTTTTTGTTTTCAATACACGTTCAACACCGGGTGATGAAACCTCAAGACAATACTCTTCGGAAATAGGATCAATTTTGTCGTAAACCTCTCCAAAGGCATTTGAGAACTTTTCGCACTCGTCAATACCTACGCCGCCGGGCTTATCAATATAGAGTCTCAGAAAATTATCCTTTCCTTCTTTGACAAACTCTGCATCCACAAGATAGAGGCCAAGCTTTTCGGCAATATCATCGCCTACTTCAAACGCAATTTTTACTGCTTCTGTCAAGACAGCGTCACATCCTTTCGTATGCTTTAATGTCATAACTGCACAAAAGAGCAGGCCCTTGCCCACTCTTTTGCAACAAATTTATTAACGTAACATTATTATACCACAAAAGTACAGTAATAGCAAGTGTTTTGATGAATTTTTTTGTTTTTTTCATTAAATTCCGAAAAAGTTGGTATTTTCAACAGTTATATCCATAAAAATGCTACTCAGTTGTGTAATATTCATCAACTGCTTCTGCTATTGCCCATGCAAGCTTAGCCTGATATTCTTCGTTTACAAGCTTTTTTTCTTCTTCAGGATTGGACAGAAAGCCACATTCTGCAAGAATTGCAGGAATGGGCGGATTTTTCATAAGAAACAGAGAGTCATCCGCAGCTTCTACGGCATGAGTTGCCGCACCGGTTATCTCAGCAATTCTCTGCTGTATATCTTCGGCAAGCTGTTTTATTTCGCTGTGGTTTGCTGAATAGAATATATGCAATCCGTTTGCTTTGCTGTTCTCAAAGGAATTCATATGAATTGTTATGAATAAATCCGCATTGCTCTTTTTCATTATGTTGAGTCTTTTATTCATGTCGCTCTTTTTCATTTGCCGTATAGTTGCGCTGTCTGAGTCATATATACCCTTATCGCCTGTTCTTGTCATTATTGTTATATATCCCTTACCATCCAAAACTTCTCTCAGTTTCATTGCTATCTGGAGATTTATATCCTTTTCAAGTATTCCCGACACGCCTACCGCACCGCCGTCAGGATCACCATGACCTGCATCAACAATAACCTTAATTTTACTGCTTCCTGCTGCCTTTGAAATAATAAATCCTGCGCTGCATACAAAAACAAGCAGTACAGAAACCATAATCAGAATTCGTTTTCGTATTATAATCAAAGCAAAAACCTCCCTATATGCGAATAATAATTAATATGATGCATATGGAAGGTTTAGAATTATATTATGTTATATTGTTTTTGACCACTCAACTGCGTTTTGTACCCATTTTTCATTTGCTCTATTAATATGCTCATCATTATTACACCAAGTAATTTCATTGGACAAAGCAAATCCATGTTCGCCTCTTGGGTAAATATGAAGCTCATATGGAATTTTGTGTTTAGAATACTCCATTGCAAGAATAAGTGAGTTCTCCGGCTTTACAAGTGAGTCATTAGCTGCATGAACCAGATATGCAGGAGATGAATCAGCTGATACATTAAGCTCGATACTGCATTTTTCAAGGTCGGATTTGTCGGGGTTTTCTGATGCGAGAAGATTAATAAAGCTGCCCTTGTGCGCAAACTCACTTATTCCGCTTATAACAGGATAAATCAGCATGACACCCGTCGGCTTATTATATCCATAAGGCATATCCACCGCCTTATAAATCTCAGGCAATGACCACATATTTCCAATACTTGCAGCCAAATGTCCGCCTGCTGAGAAACCAACCACGAAAATTCTTTCGGGATTGATTCCATATTCTTCTGCGTTATCCTTTATATGCTTTATCGCTTTTGATGCTTCAATAAGCTGCGTAGGAAACGTATTATCGTTAACAGTTGCCACGCTGTAATGAAGAATAAATGCATTAAATCCATAGGGCATGAAAGCCTGAGCAACAGGCTCTCCCTCTCTGTCGGAACAAACCCCTGAATATCCACCACCGGGAATTACTAAAATCGCATCTCTTTGGCATCCGTTTATCTTATCGGCTATAAGAGCTTCAAGATATATATTATCGCATTTTTCATCAAGATTGATTTTTTTACAAATCATATTACCACCTCAGTTCTTCTTTATATACTCGGCAATCATGCCTGCAGCATCTGCAACAAGCTCTGCACATGGTCGCTTTTTATAATACGAATCTGTTCTTGGCTCAGGCGCAGGGTTATCCTTTTTTGCAGACAGTCCAAGAAGCTCTCTGCAAACTATGGAACCGTTTGACTGTTCAAATTCTCCTGCAAGCTCCTGAATTTTTTTATACAGCTCTTTTTTCTCTTCTGACGCTTCAGGAGATGCATAGCCATATTTCATGCCCGCAACCATAAACATACCGCTTACTGCACCGCACACTTCCCTGAGTCTGCCCATACCTCCGCCAAATGATGATGAGATTTTCATGGCGGTATCTGTATCAAGACCAAGTTCATCAGCAAACGCACCAAGTACCGCCTGAGAACAGTTGTAACCTGATTCAAAAAGCTCTTTTGCTTTTTTTGCTTTATCTTCGTTCATAATTTTAATCGTTAACTCCTTCAAGTGACAATCTTATTAATACTCAATTCGCTCCGATAATTTTATCTACTATCTCACTTACATATTCCGAATCGTTTGATTCTATCTCACCCTTATCACAAAGAGATGCAAGTTCAGGATTAAACGGAATTTTTGCCACATTTTCAATGCCGTTTGCAGCAGCAGTTTCATCCGCTCTGCTCTTGCCGTAAATTTCAATTTTCTTTCCGCAGTCAGGACAAAGAGCATAACTCATATTTTCAACAAGTCCCACAACTCCCACATTCATCATTTTTGCCATTTTTACCGCTTTTTCAACAATCATTGAAACAAGCTCCTGAGGTGATGTTACAACTACTATGGCATCAACGGGTATTGATTGGAAAACAGTCAGAGGGACATCACCGGTTCCCGGTGGCATATCAATAAACATTATATCAATATCTCCCCAGAGAACATCTGTCCAGAACTGCTTTACTGTACCTGCAATAACAGGGCCACGCCATACAACCGGATCGGTTTGATTCTCCAGAAGAAGATTTATTGACATAAGGCTGATTCCGTCTTTTGTAACAACGGGGAATATACCGTCATCATTACCTTTTGCATTCTCATTAATTCCAAACATTTTAGGGATTGACGGTCCTGTTATATCCGCATCAAGTACAGCAGTTCTCAGGCCTCTTTTATTACACTCAACAGCGAGAAGTCCGCTTACCAGAGATTTGCCTACTCCACCCTTACCGCTGACAACTCCTATTACTTTTTTTATCTGTGAAAATGCATTCTGCGGCACAAGCAAACTTTCTGCTGTGCGGTCAGAGCATGACTTCCCGCAGGTTTCACAATTATGACTACATTCGCTCATAGTATCTACTCCTTAATATAATTTTGCAAAAAATTTAGCGGTCAAGCCGCTAAATATAATTTATTTCTTCGGGTTAACTATATCTCTCCAATCAAGATCACCGCGGTCAAGACCATGAATAAGCACCTCTGCTGTTGCTACATTTGTAGCAATAGGAATATTATGCATATCGCAAAGTCTGAGCAAAGAAAACACGTCAGGCTCATATCCTTCTACACTCAAAGGATCTCTGAGGAACAAGACCAAATCAATCTCATTGTATGCAATACGAGCGCCAATCTGCTGATCTCCGCCCTGAGGACCTGAAAGAAATCTGTAAACATCAAGTCCGGTGCCTTCGTTGATAAGTTTTCCGGTAGTACCGGTTGCAAACAAAACATGTTTTTCAAGTATGCCTTTATAAGCTATACAAAACTGAACCATCAACTCTTTTTTCTTATCGTGCGCTATCAATGCAATATTCACAGTTACAAACCCCCATATTCTTAATATTTTTTTGAAACTTTCTTCTTACGTAATGAAAACCCTGATTTCTTTTTATCAAGCTTCATTATAGGAATATCCTCGCCTACAATACGACCTGCTATATTGGCAAAGCCTACAAATGCAACAGAGCTTCTGTCTGCCGCACTTTGATTCATAAGCTGTGAATCATACGGCACTATTCCTAAAAGGCTTATTCCAAGCAAGTCCACAATATCGTCAAGATTCCATATGATACCTTTAGCCATAAGCAACGGATCAACACCGTTCACAATAAGCGTAACATCATCTACGCCGTTACGCTCAAAAAGGTCGATGCATCTGTCTGCATCACGTATTGAGGATATGTACGGCTGTACGACAATAAATCCCTTATCGCACACACTCAGAGGAACAGCCAGCTCCAATCCTGCGGGACAATCCATTATAACATAATCAAACTGTTCTTTGATTACGTTGCAAAACTCTGCAAATCTATCACAATCAATATATTTTCCGCCCCTGCTCTGTGATGCAGGAAGGAAATACAATTCTCCGGCTGAAGAAATGCTGATCATCGCTTCTTCGGCGCTGACACGTCCGTCAACACAGTCGAGAACATCAAATACTACCTCGTCCTGAACACCAAGTGTTATATCAAGGTTTCTCAAACCAAAGTCAGCATCAATGAGTAAAACTTTTTTGTCTTTCTTTGCAAGAGCCTCACCGAGTCCAGCGGCAACAGCAGTTTTACCCACTCCGCCTTTACCGGAAGACACCGCAATAATTTCTCCCATAAGAAACCTCCGTTGACTCAAATTTCTTCCACCAATTACGTAAACTGCTTACTTTACAAGTCCTACGATGTTCATTATACCATAAATTTTCTCATTTGTCTATATTTTTTACAAAATTTTCTCAATAAAAATTACGCCTTTCATCAAATATGCCATTTTTGCACCGCCATCAACGGTGTTAGCATGAAAATCCATACTTTTATCGCCAATAGAAACTCTTTGGGGTTTGAATTCTGCAGCCATTATCCTGATGTCTTCATAGTCACCGTTACATACGGCAATTCCGTTAAGTCTGCCCATTATGTAGATATTACCGGTAGCCTCAACCAAGCCACCGGCTTCAACATTTCCCACCACAAGCAAATCTCCGTGACACGATAGACTTTCACCCTGAGAAACGTTGCCGGAATACAGCTTTACATCAAATTTCTGTGGCTTTACTGCTTTTCCTCTTGAGCCTTTTAACGCATTTTTTGATTCCTCTGCAGCTCTCATAAGCTCCTGCATAAATCTTGCGCCCTTATCTGTATGATTCTTCGCTGTAATTTCAGGTACTGAATCTGTAATTTCCTGCCTGAAAACAATATTTGCTTCAGGAAAAACCGTATTCATAACAGATGTAATCCTTAGTTTGTCTGCTTTTGACAAATCACGCCCACCAACATAAACATTACACTCGCCTTTGAAAAAACCATTTGCGCTTTTAATTTTCTCGCGCATGGAATCGAGTATGTCATTCATTGACGCCGAGCTGTCAAGCATCATGTTAACTCCGTCAACAGAGCCTTTAAGAACTACATATTCATTATTCTGCATACAACACTTCCCCTTTATAATCACTAAAATAATAATCAAATAAATCCTTAGCAACATATGCCGCATTTGCTCCGCTTACACCATGCTCAAGCACAACGCATACTGCAATTTCAGGTTTATCATAAGGCGCAAACGCAACAAAGAGTCCGTTGTTCGAACCGTTTGAACCAACCTGTGCCGTTCCTGTTTTGCCGCCTATCTGTACATGGTAGCCTGCGAAAATCTTCCTTGCAGAACCGTCCTCAGCAACATTTTTCATTCCAATTCGCACAGCTTCAAGGTTGTTTTTGTCAAGACTGATTTTTTCTACAATCTCCGGAGAGTTTTGTTTTATTACTTTTCCGTCTTTGCCCGAACGGATACTTTTGATAAGATTTAATTTATATCTGTAACCGCCATTTGCTATTGCAGCTATATAGTTTGCCATTTGCAGCGGAGTAAATGCATGAATTGATTGACCGATGGCAGCCTGAAGCGTATCCGCACCAAACCACGTGCTATCTGACGAAGGCTTTACAACATTGCTTTTAGATTCAGGGCATGCAATTCTCCCTTTTGCTTCTTCCTCAAGGCCTGTACCCGTATATTCACCGAGTCCAAAGCTTTTACCGAATGCAGCAATTTTATTTATACCCGTTCTTCTGCCTGCTTCATAAAAGAAATAGTTGCAGGAGTTTTCAATAGCTTCGGATACATTTATATTTCCATGAGTATTTTTTTGCTCCGACCAAATCCAGCACCTGGGGCGATAGTCCTCATAGTATTCATATATTCCCTTGTCTTCGATAATTTCATCAGTAGTGATACTGCCGCTTTCAAGAGCTGCCAATGC
This sequence comes from Clostridia bacterium, assembly GCA_045128915.1. Lineage (GTDB taxonomy): Bacteria > Bacillota > Clostridia > UBA1381 > UBA1381 > RGIG9115. The sequence goes on from JBGVIT010000066.1 coordinate 18,395, forward strand.
AACAAGCGGCTTAAAAGTTGAGCCGGGAGAATACGTTCCGCTGACTGCTCTGTTCCATAAGGGCAGGTCTGGATTTTGTGACAGCAGATTATAGTCTTTATTAAATGAATCAAGTCTGAACGTCGGATAAGATGCACATGCTAAAACATCGCCATTATTGATATCAACCACAACTGCCGCACCTGAATTTGCATCCATGCCGCTCTTTACTCCGCCATATGAACTGATTTGTTTTATATGTTCTGCAAGAGAATTTTCAATAACTTTCTGCATTTGAAAATCTATTGTAAGAACGACACGGTTTCCTTGCTGTGCATCTTTTTTTGATATAAACGAAAAATCTCCTGATTGAGTACCAACCACCCCGTCTGTACCTCGAAGAAATTCTTCCGCAAGCTTCTCAACCCCCTGCTTGCCACAATAATCATCAATTTTATAGCCTTTATTTTTCAGAAGCTTATACTCATCTTTGCTAACCTTACCAACTCTGCCCACAATATGAGATGCATAGCCGTCATTATAATAAATTCTTGAATAATCTTTTATAACGGTAAAACATGAAAACTCTTCCGGAGTTTCTTCAATTCTACTCACTACGCCAAACGGAACGTCATCTGCAACCTTAAACGGCACATGGTACGAAAAATTATGCTTATCCGCTTCATAATAAAAACCGGCTATTCGTCTTGAATCGTATTTATCATACCCGCTTATACCAAACCTGCGACAAAAAAATTCCATTACAGCATCTGCATTAAGTGCATTATCAACGTCATAGCTTTCAAGCCATTTACTGTTTTGAGCAGTAATCAAATATTGGTTATCAGAAACTGTTACGGGCATGGAATCCATAAAAGGCGTTTCTTCCCCATGAAGCATATTAAGCACTTTAATAATTGCTCTGTTTTGCTCATGAAAATTTAGCTCTGATTTTATAAACATCAGGCAATAGCCGGAACGATTACCCGCAAGGAGTTTTCCGTATCGGTCAGTTATCTCGCCCCTTGGAGCTTTTGTTATTATGTTCGTTGAGGTTTTGTTTTCGGATAGTTCTTTAAAGACTGTACTGCACATTACCTGCATATAAAACAATCTTGTTATCAAGCATAAAAAACCTATAATAAATATAACACATATTATATTTATTCTTTTTTTTGCTCTTAACATAAAGGACCTCTTTTATATGAATATATTACGTTGTGAAGACGGAAACCAAATTTCACAAAGCTTTCTCATTACCATAAAAATCAACGTATTATAAAAAGCTGCCATGAATATTGTTTGTAAACTAATATATCTGATTGCTGATACAAATTCCAAAGCAGAAAATAATAAAAATCCAATAATAAATATTTTTATCTTCTTTAGCGGTCTGTATGCAAAAAACACAAGCATCATAAAAAATGCCACCACCCCGACAATCTCAACTGCATTAAGCATCGCTGCCAGAAACGGAACAATCAGCATCAAATGGATACTGTCTTCAAATCTCACTCTTGTACCGGAGTAGGCACAGCCAAAAGCTATCAAAGGCTGAACATAAATATTATCGAACTTTGCTAAGCCCGATGAGCATATAACAAACAAAATAATCAGGAATAACCACAATTTACATTTTGACAACAATAACTTCATAAACATCTGTCAAATCAACTGCCGGAATAACTACACCCGAACCGTCGAAAAGCTCCGCAACAGTACCAACTGCATATCCCTCAGGATAGTTTTCTCCGGCGCCGGTAGTTTCCAGATAATCACCCTTGTTAAACCCATCCGTACTTTCAGCAATAATCATCCGCATCTGCTTTTCCCGTAACAGCTTCATATCTCCTCTTACTGCCGCAATAGTGCCGCTGCGGCGGCTACGGACACTAATAACGCTATCCGCATTAATTATGGTAGCTACATGACTTTGACGAGAGCTGACTTTGATTATTTTTCCAACAATTCCGTCATCTGCCACAACCGAGTCGCCAATACTTATTCCGTCACTTGCACCTTTGTTAATTACAAATGAGTCATACCAATTATCAGAAGAATATGCTATAACATTGGCTGAAACTGTTTCATATTCCGCATCCAAATGGGTTTTAAGCCTTAATAGGCTCTCAAGTGTATCTATCTTCTTTCTATATTCTCCCAAAGAAGCCTGATTCATACTAAGCCGTTTTATTTCCCTTGAAAGAATTTCATTTTCTGTCTTTAAAGCTTCAATATTTTTATATTCAATTATGCGCATTTTAGCCGCATAAGATACTTCACATAAAGGTTTTAGAATAATTTCAAAGGTTTGAAAAATCCAGCTTCTCAAACCGTAGGACAAAACTGCTATTGCAACAAGCAGAATAATTTTTTTATACAGCTTCATTTTTTCCTGAAATACAAACGCCAAGACCGTTTATTACGCTCATTCTCGCATCATCACAGCATATTGCGTGAATATCTGTGTGCTCACCAATAATCTCACATATTCCGTTCAAATATGAGCTGCCACCGGTGAGCATAATACCGTTGTTCATCACATCTGATGCAAGCTCACTCGGTGTATGTTCAACAGCTGTGCATATTGCATCGGTTATTTCTACTATGTCGTTATATATTGCATCTGCAATCTCGGCAGAGCAAATCGCTGCACTACCGGGAAGTCCTGAAGATACATCGCGGCCTATGGCAAGATATTCTTCAGCCTGACAGTTCTCGGAAAAGCTGCAAAGTGCTATCTTTATTTCCTCCGCCATTTTATGACCGATACAAACTCCATGATTCTTTTTTATATGATTTATAATAGAGGCGTCAAACATATCACCGCCCACATTTACTGAGTCAGAATATATTATTCCGCCCATGCTCATAATGGCTATTTCCGTAGTTCCGCTACCTATATCAACTATCATTGAGCCTGAAACACCGTCCGTCTGCAAATTTGCACCCATTGCTGACATCATGGCTTTCTCCCTGAAATTTACGGACTTTATACCGCACCACAGAAGCGCTTCTTCAAGCGCTCTTTTGCTTACATCGGTAATCCCTGACGGAACAGCTACCAAGGCAGCAGGCTTTGAAATTGTGCTTTTGATTTTCTTACCAAGAAACATAGAGAACATATTTCTTGCCATATCAAAGTCAGCTATTACTCCATTTCTTATAGGACTTACTGCGCCTACGCTGTCGGGGGCTTTGGCTATAAGCTCATCAGCTTCCATGCCCACTGCGAGAATTTTACCGCTGTATTTATCTACCGCCACCTGCGACGGCTCGTTGATTGCCACTCCCTGATTTGACTTATATATTCTCGTATATGATGTGCCGGGATCAATACCCAAAGTCTCAGACAAAAAGCTCATTATAAATTCCTTTCAGATAAATGATGCAAGGAATTTTTTAAAATCCAAACTCCTTTTTCATCAGCTTTACAAGGCTTCTTACGGGCAAACCAACTACATTAAAGTAATCACCGCTTATTTTTTCAACAAGCATAACTCCTTTGCCCTGAATGCCGTAAGAACCGGCTTTATCTTTAGTCTCGCCGGTATGTATATATTCAATGATTTCTTCATCTGTAAGCTCTGCAAAAGTAACATCTGTACATTCCGATGCGCATACTGAATATCCGTCATCAGCATTTATTACGCAAAAACCCGTATATACCTGATGAGTTTTGCCTGACAAATTTTTAAGCATTCGGAATGCGTCATCATCGTCCTGAGGCTTTCCGAGAATTTTGCCGTCTATGCTCACTACCGTATCAGCTCCGATTATAAGGCTGTCAGGTGCTGATATTCTTCCATAAACCTCTGTTGCTTTAAGGAGCGAAAGCTCCTGCACATACATATCCACCGGAATTCCCTCAGGGTTTATCCTGCTTTCATCAGCTTCGGACTTAATTACTGTAAATTCAAGCCCTATATTATTTAGAATTTCCGAGCGTCTGGGCGAGCCTGACGCAAGTATTATTTTCTTAGACATATTTTCTCCTCATAACACCCCTCGATAAAAATGACCTCGGGTAAATGTATTTTCTTTCATAGGTTGTATCGCTTTGCCGGACATGGCATCAAGATATGTTTTTATAACCCTTTCACAGTCTTCACCGGTTTCGTCCGTAAATACCAACGTAGCAAAGGTAACACCCGATTTTATAATATCATTCCATTTATCAGCCATAAATATAGGTTTTGAATTAAGAACTCGCATAGCACAGTTATCTGAACAAATAAGCGGAAACTCTTCTCCCTTTCGGTCTTTAAGATAATATAAGCTTTTACCTTTATTGCATTCCCCTGCCGCATTCACGGGGCAGTTTGCAGTAAGCATCAAATCCAGCCTGCCGTAAGCAATCACGCCGCATTCAAGCTCTGTTTTCTCAGTAATTCCTGAAATTTCTTTGAGAGAAAGCTCAGCTGATAAATGCGCCTTTTTCATAAAAGCTCTGTAAAACTCTGCACTAAGGTGGTTTGTTATATTCAGCCGGCTGCTTCCGATTATCTCAGCTTCCGATGCATCTGCCAACTGACCGATTGCGGAAACCATAGCACGTTTGCCTTTTTTTGTGTTAACTTTGGAAACAAATCCATACCTTATTATGTCATTTTCTCCGCAAATTGATGCAGGAGCGATGATATTTTTTATACCCAAACTTTTTGCTGCATCGTATTGCTCCTTAGTGTTAACCTCGCAGTAAATATCAGTAAAGACATTTTTATAAGTGGCAGCAGATTGCTCGTAGGTGTAATTTACAAGGCTTGGCCTTTCAGTACGTAGCATATCCATTTTTTCGCAAACAATTCTTCTTACCGCGTTTATAGCTGAAATAGGAATACTTATATTCTCATCCGCCTCTACTTCAATCTGAGTACAAGTGTATATACTTCCGCCAAGCTTTAAAAGGGATTCCTCTATACGTTTTGAAGAAACGGGTTTGTTTATTGCTTCCTGACATATTGCTTCGCTTTCACCCTGAACCTCGTTTCCGTCTGTATCAACCATGCTAACCCTGAGGGGACAACCTGATTTTGCTGATGCTTTTATGGAAACTGAAACCTTTCTTATATTCGCATCGGCCCGACATCGCGCTTTTGCATCGTCTGTAAAAACATTGTCTGCAACATTCGAAGAGTTTTCAGGATTCATCATTTTCCTGCCTGTTTCCCCTCCGCAAAAGCCTACGGTGAATCCTCGTCCAAAGGCATCCTGAAGCTCTTTGAACTCCTTTGATGTTGCTTTTCTTCCGCCGTCAATGCAAGCACGATATATACCTACTACCGTTGAAACATAGCCTGCTCTTTTAAGTCGTCCTTCTATTTTGAGAGAGTCAACACCTGCTTTTTTTAATTGGTCAAGCATATTAACAAGGCACAAATCCTTGGGGCTTAGCAAAAATCCGCTTTTCTTTCCCCCATCGCCCTCAAGAGTATATGGCAGTCTGCACGGCTGAGCGCATCTTCCTCTGTTTCCGCTTCGTCCGCCGATTATACTGCTCATCAAACATTGACCTGAATATGACATACACAAAGCACCATGCACAAATACTTCTATTTCGCATGATGTACTGTTGCTGATTGTTTTTATTTCATCAATGGTCAGCTCTCTTGAAAGTACTATTCTTGTAAAGCCAAGATTTTCAAGAAGTTCTGCATCTGAGACAGTCGTGACTGTCATTTGTGTACTTGCATGAATTTCCAATTCAGGCGCTACTGTTCTGATTACAGAAGCGGCGCCCAAGTCCTGAACTATTACTCCGTCAATCCTGCACTGCGCAAGGTCGGTTATATACTCCGCAAGCTCTTCAAGCTCCGAATCCTTTATAAGAGTGTTTACTGTAACATATACCTTTACACCGTACAAGTGGCAATAATCAGTCCATTTTTTCATCTCGTCTATGGTGAAATTGGAAGCGCTCTGTCGCGCCCCGAATTTTTCGCCGCCGAGATATACAGCGTCGGCTCCGCTTTGAACAGCCGCTATTAGTGATTCATATGAACCGGCAGGTGATAAAAGCTCCAAGCCGACTCCTCCTTTTTTTAATATCTTCTCTTAAGTCTTTCTATTTCTCTCTTTGCTTCATCGAGCTGATGCTGGAGAGATGCCATGTCAATTTCATACTCCGAACTGTTTACAATCTCACGAAGCCTTTTATTTTCTGCAACTAATTCGTTATAGTTTTTCTGCGCTTTTTCATACATTGCCTTACCGCCTATATTTGCCTTGAACAGTTCATCACAAATATTAAGCGCCGCAAGCACTATTGGACGTTCTCCAAGAAGTGTTGGATTTTTTTGCTTTACTTTTGTTACATTTTCATTGACATATGCACACAGTTTTTCCATATATTCCGGAGTTTCCTCAGAAACAAAGGTGTACATTCTTCCGTTGATTGTTTGAGTAAGTTTGTTTTGTTCCATTTTAATCTTCTCCTGTTTTATCTTATTGACGGTTTATTAATTCTTTTGCTTTTAAGATAGCAAGAGCAGTTTTCCCGTCTGTTATTTCATTATTCATAACCATTTTATACAGCTCATCATATGGCACTTTTGTCACTTCAAGAAATTCATCGTCATCAAGGTGTTGTCTGCAGACTGAAGCTACCTTTGTAAAGTACATATGAATTTTTTCGCAGCAATACGCAGGGGTAGGATAGAAATACCCCATATATATCATATCTCCCGCAATAACTCCTGCTTCTTCTTCAAGCTCTCTCCTGCCGGCAGAACATATATCCTCGCCGTATTCGAGCTTACCTGCAGGAATTTCAAAAAGCAGCTCTCCCGTAGGAATTCTGTGCTGACGAACCATATATACGTGGTTATTCTCATCGCTTGCAAGCACACATACCCCACCGGGATGCTTTATAATCTCGCGAGTTGCTTCTTTACCGTCAGGAAGTATAACTGTATCGAGCCAGAGATTAACCACTTTACCATCGTATATTTGCTCGCTTTTAATAGTTTTCTCAATCAAATCCATTATTATCCTCCGTTCAGACAAATCTTTCAATAGCAGGATTTACATGAATCATTGATTTTAAACTTTCATAATCCTTTTTTGCACTCTCAGAGGTTTTACCTGTTCTGACAGCTCTTATCATTATATTCTTTGGAGTTTCAAGAGGTGATATATATTCTATCATAGAAACATTGTATCCCGAAGCCTCCAAAAACGATGCCCTGAGAGCATCCGTCAAAGTGTCTGCAAGTCTTGCTTTTAAAATACCATGCTTCGTAACCATAGAAAACGGTTCATATGAATACTGCTTTAAAATATCCTTATGACAGCATGGAACGCTCATAATAGCCTTTGCCTTGGCTCGTATGCCAAGTGCTATTGCCATATCAGTCAAGATGTCGCAGGCATGAAGCGAAACTACTAAGTCTGGTGGTGTATCAGGGGTAAATTCAGCCAAATCGCTGTGAACAAAGGTCATGTTTTTATAACCAAGACGTTCAGCCGTTTTTCTTGAGGACTCAATAACGCTCTCTGAAAAGTCAACACCAATAAAGCGGCACTTTTTCCTCAAAACTTCCGTAAAATAATAATTCATTACAAATGAAAGATAGCTTTTGCCGCATGCGCAGTCCAGAATCAAAAGCTCTTCGCTTTCATCAATATCCTTAAGAACACCATTCATAAGCTCAAGAAAATAATCAGTCTGGTTGTACTTCCTTACCTTGTCATTTTTAATCTTTCCGTTTTCCGCAAGGACTCCCAGCTCTTTTAAAAGTTTAGACGCACGAGACGGATTTACGAGATATCGGCGACCTGTATTAACAGTTGAAGTTTTTATCTCCTCAGAAGTTCGTTCCCGATTTTGCATCCTGACATTTCTATCGTCAGCATCAATGACAATTTCTGTTGCACGTTCCATGTACCTGACACTTGCGCTGTCGTATTCTCTTAAAAGGTCATATAGCTCATCAAAATCTGCAACTTCCTTTTTATTCCCAAGATAATCAAATTCAATAATATCATTGTTGTAGGTAAACTCAACAAAATATTCCTTTGCTCCAGACCTTAAAACAACAAGTATTTTTTCAAAAAAGTCGCTGTTTTCAACCATGCGTGACTGAAGCGTATTCAAAAATAATTTAATTTTATCAATAGATTTCTTATTCACAGCAATCCTCCATACTGTCAGAAAATACTATTATAATACTACCAAAATTATAAGGTATTGTCAAGAGAATCCAAACAAATTAAAAGGATGTTGCATGCAACATCCTTTCACATTATATAGTTCCGAACAAACGGTCCCCTGCATCACCAAGACCGGGAACGATATAGCCGTTTTCGTTAAGCTTTTCATCAACCGCGCCGCAATAAATTTCAATATCGGGATGACTTTCACTAAGAGCTTTAACGCCTTCGGGTGCAGCTATCAGGCACATGAACCTTATATTCTTTGCACCGTGACGCTTGATAAGATTAATCGCATCAATAGCACTTCCTCCGGTAGCAAGCATCGGATCTAAGACAATAACTTGTCTTGACTCAATTTCCGGCGGAAGCTTACAATAATATTCAACCGGTTCAAGTGTATCATGGTCTCTGTAAAGACCAATATGGCCAACCTTTGCTGCAGGAATAAGACTCATAAGAGCATCAACCATACCAAGACCTGCTCTGAGAATTGGCACAAGTGCAACCTGCTTATGAATCGCTTTACCGTTTGCTATACCCATAGGCGTTGTAACCTGCTTGTCAACAAGCGGAAGGTCACGTGTTGCTTCATAGCCCATAAGCAATGCTATTTCACATACAAGCTCTCTGAAATCTTTAACAGTTGCATCTTTATCGCGCATCATGGTAATTTTGTGCAATATCAAAGGGTGATCCATTACATGTACTTTTGAATCCATATAACAACAACTCCTTTATTCATACTTTTTATGTTATTATACTACATTATTTTTAAAATGTCTATATTTTTCATAACAAAAAATCACTAATTTTGTAATTTTACACCTTTAAAAAATTTTCATTCTATTATATATGCAAATAAATTGTCGGATTTGGAATTATTTGTGTGTTGATTTTATGAATAAAATAATGTATCATAGCATACGTGGTTGACATAATTATTTTATGTAAACCTATGTAGGTGTAGGATGGACAAAGTCCAAAAAGATTTAAGGAGGTAAATCTATGAAGGATTTAAAGAAAAATCTGCTTTGCGGTATAATTGCCGCAACAACACTTTTCTCATCTGTATCCTCATTCGCATCAGTTCCTGCTGATGTACAAGGTACAGGGTTTGAAGAACCTATTCAGGTTCTTGCAGCTCTTAAGGTAATGGTCGGTGACGGTGACGGACAATTCCGCCCCAACGACAATCTTACAAGAGCAGAAGTAACAAAAATAGCTATCCACGCAATGGGACTTGAAGAAGCTGCTGCTTCTGCTGCAGGTCAGTCTAAGTTCCCCGATGTAAGCACAGATTTCTGGGCAAATGGTTATATAAACCTTGCCACATCAAACGGCATCATTATCGGCGACGATCAGGGTAATTTCAGACCTCTTGATTCAATCACCTATGCGGAAGCTATGACAATCATGGTAAGAGCTATTGGTTTTGAACCGGTTGCTGTTCAAAAGGGCGGTTTCCCTCACGGATATGTGCTCGTAGGTTCTGAAAACGGCCTTAACAAAAAGGTTTCAGGAACTACTCATAACCCCATCACACGTGGAAACATGGCATTTCTTACAGTAAACACACTTAAAGCAAAAATGATGGAACAGACAAGCTTTGGTGAAGTTCCAAAGTTTGAAATCGTAGATAAAACACTTCTTACTCATAAGCTTAATACAACAGAATTCGCAGGTCAGATTACTGCAATTCCATCATCAGCTATTGACGGAACAAGCTCTCTTACAGACGGTCAGGTTAAAATCGACGATAAAATTTTTGATACTGACTATAATGTAAACAAGCTTCTCGGCTACAACGTAAGCTATTATGTAAGAAAAGACAGAACAGGTGAAGAAACAGTTATTCTTGCCCTCCCCATAGAAGGCAAAAATACCACTTTGACAATTAAAGCTGACCTTTTCAATGAGATTACAACAAAAAACTCAAACAAGGCTATCAGCTACCTTAAGTCAGAAACTTCATCAAAAACTGATGAAGCTGAACTTTCACCTTCTGCAAAGCTCATATACAACGGAAGATATAATGAATTAACAGACGACCTTATTAACATGAAAGATAAATCAGGCGAAATCAGCCTTCTTGATACAGATAAAGACGGAAAATTTGATATTGTATTCGTATCAAATTACTACAACATGGTAGTTGATACTGTTTCAAGTTCAGGTAAAATCAACGACAAATACGATGCACCGTCAATCACTCTTGATGACGAAGTAACATTCAACATCACAAAAGGTCTTGAAACTCTTGAGGTAAAAGACCTTCAGGAATTCGATGTTCTTTCTGTTGCCGAGAGCCTTGACAACGAGTTGTTTGAGGTAATCGTTAGCAACAGCACAGTTACAGGTAAAATCTCAGGTGTTTCTGATGATAAATACACTATTGACGGAAAAGAATATAAGAAAGCCAACAACTATTCAGGTGAGCTTACAATCGGAACAGAAGCTACTTTCTACCTTGACTTTGAAGGAAAGATTGCAGCGACTGATACAGCACTTTTGCTCAGCTCAAACTACGGCTATCTTACAAGAGCTTACTCAACAGATGATGAAGTAATCAAGTTTAAAATATTTACTAAAGAAGGTAAAGATATAACATTTGAAGGCGCTGAAAAGATTAAGCTTAACAACGCAGGCGCACAGAAAGCAGAAACTGTTCTTGCAGCACTCCAGACTGAAGGCACAGTACCTGCACAGCTTATAACCTTCAAGCTCAATGCAGAAGAAAAAATATCAGAAATTCACACAGCAACAGATAACAGCGCAACAGGTGCAGTAAACAAAAGCCATTTTACACTTAACTACAAGCTTACAGACGCAGTTTATAAAGAAACTCTCAAAAAGCTCGGAAATGTTAAAATAGACGAAAACACAGTAATCTTCGACATTCCCGAAGGAGCAACAACAGATTTTGAAATTGCAGACATTTCAATGTTTGAAGATGAACAAAAGTATGATGTGCTTGTATTTGATATGACTGAAGATTATACAGCAAAAGCTATCATAGTAACAAATTCAAGACTTAACACAAATGCAGAATCAAGCATTGCAGTAGTTAAGGAAGTTGCCAAGGGACAAAACAGCGATGATGAAGTAACTGATGTACTCGTAGCGTATATGGACGGCAAGGAAGTCAGAATTTTTGCAGAAGATGAAAATGTACTTGTTAAGGGAGAAAGCACAAAGCTCCAGACAGGTGACATTATTCAGATTAAGCAAAATGCAGAAGAAGAAATCGTTAGCATCAGACTTCTGTTCGATATCAGCACAAAATCAACAGAAGCTACTGCTGAGCCTGCTGAACACCTTGAAACAGTTTACGGTAAAGTGACGAAGAAATTCACAAACTCTATAAACGTATCAGTTAACGGTGATTCAACTGTAAACTACGCTATAACAAACGATGTGAAAATATACAAGGTTGATACAACACTTTCAATGAACCAGATAAGCGTTGCGGAAGCAGGAGATATTCAGGTATTTGATGAAACAGACAACAATAGAGTATTTATTAAAATCTATAAAGATAAAGTACAGGAAATTGTTATCGTTCAATAATCAATAACCTTTACCACAAACAATCTTCTCTGATATTCCCTCTCTTAAAAAAACCGGATGTTGCATATACAACATCCGGTTTTTTATATCATTGTGTTTATAATCCTTTCTCTATCTGTCATAATTTCTGCCACACGTTCAAGATGTCTTGCAAAAAAAGATGTACAATGTGAGCAAGGATTCATTTTGCCGATAAAATACACTCCTGTATCGTACCATATAGACAGTATATAATAACATATGGCAAATAAAATCAGTTTCATACAATCACCATCAAATACATTTTAACTCTCAAAAAATAAACATTCTTATTATTAACATATGCCGGCTATTTTAATTGTTGAAAAAAATGGAATGTGAATTTTTAAAATAGAAAATGAGAATAACAGAGAATAAATGAGATTAAAGGAGATTTAAAGAGTATTTAAAAAAAGTTTATTTTTTTATTAAAAAAAGTATTGACAAAGACCGGAAAGTATAGTAGAATAGTCCCTGCAGGTCGAAAGCAAGCAGTTTTCGACGATTATTACTTTGATAGGAGGAAATTCAAGTGAACAGTAGTTTTATGGCAAAACCCGCTGAAATTGAAAGAAAATGGTATATAATTGACGCAGCAGACAAGCCTCTTGGCCGTGTTGCAGCTCAGGCTGCCGCTATCCTCAGAGGTAAGCATCTTCCCACATTTACTCCAAATGTTGACTGTGGCGACCATGTTATCATTATCAACGCTGCAAAGGCAGTTCTTACAGGCAATAAGCTCAACCAGAAGGTACGTTATTACCACACAGGTTGGGTTGGTGGAATCAAAGAAATCCACTACAATAAGCTTATGGCTGAGAACCCTGAAAAAGCAATGATGTATGCAGTAAACGGCATGCTCCCCAACAATGCAATAGGAAGAAAGTCAATCGCAAGACTCCGTGTTTACAAGGATGCAGAGCATAACAACGCTGCTCAGAATCCTGTAGCTTGGACAGGCGAGATTAAATAAGAAGGAGGATATTACTAATGGCAACAGAACAGTTTTACGGTACAGGTAGAAGAAAGTCTTCAGTTGCAAGAGTACGTCTTGTTCCCGGCAACGGCAACATTACAATAAACGGCAGATCAATCGATGAGTATTTCGGTCTTGAAACACTTAAGGTTATCGTTCGCCAGCCTCTGGTACTTACTAAGACTCTCGATAAATTTGATGTAATAGTTAAGGTTGAAGGCGGCGGTTTCACAGGTCAGGCTGGTGCTATCCGTCACGGTATTTCAAGAGCTCTTCTTGAAGTTGATACAGAAGCTTACAGAGCAGACCTCAAAGCTGCAGGATTCCTTACACGTGATTCAAGAATGAAGGAAAGAAAGAAGTACGGTTTAAAAGCCGCACGTCGTGCTCCCCAATTCTCAAAGAGATAATTTTACAATCAAAAACCCCCATTTTCTGGGGGTTTTCTTTTTTTTAGGTGTGATTTGGGTGTGAATTATAAATCATTTAGAACATCTGCTACATCTGTTTTATGTTTCTTTAAAAAGTGAGAATATGTATTTTCAATTGTTGCAATACTATCTCCTATATATTTAGATATTTTGTATATATCTAATTTGTCTATTAATAAAGAAACTACTGTATGTCTTATTCCATGTATTGTAATGATTTTAATATTGTTTTTTTTAAGTAATTTTTTGAATTGAGTATTCATATTTGATTTATCGTAATAATTTCCAATAGGACTTGTAAATACTAATTCTTTATGTTTAAATGTTCCATTACAATTTGCAATAAGTTTTTCTTGTTGTATTTTATGTTCTTTTAATTTATCAATTACTTTTTTTGGAATGTTTATTTCTCTAATACTGTTTTCTGTTTTTGGTGTTGATATATATGTTTCTTTCTCTGCATAAGATAAAGTTTTGTTTATTCTTATTTCGTTATTATTGAAATCTATATCATTCCATGTTAGAGCAAGTGCTTCTCCCATTCTCATTCCTGAATACATTAGAAAATATATTAAAATGTTAAAATTAGAATATACTTCTACTATTTTTTTTAGTTTTTCATAATCTTCTTTTTCTAAATAGTTATCAGTATTTTTATTATCTTCATTTTCTATATTTTCATCTTTTAATTTATATTTACTATCGTGCACTGGATTATAGTCTATTATTTTTAATTTTTTTGCATATTCCATGATACTACTAAAAACAATTTTTGTTTTCTTTTTACTACTGTTTTTTAATTTCAGATTAAGAAGAAAATCATTTATTTGTTGTGTTGTAATATCTTTAACTTTTATATTTTTAAATTTTGGATTTATATGGTTTTTTACAGTTGTTTTATAATTGTAAGCTGTTGATTTTTTTATATCTGTTTTTCCATATTCTTTAAAATATATTTTTTGGAACTCGTCAAAAGTAATGTTAATACTATAACCTTTTGTTTTTTTAACTTGATTTTTAAAATCTTCATATTCTTCATTAAGAAGTTTTATTTTTTGATTTTCAGTTAAATTTTCATTGATAATAAATATTTTTGATGTTCTTATTTGTTTTCCATTTTCATCAATTCCATTTGCGACTACAAACTTATATTTGTAGTCGCTTTTCTTTTGTATTCCTTTTTTTAAAATTTCCATTTGTTAATCCTTTCTATGCTACATTATTTATGTATTCAATAACTGAGTAATAATTAATATAGGTTCTATTTCCAACTTTAATATGTTTTATTTTATTTTCTTTAATTAAAACTCTTATAGCGTGTTCTGGTAATATTCCAGTTTTACTAATTTCTCTTATAGTAAGCATTTTATATTCCATGTTTTTGTCTCCTTTATAATATATTTAAATTTACTTTATTTTCGTTGAAACTGAAAATAGGTAAAGTGAAAATATTATAACCAATAATTCTAAAAAACGCTAGTTAAATTGAAAAATAGTTTATTTTTGTGAAAACTATATTAAACCAGATAATGATTTTTATTAGATTTTCAGTTAAAAAACTTTCAAAAAAACTTGACTTTTTTCAATTTTTTATAAAATGCTTTAATTCTTATTTTATTAATTTTTTTAATTAATTTTCTAAAATATAACCATAAGATGTAAATGTTCCATTTAATTCTAATCTTAAATCGTGTCCATAACTTTCATAATCAAAGTAATTTTTGATATAGTTTGGAATTTCAATACATAAAAATTCATCAGCATATAAATGACCTAAATCTTTTTCGTTGTTTACATCTGTGTATAGATTCCAGTTATCAATGGTTTCTATTGTTTCTTTTAGTTCTGATATAGAAGAAATTTTTTCAGCTTCTAAAATTGCCTGAAGTTTTTCAAGGTCAAAATTATTTAAATTATCAAGCATTTCAGCAAGCTCGTTTAAGTCTTTTATGCTTGTGTATTCTTCTATTATTTCTCCCATTCCTATAATATCTGTTTCTATATCAGATATAAAGTATTCTTCGTATTGCATTCCGTCAATACCTATTTCTTTTAACACCTCTTTTAAATCATTTTCGTTAATTGGTAATTGAACATATTTCCCTATCAAATACCCATTTGTGTATTGTGATAGGTTGGTTAGATAGATCTTTAAATTTGACATTTTTGGTTTGTCCTTTCTTTAATTTGTATTTTATATCATGATATAAAATAAAGAATACATATTATAACATAATAATTTAAAAATCTTTTATAATTGATAATTTCCGACAGTATAATATATTAATAAATATTAAATGAAAGGAGTCGGAAATTAAATGGTCGGATTTTTAAATTATTGTTAATCCTATTTTTTCAAAAAAATTATTAATTTAATTTTTTATTTTTTTGAAAAATAGGAGCGACTAACCAGCAAAAAATTATGATAATAATTTTTTGGTTAGTCGGTCTCTTGATGGTTCTCGGTAGAGAACCACGCTTTAAACTTTTGTTCAAAAGTTTATTAACTGGGTTTAGCTATTCTTTCCCTGGATTATTCCTTAAAAGATGGTTGTGTCTTAACAAAAATTATAATTTCTGGAGGTGATTTATCTTGATTATGAAAATTTTATTTTTAATTGTTTTAATAGGTTGTTTATATGATTTTTATAATCATCTTATTGAATATAAGAATAATTTTGAATATGAAAATAAAGCAATTTTCGCTTGTCTTTGTCTTGATGTTTTATCAATAATTATTGTAATAATTTCTTTATTGAGGTGATAATTAATGAATGATGATTTAATTGAAATTTTAGAAGAATTAACTGAAATATTAAAAGAATTAGATTATATATCAGAAGATGATTATATTTGTTTGTATGATGAACCTATAAATAGTTATGATGAATTTATTGATTTAGGAATTACTACTGATAAAGGTGGTTATTTTGAATGACAATGATAATGTAGGTTTTTTAATATTATTGTTTTTTTTATTTACTATTTATAGGTTTTTATTTATGTGAGGTGATTTAAAAATGAATGTTTTAATTAGTGCTTTTCTTTCTGCTTTTTATTTTTCTTTTTGGTCTTTTGTTGTTGGTTCTGCTTTATATTATTGTGGTTTAAAAAAAGTTGGACATTATTTAATCTCTATGTCTTTTGCTCCTTTTTTTGGTTTAGGCAAAGAATATATAAAAAATAAATGTCCTGATTGCACTAAATGTTCTAATTGTAGAAAATGGACATGTTCTAATTGTGGTTGTGATCCAGATGTCCAGAAATAAAAGCAATTTAAAATTTCAGATGATGAAAAAAGCTGATTCTTTATCAAGACTAGGAACAAGCAAAAAACAAGCAAGAGAACAAAATTTAAAATCTGGAAATGGTTATTCTTCACCATATATACACGGATTAAAAACATTACAAAATTATAAAGACGAATTAAACAGATTTAATAATTATTTGAATAATAATAATTTTAAATTTAAAAAGATTGAGGAAATACCAAGAGAAGTATTTAAATCATATTTGCAAAGTCAAAAAGATCGTGGTTTATCTCCATATACAGTTCACGCTTCTATGTCTTGTATTAATAAAATATTTGAGTGTGGCTTTACTAAAAAAGAGTTAGGATTAGAACAAAGAAAAATTAATAATATAACGAATAATCGTGGTTTTTCTAAATCATACCCATTATTAGAAAAGAAACACGAAACAGAGATTAATTTTATAAAAGCTTTTGGATTTAGAAGAAGCACAGTTAATAATTTAACTCCTGAATCTTTTATAAGAGATAATAACGGACAAGTTTATGCACTTGAAACAATAGAAAAAGGTGGTAAAATAAATCATTATTATTTATTAAGTGAATATAAATCTTATATAAATAATTATTTAGATGAAAGAAATTTAAATCCTGGTGAAAAGCTATTTTCTAATTTTGATCCTTATGGACATATAAACACCCATTATTATAGAAATGAATATAGTTGCAATTTATATAATGAATTATTAGAAAATAAATTAAATAATGAACCATATTATAATGGTTCACCGTATTATGAAAATTATATTAATACAGATAAGTATTTTAATAATATAGATAAAATTAAAGATGATACATATAAAGATTATGATAAAGAAATAGTTGGTTTATTAAGTCAGAGTTTAGGACATTATAGACTTGATGTAGTGGTTAATCATTATTTAAGATTTTAAGAAGGTTTTTTATGAACCTTCTTCTTTTTTTGTTGTTTTATGTGAATTTTTTGTGAATAAAACAAAAAATAGTTATATTTTGAAAACTCACCTAGTAATATGGTATTGAGTTAAAATATATTTATATGGTAGAGATATTATATAGATGGGAAAAATATAGAAAATTAAAAATAAAAATAACAATTTATACCAATTAATATCTTTTATTTATTTTAAATATATATGGTTTTTTATCTATACCATTTATATATTATCTATACTCCATTTAGTATAATCTATACCATTTATATATTTATAATACTTACATATATAATAATTACAATCTATAAGTATTAGTATATTCTATATTTTTTATTTATTTTAAATCTATATCTATCAGATCATAAATAAGAAAAAGTAAAAAACTGCGAAAAATTAGAACTTGGCGGACTCTGCCCTTTTGGCTGAGTCTGTTTTTGTTTTGTAGAACATTTTTAAATAGAAAAAATTCTGTTTTATTGAATATTTTCTATTTTTAAATTGTAGTATACATTATAAAAATTAAAAAACAAAGATTTAAAGAGGTGTATTAAAAATGAAAATTGAAGTTTTAAGTAAAGAAGAACTAAAATATAGAATTGAAAATAAGATTTCTTTGCCTCGTGCTTTTTTTGAAAGAACTCTTACAGATCAATTAAAATTAATAAATTTAGTTCCTTTTATGCAATGGTTTGATCCTGATAATCTAATTTTTTATAATGGTTCTTATCGTTTAAAGAATGATAAAAGTTGTTGTTTTAAAGCTAATATTTGTAGCGATTTTGAAAAACATAAAACAAGTATTGGTTATGGTTTTTTGCAAGATCATTATGGTTATGGTTTTTACACTGCAGCGTATTGTTTTTATTGTTTTTATAAGTCAAAAACTTTTATAAATAATAATTTAGATTATGAAGATGAAAAACCTAAAATAACGAAAAATGATATTTCAAAAATGATTACAGATGGTACAATTTCAACTATTGACGGAAAAAAGAATATTTATGCTTATTTATTATATAATCGTAGAATATCAATAGATACTATTACATATTTAAAAGATAATGAATTAATATTTTCTGAAAATGGGACAAGCGGTGTTAATATACTTTTCCCCCATTATGAAAATTATACAGATGAAACTGTTATTGATGATATGATTGGTTTTGAATTAAACGGAACTTTATCATATCAAGATAAAAGATATAAAAAAGTGCAATCATCAGAAAAATATTCTTCTTTTGTTATTTCTGAAGGTGTTGATGAAAATGAAATTAAAAACATTTATATTTTTGAATCTGCAATAGATTTAATTTCATTTTATGATTTATATCAAAATAATTTAATTGATATTCCTGATTATAACTGGATTTTTATATCAATGAGAGGATTAAATAAAAAGATATTGGACAAGTATTTAAAGTCTGGTGATAAAATTTATTCTTGTGTTGATTCTGATGTAGCTGGAAGAAGATTTAATTCTGAATTGTATGAAAAAATTAATAATGAACTTTATACTATTTATGATTATTTAAAAAATCATAATTATAAAGATATAAACGATTTATTAAAAGATAAAGAAAATATAAGATATACAATTCCTTTTGATGATTTGTTTAAAGATGAATCAGATCTTGCTTGGTAATCTAGGAGGTGTATTGTAATGGATTATAATTTAATATACAAAAATTTTGAAGTTAATTTTTATACTGAATTAAAGAATTGTAAGTTATATAAAGTTAAAAAGTATATTTATATTAACTTTTTGAAAGATTGTAATGTCTTTCGTATTCTAAACGAATTACATATACATTCTGTTTGCTTTAATTATTATGTAGATCATATTACGATTAATATGGACAATTTAAAAGAATTATTTTAGGAGGTGTAATTTAAAATGATAATTTGTTTATTAGCTTCTTTTGTTTTCTTATTTTTAAGTATAACTTGTTTTTTTATAGATTGTCCTATGGCTGGTTTCATAAATTTTGTTTATTCTGTTTTATTTTTGCTAGGAGGTTTGATAATATGAAAAAAATTATAATATTAAGTTTTTTATTAGTTGTGTTGTTATCTATTAGTATAGTTGATATTTTTGCAATTGTTGTTCCAGTTAATCATAGTAGTAGATTTATTTCTCCTGGTCAGGAATTGATTTGTGAAACAAATGGTTATGGTCAAGAAGTTTGTAAAGTTGTTAATCCTTGTGATTATTGTGGTAGTATAGATGGTTGTATTCATAAAACTTTAGTTATGATTTGTCTACCATTTATTGTGATTCTTTTTGTTCATTTTATATTTAATTCAATTCGTTATTAAAATTTATTATTATAATGTCGCAAAATGTTATATATTGTATTTTTTGAAAGTATAATATATTAATAAAATTAAAATACAAAAAGATAAGGAGTGATTTTTTATGAACAAAAATTATATTTTAGGTTTTGAAAGAGTTAATTATTTGAGTAAAAAAGGTGAAGAAGTTGATGGTTATAAGCTTTGTTATACATATCTATCAAAAAAAGATAGTGTAAGAGGTTATAAGTCAGATTATATTTATATTAGTAATAATGAATATAATCAAAAGCTAATTGAAGATTTAGAAAGAATAGATAATTTTCCAGTTGAAGGAACTTTATTTATAAGAAGAAGTAAATACGAAGAAGGAAAATTTTATTTATCAGGTTATAATTTAAATGATTAAATATAATGATTTAGGGGGTATTAAAAGATTATTTTTAATACTCCTTTTTGTTTTTTTATTTCTTTCTGTTTCTTCAAAGTCTGTTTTTGCTGGTAATTTTGATTCTTATGATAAAGTTTATAATGATATTATTTATAAGTTAGAAAGTATTTATAATGGTGATTTAGAGTGTGAAAATGATAAATGGTGTAAAGCTTTTGAAAATTATAAAATTCTTCGTTCTGAACCTTTTAAATATTATACTGTATATTCTGTTATTCGTCCTAATGAAAGTAATAATTTAGAGTTATTTTTTGAAGGTTCTACTAATCCATTTAATTATATTTCTGAATATGATACTCCTAAATTATATTCTTCTATTTCTTCTGATTGTTCTTATTTTAGTTTAAAAATTAATATTTCAGAAGATTATTCTAATTATTCTTTATCTATTGTTTATGATATTTCTTATAATAGTAATTTTATTGGAACTCAAAATGGAAGAGTTTATGGTATTTCTGATATTATTTGGACTAATCATGATATTTATGATTTGGAAAATAATTTAATTTATAAAGTTAAATATGATTTTAAAGATGTTTTATATTTTTTAAGATTTATTTTTCATAATATTTTTATTATTTCTGGTGTTGTTTTAGATTTTATATTATCAAGTAATCTATTAATTTTATATCATGGTATATTAATTCTTATATTTATAATTTTCTTATTAAAAAAAATTAGGAGGTGATCTATTTGAAAAAGTTTATATGTTCAATTCTTATAATTTTAATTTTATCATTTTCTATTGTTCCTGTTTTTGCAATAAATGATGGAATTGCTACCCTTGCAATTGCTAATACATATACAATAGAACAGATATTAGATCAAGGTTATGTATCTGTTTCCGATGATGGCTTATTATTTACTGGTATTAATCTTATTACATATTTGGATTATTTATTAACTGATGAAAGTCATACTTGTTCTACTTTTGGAGCTAAATGGTGTGATGTCAAAGAAGCTTATAAGTCTACACGAGAAATAGTTAATGCTAATCAATATAAAAATTTTTATTTAGTTTGGACTGTCAATGCTTCAGGTTTTTATGATTATACATATATTTATAGTAATTCTGAATTAATATCTGATACTTCTAAATCTGTTATTAATGGTGATTATGTTTCTTTTGGTTTTAGATTTAAATATAGTGATACTACTGGTATTTTGGGTTTAAATAGATCTAATAATTATACTGAAGGCACTAATTTTAGTATTAATCTTGGTTCTTCTAATGTTATAATGTCCACTACTAATATTTATGATAGTAATGGAAATTTGGTTTTTGAAAAAAATGTATTTGATGAAGAGGAACTTCCAGAAGATACTGGTTCAGATGTGACTCTTGGTGGAATATCTGGTGCGATAAATAATGCTTTTAATAAATTTGGAGAATTTATAACTAATATATTTTCATCTATTATAGAATCAATTACTGGTTTCTTTTCTAAATTTACTGAATTTTTTGATTTTTTAGAAAGAATTTATATTGCATATAATCCTGGTATAGCTTTTGGAAAATTTATTAATTTTTTTGTTGAATTTTTAAGTTATGCTCGTTCTGGTTTTGATGTTATTACTGTTTTTGTTCAGTCAATACCAACTCCGTTTAGTTATTTTATTTATGTTCCTTTATTATTGTTAATCTGGTTTTCTGTTTTCAGAAGGTTATTATAATCTGGAGGTGTTTTTTTAATGATTGCTACTTTTCAAGAAATTATAGATGGTTTTCAAGTGTTTTTTGATATTTTTACTATTTTTCCTGATTTTGTTGTAGGAACTGTTATGTTTTGTATTGTTTTTCTTTTTGCACTTGGTGTTAAACGAATATTCTTTTAATTGGAAGGTGATTTTTTTATGAGTTTAGAAGTTTTTAAAAATTTATTATCTTATATGTGGTCATGGATGACTACTCTTTTAAGTCTTCCTTTTTATATAGAAGGTGTTACTTGGGGTGAATTTTTTGCTGGTTTAGTTATATTTTCTTTAATATTTAAAGGTTTATCTGTTATAACTGGTCTTCAGTTTGATGGTTTTGTAACTGGAAAAATTAATCATGAACATATGCAAAGAGAAAGACAAGAAAGATTTAAATCTAAAAATGACGAATAATGTTAATTTTTGTTATATTTTAAAATTATTAATAATATAATTATATAAATAATCAATTAATAGAAGGTGATAATGTGAATGATTTTATAGTTGAAACTTTTGGAGAATATACTCCTATTACATACGAATCTTGTGAATCAATAACTGTTTGTGATATTGAAGGTTATTGTTCAGTTGAAACTACTTGTAATGATGTTGTTGCTCCTGGTTTAGCTGGTGTTAATATGGAATATGTTTCAAATGTTTTGATTGTTATTATTCCTATTTATTTTATATTTAGAACATTGGGGGCGATCATATGCAAGTCGTTATAAATCTTTTTGAATCATTGTCTACTATATTAATTGATTTTTTATTATGTGAACCTATTAGTTATTTTACATATTGTTTTTTAATAGGTTTAATTATCAAATTGTTCATAAGTCCTTTTTTAGGATTTAGAAAATAAATTTTTTACTAAGGAGTGATATTTTATTATGGAAGGATTAAGTACATTATTTACAAGTGTTACTAATATCTTTACAAATTTAGTTGTTCCTGTTGGTGGTCAAGTTTTAGAATTTATCACAAGCAATGAATTAACTATGGTTTGGGCTGGTATCGCTATCGGCGGTGGAATAATCGGTCTTATTAGAGCTATTAGACACTAATCAAAAAAACAAAAGGCCAGAATTATCTGGTCTTTTTGTTTATTATAGGAGTTGATTTTATGAAAAAGAATTTTTTTAAAAGATTAAAAATGAATATTAAGATTATAAAACAAAATAT
Organism: Clostridia bacterium; assembly: GCA_045128915.1. GTDB lineage: Bacteria > Bacillota > Clostridia > UBA1381 > UBA1381 > RGIG9115. The sequence continues at coordinate 41,364 of JBGVIT010000066.1, forward strand.
AAAAATTAATAAAGTTAATATTACTATTGAAATGCGTTTTGGTTCTCCTGGTTCTGGAAAAACTACAGATTTAGTAAGACAAGCATTGTATTATACAAAGATTGGATTACCAGTATTTTCAAATGTTGCACTTGCTATTCCTGGTGTTTACGAATTAGATATGAATGATTTGGGGAGATGTTTATTTCCTTCTTGTGTAATATTAATTGATGAAGCTTCTCTATCTGGTATTGATAATCGTTCTTGGAAGTCTTTTCCTAAAGAGTTATTAGAGTTTTTTAAATTGCATAGACATTATAAAGCTAAAGTTATTATTTATTCTCAATCTCCTAATGATTGCGATAAAAAAATAAGAGATTTACAGAATTATTCTTGGTATATATCAAGATCAATTATTCCTGGTTTTTCTGTTTGTAGAAAGTATGTTAAAAGACTTGGAATTAATGAAGAAGAAACTGATTTTGTTATGAAATTAAAAAAGAGTTTTATTATAGGTGGTATTTCATATTATTATAGACCGTTTTATTATAGGTTTTTTGATTCATATGAACTTGATTTAACTAAATATAAAGTTAAAGAGTTTGAAAAATATGTTTCAGATGATACGAAAATAGATAATTTTATTGTTTATT
>JBGVIT010000067.1:0-187726 GCA_045128915.1 Clostridia bacterium
TATTTCCGATTATGCAAAGGCTTCTTTGCAGTGGGCAAACGGAATTGGCTTGATTAATGGTAAAACAGAAAGCACATTAAATCCGCTTGACAATGCAACAAGAGCTGAAGCTGCAACAATATTTTACAGATTTGTTAAAGCGAATTTAATATCAATGCAAAACTAACCACCAAAGGCACTCCAATCGGGGTGCCTTTGCTATATCTTTACGACATATTTTTTACGATAAAATGATTCTTTTTCAATTTATAATTCAGCAGAAATAATTAAATCAAAACGGAAATGAAGTTGAATGATTTCAAACTCGTTTCCGTTTGTTTTTTTATAAAGCTAAATTCGCTTACAACAGAAAATATGGGTCCCACCTGCCTGTGTTTTTGTGTGTTGTATAAATGTATCCACCAATGTTGTATTGGAAAGGAATGTGATATTTATGTCAGGATATATTACATTTGAAGAAAGATTAGAGATTGAGAGTATGATATTTCAAAGATGCTCTTTTGGAGAATCGCAAAGAAAATTAACAAAGACCGTTCCACTATTTCAAGAGAAATCAGAAGGCATTCTGTTATTGAAAAAAGCGGTTACAGTGAGTTTGGTTTTAATGCTTACGGCTCAAGAATTGGATAGAATGCATTTCAAATGTTCGGTTGCATTAATAAAAAAACTATAGAAAACTAAAGCAGCAGAATGTCGGTCTGCTGCTTTGTTATATAATTTTTGCTTTTCACATAAAACTTTGTTATCATTTAATAAACAGTAGGGGAAACAAAAAGCAAGGTTTTGACTATGCAAAACCTTGCTATGGCGGAGATGTAGGGATTTGAACCCTAGCGCCGGCAAAACCGACCTACCGGATTTCGAATCCGGACCCTTCAACCACTTGGGTACATCTCCAAATTTATATTTTTCAGCTCTGCAAAAGTTGTGTAAATCTTTGGGAACTCCTTTTGGGAACTGCAAAAATAACAATATTAAATTTTTCAAAAAGCCAGTAATATCAAGGGGTTAGGGGGTGTGAGCTTCCGAAATACTTAAAGTTTTTCGAGTCAAGTTGGTTCGACCAATTGATTAAATAAAAAAGTACAAAATTGTACTGAATTTGCACTAAACTTGAATTGACTTTTAATTTTGGTTATGTTATACGAGTATCTGGAATCGATTGACAGAATTGTTAATCGCTTTTGAATTTTTGCGATCGGTAAAAGTCGGTCGTTTTTTTATGATCAAAACAGTATTTAAGTGATTTTCAGAACATAAAATTATGAGAGGTGGTGTAGATGAATGAATACAGTATCGAATTCTTCGTTGAAAGTCACGAGGATGGAACTGTGGAATCCTTAAACTTAAACGAAGAAAATGAGGAATGTAAAAAAGAAATGGAGGCGCGGGCCTTGAGTGAATATTACAAAAGAAAAATAATAATTTTCAAGCAAAAAATTTGATTAAAATGGCGACTTTGCTATAATTATATATGGAATAAATAGTTGCCGTTAATTAGGAAGGAGATTAATGAAATTGAAAGTAGCGGCAGCTTATATAAGAGTTTCTACTGATGATCAGATTGAATTCAGTCCGGATAGTCAACTCGAAAAAATAAAACTTTATGCAGATAAAAATCAGATGTTATTGCCTAAAGATTATATTTTTGTGGATGAAGGTATCAGCGGAAGAAATACTAAAAAAAGAACAGCCTTTAATGCTATGATTGGCTTAGCAAAGAGCAAACCCAAACCTTTTGATGTAATATTGGTATGGAAATATAGTCGTTTTGCTCGGAATCGCGAAGATAGTGTTGTTTATAAATCGATGCTTAGAAAAGAGTTGAATATTGATGTTATTTCAATCAGCGAAGATGTGGGCGATGATAAAATGTCAATTCTTTTTGAAGCAATGATTGAAGCTATGGACGAATACTACAGTATCAATCTTGCGGAGGAAGTCAAACGGGGAATGACCGAAAAAGCTAAAAGAGGTGGCGTGCTATCAATCCCGGGCTTTGGTTATAAGGTTGAAAAAGGTGAATATGTTATCGTGCCTGATGAAGCTGAAATAATACGGAAAGTTTTTAAAGATTATGTAAATGGTAAAGGGTATTTGACAATTGCACGGTCATTAAATGCTATGGGTGTAAGGTCGCACAGAGGCAACAAAATAGAAAACAGAACCATTGAATACTGGCTTAATAATCCTTTATACATAGGCAAAATACGTTGGAATCCAGATGGTAAGTTATCAAGAAATTATACAGCAGACACGGCGATTATAAGTGACGGAACACATACTCCTATTGTTGACATTGAAACCTGGGATAAAGTTCATTGTAGAATGAAATTACAAAAAGAAAAGTTCGGAAAGTATTACAACGCTGACCGAAAAGAACTGTCTCATTGGTTGTCAGGCATTGTTAGATGTGAAAAGTGTGGAGCGGTTCTATCCAATCAAGGAGGTTTTTTCGGATGCTCAAACAGATGCAGAGGTACATGCGAGGGTGTTGGATACATTAAAGCAGATAAACTCGCCGGGATTGTGCTTGATATTCTGTCTCAGATAGAGATTCCGAATGTTGAACTTGGTTTTGCTGATCCTAATTATGATGAGAAAGCCAATGTAGTTGATGATAATGCAATTATTACCGGGCAAATCAAAAGGCTTGAGCTTCGTTTGGAAAGAGCAAAGACTGCCTATATGGATGGCGCTGATACTCTCGAGGAATACAAAGAAACAAAAAATACTATCGAGAAGGAAATAGAGGAACTCAAAACTATGATAGAAACAGTAAAGATGGAAGAACCCGAAGATGATGTGAAACTAAATGAAAAAGAACTCCGCAGAATGACGGATATTTTAAAGGATTCTGATATTGGTAATATTGAAAAGAACAGAATGGTGCGAACAATTTTTAAAGAAATCACCAAAGGTGGCAGCGATGGCAAGCATCTAAAATTTGTGTTTTGGAAAGAATAATATTTTTACTCAAACAAGTGGTGTATCGCACCACCGTACTGGGTTATTATTACATTTGCAAGTTTGGGATTTGTGTTTTTAATTTTGATAGGAAATTCGAGAAATTTGTTATATTGAAACATTTAATTTGCCTCCTTTTCCCACGGCCAAGGTGAGTCAATCCATTTGAATGTGCTAAAATCTGCAGCAGAAAACGCACATAACGGACCATAGTTTTGCTCGTATTCTTTTTTTAATTCCGTATATTTTTTCACAAGGTCTTTGTATAGTTCAAATGCTTTTTTATCATTAGGGTGCGTGTCAAGAAAAAGCAGCATATCATATGCGGCAAAGTGATAGGTTTGTAATTGTCTAAGCAAGCTCTGTTTTTCCATTATTCTTTGCCTCCTTCTTTGCACACTTTTCCGTATTCGTTGATTGAAAGGTCGAGTTCAGGGAAAATAGTACCTTGAATCAGACCTTTTGTGGGTGCATATGTTTCTCCGAGGACTTGTACGGGAACATATGCATATCCTACACATCTGCACAGTGTGCATACAATGTTGTTTGAAGAATTTTCCACAAAAAACATCTCCTTATCTTATATTAAAAGCGAAATAAATCGCTTTCATGATTATAATATGAGAATGTGTCGAATTTTGTTAATAAAAAGCCCTGCTTTTATTGTAAAGCAGGGCTTAAATTTATATGGTATAAAGTAAATCAGTATAAGTGGGGAAGGGCCAGTAATCTTTGCCAACTACCATTTCGAGTTCATCAGATACGGTCCTGAGTTGCTTCATAGCAGGAATAACGGTATCACGATAATATACTGCTAATTCGTATGGCTCATCAGGCAAGGCTGAAGAAATATCTTTTAAACTGTTTGTATTTTCAATTAAGCTTTCAGTAAGTGTTATTGCTTTTTCCAGAAGCGACACTTCGTTAGGTATATTTAATCCGATTGATTTCTTTGATAAAACTCCTGATGATAGCATATTTGTATAATTGATGCACGCAGGTACAATTTCCTGCTGAGCAATTTCAAGCATTGCCAACATTTCAATGTGAAGTGTTTTTGAGTAGTTTTCAAGCATGATTTCGTAGCGCGATTCAATCTCAATAGGTGATAATACACCATGTTTTGAAAATAATTTAATTGCTTTTTCGCTCTTATATTCAGGAAAGGCATCAACTGCTGTTGGGAGGTTCGGAAGTCCTCGTTTCTTAGCTTCTTCTTTCCATTCATCAGAATATCCGTTGCCGTTAAATATTATTCTTTCGTGATTAATAATGGTTGTTTTAATAAGTTCATCAACGCAAGTATTAATATCGTCACAAGTGTCCATTTTATCAGCAAACTGTGATAATACTTCTGCAACTATTGTATTAATGGTTATATTAATGCCGGATACTGATTGAGAAGATCCGGTCATTCTGAATTCAAATCTGTTACCGGTAAATGCAAATGGTGAAGTTCTGTTTCTGTCGGTTGTATCTTTTTTGATTACAGGCTGTGAGTCAACACCGGTTTCAAGTACAGCTCTTGCATTTTCAATGCTTGAGTGACCATTCTTAATTGCTTGAAGTACTTCTGTCAATTCGTCGCCCAAAAAGATTGAAACAATAGCAGGTGGTGCTTCGTCAGCTCCTAGTCTATGGTCGTTTCCTGCAGTTGCAACTGAAACTCTTAAAAGCTCTGCGTAATCGTCAACTGCTTTAATAACTGAGCATAAGAACAAAAGGAATAGTTTGTTCTCTATTGGTTTTTTACCGGGTTTGAATAAATTCAAACCATCCGTAGTTCCCAGTGACCAATTATTATGTTTACCGGAACCATTAACTCCAGCAAATGGTTTTTCATGTAAAAGACACACAAGGTCGTGGTGAGTTGCAACTTTTTTTAGTATCTCCATAGTAATCTGATTATGGTCAGTCGCAAGGTTAGTAGTTTCAAAAATTGGTGCAACTTCATGCTGTGCAGGAGCCGCTTCATTGTGCTCAGTTTTTGCAAGTACACCAAGTTTCCAAAGCTCTTCATCAACCTCTTTCATGTATGCAGCCACTCGTTCTTTTATCTGACCAAAATAATGGTCATCCATCTCCTGACCTTTAGCGGGAGGTGCACCAAACAAAGTTCTACCGGTTATAAGCAGGTCTTTACGGCTGTTATACAACTTTTTGTCAGTTAAGAAATATTCTTGTTCTGGTCCGACATAAGAAACAACTCTTTGAGAATTATATCCCATGTGCTTGAGTACTCTTAAAGATTCCTTGTTAATTGCCTCAACAGACCTTAACAAAGGTGTTTTATTATCCAAAACTTCTCCTGAAAACGCGAAGAAGGTAGTTGGTATGCATAGTGTTTTATCTTTTATAAACGCATATGATGTAGGATCCCATGCAGTATATCCGCGTGCTTCAAATGTAGCACGAAGACCGCCGGAAGGGAAACTTGAGGCATCCGGTTCGCCGATTATAAGCTCTTTTCCTGAAAACTCCATAATTATGCGACCGTCATCTGTGGGGCTTATAAAAGAATCGTGTTTTTCTGCCGTAACTCCTGTCATCGGCTGGAACCAATGGGTATAGTGTGTACAACCGTTTTCGATAGCCCAATCCTTCATAGCGTTTGCTACAACTTCAGCAACTTTTGAATCAAGAGTAGTACCGTTATTGATTGTCTCAACCAATGATTTGTATGTATCTTTTGGCAGTCTGGACTTCATTAGAGTTAAGTTAAAAACTTTGCTTCCGAATATTTCTGTTACTGGTTTCATGACGCCCTCCAATCACAGCGTGAAATTATGTAATAATTATACCACTTTTTTTCATTTTGTCAATATAATAAAACATCAATATAATAGATATAAAAGCTGGTTGCTTTATGCAAATTAGATACGACTGAGTGTTTCTTTAAGCTTTTTTAGACACTTCTTTTCAATTCTGCTAACATAGCTTCTGCTTATACCTAATTCGTCTGCAATATCTCTTTGCGTATATTTTTTTGAATTGTTTATACCATATCGTTTGTAAATTATTAATTGTTCGGAAGGTGTAAGACAATCAAGAATTGCTGTTCTTAATTTATCAACTTCTATTCCTGTGCATATTAAATCCGATATGTCAGGAGTATCAGAGGGAAGAATATCACCTAAAGATAAGGTGTTGCCTTCTTTATCAAAACCTATTGCTTCATCTAAAGAAATATCGCTTTGGCGTTTTTTATTGCTTCTCAAAGTCATTAAAATCTCGTTTTCAATACATCTTGAAACATACGGTGACAGCTTGCGTTTTGAATTGAAATTATAAGTATCTATTCCTTTAATCAGACCTATTGTACCGATTGATATATAATCATTAAGATTATTTTCATCGCTGTATTTTTTAGCGATATGTGCAACCAAACGAAGATTTCGTTCAATTAAAATTTTTCTTGCGGTTTTGTCACCATTTTTAAGCTTCTCAAGATACATTTCTTCTTCTTTTGAGGATAGTGGGGGAGCGAAAGCAGTATTTCCGCATACATATCCAGCAAAGATAAGAAGTTGATTAATCCAATGAGTTATTAATTCTAAAAAAAGCATATATTTTACCTCCGAAAATTCGTATGGTTAATTATATGCTTTTACTGTTTGTCTAATTTTGTTTTCTTACAATTTTGTAATCATCATTGTCATGATAATACGGACAATTCTTCATTGTACCTTTAATAAAGTTATACATTTCATCTTCATCAAGATTTACACTGCAATAATATATATCATCTTCATCGTCATATACGTAATATATACATGTTTCGCACATAGACATTTTCAATCCTTTCCGCATAACTCATAAAAATTATAACACAAACCATTTCAAAAATCACTTGTTAAAGTTTACTAAATATGACTATTGCTTTGATAGGTTTTTGTTTTATTTAACTTATTGTTATTTTTGTGGGTATTTTTTTTAATAAATTTACCAAAAGCACTTGAAAATTGTTATAAAATACGATATAATGAGAAAATGGTCGTGGTATGTATTTACCAAAGTAAACGGAGGTTTTATTTTTGGATAAATTAAAAATAGATAGAATAAGCGAGCTAACAAGAATTTCGAGAGAAAGAGAGCTTACAATAGATGAAGCTAAAGAGCGAGAAAAGCTTCGTGCTGAATACATCGCAAGTATAAAAGCAAATTTCAGACAAACACTTGAAAGCATCAAATATACAGATGAGGAGGATTCGTCATGCTGATTTTACCTCAAAACTATAACTCACCCCTTAATCTCAGAACAACTCAGGCTGCGATTAAGTTTGTTAAAGATACATTTCAACTAAACCTTGCAGCTTCATTGAATCTGCAAAGAGTTTCAGCTCCTTTGTTTGTAAGACCTGAAACCGGTCTGAATGATAATTTAAACGGTATAGAGCGCCCTGTCTCTTTTGATGCTCCATCAGTTGGCGGTGAAGATTTAGAAATTGTTCAATCGCTTGCTAAATGGAAAAGGATGACGCTTGGACGTTATAAATTCAATCCCGGCGAGGGATTATATACCGATATGAATGCCATAAGACGTGATGAAGAAACACTTGATAATATTCATTCAATGTATGTTGACCAATGGGATTGGGAACTTGTAATTACTCATGAGCAAAGAACTATGGAAACTCTTGTTGATGTTGTGAAAAAAGTTTATCATTCTATAAGAATCACATCGCAGGCTGTAAAAGATAAGTATCCAGGTCTGAGCTGTGATTTGCCTGACGACATTGCATTTATTACAAGTCAGGAATTGCTGGACATGTATCCTGATATGTCAGCTAAAGAAAGAGAATATACAATCACTAAAGAAAAGAAAGCTGTATTTATTATGAAAATAGGTAAAGTGCTTTCTAATGGCGAGAAGCATGATGGCAGAGCTCCTGATTACGATGATTGGGAATTAAATGGAGATATAATGGTTTATTATCCGTTACTTGATATAGCATTGGAGCTTTCAAGTATGGGAATTAGAGTTGATGAAAATGTGTTGAGAGCACAGTGCGAAGCATCTGATAATTGCGACCGCCTTGAACTAGAGTTCCACAAGGCAATACTTAATAAAGAGTTACCGTATTCTATAGGTGGAGGCATAGGTCAGTCCCGTCTTTGTATGCTTATGCTTAACAAGGCACATATAGGCGAGGTTCAGTCATCTGTATGGAGTGATTCAATGATTAAGGAATGTGCCGACAATCATATTGAATTAATTTGATTTAGAAAGAGGATATTTTCGTATGAAGACTTATATAAAAAATATTTTTAGAGAAACAGACAAATTTGCAGGAAACGAAGTTTGTATTTCAGGTTGGGTAAGAACAATCAGAGCTTCAAATAATTTCGGTTTTATAGAATTAAATGATGGTACTTTTTTCAAGAATATTCAGATTGTCATGGAAGAAGCCAAAATATCTAATTATCAGGAGCTTGCAAAGCTTAATGTCGGAGCAGCAATAACTGTAAAAGGGACTTTGTTGTTGACACCGGAGGCTAAGCAACCTTTTGAAATTCAAGCAACTGAAATATCAATAGAAGGTGTTTCAACTCCTGATTATCCGCTTCAAAAGAAAAGACATAGCTTTGAATATTTAAGAACAATCGCTCACTTGAGACCAAGAACAAATACATTCTCAGCAGTGTTCAGAATTCGTTCGTTAATCGCATTTGCGATTCATGAGTTTTTTAACAGTAGAGGTTTTGTATATGTTCATACACCGCTTATTACCGGTAGCGACTGTGAGGGTGCAGGCGAGATGTTTAAGGTTACAACGCTTGATATGGATAATATACCTACCACAGAAGACGGCAGCGTAGATTATTCAGAGGACTTTTTCGGAAAGAGTACAAACCTCACTGTAAGCGGTCAGCTTAATGTTGAAACTTTCTGCATGGCTTTTAGAAATGTATATACATTTGGCCCGACATTCAGAGCTGAAAATTCAAACACTACTCGTCATGCTGCTGAATTTTGGATGATTGAGCCTGAAATTGCTTTTGCTGAATTGGCTGACGATATGAAGCTTGCTGAAGACATGCTTAAATATATTATAAACTACTGCCTTGAAAACGCACCGGAGGAAATGGAATTCTTTAACAATTTTGTTGATAAAGATCTGCTTGCGCGTCTTGATAATGTTGTTAACAGCGATTTTGCTCACGTAACATATACAGAAGCAATAGAAATCCTTTCAAAGAACAATGAGAAATTTGATTATCCGGTTCATTGGGGATCAGATCTGCAAACTGAGCATGAGAGATATCTTACAGAAGTAGTTTTCAAACGCCCTGTTTTTGTAACAGATTATCCAAAAGAAATCAAGGCTTTCTACATGAAACAAAATCCTGACGGAAAGACTGTTGCTGCTATGGACCTCTTGGTTCCCGGTATAGGAGAGATTATCGGTGGAAGCCAGAGAGAAGAGAACTATGATGCTCTTATGAACAGAATCAATGAACTTGGTCTAAATCCTGATGATTATTCATGGTATATGGATACAAGAAAATACGGAACCAATAAGCATGCAGGTTTTGGGCTTGGTTTTGAACGTGCTGTAATGTACATTACAGGCATGAGCAACATCCGTGATGTTTTACCATTTCCAAGAACAGTCGGTACTGCTGAATTTTAATGTGATAGAGGCGGCTGTATAAACCGCCTCTTTTGATATCTAAAAGGAGAAAAATTATGAGTGCACTTATTAATTTAGTATTAATTGTAATAGCAATTTACTTTTCTTTTAAATTTCATATAATTTTAGGTTTTGCTGCTGTTGTTATTCTTGCTATTATAGGCTGGATTTCTAACTATCCGAGAATTACCCATGGCAGAGCAAATGCTGAATTCAACAACAGAAACTTTGATAAAGCCATGTCGCTATATAAAAAGGCATATAAATCGGGCCATCGCAAGTATGATGTTGATATTTCATATGCTCAGGCTTTGTTGAGATTGGGTGAACCGGAAAAGGCTTTAAAAATATTAAATGATTTACTTGGTCTTCGTATTACAAAAGAACTCAGACGTCCTGCTACTCAGGCTCGTTGTATGGTTTATTATAAGTTAGGAAGGCTTGATGAAGCGTACGAAGATGCTTTAGAACTTTTTGAAGATGGTTATACAACTTCTAACATGTACTGTCTTATAGGACTTTTGATGTTAGAAAAGAATGAACCTATAGATAAAACACTTGAATTTTGCGAAAAAGCATTTGATTATGACAGCGATAACAGAGATAATGTTGATAATCTTCTTGTATGCTACATAAAAATGCATAATCTTGAAAAAGCGAAAGAGCTTGCAGATATTTTGACAGATGCACATCCTAACTTTATAGAAGGTTGGTATCACAGCGCAGAGGTTTATTATATGCTTGGAAACATTGAAAAAACTCGAGATAATCTCGACCATATTAAAGATTGTTACAGATCATATATGACAACGGTTTCTGAGGATGAAATCAATGCCCTGTATGAAAAGCTGGATAAGGAGTGTTGAAATTGAGCCCTCTCGCAGATTGGCTTCGTCCTAAAACCTTAGATGATGTATTTGGTCAGGAACATCTAATAGGGAAAAACAAAATATTACGAAACATAATCGAAAAAAATGAAGTTCCAAATATGATTTTTTATGGTCCGTCAGGTGTTGGCAAGACAACTATTGCAAATATTATAGCTGATAGAACCGGAAAACAGATATATAAGCTTAACGCAACCACAGCATCAGTTTCAGATATAAAAGATATTGTTCGCTCATTAGATGGAATCATGGGCATGAACGGTGTTTTGCTTTATCTTGATGAAATACAGCATTTCAATAAAAAACAACAGCAATCGTTATTGGAGTTTATGGAAAACGGAAAAATAACAGTAATTGCAAGCACAACAGAAAACCCTTATTTTTACGTATATAACGCGGTGTTATCACGTAGTGTTGTGTTTGAGTTCAAACCGCTGAATTCCGATAGTATTGAAAGCGCAATAAAACGAGCTATTAATGTATTGTCAGAAAATAAATATCCCGGTTTGAATGTAGATGAGTCTGCCATAAAGCATATAGCGGCAACAGCCGGTGGTGATGTAAGAAAAGCTTTAAACGCTTTGGAAATTTCTATATTTGCAGCCAAACCGGATGGTGATGGGGTGTTGTCTGTTGATTTGACAGTTGCAGAACAGGCAACTCAAAAGAAATCAATGAGATTTGACAAAGACGGAGACAGTCACTACGATATATTGAGTGCTTTTCAAAAATCAATGCGTGGTTCTGATCCTGATGCAGCGATACATTATCTTGCAAGATTATTAGATGGCGGAGATATGCAAAGCGCTATAAGAAGGATGCTTGTATGCGCTGCTGAAGATGTGGGGTTAGCATATCCTATGGCTTTAGTTACTGCTAAAGCAGCGGCTGATTGTGCATTGATGCTTGGTATGCCTGAAGCAAGAATTCCTCTTGCAGAAGCGGTAATAATGATTGCTACTGCTCCGAAATCAAATTCAGCTATTAATGCTATTGATGCTGCTATGAATGATTTGTCAAATATTGATGTAGGGGAAATACCCTCAGACCTGAAAGATGCACATTATGGTGGTGCAACGAAACTTGGACATGGGAAAGGATATATGTATCCTCATTCATTTGATAACCATTATGTGCATCAGCAATATTTACCTGATAATATCAAAGATGCAAAATACTATGAATTTGGGGATAATAAGGCTGAAAAAGCAGCTGAATTGTATTGGAAACAAATAAAAAACAATCAGAAAGGATAAATTTCGAACAATGGAAGTTCTAAAACTACCAGTTGCGGTTTTAAGAGGAATGGTTGCATTTCCTAATACGGACATTTCTTTTGATGCAGGCCGTAAAGAGACCATTGCTGCTATTAATGAAGCGATGAAAGGCAACAAAAAGATATTTCTAACTTCTCAAAAAGATTTAAATGTTGAAGTAGTGGATGAAAATTCCGGCTCACAAGTGGGAGTCGTAGGTACAATCACTCAATCTATGAAATTACCGGGCGGTGTGACAAGAGTTATTGTGAATTGTCACACTAGGGCTGAAATGCTATCATGCATAAAAGGTGATTTTTTAACTGCAGATGTGAGAATTATACCTGAGTACATAACTTTAGAAAAATTACATGTTGATGCACTTGTAAGAGAGCTTAAAGTGAAATTTCAGGACTATTTTGCAGTAGATAAGCGAATGAATCCGGATTTATATATGTGGATACTTTCAAAACCTGATGGTGCATCTTTGGCAGATGCCATTTCTGCAAACATTCCTTTTGAAGTTGAAATCAAACAGCAACTTCTTGAAATAAGCGATGTATGTGAAAGAATCAGAGTGTTGCTTGTACATTTAATAACTGAAACAGAACTTATTTCACTTCAATCAAGAATTGATAAAGAAGTAAAAAAACAAATTGACAAAAATCAAAAGGAATACTATCTCCGAGAACAAATGAAAGTAATTGAAAAAGAGCTTGGAGACGGTGATGGTTCTACTGAAGAAATGGTAGAATATCGTGAGCGAATTGATAATATCGGTTTTGAAGATAAGTATAAAGAAAAGCTTTTTAAAGAAATCGAAAGATTAGGAAAGTTCGGCCATCATAGTGCTGAAAGTAGTGTTATACGTTCTTATCTTGATACTGTTTTATCGCTTCCTTGGAATATAAAAACAGAAGAAAACTTGGATTTAGTAAATGCGACTGACATTCTTAACCAAGACCATTATGGTCTTGATAAGGTAAAGGAAAGTGTTCTTTTGAATCTTGCTGTTCGAAATTTTAATGCAAGAGGTTCTAATATTATTTGTCTTGTTGGCCCTCCGGGAGTAGGTAAGACATCAATAGTAAAGTCTATTGCTGCTGCACTTGGCAGAAACTATGTACGCGTTTCTCTTGGCGGTGTTCATGATGAAGCTGATATAAGAGGTCATAGAAAAACCTATATAGGTGCTATGCCCGGTAGAATTATCAATGCTATATCTCAGGCCGGTTCAGCTAATGCGCTTGTTCTGCTTGATGAAATTGATAAAGTTGGTTCGGATTACAGAGGAGATCCGTCTGCCGCTTTGTTAGAGGTTCTTGATAGTGAACAGAATTTTTCGTTCAGAGACCATTATTTAGAAATACCGTTTGATTTGTCTGATGTAATGTTTATCACAACCGCAAATACTCTTGATACCATTTCAAAACCACTTCTTGATAGAATGGACGTAATTGAGGTTTCCGGATATACAAGAGAAGAGAAACTTATGATAGCAAAAGATCATCTTTTTCCTAAAGCTTTGATAAAAACAGGCATGAAAGGAAAGCGGATAAGAATCAACGACGATGCATTATATGAAATAATTGATTATTATACAAGAGAATCAGGTGTTAGAAGACTTGAACAATTATTGATTAAAATTTTATCAAAAGTCGCTGTTTTGTTTATAAGCGAACAGAAAAAATCATTTGTAATTACCAAAAAATCTATAGAGAAAATGCTTGGTAAGAGAGTTTATCATTTTGAACTTAAAAACTCTAAAAATGAAATAGGTATTGCAAGAGGTCTCGCATGGACTGCTGTCGGCGGAGAAACTCTTTCTGTTGAAGTAAATATCATGTCAGGTAGCGGGAAAGTTGAGCTTACAGGAAAACTTGGTGATGTAATGAAGGAGTCTGCAAAAGCTGCAATTAGTTATTTAAGGTCTGTTAGCGATAAATATAGTATTCCGGATTTTCATGATAAGTATGATATACATATACACGTACCTGAAGGAGCAGTTCCCAAAGATGGCCCTTCTGCCGGTATTACTATCGCATCTGCTGTTTTTTCTGCATTAACACATAAAAAAGTAAGATGTGATGTTGCTATGACCGGTGAAATTACTTTAAGAGGAAAAGTACTTCCAATCGGGGGCTTGAAAGAAAAAACTCTCGCAGCGCATAGAGCCGGAATTAATACAATCATAATGCCTTATGATAACATAAAGGATTTAGATGAAATTCCTGCAAATGTACAAGAAGAAATGACATTCATCCCTGTTAAAACCATGAGTGAAGTTTTAGATAATGTTATTTCAGAATAATCAGCTATAATAAAATCTCCTGCGCTTTAAGTCGCAGGAGATTTTATTATGTTGATTTTTTCGTAGTTATAGAATTTTAATAAATCAACAACGTTTTGTGTTATTAGTTCGCCTGATACAACTATAGGAATGGCAGGTGGGCAGGAAACGCAAGGCGATGCACATACCTGATTCAACGAATCATCCGGATTTGCGGAAATATACGGTGATAAAAACGCATTTCTGATCGATATAACTTTTTTTGGTGCATCAAAGTTTTCAGAGTAGATAGGGGGTAAAAGCGTGATGTTTTCAAAAGCTTTTTCAATCTTATTAAAATCAGATTCAACATTTTCTGTTGAAAACATAAATACTAATACACCTTTATCATAATACTCACATTCTATGTTATATTTTCTTAATTGTATCGATAAATCCGTGCCGTCACAAGCTATACTAAGTTTTAAAGGTTCAGTTGTCAATACCTGAACTCCTGCTGATTTGAGCTTATCTTTAAGTCTATTTATATTATTTATTGTTGATGCAAGTTTTTTGTCAAATCCGGTTGAAAGATATTGGTTGCATAAATCTAAAGATGCCATAATAAGATAGGATGGACTTGTTGAACCAAAAGCGGTCATTGCATTTTTGATTAATCCACAAAACTTTACAGATGATTCTTTTGAAACATGCAGATACGCTCCACCTGTTAAAACCGGTAATGTTTTGTGAGCAGAATCGCAGCACATATCAGCTCCTAAATCAATAGGATGATTATTGCAAAATTTCAAATAAGCTCCGTGTGCGTTATCTACCAAGAAAGTCATATGGTGTTTGTGACATAAATCTGCTATTAATTTTACATCAGACATTTCCCCTAAATAATTTGGGGAGGTGATGTAAACTGCAAAAGCGTCTTTATTTTTACAAATAACCTTTTCGATTTCATCATATGATGCTACACCGGAACAAATGGAATTTCTGTTACTTGGATATACCCATTCTACATCAACACCTAAGCTTGAACATGCATATATAAATGATTTATGGACATTTCTTACTGCAATAATTTTAGGCTTTTTTTGTACATTATGTTTTGAGTAGATAAATGCGGAATAAATCATAGTCTTGATACAAAGAGTAGAGCCTTCAGTAGAATAAAATGTACCACCACTTCCAAATATTTTAGTAGCATTTTGTTCGCTATTTTTAATAATGCCTGAAGGGTAATATAAATCGTCAGCTCCGTTGATTTCCGTTATGTCGTAAAGCTCACAGCCGAGAAATGATTTTCCCTTATGACCTGGCATATGTAATCTGCTTATATTAGAATTTGAATAATTTTTTAAAAAATCGTAAATTGGTGTTTCCATACTTATTTTAATTCTTCTAACGCTATTTGCATCATAATAGCGCATTCAATTCTCTTTTTAAATAGTTCACAGCCGTATTTATAAATACCTGAAATATCTCCCGTTGCATGATAAGAATTAGCTGCACAGCCACCTGCGCAGTATAGCTTCGCCCAACAATCTTTGCAATCAGGTCTTGAATACGCATTACATTCTTTGAATTTATTTTGTAT
The DNA here is from genome assembly GCA_045128915.1 of Clostridia bacterium. Classification (GTDB taxonomy): domain Bacteria; phylum Bacillota; class Clostridia; order UBA1381; family UBA1381; genus RGIG9115. Next base: position 15,621 of record JBGVIT010000067.1, read on the forward strand.
TTCATGATTTGTAACACCATCAAATATATTTCCTAATTTGTATTTTTCATCACCAACAAATTGGTGACATGGATACAAATCACCCCAGGGAGTAACCGCCATATATTCTGTACCTGAACCGCAGCCTGAAATTCTTTTATAAACACAAGGCCCGTTTTTAAGGTCGAGCATGTAATGATAAAAAGTAAATCCATTTCCTTCGCTTTTTCTTTTAATCATAGTTTTTACAAGAATTTCGTATTGCTCAAGAAGAATGTTTAAATCTTTATCATCTAATGCAAACGGATCACCGGGAGGACATACTACAGGTTCCATGCTAAGTTCTGTAAATCCAAGATCAGCCATATGAAGAATATCATTTGTGAAGTCAACGTTGTTGTGAGTAAATGTTCCTCTTATGTAATAGTCTTTATTATTGCGTTTTTTTACAAATTCTTGGAATTTAGGAACAACTGTATCATAACTGCCTTTGCCATCAAAATTAACTCTGAATCTATCGTGAACTTCTTTTCGACCATCGAGACTCAATACCACATTACTCATTTCTTTATTACAGAAATCAATAACTTCATCATCAATTAAAACTCCGTTAGTTGTAAGTGTGAAACGGAAGTTTTTATTATGCTCTTTTTCAATACTTCTTGCATAAGAAACAAGTTTTTTTACTACATCCCAATTCATCAAAGGTTCGCCGCCAAAAAAGTCAACTTCAAGATTTCGACGCGTGCCTGAGTTTTTTATAAGAAAATCAAGAGCCGCCTTGCCGGTTTCATATGACATCAAAGCTTTATCACCCTGATATTTACCTTGACTTGCAAAGCAGTAAGAACAATTTAAATTACAAGTATGCGCAACGTGCAGACAGAGTGCTTTAACGGTCATACTGTTTTTATTCAAAAGGGGAGTAAGTTCTTCAAAATTATCATCGCTGTATAATTTCCCTGAAGATTTTAACGACTCAATATCCTCAATACATTCTTCAACTTCTTCTGTTGACACATTATATTTGTTTGAAATATATTTTAATAATTCTGCTTTTTCTGTTTTGGGGTACATTTCAATTATGTCATATGCAACTTCATCCACAACATGAATTGAGCCTGAAGATGTATCTAAAACAATGTTGTAGTCGTTTAGCTTATATTGGTGAATCATATTGTCCTCCGTTAATTATATTCTAAAGAAGCTGTTGCATTTGCAACAGCCTCTCATAAATTATTTATTTTCGTTTTCACACTGCTGGTTGATTGCTCCGCATGAAGTTTTGCAAGCTGACTGACATGAAGTCTGGCATTCGCCGCAGCCGCCGTTTTTAGCACTCTTACAAAGATCACGTGTTTCAACTGTTTTAATTCTTTTCATTTTGTATTGCTCCTATCATAAAATATTCGGTTATACAACCTTTAAACATACAATATTATACCATATATGTATGTTTATGTCAAGACATTTATGTTATCTTATAAAATTAGTTCTTTCGATCTTTTGTGTGTCGGGAAGTGTAATTCCTGCTTGTTTGCCGGCTTCGATAGACTTTAGAAGCCACGCCATATTTTCGCCGATGTTACGCATTGTTTGTAAGCCTTCTGAATCTTTTAAAACATCCTCCGGTTTGCTGCCATGTACCATGTTCCAATATGTAGATGAAACGATTGGCATTTGAGAGATTGTAAAATACTTATTTAGCACGTCTAATGTAGCAGTTGTGCCAGCACGCCTTGCAGAAGCCACAGCTGCAGCCGGCTTGTGCTTGAAAGCAGAACTGCCGGCGTAGAATACTCTATCAAGAACAGATAAAATGCGGCCGCTGGGATGTGCATAATAAACCGGTGAACCAAATATAAATCCATCAGAACTTTTTGCTTTTTCTATAATTTCATTAACACAATCATCATCAAATGTACACTTACAATCAAGTTTTCTGCAAGCCAGGCATCCGATACAATCACGGACAGGATGCGTTCCTATCTGTATGATTTCTGTTTGAATGTCATACTTGTTCAAAACCTTTCCTATCTCGCTTAATGCTGTGTAAGTACATCCATGTTCATTTGAACTCCCATTAATCATTAAAACTTTCATACTATCACCTTTCATTATATACTGCTTGGTTTTTCGAGTGTGATTTTGCCAATTTTACACGAACGAAATTCGTCTATCAGCATCTTTGCTGCACGTTCAGTATCAGTCTCGCCGCCTGAAATAACAAACCCACGCTTTTTGCCGATTAATTCAATCAGTTCGAATTCTTCCATTGATTCAATGTCTTCTGTAATTTTATATCGTGATTTTAGTTCGTCCGGATAATTGGTTTTTAGATACTCAACCAATTTGTATGCTAAAAGTTCAATATTTATGATTTCGTCTTTTACAGCACCGGATATTGCTAATTTTTCCGCTATCTCACTATCTGTAAACTTCTGGGGAAGTATTCCCGGCGTGTCTAATAATTCAAAATTCCCTCTAAGTCGTATCCACTGCTTGCCTTTTGTAACACCCGGTTTATTACCTGTCACGGTGCTTGCTTTTCCTACGAGTCTATTAATTAAGCTTGATTTCCCAACGTTTGGAATGCCGATCATCATAAGCTTTAATGTTCTTTCTCTGCCTTTTTCAGCATCTGCTTTGATTTTGTCGGAAACAAGCTTTTCCGCTTCACTCATGATTTTGTTTATGCCTTCATTAGTAACACAGCTAACAGGTACTACATTTATACCACGCTTTTGAAAATAGTCAATCCAAAGCTTTGAAACAGCTTTGTCGGCAAGGTCATATTTATTCATTACAATTAGTCGGGGCTTACTTTTTAACATTTCGTTGAAATATGGATTTCTGCCTGAGTAGGGGATACGGGCATCTGTAATTTCAACTACAACATCAATTAGCTTCAAATTTTGCTCAATGAGCTTTCTTGTTTTAGCCATATGTCCCGGATACCAATGTATAGCCTTTGACTGAATTCCGGTTTGGTTCTGATTCATAGTATTATCCTTTCAGAATTGTTTATTTAGTCAATCCAATTTTATTGAGCGGAAATATTCTAAGCTGTGCTTTACCGATTACAGCGTCAAATGGTACAAGCCCAAGACTTGAAGAACGGCTGTCTGTACTGTGGTTTCTGTTATCTCCCATTACAAACACATGATTGTCTTCAACAAGTAGTGGGTAGGAGATACTGTAATCTATCACGGATGTTGTTCCGCTATAATATTCTTCATTTAATACTTCACCGTCAATATATACCTTTCCGTCTTTTATATCAACTGTTTGCCCCGGAGTTGCAATAACCCTTTTAACGTAATAGCGATGCTTATATTCTTTTGGCAAAGAAATATACTGTATCATTTTTTCCATTTGATTCAGCTCATCTTTTTCTTTGTTTAGTGCTAAAATGTCATAATAATTTTCACGGTTTTTATATGTAGAATCGAGTATGACAATATCACCGTTATCAGGTGTATAGCCAAGCTTTGTAACGATAAGTCGGTCTTTATCCTCAAGAGTAGGGTACATGCTTGAGCCGTCAACCAACACTATATCAAAAATTAAAGCTTTAATAACCAAAGCGATAACAAGCGCAACCACTATGGTATATATCCATTCCCAAATTTCTCTTAAAAGAGATTTCTTTTTTGGAGTTTCTTTGTTTTCAACATCGTTATTCATATTTATATCCTCCGAATTTTATAATATACATAGTAACGCAGACAAAACATAAGTTAAGTCTGCGTTATGAATTCAATTATTAAAGTGTTTCTAAATATTTCTTTACAAATACTTCGAGCAATTCATCCTGTTCCAATTTGGTTATAAGACCACGGGCACCATCGTGACTTGTAATATATGTTGGATCTCCGGAAAGAACATAACCGACAATTTGATTTACGGGATCGTAGCCTTTTTCTCTAAGAGCCTTATAGACTCTTGTCATAATTGCACGCACCTCGGAATCATGGTCTGTTTCCAATTTGAATTTCATCGTTTCATTGAATGACATATATGTTACCTCCCTTATGATTAATACGCTACATTAATAATACATCTATTTTAATTTTTTTTCAAGTGTTTTTAAATAAATTTATACTTAATTCATAATTTATTTATCAATTTAACATATGTTTTGTATTATTAGCAGATTGTAATAATTGTTTTTGTTATATCATATTTTTTTATATATAAACTTTAGTGACAGGCGGGGATTTTTTTTGAATATAATTTTAGGGGCTTTAATATTAATTTCGCTCTTATTCGGTGCATATAACGGAACGCTGGAAGAAACGGTAAATGCTGCATTCGAGGGCGCTCAGAATGGCATTACTACGGTATTATCATTTGCCGGAATAATGTGCCTTTGGAACGGATTCATGGATGCTGCTGTAAAATGCGGAATATGCGAAAGAATAAAGAAAATTTTAAAACCATTTATAAAAATTATTTTTCCAAAACTTGACAAAAATTCTGAAGCAGTTAATTATATAACATTAAATGTAACCGGAAATTTACTTGGAACAGGTAACGGCGCAACACCTATGGGCATCAAAGCAATGAATGAACTTTCAAAGACTGCAAAAAATTCACCAACAGAGGAAATGTGTGTGTTTACAGTTATGAATACTGCGGCGTTTCAATTATTACCTACATCAATTATCGCTTTGAGAACGTCAGCAGGGAGTGTAGATCCTGCATCAGTTATAGTTCCAATATGGATTTGTTCGGGACTTGCACTAATTTTAGCTATACTATTTACGAAAACTATGTTCAGATTTTTCTATAAATCATAAGGTGAGTGTATGAAAATAAGCATATATATAATACCGGTTTTTATATTTACAATAATAATTACATGTTTTAAAAATAAAGTCAATATATATGATGCTATTGTACAAGGTGCAGAATCGGGACTGAAAACAATTATAACAATATTACCTACTATGATAATAATCCTTGCAGCTGTAGGTATGCTTCGGGCATCCGGTGCGCTTGAAACAGTTGTAGGTTTAATGTCTCCGTTATTTAATAAAATTGGTGTCCCGGCAGAAATAATTCCAATGGTATTATTAAGACCTATTTCAGGCAGCGGCTCGTTTGGTTTGCTTACTGATTATTATGCTACGTACGGCCCTGACAGCATAATAGGCAAGCTTACAAGCGTAATTATGGCTTCAACTGAAACCACCTTCTATACAATAGCTGTATATTATTCAGGAACAGGTATTAAGGATATAAGACGTGTACTTCCATGTGCAATTTTTGGTGATTTAATCTGTATTGTTATCGCTTGTATTATTGTTTTATGAAAAAAATCCGCATTTAATAATGCGGATTGAAGGATTATATCAATTTATAGTGCTCAGATAATGCATAGTATATGCCATCTTCTTTAACTGATTTTGTAACAAATTCTGCAACATTTTTCAAAACAGGTGTGTGTACGCCCATGGCAACACCATGACATACCGATTCAAGCATAGTGTAATCGTTTTCTCCATCTCCGAAAGCGTATGCTTTTTCGGGAGGGATGTTTAAGTATTCAAGTACAGCTTTAACACCATTTGCTTTTGAAACATTAACATCGTTAATATCTGATGAAAGACAAAATCTGTGTCGTTTGATTGATAATTGATTTTTGAAAGCTTCGCACATTTTTTCGTGAGCTTCATCAGATTCGTATGAAATGATAAGTTGATTAGCAATTAATTCTGTATCAGCTTCGATAGGTCTGAATAAGGTTCTTGCGAGATTGAAGTTATCCAGCATATGCAGAAAATGTTCTGTTTTTAAGCCATTAGTATAAGCTACTGTCTGTCTTTGAAGTGCATAACAAATATTTTCTTTTTCCATGTATGCAACAGCTTTTGAAAGTATTTCTTTATCAATATACAAATTACTGATAGTTTTACCATCAACTTCTGAATATGCTCCGTTAGAAGTAACAAGACCGGTAAATTTTCCTGATACAAGGGTTGTTAACGCTTTCATTCTTCCGGTAGTAAGAAATGTTGCGTATCCGTTAGCACGAAGTCGTTCAAGTGCCAAAATAGTCTTAGGTGTTGGAGTATTTATACCTACTGTTTCGTCAGTAAGAGTTCCATCAAAATCAAAAAATACCGCGCCTTTATACATTATTATCACTCCATCCGAGATATGTAGCCTCTACTCTGTAAATGGGCATACCCATATCTGTAAATCTTTTTTCATATTCAGTCATTATATTTCCTTCGAAATTGCTTGAGTGCAAATCAAAGGTTATATTACTCATTTTGAAATTTTCTTGTGCAAAGGAATTTAAGGAAAATTCAAATAATGACTTATTATCTGTCTTGAACCATATATAATCACCATTATTCAACACATTTTTATAACGGTCAAGAAAATTTTTGTGGGTAAGTCGTCTTTTTGCTTGTTTATTCTTTTTCCAAGGATCCGAAAAATTAAGATATATTCTTGAAAGCTCACCTTTTTTGAAAATGCTCTCTATAGTTTCTGCATCATCACTTATGAACAATACATTTTTCAAATCTGCAGAAAATGCTTTTTCCATTGCCATAACGAGAACGTCTTCAACTTTTTCTATAGCAACAAAATTTATATCAGGATGCGAAAGAGCCATTCCTGTTATAAAATCACCTTTTCCGCATCCTATTTCAAGGTGTATAGGGTTTGAATTTTGAAACAAATCCGACCATTTTCCTTTATATTCCTGAGGCTGCTTTATCCATAAACTACTGCACTTTTCCATTCGTGCATCGCAGTTTTTCTTTTTTCTCATTCTCATAACATTAATTCGCTTTCTCGTATAATCTGGTTTGAAAAAAGCACCCATAGGGTGCTTTTTTCTGGTAGCGGTAAGTGGACTTGAACCACTGACACCACGGGTATGAACCGTGTGCTCTAGCCAACTGAGCTATACCGCCGTAACAACATGCTCAATTATACAATATTATTAGTGTTTTGTCAATGCTTTATCAGGAAAAAAATATTAACTGTTCATTGTGTATAATAAACTATGTTATTAACTGTTTTTATGATGTAAAATTTGTATAAGCAAAAGCAGCAGAATTACGCTGCTGCTTTTGTTTATAAGTAATTAAGCTTTGTTTACTGAACCAAAAAGTTCCATTTTTTCTTTAACAATTTCTTTGATTGCTTCAAATCCGGGAGCTAAAAGCTTTCTGGGATCAAATCCTTTTCCTTCAAGGTCTTTGCCGGCTTCGATGTATTTTCTTGTAGCTGCCTGGAAGTAAAGCTGACATTCTGTATTAACATTAATTTTAGCAACACCAAGAGAAATTGCAGTTTTTATCATATCAGCTGAAATACCTGTTCCGCCGTGAAGTACGAGGGGAAGATTGCCTGTGAGCTTTTTGATGTTTGCAAGAGCATCAAAATCAAGACCTTTCCAATTTTCAGGATATTTTCCGTGAATGTTACCAATACCTGCTGCAAGGAAATCAACACCGAGATCTGCAATCATTTTACATTCGTTAGGATCAGCAATTTCACCTGCACCTACAACGCCGTCTTCTTCGCCGCCGATTGAGCCAACCTCAGCTTCGATAGACAGTCCTTTCTCATGAGCTACCTTTACAAGTTCTGTTGTCTTTGCAACGTTTTCTTCGATTGCATAATGTGAACCATCAAACATTATTGAAGAAAATCCTGCTTCAATACATTTATAGCAACCATCATATGAACCGTGGTCAAGATGGAGTGCTACCGGTACAGTTATATTAAGCTCCTCAATCATCGCTTTAACCATTGAAGCAACTGTCTTGAAGCCACACATATATTTACCTGCGCCTTCAGATACACCAAGGATAACCGGTGAATTATTTTCCTGAGCAGTGAGAAGTATAGCTTTTGTCCACTCAAGGTTGTTTATGTTAAACTGACCAACTGCATATTTTCCTTCTACAGCCTTGTTTAACATTTCTGTTGCTGAAACTAACATAATATTTCAACCTCCGTAAAATTAATTTATATAACAGCCTGTTAGGCTGATATTTACAATTTAAAATCGCCATCAGTAGTGATTAAGAGATTTATTAAAGATTCTGAAGGTGTGATGGGGAATTTTTTTTCGCAATCACTACACTCTACATAAATCTTATCAGAATTAATGACGGGGAAGAGATTTCTGCTTCCGCAGTTGCAAATGAGACGTTTGTCTTCCAACACTTCATGCAGACAGTCAAGTGTTTGTAATATTAAAGACAACTCTCCCGATAAATCATCCATCATATCATTTGATTCGTCGAGAAGCCTTTCATTTTCATTAACGGCATCAATAACCTGCTTTTCTTCGCCCGCAAAGAAAATGTCTATCCCTGAGCCAGGACAAGTAAATGTAACTAAGTCCTTGGACCAAAAGGCGTTTTTTGAGATTGTAAATGAATGCATCTCTGTACAAACAGGGCAATGAATATCAAGCTTCATTTTATCATTTTTCATACTCAATGTAATAGCAGGAGTTTTGCAATATTTATCCAGACATTTTAGTTCAAGCTTATTATTGCCGGAAAAATCAAATACATTGATTATGCAATCTGAAATGCTTGAACAATCAGGACAGATATATGCTATAAAGCGTTCAAAAGCTTCTATCATTACAAATCCTCTTTCAATTCGTGTTTATGATTTAATGCATAGTAAAACAAATATTGTTGAGCATATCCTGAATACTCACCGAATTTTTCGTATGCATATTTCGTAATTTCAGGTATAGTACATTTTTTCTTAAAATATAACTGTTCCATAATTCTGTGCATCCACACATCAACCGGAAACGAATCTGTTTTATTGAGTCCAAAGAGCAAAATACAATCAGAAACCTTATTACCGATGCCTTTAAGCGACATAAGCATAGATTTTGCAGTTTGAGTATCAGCTTGTTTTAGTTCGTCAAGAAAATCAGGGTTATCACTGATAAATTTAGCAGCATTTATAATATATTTATCACGAAATCCGGCTTTGATTAATGAAATATCTGCATTCAGTATTGCTTCAGGAGCAGGAAATGTATAGTACAAAGCATTTCTGTAACGAACTTCATTTCCGCATAGCTTACAAAGGCTTTCTATTATTTTACGAATTCGTGGTATATTGTTGCTTTGGGAAATAATAAATGAAATTATAGTTTCAAACAAATCCTGATTCAGAATTCTGATTCCACATCCTTCATCAATAGCTCTGTTCATACATTCATCGCCGGATATATGTTTTTTTATCTCACTATAATCTCTGTCTAAATCCAAATATTTAACCCAGAAATCATAAAATTCCTTTTCACAAGTATCATACAATATAAGTTCATTGTTGCTGTATGAAATAGTGATTGGTTTGTTGCATGCAACACCTGTATATTCGTTTTCAGAAGATTTAACAAATCTGAAGCATTGACCGCAATCAAACGTATGCTCAACATTAAAATCATCTATATTTTTTAAAATAATATTACCGTTATTTTTACTGATTTCCATAATGCATAAATTATAACATAATTAAGGTTACCTATCAATAAATAATAACGAATTTTGTATAAAATCATTGATAAAATGTACTATTGTGGTATAATAAATATAATAATTGTTTAAAATCGATTGAAGTATTTTTTATTAAGAAAGGGTATATGTAATGAATAAGTATGATGAATTGGTCTATGAGCCAAAATATGTATATGCTGAATTGTCTAAAGAACAAATTGACAGCATGGAAAGCTTATGCGACGAATACAGAAAATATCTTGATGCCGGAAAGACAGAGCGTGAATGTGTGGATATAACAACAGAATGGGCAAAAAAAGAAGGGTTTGTTCCCATAGAGAATAAGGATGAATTAAAACCCGGAGATAAAGTATATGTAATCAACAGAAACAAAAATATCATGCTTGCAGTTATCGGCAGTGAGCCTATTACTAACGGCATTAGCCTTGTAGGCGCTCATGTTGATTCACCAAGACTTGACCTAAAGCAGCGTCCGTTGTACGAAAGCTCAGGAATGTCACTTCTTAAAACGCATTATTACGGTGGTATCAAAAAATACCAATGGACTGCTATACCACTTGCATTGCACGGAGTTATATACAAAAATTCCGGTGAAAAAATCAACATTACCATCGGCGAAGATGATAATGATCCCGTATTCTGTGTATCCGATTTGTTGCCGCACCTTGCAAAAGATCAGATGTCTAAAAAACTATCAGAAGCAATAGAAGGAGAAGCTCTTAATCTTATATTTGGCGGATTTACAATCGGTGCCGATGATGAAAAAGACAGATTTAAAAAGAATGTTCTTAATATCCTTAACAAAAAATATGGTATTACTGAACGTGATTTTTTGTCTGCCGAAATAGAAGCTGTTCCGGCTTTCAAAGCTAAGAATGTTGGTCTTGACGGCGCATTTATAGGAGCTTACGGTCAGGATGACAGAGTTTGCGCTTACACAGCTGTAAAAGCAATAACAGAGGTTGATATTCCTAAAAAAACAGCTATTTGTATCCTTGTTGACAAAGAAGAGATTGGCTCATGCGGAAATACCGGAATGCTTTCTGACTTTTTTAAAATTTCGCTTGCTGAGATTATAAAAAAGATAACAGGTAGCTGTGATTATTTAACTCTTGGGCGCGTTCTCACAAATTCGTCTTGTCTTTCAAGCGATGTATGTGCAGCTGTAGATCCAAATTATGAATCTGTTACTGAAAAGAATAATGCATCTTTTGCAGGAAACGGTATTGCGCTTATGAAATATACCGGCGCAAGGGGAAAAAGCGAATCAAGCGATGCATCTGCTGAGTTTGTTTATAAAATAACTAAAATACTTGACGATAATGGTGTTTTCTGGCAATCTGCTGAGCTTGGAAAGGTTGACCAAGGGGGCGGAGGCACCATTGCTCAATATGTTGCAAATCTCAATATGGATGTAATTGATTGTGGTGTACCGGTAATTTCTATGCATGCACCTTTTGAAATAACCGCAAAAACAGACGTATATATGGCATACTTATCATATAAAGCATTTTATAATAATAATTAAAGGGGAAATTAATATAATACTAATAATCGCCGAAAAGCCGAGTCTGGCGCGAAATATAACTGATGCCATCGGTAAATTAACCAAAAAAAACGGATATTATGAAGGCTCAGGGTACATTGTAACCTGGGCTTTCGGGCATTTATTTTCCCTGGCTGATATAGAAGATTATTCTGAAAATATTACAAAAGATACTCGATGGACGTTAGAAAGCATACCATGTTTTCCTGAAAAATTTAAATTTGTCTTGAAACGTGATTATAGGACAAAAACAGTAGATGCAGGTGTTGCAAGACAGTTTGAAATTATAAAAGCTCTTTGTCAAAGACAAGATGTTGATATTATTGTAAATGCAGGCGACTCGGACAGAGAAGGAGAAATAATAGTCAGAACTTGCATCAATAAAGCCGGAATAACAAATAAAGCATTAAAAAGATTATGGCTTCCTGACCAGACTCCTGAAACTATTAACTCAGCCCTTGCAGAAATGAAGGATGAAGTTGAGTATAATAATCTTGCTAATGAAGGCTATGCAAGAACTTATATGGATTGGTTGTATGGTGTGAATTTAACAAGATATGCAACATTAAAATCAGGTTCATTTTTGAGAGTTGGACGTGTTATTGTTCCAATAGTAAAGGCTATCTATGATAGAGATTTATCAATACGAAATTTTACCCCTGAAACATATTATCAGATAGTAAGCAAAGAAATTACCAACGGTGAAGAAGTAGAATTAACAGATAAGCATAAGTTTTCTGCAAATGAACGCAGCAAAGCAGAGGATTTATGCCGCAAATATAATTCTTGTACAGCGATTGTTACTGCAAAAAAGCAAACAAAGACACAAATGTCTCCGGGTAAACTGTTTTCATTGACAAAGCTCCAGAATGTTCTTGGTAAAAAATATAAAATGCCAATGGAGAAAAGTCTTAAAATAGTTCAGGATTTATATGAAAAGGGATATGTAACTTATCCGAGAACAAACTCCGAATACCTTGCTACAGCAGAACAAGGTAAGGTAAAACAAATTTTATCATCAGTTGAAAAACTCGGATATCCGGTTGAATTCAAGAATGGAAAGAATATATTTGATGATTCAAAAATAGAATCACATTCTGCTTTAACACCTACGTATAAAATACCCTCAAAAGATGTGTTATCGGATGATGAATTCAAAGTTTATAGTACAATAATGCGTAGGTTTGTAGCAGTTTTTTGCAGCAATGAATGTATTGCCAAGAAAACAGAAATAACTATTAAAGTAGGCGACTTATGCGATTTTGTTCTTAAAGGTACAATAATAGAAGAACCCGGCTGGACAAAATATGATGACTACAGCAAAAAAGATAAGATACTGCCGAAGCTTGAAAAGGGTGATGCCGTTAATATCAACTTCAAACCGACAGAAAAGCTTACGACGCCGCCAAAGCATTATACCATAGAAACGCTTAATAACTACTTGAAAAATCCATTCAAGGAGGACAAAGGAAATATCGACACAGATGATGATGCTGAAGAATATAAAGCAATGTTTGAAGGCTTAGAGCTGGGAACAGAAGCTACAAGAACGGGAATAATTGATAACGCAATTAAGAGCGGATATATAAGTCTTAACAAAGATGTGTATAAAATTCTTCCTGATGGTGAAAACCTTATTGTTTCTCTGAGCAGAATGAATATCAGTATGGATAAATACAAGACAGCAGAAATGGGTAAGGCTTTAAAAAGAGTTTTCAGAGGAGAAATTGCGGTATCTGATTCTGTTGAACTTGTAAAAACGGAAATACTTGATATTTTTAATAAACCTAAATCTTCTCCTGAAACTGATACAGATATTGGATTTATTGGTGATGTAGCCGGAAGATGCCCCTTATGTGGAAATAATGTTGTACGTACAAAGTTCGGATATGGATGTCAAGGTTACAAAGATGGATGCAAATTCAGTTTCAGTAATGTTATTTGCAACAGAGTTATTTCACTTGAAAATGCAAAAAAACTTCTTGATACGGGAAGTACATACAAAATTGACGGTTTTGTATCAAAAAACAACAAAACTTTTTCAGCAGTTTTAAAACTTAAGGACGGAAAAGTTGAATTTGATTTTTAATTTAGAAAGGTTGAACGCTTGTGGATAAGTTTAAATTGTGCGCACCATATAAGCCTACCGGCGATCAGCCGAAAGCAATAGAAAGCATAGTTAAAGGAATTAATTCAGGATTAAAAGCACAAACTCTTATGGGCGTTACCGGTTCAGGTAAAACTTTTACTATGGCTAATGTTATTGCATCTGTTAACAGACCTACACTTGTTTTAGCACATAATAAAACTCTCGCTGCACAGTTATGTAGTGAATTCAAAGAATTTTTCCCTGAAAACGCAGTTGAATACTTTGTTTCATATTACGACTATTATCAACCGGAGGCTTATATCCCGCAAACAGATTCTTTCATTGAGAAGGATGCTTCAATTAACGACGAAATAGATAAACTTCGCCATAGTGCAACAGCTGCATTATTAGAGCGGCGTGATGTTATAATTGTTGCAAGTGTATCGTGCATATATGGTTTGGGCGATCCTGACGATTATAAAAATCTTACCTTAAGCTTAAGAGTTGGCACAGAATACAATAGAGATGAAGTGCTTCGAAGACTCGTTGAGATACAATACGAGCGCAACGATTTTTCATTCGAAAGAAACAAATTCAGAGTTAGAGGGGACGTAGTTGAAATTTTTCCTTCTGGCAGCGGTCAGCATGCTTTGAGAATTGAATATTTTGGCGATGAAATAGAGAGAATTTGCGAAATTGATACTGTTACCGGAGAAATTGTTGCTCTTAGAGACCATGTAACCATTTTCCCGGCATCTCACTATGTTACTACGAAAGAAAAAATGGAAATTGCTCTCAAAGCTATTGAAGAAGAAATGGAAGAGAGAATAAAATTCTTCAAAGAACGTGATATGTATATTGAAGCGCAAAGAATAGAACAAAGAACGCGTTATGACCTTGAAATGCTGAGTGAAATAGGATTTTGTCAAGGTATTGAGAATTACTCAAGACATATTAGTGGTAGAAGTGCAGGTACTCCGCCTCAGACTTTGATTGATTATTTTCCGGAAGATTTTATTATGTTCGTTGACGAATCTCATGTTACCATTCCTCAGGTTCGTGCAATGTTCAACGGCGACAGAGCAAGAAAAGACACATTAGTGCAATACGGTTTCAGGTTGCCGTCAGCATATGATAACCGACCGCTGAATTTTACGGAATTCGAGTCAAAATTAAATCAAGTAATTTTCACAAGTGCTACACCGGCAGAATATGAATCCGGCCTTTCTGAAAATATTGTTACGCAGGTTATAAGGCCTACCGGTCTTCTTGATCCGCAAATATTTGTACGACCTATAAACGGTCAGATTGATGATTTAATTGAAGAAATTAATTTAAGAACAGTTAAAGATGAAAGAGTGCTTGTAACTACACTTACCAAGAAAATGGCCGAAGATTTAACCGAATATCTTAAAGGCGTTGGAATTCGTGTAAGATACATGCATTCGGAAATAAAAACTATTGAGAGAACTGAAATAATACGTGATTTGAGAATAGGCGAATTTGACTGCCTTGTTGGTATTAATCTTTTGCGTGAAGGACTTGATATCCCCGAGGTTTCACTTGTAGCTATACTTGATGCCGACAAGGAAGGCTTTTTGAGAAGTGAGCGTTCTTTAATACAAACAATCGGTAGAGCCGCAAGAAATGCTGAAGGTGTTGTTATTATGTATGCAGATAATGTTACCGATTCCATGAAACGTGCTATCGATGAAACCAACAGAAGAAGAGAACTTCAAATAGAATATAACAACGAACACAATATTATTCCGAGAACAATCAATAAAGCTGTCAGAGATATTATTGAAGCTACACATAGTGTTGAAAACAGCATATCAACTACCGAAACAACTGAAACGTTAATAGCTCGCCTTGCTGCTGAAATGTCAATAGCTGCTGAAAATCTTGAATTTGAAAAAGCAGCTGTTTTAAGAGATAAAATAAGACAATTACAAAAGGATGTTTGATTATGACAGAAACTATTGTTGAGATAATAAAATCTCGCTTACTTACACCAATAATATATTTAATTGATGATGAGGTGCTTTCGGTTATCGGTTTTTTTGACGGAAGTACAAAAATTAATTATATATACGAAACTCAAAGTATGATTGAAAAAGCTATAGGGAGAGAAATTAATATTTGCGATATTCGTGATTTTCCGGAAGCAGACAGAGTAGATATTATGCATAATGCTATACTTGCTTATTCAGAAACTCCCATGATTAAAGCTATATTCGAAGCTGCAATGGTTGAGGATTTTAATATTGCAGAGAGCAAACGAAAGACTATAATTGACCGTTCCAATGAAGACGGAACTGTATATTTTTCTTAGAAGGAGTATTTATGGAAGAATATATAAGAATTAAAGGCGCAAAGGTTCATAATCTTAAAAATGTTTCTTTGAATATACCGCGAAATAAGCTTGTTGTGTTGACAGGTCTTTCCGGTTCAGGCAAATCATCTCTCGCGTTTGATACTATTTATGCAGAGGGACAGCGTAGATACGTGGAATCACTTTCTTCGTATGCGCGTATGTTTTTAGGGCAGATGGACAAACCCGATGTTGAAAGTATCGACGGGCTTTCGCCTGCTATAAGTATAGACCAGAAAACTACTTCAAAAAATCCCCGTTCTACTGTAGGAACTGTAACGGAAATTTACGATTATCTCAGACTCTTATATGCAAGAATCGGGATTCCTCACTGTCCCAAATGCGGAAAGGTTATTACAAAGCAAACTGTCGATAATATTGTTGACAGTATATTGTCAATGCCTAAGGGTACAAAAATACAAATCCTTGCACCGGTTATACGAGGCAAAAAGGGCAATCACAAAAAAATTCTTGAAGATGCTTCAAGGGACGGTTATGTTCGTGCAAGAATTGACGGAGACATTATAATGCTCGAAGACTCTGTTGAATTGAAGAAGAGTTTCAAGCACGACATCGATATTATTATTGACAGAATAATTATAAAAGACGGAATATCTCAACGAGTAACTGATTCAGTGGAAACAGCACTTAACCTGACAGGAGATATGGTAACAGTAAACATAATAGACGGTGAAGATATTGTTTACAGCGGAAGTCTTGCATGTCCCGATTGCGGTATAAACCTTGAAGAATTAACTCCAAGAATGTTTTCTTTTAACAATCCATACGGCGCCTGCAAGCATTGTGACGGACTTGGCAGTCTGTCAGAAATTGATCCCTCACTTATTATTGACGATCCTAATAAAAGCTTACTTGAAGGCGCAATTTACGCAAGCGGCTGGAACAGCGCTAATGAAACAGACAGTATGGCGTATATGTATTTTACAGCTATTGCTGACCACTATGGTTTTGATATAAATACACCTTACAATCAATTACCGGACCATATAAAAAACGTCATCCTATATGGTACAGGAGACGAAAAGATTAATATAAATTATACACGTTCATACGGAAGTGGAACATATTCAACTACATTTGAAGGTGTTGTAACCAATCTTGAACGACGTTATCATTCAACAGCATCGGACTATGCAAAACAAGATATTGAAAAATATATTAACGATATAGCCTGTCCCTATTGTAAAGGCGCAAGATTAAATGAAACAGTTCTGGCGGTTACCGTAAATGGTATAAACATTTATGAGTTTACTCTTTTATCTGTAAAAGAAGCATACCAATTTATGGAGAATCTGAATTTGTCTGAACGTGAAATAAAAATTGGTGAACAAATAATAAACGAAATTAAAGCACGATTGAAATTTTTGTTGGATGTAGGGCTCGACTATTTGACTCTTGCACGCTCATCGGGTACATTAAGCGGCGGAGAAGCTCAAAGAATACGATTAGCTACCCAAATTGGTTCAGGGCTTATGGGTGTTTTGTATATTCTTGACGAACCGAGTATTGGACTGCACCAAAGAGATAATGACAGACTTATCGGCACTTTAAAAAATCTTAGGGATATGGGAAACTCTGTCATTGTAGTAGAGCATGATACAGACACCATGTACGCTTCTGACCATATAGTTGACGTAGGTCCTGGTGCAGGGATTAACGGCGGATATATTGTATGTCAAGGAAATGTAGATGAAATCATAAAATGTCCTGACTCAATAACCGGAAAATATTTATCAGGCGAAATCACAATTCCTGTCCCTGAACAAAGACGAAAGCCAAGCCATTGGTTAGAGATTTTGGGTGCAAGTGAGAATAATTTGAAAAATATCAATGTTAAAATCCCGTTGGGTGTAATGACATGCGTTACGGGTGTATCCGGTTCGGGTAAAAGCTCACTTGTCAATGAAATATTATATAAGCAGCTTGCTCATGATTTAAACCGCGCACGTTTAAGAGGTGGCAAGCATAAAGCAATAAACGGAAAAGAAAAACTTAATAAAATAATTAACATCGACCAATCTCCAATAGGTCGGACACCACGCTCAAATCCAGCAACATATACCGGACTTTTTAATGACATCAGAGAAGTTTTTGCATCTACAACTGATGCTAAAATGAGAGGATATGCTCCCGGCAGATTTAGTTTTAATGTAAAAGGCGGAAGATGTGAAGCTTGCTCCGGTGATGGAATTGTTAAAATTGAAATGCATTTTCTTTCGGATGTATATGTACCGTGCGAAGTATGTAAAGGTAAGCGATATAACAGAGAAACTTTAGAGGTACGATACAAGGGGAAGAATATCCACGATGTTCTTGAAATGACTGTAGAAGAAGCACTTGAATTCTTTGCTAATCTGCCGAAACTCAAACGAAAGCTTCAAACACTTAAAGACGTTGGACTTTCATATATAAAGCTTGGACAAAGCTCTACAACCCTTAGCGGCGGCGAAGCGCAAAGAGTCAAGCTTGCAACCGAGCTTTCAAAAAAGAGTACAGGTGATACTATATATGTACTTGATGAACCAACAACGGGACTTCACACAGCAGATGTTCATAAACTGATTTCAGTTCTTGAAAAATTAGTTGAAGGCGGTAACACAATGATAATAATAGAACATAATCTTGATGTAATTAAAGTTGCCGACTATATTATAGATATGGGCCCTGAAGGTGGAGACGGCGGGGGAATGGTTATAGCAAACGGTACTCCCGAAGAAGTTGCTTTGTGCAATGCTTCGTTTACTGCACAATATTTGAAAAATTATTTAAAAAAATAAACAATTTTTCAAAATCTTCTTGACAATATAAGCCACGTTTGGTATTATATTTCTAATGGCGATGATAAAGACAGTAGTCGGTTTTATGAGGTAAGAGAGAATGGTAGTCCTGGGCTGTGAGCTGCCAACTGAATTTTCCGATGAATACCACTTTTGAGCTGCCGGCTGAAATCACAGTAGGCTGTGCCGTATTCCTGCGATAAAGGATTTATGAGTGACGGACTTTGTTCGTAATCAGGGTGGGACCGTGTATATTTGCACCCCTGAGAAATATGCTTATGCATTTTTCTTGGGGTGCTTTTTTGTTGTTACCCATGAATAATGCTACTACATTTGAAAGGAAGAATATAAATGAGTGAATTAAACGAACTCCAAACATTAAGACACAGCGCATCACATGTTATGGCGCAAGCAGTAAAAAGACTATTTCCTGACGTGAAATTAGCAATAGGTCCAGCTATTGAAAATGGATTTTATTATGATTTCGATTCAGAACATAAGTTTACGGTAGAGGACCTTGAAGCTATTGAAGCAGAAATGAAAAAGATAGCAAAAGAAAATCTCAAAATAGAAAGATTCGAACTTCCGAGAGAAGACGCTCTTGAGCTTATGAAGGATGAGCCGTATAAGGTAGAGCTAATCAATGAATTGCCTGAAGGAGAAGTAATATCCTTTTACAAGCAGGGTGAATTTACTGACCTGTGTGCAGGACCTCATGTAGGTTATACAAGCAAGATTAAAGCATATAAATTGCTTAGTGCAACAGGTGCATATTGGAGAGGCGACGAGCATAATAAAATGCTTCAGCGTATTTACGGAACAGCTTTTTCTAACAAAACCGAACTTGAAGAATATCTTGTACAGCTTGAAGAAGCAAAGAAAAGAGACCATAATAAGCTGGGAAGAGAGCTTGAGTTGTTTACAACAAGTGATTTAATAGGTCAAGGGCTTCCAATTCTTTTGCCTAAGGGAGCTCGTATAATACAGCTTTTGCAGCGTTTTGTTGAGGATGAAGAACAAAAGAGAGGCTGGCAGCTTACTAAGACTCCGTTCATGGCAAAAAGCGATTTGTACAAAGTTTCAGGGCATTGGGACCATTATAAAGATGGTATGTTTGTCTTAGGCGACGAAGAAAAAGATGACGAGGTTTTTGCGCTTCGACCAATGACGTGTCCTTTCCAATATCAAGCATTTCTTAACAGAGGCAGATCATACAGAGATTTGCCTATGAGACTGAATGAAACTTCAACGCTATTTCGAAATGAAGCATCAGGCGAAATGCATGGTCTTATAAGAGTTCGTCAATTTACTATATCCGAAGGACATCTTATGTGTACCCCTGAACAACTTGAGGATGAGTTTAAGGGATGCCTTGAGCTTGCTATTTACATGCTTAAAACACTCGGCTTATACGATGATGTATCATACCGATTCTCACAATGGGATCCTGATAACAGAGATAAATATATCGGAACTGACGAACAATGGGATGAAGCTCAGGGTATGATGGAAAAAATTCTGAACAAGCTTGAAATACCATATAAAATCGGCATAGGCGAAGCTGCATTCTATGGCCCTAAACTTGACATTCAGATAAAGAACGTTCATGGAAAAGAAGATACCTTGATCACAATACAAATCGACCAGATGCTTGCTGAAAAATTTGGCATGGAATATGTGGATAAAGACGGACAAAAGAAAAATCCGTATATTATTCACAGAACATCTATTGGTTGCTATGAAAGAACCCTTGCACTTCTTATTGAAAAGTATGCCGGAGCATTCCCGCTTTGGCTCGCACCTGTTCAGGTTAAGCTTCTTCCTATCGCAGACAGACACTTACCATATATCCAGAAAGTTAAGGAAGAATTAGAAAAGTACGGCATTATCAGAGTAGAAATTGACGACAGATCAGAGAAAATAGGATATAAAATCAGAGAAGCACAGCTTGAAAAAGTGCCTTATATGATTATAGCAGGGGATAAAGATATAGAAAACAACGTCGTTGCAGTTCGTTCCAGAAAAGAAGGCGATGTTGGCGCTATGTCAGTTGATGACCTTATCGCTAAACTTTTAAAAGAAATTGCAGAAAAACAAATCTAATCACTACAATCACCCCTTTGGCATATTATATGCTTAAGGGGTGGTGATACATATGCGTCTAAAATTCAAAAATCGCAGATTATATATACTTATTCTGTTGATATTTTGTGTTTCTGTTTTTTTGGGCTTTGTATTTAGAAGAATGGAAAATCCTTTTAGTGACGCATTTTCATCGTATGCGTCAAAAGCAGTTAACACCGCCGTAAATAAGGCTATTTATGATTGCATAAGTGATGATAGTATTTCTTATAACGACTTGATTACATTAAATCAAAACTCTGATGGCGCAGTTGTTTCTCTAACTACAAATACCTTTAAAGTAAATAATTTAAAAGCGAAAATTACCGAATGTGTGGATAATAATATTAGAAATCTTGATAGAGAAAAATTACATATAAAGCTTGGAACTTCTCAAAACAACATTATGTTATCTGCATTCGGGCCGACTCTTAAGGTTAAAATAAAGCCGTATAGTTCTACTATAACAAAATTCAGGGACGAATTTACTGACGCCGGAATGAATCAGGTTCGACACAGCATATATCTTGATATTGTTTCCAATATAACAATTTCCGGTTTTAGTGTGCGTAAAACTGAAATAATAGAAAATACTATCTTAATAGCAGATACAATTATTGTGGGAAATGTTCCACAATTACACAGTGGTTGTTTTTCTGATTTTAACAAATTGAAGGGGTAAATCTTAATGTCAGATTTAAATAAACGTGTAGAAGAATTAACTGATTTTTTGAATTATCATAACCATAAGTATTACGTTTTAGACCAGCCGGAAATTTCTGACTTTGAATACGATAAAGCGTTACGAGAGCTTGAAATATTAGAGACAGAACATCCAGAACTAAAAAAGAGCAATTCTCCTACCACAAGAGTAGGCGGCGTTGCTCTTAGTGAGTTTCCGGAAGTTGTACATGCTGTGCCTATGGAAAGTCTTCAAGATGCATTCAGCAGGGAAGAAGTTAAAGAGTTCGACACACGTGTAAGAACTTTAATACCCACACCGGAATATATTGTTGAACAAAAAATTGACGGATTATCTGTTTCACTTGAATATATAAAAGGAGAATTTGTCAGAGCTTCTACCAGAGGTAATGGAGTTATCGGTGAGGATGTTACTGAAAACGTAAAAACAATTCGTTCAGTTCCTATGAAGCTGAACAAAGAAATTCCTTATATTGAAGTGCGTGGAGAGGTATATATGCCTCAAAGAGCATTCATAAAACTAAACGAAATGAGAGAAGCGGAAGAACTTCCGTTATTTGCTAATCCAAGAAATGCTGCTGCCGGTTCTTTAAGACAGCTTGATTCAAAAATCACCGCCCAAAGAGGTCTTGATATTTTTGTATTTAATATACAGCAGATTGACGGTTATAAATTAAACACTCACTTGGAAGGTCTTGATTTTTTAAAGGAATTAGGATTTAAAACTATTGTGTCAAATCAAACATTTACCACAATAGATGATGCTTTTGAAAAGGTTATGGAAATAGGGGAGTCCCGCGAAAATCTTGAATTTGGCATTGATGGTGCTGTAATTAAGGTTAACAATTTTAATGACAGAACAATTCTTGGAAGCACTTCAAAATATCCTAAATGGGCTATTGCTTATAAATTTCCTGCAGAACAAAAGGAAACAAAAATTATAGATATTCAGATCAACGTCGGAAGAACGGGTGTTTTGACGCCTTTAGCAATTCTCGACACTGTTCATATAGCAGGTACTAATGTTTCTAAAGCCACGTTGCATAATATTGACTATATTCAGGAAAAAGATATAAGAATCGGAGATACGGTTATAGTCGAAAAAGCCGGAGATATAATTCCAGCTGTAGTTTCTGTAAATAAAGAAAAACGAAACGGTGATGAAGTGGAATTTATAATGCCTGACGTTTGTCCTTCATGCGGCGGAAGAGTTGTAAGGGAAGAGGGAGAAGCAGCATATAGATGCGTATCATTACTTTGTCCTGCTCAGCAGTTAAGAAACATTATACATTTTGCTTCAAAATCTGCAATGGATATTGACGGTCTTGGGCCGTCATTAATCGAACAAATGGTTGAAAAATCCATTATAAAGGATGCTTCGGATTTATATTATTTAAAACCCGGAGATGTTTCAGAACTTGATAAAATGGGTGAAAAATCCGAAGAAAATCTTCTAAGAAGCATTGATAATTCAAGAACAAATCCACTCAATAAACTCATCACCGGTTTTGGCATACGCCACGTTGGCGAAAAGGCTGCAAAAACTCTTGCAAAGCGATTTAAAACAATAGATGCTTTAATGAATGCAACAATGAATGAGCTTACAAGTGTTGATGATATTGGCGAAATCATGGCTTGTTCGATATTAGATTTTTTTAACAATGAAACTAACATCCAATTTATAAAGAAATTATTATCTGGTGGCGTTTTACCGGCAGAAGAGGCTTCGGATAATACAGATAATCGTTTTGAAAACATGACTTTTGTATTAACAGGCACACTTTCAAAATTCACACGTTCAGAAGCCGGAGAAATTATTGAAAGTTTCGGAGGAAAAACCTCATCTTCTGTATCTAAAAAGACAACATATGTTCTTGCAGGTGTTGAGGCCGGAAGTAAACTTGAAAAAGCTAATGCACTTGGAATTAATGTCATATCCGAAGAAGATTTTGAAAACATGATAAAATAAGCTTAGGAGTTATTATGGGTTATAATTTTAAAGCAAAGGATTTAATTGAAACGTATAAATATCTTCATACCATACCTGAACCTGCATTTGAAGAATACAAAACATCAGAATATATATTTGAATTTCTCAAAAATATCGGATTGAATCCTGTCAGGTGCGCAAAAACGGGTATTTTTGCAGATATCAAAGGCTGTCAGGGCAATAGAAATCTCCTTATACGAGCAGATATAGATGCTCTGCCAATCAAAGAAGAAAGCGGAGTAGATTTTATTTCTAAAAATATTGGATACATGCACGCTTGCGGACATGATATGCATACAACATGTTTGTTATTTGCTGCCATGTATTTTGCAGATAACAGAGATTCCTTTTGCGGCAATATCAGGGTAGTATTTCAGCCTGCAGAGGAAGGTACCGGTGGAGCTTTACCAATGATAGAGCAAGGGGTATTAGACGACGTAACTGCAGCAATCGCGTTGCATATAGATCCTTTAGAAAATAGTGGCACAGTCATATACAAGGACGGAAGTTTTACAGCTTCGCCTGATGACTATAAGGTTATTATTAAAGGTAAAGGCGGACACGGTGCTGAACCTGATGACTGCCTTAACCCAATTATAATAGCATCACAAATCGTTAAAGAGTTTTCACAGCTTAAAAATAGTTTTCTTGTTGATAAAGAATATGTAACATCAGTATGTACTTTCAATAGTGGAACATTCAACAACATAATACCAGAATTTGCTGAAATTACGGGAACAGCGCGAGCTTTTGACAGCAAAACCCGCTATGAATTGAGAGACAAGCTTAAAGAAATTGCTGAAAATATTGTCAGTTTCTACGGCGGCGAAGTTGAATTTATATACAATGAGCTTTATCCGCCAACTATAAATTCAACCGAAATGAACAACTTTCTAATAAAAGCGTCCCAGAATACAAATGGAATTTCAGCTATAAAACGATTAGATAAAGGTTCTATGACAGGAGATGATTTTTCGTATTTTGCAGAAAGAGTACCATCATCTTATTTTAGATTTGGGGTAGGGGGAACAGAAAATAGATACCCATTGCATAATTCTAAGTTAAGAATTGATGAAAACAGTCTGATGCCTGCTTGCAGCTTACTTATAAATTTTGCAAGAGAATACTTACTATAAAAATAAGCACACCAATTAATTCTTGGTGTGCTTATTTGTTATTCAAAATTCAAATCAATTTCAGCTATTTTTTCAGAACGTTTTATGATTTTATTTTTAACTCTTTCGTATTCGCTTCCTGATAGTGGGGTGGGCTGATAATTGTTTCTTGATGATACGGAAGAAATAGAACATGGCGTTATACTATAAGCATCGTCATCGAGAAGTATATCATTTTCAAATGTGAAAGTCTGTTTGAAAATCATCGTATCCTTGTCTGATGAGTTTTTATTTCCTCCAAAACAGAAATTACCTAAGCTATATAAAATATACTTTCCGTTGTATTTTTCAATACCCTGAAGCACATGAGGATGATGTCCAATAACCAAATCTGCACCTAAATCTATTGCTTTATGGGCAAGCTCAATTTGCATATCAGTAGGGGAATCACTTTTTTCAATACCCCAATGGAAACAAACGATGATTATATCAGGATTTTCAGCTTTAACAGAATCCATGGCTGAATCGAGCAATCCTCTGTGTGTATCATTCAGCGCATTAATACCAAGCATACCAACTGTTATTCCGTTTGCTTCAAAAAATCCCACATCTGTTCCTTCAAAATTTACAATTCCATTTTCTGTTAATATTCTTTTTGTATCATCTAATGCTACCAATCCGTAATCTTTAGTATGATTGTTTGCTAAATTTGCGGCTTCAACCGAGGAGGAAGTGAGGATATTGACATATTCAGGATTGCCTCTGAATGCAAATTGTTTGTCAACACGGGAACCATTTTCAGACAAGGTACCTTCAAAGTTAACAATAGTTAAATCATCATTTTCAAAATAGTGCTTAACATTTTCCATAAAATATGTATAATCGTCATTTTGGTTTTTAACTTCACTTACAAAACTACCAGAACCGCCATAATTCACATCGGTAGCAAGAGTGCAGTCACCAACAGCGGTGATTGTAATAGAAGCGTTTAACGGAGATTCAGGCTCCACAGAAGATATAGGTGAAGCTTCCGTATTGTTTTTAACCTCATATTCGCGTATATTGGTATGTTTAATTCCTAATACAAATGAAATAATCATTAAAAGTAATAAAAGTTTTTTTATCATTATAATGTTCTCCTATGTATTTTTGTGATTCTTTAAAAAAGGGGAGTTAAGTCCGGAAATAATCTAAGTTCTATAAATAACTATTTAACAGAATTAAAGCTATATTATTGACCTAAACATATTATTGAGCCTATATCCTCTAAAGCTCCGCGTTTAAGTTGTATTATCTCAATCTCTTTTTCATTAAGAAAATTTCTGATTAATAATTCTGATTCATGAAATCTCAATTCTCCGTTTACAAACAATTTGTTATTAAACGCACCTGTGGCGCCTCCAAAAAATCCGTAGTCCATTCCGATTAATTTTACAGATCCTTTATTAATCTTAAGAGCTTGTATTCCGTTTTTATATAATTCATTGTATATTCCATCGTCATCAGTAATTACAGAATCATTTATAAAACAAATACTGCATTTAGAATATCCCTGTCGTACGTTTATATGTTTTGAAAATTTCTGATTGATTACAGCAAGCGTTATTTTGTCAGTAAATTGAAAATTATGAACTGCTATATCGTTATTGCACGCTGCATTGAAAAATACATCTTCAGGATATTTATAAGCAGGTTCAGAGCTTCCGCAAATTATATTAATATCCGGAAGCTCTGATTTGTAATACTCATATTGAGATGGACATACTGAAATCTCATTATTATTTAATTTACATACTGCAATATCAGCATGTCCGCAAATTGATTTATGAACGTTTATAGGTTTGGTTTTAATAATTTTATCAAAATGAGCAGATAAAGTATCAATAGCTTCCTGCTTAATTCTGAAATCTACTATCGCATACTTTGACATTTTTTTCACAAAGTAAACTCTCTAACACATCTTCTATATGCTTCAACAGGATCGTCTGCGGCCGTAATGGGACGACCTACAACAATGTAGTCAGAGCCTAATTCTTTTGCCATTTCAGGAGTTGTAACTCTTACCTGATCACCAATGTCACCACCAGCAAATCTGATACCCGGTGTTACGGTGAGGAATTTATCGCCACAAGCTTTCTTTACCTCGCCTGCTTCAAGCGGTGAACATACTACTCCGTCAAGACCTGATTTTTCAGCATTCTTGGCATAGTGCAAAACAACATCTTTGAGAGGTTTATCAATTAATAAATCATTTTTCATTCTTTCTTCACTTGTTGAAGTAAGCTGAGTAACTGCTATAAGTATCGGTCTTGTACCGTCTTCACGGGTTAAACCTTCAATAGCTGCTTCCATCATTGCACAGGTTCCAAATGCATGAAGATTGCACATGTCAACATCTAATGAGCTTAAAACCTTCATACTCTTTTTAACAGTATTAGGAATATCACAGAGTTTTAAATCAAGAAATATCTTGTGGCCTCTATTTTTAATTTCCCTTACCATTTGAGCACCCTCAGCATAAAAAAGCTCCATACCTATTTTTACAAAAGGCTTTTCTTCTGTAAACTTATCAAGAAACGCTAATGTTTGTTCTTTGCTGTTGAAATCACAAGCAATAATTACATCTTTTCCCATTATAAAATCCTCCTTAATGTGCGCCACCGATTATATCAGTGAGATTGTTTATATTATATTTTTTCATTACCTCAGGCAAATCCTCTATTATTTTAACACATGCATACGGATCTACAAGATTGGCTGCGCCAACCTGAACAGCTGTTGCACCGGCGAGCATCATTTCGATGACATCCTCAGCACTTGATATTCCGCCAAGTCCCATTATAGGAAGCTTAACAGCGTCATAAACCTGATAAACCATGCGTAGTGCAACCGGAAGTATTGCATCGCCGGAGAAACCACCCATTTTATTTGCAACTACCGGTTTCTTTGTTTTTAAATCAATTCTCATGCCCATTAGTGTGTTTATAAGGCTGATTCCGTCAGCACCACCTTGTGCACAAGCATCAGCTATTTTTGTAATATCTGTTACATTCGGACTGAGTTTCATAAACACAGGTTTAGTTGTGACTTTTTTTACAGCTTCTGTAACAGCTCTTGCGCTTGCAGGATCCGTTCCAAAGCTCATTCCGCCGTTATGTACGTTGGGACAGCTTATATTAACCTCAATTATACCCACTTGCTCTTCCCTATCAATTTTTTCGCAGCAATAAGTATATTCATCTATTGAAAAACCGCTAATATTAGCTACAACTTTTTTGTTAAAACATTTTTTAAGCTTAGGTAACTCTGTGTTGATTACCGCATCAATTCCGGGGTTTTGCAATCCAACTGAATTAATAAGTCCGGCCGTACATTCAGCAATTCGCGGTGTGGGGTTGCCAAATCTGGGTTCTTTAGTGGTTCCTTTAAAAGAAAAACTTCCAAGAATATTTATATCATACAGTTCGGCAAATTCATAACCGAAACCGAAAGTACCACTTGCAGGAATGATTGGATTGTCCATTTCAAGCCCACATAATGATATTTTTGTATTTACCATATAATTTCCTCCTTCACAAGTACGGGGCCTTCCTTACATATACGTTTATTTCCGTACTTAGTTTTGCAGCTACAACCCATACAAGCTCCAAATCCGCACCCCATGCGCTCTTCAAAACTATACTCACCGCTGACATCAGTAGCATCATAAATAGCTTTTAACATTGGCTCGGGGCCGCACGAGTATGTATAATCATAGTCTTTAAGATTTTTAATCACATCAGTAACAAAACCCTTTTCTCCATACGTTCCGTCTGCTGTTGCAACATATACATCCGGAGTGATTTTTTTAAATTCGTCCACATAAAATACATCATCTTTTGAATTGAATCCCAAAACGATTATTGGGTTATTAAGTTCTTTAGCAAGCTTATATAATGGCGGAACTCCAACGCCGCCGCCCACAAGCAAGGGACGTTTGCCGGAGTTTTCAACATTAAAGCCGTTTCCGAGTCCCGTTAATACATTCAAGCTTTCACCCGGATGCATTTCAGACATTTTTTCTGTACCTTTACCCACTACTTTATAAATTATTGTTATGGAATTTTCATCCCAATCACAAATCGAAATAGGTCTTCTTAGGTATAGACCTGATATTGAGATGTTTATAAATTGTCCCGGGCGGCTTATTGATGTGGTATCACCCAAGAGTATCATCTTATATACATTTTGAGCAATTTTGATATTAGAGTCTATTATATAGTCAGCAGTTTTCATATCGTTTCCTTTCTATCCCATACTAACTTGCCTTTATAAAATGTCATAACACATTCACCAAACACTTCCATATCTTTGAAAGGTGTTGCTTTTCCTTTAGAAACAAAGTTTTCTGGATTGATATTATATTTTTTTGATAAATCAAAAACAGTAAAGTTGCCACGCTCTGTTGAAGTTGATATATTGAATCGTTTTTTAGGATTATAATGCATTAATTCTATTAGGTGTTTAAATGAGATAATGCCTGTTTTAACGAGATTTGTATATAATATCGGAAAAGCCGTTTCAAGTCCAACAACCCCCATTGCACTATGAGCAAGCCCCTTTGATTTTTCTTCAAAGCTGTGTGGCGCATGGTCAGTTGCTATCATATCAATAGTTCCGTCCTTAATGCCTTCTATAAGAGCAAGTCTGTCTTTTTCGGAACGAAGCGGAGGATTCATTTTAAATCTACCATCTTCCATAAGGTCTTTATCTGACAAAACAAGGTAATGAGGACCGGTTTCACAAGTAATATCCAAGCCTTCTTTTTTTGCATTACGGATAAGTTCAACACTCTCCGCAGTAGATATATGACACACGTGATATTTCACTTTAGTTTCTTTTACAAGCTCAATATCACGACGTATTTGCTCAAATTCACTTTCTGAAGAAATACCTTTGTGATTATGCTGCTTTGCATATTCACCCATATGGATGTAGCCGCCGTTTAATAAAGAATTTACCTCGCAATGTGCAACAATAATCTTATTAAGTGATTTTGCACGAAGCATCGCACTTTTCATTATGTCGTCACTTTGAACACCGCGCCCATCATCTGAATACGCTATAACGTAATCAGCCATTTCATCAAAATCAGAAAGCTCTACTCCCTCTTGATTCTTTGTAATCGAACCGTATGGATAGACACCAATACAAGCAGCTTTTGATATAATATTCTTTTGGATAAATAGATTTTCTACTGAATCGGGTACAGGCTTCAGGTTCGGCATAGTACATACATCTGTATATCCACCGGCAGCCGCTGCCATACTGCCCGACTCTATTGTTTCCTTGTACGAAAATCCCGGTTCTCTGAAATGCACGTGCACATCAACAAAACCGGGTAACACACAAAGCGTGGTATTTTCGGCAGGAACAGTATCAAGCAATTCAAATGAAGCTGTATTATCAGAAACAGTCACATTACAGCTTTTGAAATCATTACCGTCGAAAAACATAATATTGCTTAGTGATTTATTCATTTTATAACCTCTTTATTTGAAAGTATTACGTTGGAAATAGCATCAGTATAAGTTAATAAAGAATCAGAAGTGTCTATTATAGTACGATTAGTATAACCGTTTATTGCATCTTCATCAAAATCACTTTCATCCGCGATATAACGTCTGCAAACCTCAGTATAATTTGGATTTAATTGTTCTGATTCACGATTAATGCATCGTTCGAGTCTAAGCTTATTGTCGAGCGTTAAATAAATTACATGAACCCTGTCAACGCCGAAATATTCAAAAAAATTATACAAAGCCTTTTGAGTTGTAATTATGATATAGTCTTTTTCATCGTCAATATTGTTTGAAGCTGTGAAATAAATCCACTCACCATGAACTGTATTGTACGAGCGTTTTTCAATTACCTTGCCTTCTGCTTCCATTTGATTAAGTTCAAATTTTGAAACATAATGATAATTAACACCCTCAACCTCACCTTCACGCTGAGGTCTGGTTGTATAGGGAACGATTTTTGTTATACTAAGTTTAGAATTTTTTAACAATTCAGCAAGAACAGTATCTTTACCTGTTCCGCTTTTTCCAATTATACAATAAATTTTACCCATAATCAATGCTCCAGACATACGATACATAACTATAGATATTATAACTCAATAAAATCAAGCTGTCAATGAATATAAGCATATTTTAACATATATGTAAAAATGCCCGCCATATATATGACGGGCAAAAGAAAATTAATCGATCTTGGGCAAAGATGCAAAGCCGAATTCCAATTCTTCTTGCGTGGGAATGTAGTCTGTCATAGTTCCTTCAGTAAAAGCGGTATATGCTGACATATCAAAATAACCCGTACCGGTAAGGCCGAAGAGTATGGTCTTTTCCTCACCTGTTTCCTTACAACGCAAAGCTTCATCAATGGCAACCTTAATTGCATGAGATGATTCAGGTGCAGGTAATGTTCCTTCACATTTTGCAAATGTTGATGCTGCTTCAAAAACCTCTGTTTGCTTAACTGAAACAGCGCGCATATACTTATCATGATACAGTTGTGAAACAACCGGTGACATACCGTGAAATCTGAGACCGCCTGAATGATTTGGCGCAGGTATAAATCCGTTACCTAAAGTGTACATCTTCATAAGCGGAGTTGTTTTGCCGGTATCAGCAAAATCATAAGCAAATTTACCTCGTGTCAAGGATGGGCATGATGCAGGCTCAACAGCAACAAAATCAATATTATTCTTGCCACGAATTTTATCAGCAATAAACGGTGAAATCAGACCGGCAAGATTTGAACCACCGCCTGCACAGCCGATTATCATGTCAGGTTCAATTCCGTATTTCTCACAAGCGGTTTTAGCTTCAAGACCAATAACTGTCTGATGCATTGCAACATGATTCAACACGCTTCCCAGAACATATCTGCAATTATCAGTTTTGAGAGCTGTTTCCATAGCTTCCGAAACGGCACATCCAAGTGAACCACCTGTTCCGGGGAATTCCTTTAATATCTTTCTTCCAACCTCTGTAGTTTCAGACGGTGACGGAACAACCTTGCCACCATATGTCTGAATAAGTGCCTTTCTATGAGGCTTTTGTTCGGCTGAAACCTTAACCATATAAACAGTTAAATCGAGTCCATAGAAAGCACAGCCCATTGCAAGTGCAGTTCCCCATTGACCTGCTCCGGTTTCAGTAGTAAGGCTGGTTAAACCTTGTTCCTTGGCATAATACACCTGTGCTGCGGCAGAATTCAGCTTATGTGAACCAGAAGTGTTGTTACCTTCAAATTTATAGTATATTTTTGCAGGCGTATCCAAAACTCTTTCAAGATTATAAGCTCTAACCAAGGGAGACGGTCTGAACATCTTATAAAAATCAAGTATTCCCTGTGGTATTGCTATGTATTCATCTGTTACATTAAGCTCTTGTTTTACAAGCTCGTCACAGAAAACCTTCTTAAGTGCTTCTTCGCCGCACACCTTACCCGTTGCAATGTCAATAAACGGTGCTGGTTTGTTTTCCATTACTGCACGTACATTATGCCATGCTTTGGGCATTTCGTTTTCTTCAAGATAAATTTTATATGGTATTTTAGTCATATAAATCCCCTTTTCTATTAATATATTTCCGAGAAAAGAAAACCTCCGCGAAAAAGACGCAGAGGCAGAAAATTCGCATAAAATCTCATCTAACTCATCTCATCTAATCTCAAACTATATACTACCATAAACCAACAGTAATGTCAATAGTTTAAACGAATTTATTAATCAAATATTATATTTACCTGCTACCGCCTCTGCAACTTTAATTCCATCAACAGCAGATGAAGTTATTCCACCGGCGTGACCTCCTCCCTCTCCTGCAGAGAATACATTTATAATGTTTGTTTTTAAAGTTTCCTTGTCTCTTATGATTTTTATTGGAGAAGAACTTCGTGTTTCAGGGCCTGTAAGTACAGCATCATATGAAGAAAAGCCATGAATTTTTCTTTCAAAATCAGATATACCTGATTTAATCGCATTGGAAACGTAATCAGGAAGCAGCATATTTAAATCTGCAAATTTATACCCAGGTTTTACTGTCGGTTCAACATCGCCAAGGGAACAGCTTTCTGTTGAATTTATGAAATCACCCAATAGCTGAACGGGCATTTTATAATCCGAACCACCAATAATAAAGGCTTTCTTTTCCAGTTCTTCCTGAAGTTCGATTCCTTCAAACAAATTATTAGTTTTGTATTTCACATTAACAAGAAGTGCGCTGTTTGCATTATTCCCGGCTCTGTCATTATTACTCATGCCATTTGTTACAATACTGTTTTTGGCTGATGCTGCATTTACGACATATCCGCCCGGACACATACAAAAGGTATATAAGGAATTCCCATCTTTGAGATGAGTCCATAATTTATAAGGCGCAGCCGGTAATTTATTTGAAAAACTGCCGTATAGAGCTTTGTTAATCATAGATTGACGATGTTCAATCCGAACACCTATTGAAAACGTCTTTTTTTCCATATTCAATCCTGACATATATAAAGACCTGATGGTATCTCTTGCAGAGTGACCTATTGCTAGGATTAGATATTCACACGGAATCAGAACAGTTTCGCCGTTAGTATTAACTGTTCTGATTGCAGTAACTTTTCCGTTTTCAAGAACCATTTCTTCAAATCTTGTTTCAAATAAAAACTTGCCACCAAGACGTTCAATCTCTTTGCGCATATTTTTTACTACATTACGAAGAACATCTGTTCCTATGTGGGGAGCGCTATCACATAAAATGTTTTCAGGTGCTCCAAAATTCACAAATTCTTTTAATACAAATTTTATTCTCTCATCATTAACCCCTGTATTTAGTTTTCCGTCAGAAAAAGTTCCGGCGCCACCTTCTCCAAACTGAACATTAGATTCCGGATTTAAAACTGCCGAATCAAAAAAACTATTTACTGTTTTGACACGTTTATCAACATCACAGCCACGTTCTATAACAAGAGGACATGCTCCTGTGCGAGCAAGGCATAAAGCTGCAAACAATCCTGCAGGACCGCTTCCTACAATAATTATTTTTTTATCAAATTTGCATTCAGGGAATTTATATGGTTTTACTGTGACCGGCTGATATTTCAGCTTTTTAATGCCTCTTATGCTGCTTTTAGGCTCAACATCAATGCTGCAAGAATAATAAATATCACTTTTTCTCCTTGCATCAATAGATTTTTTAACAATTTGAAAATAAGTAAATTCTGTTCCTAATAGCTTCTTGCATTTATTTTTCAAATCAGATATGTTATCATCTAATTCCATTCTGACTTCATATAAACGAATCAAAAAATCACCTGCTTTTGTTATGTAATAAAAAAAGAAATGCTTATAATTTATCCGGTTGGAGGCGCCGGACCGAGCATTTCTTTCTTTGTATGTAGGAATCACAGTAACGAGTACTGTAATTAGATTATACATAATAATTGCGCTTCAGTCAACCGGTAATAAATGGACTTGATTATCTTCGTATAATCGCTATGATTATTCCAAGTAAAGCACCTGCAAATACTTCAACAGGTGTATGACCTAATAGCTCTTTAAGTTTTGTCTCAGTATGAGTAAAGTCTCCTCTACCCCATTCCTCCACTATTCTGTTAAGAATTTTTGCTTGCTGACCTGCACTTCTTCTTACACCGGCAGCATCATACATTACTACCAAGGCGAAACATAAAGCCATTGCAAATAGCGGACTTGAAAAACCTGATAAAAACCCTATGCTGACAGCAAGCGCACATGAAAAGGAAGAGTGTGAACTCGGCATGCCTCCTGATCCAATCATACGACTGAAATCAAATCTACGATTGGTGATAAATACAAGTATAACTTTTAGAACTTGCGCAACAAACCAAGCAATTATTGCAGTAACAAGCACTCTATTATTCAAAATTTCAGAAAAAATACTCATATATCCCCCTTAGCTTACTCTTGTTGCAAGGCGGTTAACGAGTGCTTCAAGAAAAGATGTATCACCTGGCAATTTATTAAGACAAGATAAAGCTTTTTCTGTATATTCATTACAAAGCTCTTCAGCTCG
Organism: Clostridia bacterium; assembly: GCA_045128915.1. Classification (GTDB taxonomy): domain Bacteria; phylum Bacillota; class Clostridia; order UBA1381; family UBA1381; genus RGIG9115. Next base: position 49,950 of record JBGVIT010000067.1, read on the forward strand.
GGTTAGACCAAGTAAAGAAACATATGTACTTTTATTACTTTTACTGTCACTGCCTATTGGTTTACCAAGTGTAATTTCATCACCTGATACATCGAGTATATCATCTCTTATCTGAAATGCAATTCCAAGACTTTCAGCAAACTCTGTAATAGTTTCGATAGTCTTTTCGTCAGTTCCTGCAAGAATTCCTCCAACAACGCATGCTGATCGGATAAGTGCACCTGTTTTCAAACTATGCATATATCTGAGAGTTTCAATATCTGTCAATTTGTTTTCATTTTCCATGTCAACAATCTGTCCGCCTATCATTCCATTGCAGCCGGCACAAGCGGCTATATATGAAATAGCTTTTATTACATTATTCTTATTGCTAAGAGGGGAATTTGACATTAGTTCAAATGCTTTTGTCAGAAGGGCATCACCTGCAAGAATTGCAGTAGCCTCACCATATACAATGTGATTTGTTGGTTTTCCGCGCCTTAGATTGTCATTATCCATAGCTGGTAAATCGTCGTGTATGAGCGAATATGTGTGAATCATTTCCAATGCACAAGCAAAAGGAAGCACGTCTTCTATATTACCGCCAAGTATTTTATAAAACTCGAGCAACAAAATAGGTCTCAAACGCTTGCCGCCTGCTTCAAGGCTATAATTCATAGCACTATAAATACTTTTCTGTAAATTATTATGTTCAGGATTATATTTTTTTAAAGCTTCTTCGATTATAAATATATATGTTTCTAAATTGCTATTCATCATTAATCTCCTTTTATTCAGAAACCTCATCAAACTGTGTTTTTATCATACCATCATCGCTTTCAACTAATACAGAAACTCTTTTTTCAGCATTATCGAGCATTTTCTGACATTCTCTTGAAAGCTTGATACCATCTTCGAACAGCTTTAATGATTCATCAAGGTCTGCTTCGCCTTTTTCAAGCTGACCGACGATTTGCTCGAGTTTTTTTAATTTATCTTCAAACTTCATAAACATACCTCACATAATTAATCATCAACACTACATTTCTTTTCACCATCGTGGAATTTCAAAACGAAAGAATCACCTTTGTTCATATCCAAACTTGATTTGATTATTGCGCCTTCAGTATTAAACGCAAGAGTGTATCCTCTTGCCATAACATTAATAGGACTTAAATTATTTAATGACACAATCAAATTACCTAAACTATTCGAATAGCTATTAATCTTATTATTATAGTTATTTATCAGTATGTCTGTTATAAGTTTAAGTCTTGTTGCTGAATAATTTATAACTTCCCTTGGTGATGGCGGAAGTGTTTTATCTGTTAATAATCTTAAATAATCAATTTTTTCATGTATTCTTTTGATTAAGTTTTTTTCAGACACAGCAATTCTACTATAAATCTCGTTCATATCAGGTACAGCAAGTTCGGCTGCTGCAGACGGAGTTGGAGCTCGCAAATCTGATACAAAGTCCGCTATTGTAAAATCAGTTTCGTGTCCGATAGCAGAAATTATAGGAATATTTGAATTATAAATGCTATATGCAACATTTTCTTCATTAAATGCCCATAAATCTTCTATTGAACCGCCGCCACGACCGACAATCAACACATCAGCAGCGTTGTTGCGATTAAACCATTCAATAGCATTGCAAATTGAATTGGCTGCAAGATCACCTTGTACTATTGTAGGATAAATTATTATTTCTGCTAAAGGGAAACGTCTGGTAGCAACATTAATAATATCCTTCACTGCTGCACCACCGGTCGCTGTACATACTCCAATTCTCGAAGGCATATCAGGGATTTCTTTTTTGCGGTCTTTATCAAACAAACCTTCTTCTTCAAGCTTTTTTTTAAGCTTTTCAAATTTAATCTGTAAATCACCCGTACCGCTTTCGTACATCTCTTCAATATACATCTGATACGTTCCTGATGCTTCATATACACCGACTCTACCTCTGGCTATAATCATCATTCCGTCTTTTGGAACAAAATTTAAGGAAGATGTATATGTTTTGAACATTACAGCTTTAAGAACTGAATTTTCATCTTTCAGAGTGATATACATATGACCTGATATATGATGCTTAAAATTAGAAATTTCGCCACGTATCCAAAAATTTGAAATCGCACCGTTAGAATCAATTATCTTTTTTATATAAGCGTTAATTTGCGAAACAGAAACCGTTGTAATTCCCGTTATGTTAATCATCTCCCAACATCAGCAAATTCAGCAAGCGCTGCAATTCCGCAGGCGTTATCAGAAGATAACTCACCGGATGCGAAATAATAGTTGCAAGTAGTATTATCTATTAAATATTTTCTTATAATCAGATTAGATGCAACTCCACCTACAACTAAAACCCTATTAATATTGGTTTTATTACAGCAGTATGAAATAGCCTCTGCAAGTGTTTTTGAAATCACAGAGAATATTCCTGAAGATAAATTTTCCTTTTGGACATCTTTCATGTTTAATGCCTTTGTTTCTATCCCTGAAAAATTAAAATATCCACCATCACAGCATACAGGCAGTTTAACGTGCTCTATGCTGTTATTTGAAAGAATTTCAAGTTCTCTGCCACACGGGAACTCAAGACCGATAGATACACCAATTCTGTCTATAAGCTGTCCTGCGCTGATATCTTTAGTTCCGCCAATTATTTGTGATACAAAGTTATAACCATTATAAGAAGATTTAAGAATTTCTGTTGTACCACCTGATAAATGTACGCTTATAAAATCACCCTTAAGTAATTCAAACGCGCCCGACGAAACAATCCCCGCCATTATATGACCATCTTGATGGCTAAACTCGTACATTGGTACATTTAATACAGAAGCAGCAGTCTGTGCAAAAGCAACACCTGCAAGAAAAACCGGCATATAAGAGCCTTCAACATTGCGAGGTTTACTACTGACACCAACTGCTCTCACATTTGTAATGTTATCTATTGATTTGATAATCTCAGGGAACTGTCTGACATGATGAAAAAGCGCATCGCTTTGCCTTAATCCGCGTTCACCATGCTTTACAGGAAGCAATTTTCTGCTGTTGATTATTCCGTCATCTGAATATAAAGCTACACTCGTAGTATAATTACTTGTATCAAAACCTATACTACTCATTTTGCTATTTTACCCAGAACACCGTTTACAAATGAAGCTTCATTATCGTCTCCAAAAATTTTGGAAAGCTCCACAGCTTCATTTACGGATACATTTGCAGGAATGTCATCTAAATAAAGTATTTCTGCAACCGCCAGACGAAGTGTTGTTAAGCACATTTTCGACAGACGATTTAATGACCAAGACTCATCGAGGTTTTCTGAAATTTTATCGTCAATTCCGGATAGGTTGTTATAAGCAGACATTACAACATCATTAATATACAGCATATGTTTTTTATGCTCTTTTAATTCTGATTTTAATCTTTCTAATTCAGCAGTAATATCCGAACAACTGTTAATCATGAACAGAAGTTCAAAAGCTTTAATACGTGCATCTCTTCTTGACATTTGTTTCATAAAGCTTTCACCTTTCAAATATTATTGTATTTAAATTATACACCAAATTTTACAGAATTTAAAGTCAATTAGAAAATTTTAGTGAACATATATATTTTTATCAAAATATTTTTGAACTATCAAGCAAAATAGTTACCGGTCCGTCGTTAATAAGGCCAACTTTCATATCAGCACCAAAAACACCGGTTTTCACATCAATACCTCTGTTATTGAATTCATTAATTGTTTTTTCATAAATCATTTTTGCTTTTACAGGCTCGCATGATGATGTGAAATCAGGACGTCTTCCCTTCCTGCAGTCACCAAATAATGTAAATTGAGAAACAAGTAGTATTTCTCCTGAAACATCATTAACACTAAGATTCATTTTTTCGTTGGAATCTTCAAATATTCTCAAATTTACAGTTTTATCAACTATATATTTTATATCCGATTCATCATCCCCAGGAGCAACTGCAAGCAGAACAAGCAAACCTTGTTTTATTGACGAATACAGCTTGCCGTCAATAACAACTTCCGCCTCACCGACTCTTTGTATTACAGCTCTCAAAATAAGCCCTCCTAAAACTCGTCTTTTTCTATTTCCAGCAAAACTTCTTCCCATTGATGCATAAGACAAGAAACTTTGTTGGTGATTTCCTCAATTTTATCTGTTATTTCAGATGCTAATATATAGTCTGTTGCAACTTCAGGACTTAATAATTGTGCGTTATATTCCTCAATTTCTTTTTCAAGAGCATCTATCTCTTCTTCTAATCTTTTGGATTTATTGACAGCTTTTCGTTTAAGTGATTCACGAGCTTTTCTTGCTTTGTAATCATTAGTATCCGGTTTAAAATTTTCTTTTGCGCCTATGGCTTCCGTCTGTTGCAAAGAAAATGTATTTAAGAAATCATCATAGTTCCCAAGTGAATTTATTACACCATCGTCTTTAATATAAACTATTCTGTCAGCCAACTTATTTATAAAGTATCTGTCATGGGATACCATTATCATTGTTCCGCCAAAAGAATCAAGTGCACTTTCCAATGCTTCTCTTGAAGCTATATCAAGGTGATTTGTAGGCTCGTCCATAATTAACAGATTAACCTTTTTTAATATAAGCTTTACAAGTAAAACTCTGGCTCTTTCACCACCGGACAGAGCAGATACTTCTTTAAAAACGTCCTCACCTTTAAACAGAAAAGCAGCAAGTGCATTCCTGATCTGTGTATGCGTCAAATGTGGATATTCATCCCAAACTTCATCTATTATCGTTTTGTCTTCTGACAAATTAGACTGAGTCTGGTCATAATAGCCAATATGAATATCTGTTCCTATTTTAACTGTTCCTGCATCAACAGAAATCTCGCCTAATATAGCTTTAAGCAGCGTTGTTTTACCACATCCGTTAGGGCCTAATACGAAAACTTTCTCACCCTTTGATGCATACATAGAAATATCACTTAATACCTGATTATTGCCAAAGGTTTTTGAAACACCGTCAACTGTAACAACGTCATTTCCTCCACCTTCATAGGCTTTGAAAGCGAAAGCTACTTCTTCGCTTGCTGCATCGGGAGCAATTAAGGATTTTTTTAGCTTATCAACAACTTTTTGTTTGCTTTCTGCTGTTTTGATATTCTTTTCTCTGTTCCAGCGTCTTTGCTGTTTAATAACTTCTTCAAGTCTGTTGATTTCCTTAAGAGTATTATTATATTCTCTTTCGCGAGTCAAATCGTCAATTTCTTTCTGTGCAGCATACGCCGTATAATTTCCGTTAAAAGAATAAAGCTTTAAAGCTGAAATCTCAAACGTTTTATTAGTTATCTTATCGAGAAAATACCTGTCATGAGAAATAACAACAAATGCACCTTTATAAGCTTTCAAAAAATCTTCTAACCATTGAACACTCGCAATATCAAGATGGTTTGTTGGCTCATCCAATAATAAAAGGTTACTGTCTGATAGAAGGATTTTTGCAAGCTCAACTCTTGTTTTCTGACCTCCGGATAAAGCTGCAACTGATTTTGTAAATTCTTCATCAGTAAAGCCAAGACCGTTAAGCGTACTTTTTACTTTATTTTTATAAAAATATCCTTCATTTGATGAGAGATACTCATTAATCTGGTTTTGTCTTTCAATAAGCTTATGAGCATCATCAGGATTTAGCTCAAGAGTCAAACGTATATCATCAAGCTCTTGTTCAAGCATAATCAAATCATTAAAAACCTGAACTACCTCATTAAATATACTCTTATCAGATTCAGCACACGAATACTGATCGAGATAGCCAATTTTGAGATTTTTCGACTTATACAGTTCACCCGAATCATAATCAGATTCACCTATAAGAATTTTAAATAGAGTTGTTTTACCTACACCATTAGATCCAACAAATCCAATTTTATCATTATCTTCAATATGAAATGAAACGTTATCAAAAAGTACTCGTTCGGAAAAAGACTTCCTGAGATTACTTCCGCTGATTAACATATATTTACCTCACATTATTATTGTATTGTATCAAATCACGTATTACTTCGCCTGCGATTAACAAACCTGCAACCGATGGTACAAAAGAAATGCTTCCGGGAACAGGTCTTCCTGAATTGGTTTTTTCACAAGATTCCAATGATTGCTTTATTGGTTCTTCTTCTGAATATAAAACTTTAAGTTTATCTATTCCACGGTTTTTACATTCTTTTCTGATAACCCTTGCAAGCGGACATACTGTAGTTGAATAAATGTCGCTGATTTTTAAAAGATCACCACGCAGCTTATTTCCTGTACCCATAGATGAAATAATATTGATTTTTTCTTCAAATGTTCGTTCTATAAGTGATATTTTCCCGCTGACAGTATCAATACAATCCACAACATAATCAAACTGTTCAAGAGAAATTCTATGCGCATTTTCAGGGAGATAAAATTCATTAATCTCTCTTACTTCACATTCAGGATTAATATCAAGAATACGATTTTTCATTACTTTTGTTTTAAGCTCACCAATAGTTGAAGTTAAAGCTATTAGTTGTCTGTTTATATTTGATTGTGACACTGTATCATTATCGATCAAAGTAAACTTGCCAACCCCCGCACGTGCAAGCGCTTCACATACAAAAGAACCGACTCCGCCTATGCCGAAAACAGCTACATGACTGTTACCAAGCTTTTTGAGTGCGTCCTTTCCAATAAGCATTTCCTCACGCATAAAACTGTTGGTCATAAACAATCACCGCCATGCAAAATGTTATTTAAGCTGCTGAGGAATTAAATCCAAAGCAGCTTAAGACTAATTATTTGTAATTATGTTTTGGCAAAGAATCACAGTAAATGCATCTGTAAATTCCTTTTTCTCTGTTTGTTAATTTAAATATATGTGGTATTTCTTGTTCAACTCCGGATATACATCTTGGATTTTCGCATTTAATAACATCCGTTATTCTCTCAGGCAGCTCAACATGGAGCTTATTAACCAAAACACCATTTTGAATAATGTTAACTGAAATATTATGATCAATATAACCAAGCACATCAAGGTCTATATCAAGTGTTGTATCAATTTTAATTATATCTTTTTTACCCATTTTTTTACTTGCTGCATTTTTAATTATAGCTACTGAGCAATCAAGTTCATCAAGTTTCAAAAAATGGTATATATCCATAGCTTTACCGGCTTTGATATGGTCAATAACAAGTCCGTTTTTAATTGAATCTATATTCATAAGTCAACCACTCCTATTCTATTCCCAGCAACTTAAGTATCAAAGCCATACGCATATATTTTCCGTTTCTGACCTGTTTGAAATAACATGCCCTCGGATTGTCATCAACATCGACTGATATCTCATTAACTCTTGGGAGCGGATGAAGTACACACATATCCTCTTTTGCTTTTGTAAGTTTCTCACTTGTAAGAATATAACTGTCCCTAAGTCTTATATAATCAGCTTCGTTGAAAAATCGTTCTCCCTGCACACGTGTCATATACAGAATATCAAGTTCAGATATTGCATCCTCAAGAGATGTTGTTTCAATATAATCAATGTTATTAGGAATAAGGACTTCATCTATAATATAGTCAGGAATTTTGAGTTCTGCGGGAGAAATAAACACAAACTTAATATTATCATATCGTATCATTGCAGAAATTAAAGAGTGAACAGTCCTGCCAAACTTTAAATCACCGCAAAATCCGATAGTCAGATTATCAAGATGTCCCTTTTCAGTCTTAATTGTAAGCAAATCTGCAAGCGTTTGAGTAGGATGATTGTGTCCGCCGTCACCTGCATTAATAATTGGTACTTCACTTCTCATTGAAGCAAGCATGGGTGCACCTTCTTTTGGATGGCGCATAGCAATAATATCAGCATAGCAAGACACAACGCGCACAGTATCAGCAACGCTTTCTCCTTTTGAAGCAGAGCTTGAAGCGGCTTCCGAAAATCCAAGAACTCCGCCGCCTAATTCCATCATAGCAGCCTCAAAGGAAAGTCTTGTACGAGTTGACGGTTCAAAAAACAAAGTAGCAATTTTTTTATTCCTGCATTTTTCTGTATATTTCTCCGGAAACTTGATTATGTCTCCTGCCTTTTCAATTAATTCATCTATTTCTTCGGGTGTTAAGTCAACTATATCAATTAGATTTCTCATGTTAGCCTCCTGATTATTTAGAAATCCAGCTTTCATCAGATGGATTATTTCTAAAAGAAATCAATCTCTCTATATCGGTTTGTTTAATATATCCTTCTTCAGCTGCAACGTTTGCAACTGCATCAAAATTTGAAAGGCTGACATTTTTAACATTAGCCTCTGCAAGACGATCCAATCCTTTTTTCATTCCGTAGGTGAATATACTTGCAATACCAAGGACTTCTGCTCCTGCTTCGCGCAAAGCATCAACAACCTCGATTACACTTCCACCGGTTGAAATAAGGTCTTCAATAACTACAACCTTTTGTCCGGGTAAAAGCTTACCTTCAATTCTGTTGCCGCGTCCGTGGTCTTTATTTCCCGATCTTACGTATCCCATAGGCATATCCAGAATATGACCTACTATTGCTGCATGTGCAATACCTGCTGTGCTTGTTCCCATAAGAACCTCACATTCAGGATATTCTTTTTTAACAATCTCGGCAAGACCGTTTTCTACATGGTTTCTCACTTCCGGAGCTGTTAATGTTAGTCTGTTATCACAGTATATCGGACTCTTAATACCACTTGCCCAAGTAAAAGGTTCTTCAGGTCTGAGAAAAACCGCACCTATTGATAACAAATCCTTAGCAATTATTTTTTCCATAATTATCCTCCTAAATTATATAATATTAACTTCTACATAAACTACAGCTTCAGCAACTTTCCCGCCAAGATAAGATTACTCTCCCGAACTTTCGATTATTCTACCCCATCTTGGAACTCGGGTTAAGTCGATCATTGGAGCAAAAGCCCAATTAATACCATCATTCTTAGCTTCTTACCCAATGCATTCATAGGATTCTTTAATCAAATCAGGATTAAAGGATGCAGCCATCGCGAGCGGGATTGGAAAACAAATAGTGTAACCATGTATTACATCACGACCGACTATAAGCGCAACTTATTTGAGTGAACTGACATATTTTATCTTTTAGAGATATACCGTTGATAATCTTTTCAATATCCATAAAAGTCTCATCAATTATTTATAGTATTTGCAAGCACTATTAAACAATCCCATTTCGTAATTACCGGAAACATTAGCATACAAACCGTCTCCGATACGTTCTGAATGGCCCATTTTACCGATTACACGTCCGTCCGGTGACATAATGCCCTCAATAGCACCAAAAGAGCCGTTGGGATTAAATTGAATGTCATATGTCGGCTCGCCATTGAAATCAACATACTGAGTCATAATCTGACCATTTTCTGCGAGCTTTTTAATCAGTTCATCAGGTGCGATAAAGCGTCCTTCACCGTGTGAAATAGGCACTGAATATACATCACCTACTTTTGCATCACAAAGCCATGGTGAATTGTTAGAAGCAACACGTGTATTTACAATTTTTGACTGATGTCGTGATATTGTATTAAATGAAAGTGTTGCACATTCTGAATCAGTATCAATAATTTTACCGTATGGTACAAGACCGAGTTTTATAAGAGCCTGGAAACCGTTACAAATTCCTGCCATAAGACCATCACGCTTTTCAAGAAGTTCAGCAACAGCATCTTTTATTTCTGCATTACGGAAAAATGCAGTTATCAGTTTACCTGAACCTTCAGGCTCGTCACCGCCAGAGAATCCGCCGGGAATAAATACTATCTGTGAGTTTCTTATTTTTTCTGCAAACATTTCAACTGAAGCAGAAACGTTTTGAGGTGTCTTATTATTGATTACAAAGATTTCAGCATCAAGTCCTGCTCTTTCTGCAGATTTAGCAGTATCATATTCACAGTTGGTACCCGGGAATACAGGTATCAAAAGCTTTGGCTTTGAAACCTTAATTGTTGATGTGAACTTTTTATTACTATTGTACTCGTACTTTTCAGGCTTGCAATCAGCTGTTGAAATGTTGCACTTAAACACTTTTTCAAGTACGTTTTCATAGCTGTCTGAAAGCATTGCCATATCAAGACATTCATTTTTATATTTAATTGCGTAGTCTGCTGAAGTATAACCTAAAAGTTCGCCAATTTCTGTGTTGTCAGCAAGTTCAATTACGAATGCACCATAATTATATGAGAAAATATCAACACATGAGTAATCAGAATCAAATTCAAATCCGATACCGTTGCCAAGTCCCATTTTAAATACAGCTTCTGCTATACCACCGTAGCAAGGTGTCCACATAGAAAGAATTTTATTATTCTTTATAAGCTCAGAAACTGTGTTGTAGTTTTTAATAAGAGAATCTGATTTAGGCAAGTTGTTTTCATCAAGTTCCGGTTTTAATACAACAACCTTTGATCCGGCTTTTTTAAATTCAGGACTTATTACTCTGTCTATTCCGTCAGTTGTTACGGCAAAAGATACAAGAGTCGGCGGAACATCTATATTTTCAAATGTACCACTCATGGAGTCCTTACCGCCTATTGATGCAATTCCTAGATCCATTTGTGCTTTAAATGCACCAAGAAGCGCAGAAAGCGGTTTACCAAAACGCTCAGGATTTTTCCCTGGCTTTTCAAAATATTCCTGGAATGTAAGATAAACATCTTTAAATTCTGCACCTGCAGCCACAAGCTTAGATACAGATTCAATTACTGCAAGATATGCACCGGCATATGGGTTAGCTTCTGTAATAAAAGGATTGTATCCGTATGACATGAAAGAACAAGTGTTCGTATCGCCTTTTTCAACAGAAATCTTATGAACCATAGCTTGAATAGGAGTTCTCTGGTTCTTACCACCAAAAGGCATAAGCACTGTTCCGGCACCGATTGTTGAGTCAAATTGCTCAGACAAACCACGCTTCGAACATACATTCAAATCCTCAACCAATTTGGTGTATTGAGCAGTAAAATCATCCGAAACATCCTTATTGTATGATGCAGTAGAAGCTGCCTTTACATCTACTTTTTTAGGAGCACCATTTGAATTCAAAAATTCACGGCTGATATTAACTATGACATTACCATTCCATTTCATAACAAGATATGGCTTTTCTTTAACAACAGCAACAGCGCTTGTTTCAAGGTTTTCAGAATCTGCCAATTTGCAGAATTCATCAGCGTCTTCTGCAGCTACAACAACAGCCATTCTTTCCTGTGACTCACTTATTGCAAGCTCTGTTCCGTCAAGTCCGTCATACTTCTTAGGAACAAGGTCAAGGTTGATTTCCAAGCCGTCAGCAAGCTCACCGATGGCAACCGAAACACCGCCGGCACCAAAGTCATTACATCTCTTAATTAACTTAGATGCTTTAGGGTTTCTGAAAAGTCTTTGAAGCTTACGCTCTTCGGGCGCATTACCCTTTTGTACTTCAGCACCGCAGCTTTCAAGAGACTGAAGACTGTGGGATTTTGATGAACCCGTCGCTCCGCCGCATCCGTCACGGCCGGTCTTTCCACCGAGAAGAATTACAACATCGCCATCAGCAGGTACTTCACGACGAACATTTTCTTCAGGTGCAGCAGCAATAACCGCACCAATTTCCATACGTTTTGCAACATAGCCGTCATGATAAATTTCATCAACCATACCGGTTGCAAGACCTATCTGATTACCGTATGAGCTGTAACCATTAGCCGCACCAGTTACGATTTTACGCTGTGGCAGTTTTCCGCTCAATGTTTCTGAAACGCTCTTTCTTGGATCAGCAGCACCGGTAACACGCATTGCCGCATAAACATAACTTCTTCCGGATAAAGGATCACGGATTGCGCCGCCTATGCATGTGGCAGCACCACCAAAGGGTTCAATTTCGGTAGGATGGTTATGTGTTTCGTTCTTGAATAGAAGAAGCCATTTTTCATTGCTTCCATTAACATCTACATCAATTTTAACTGTACAAGCATTAATTTCTTCTGATTCATCAAGTTTCTGTAGCTTACCTGTCTTTTTCAAAAATCTTGTAGCAATGGTGGCAAGATCCATAAGATTAACTGGCTTGGTTCTGCCAATAGCATCTCGTGTTTCAAGATAGCGTTTATATTCTTTCTCAATTACTTCATCTTCAAATGTTACGTTTTCAAGTGTGGTCAAAAATGTAGTATGTCTGCAATGATCTGACCAATAGGTATCAATCATGCGGATTTCTGTAATAGTAGGATCTCTTTTTTCTGAAAGAAAATAATTCTGGCAGAATTTAATGTCGTCAAGGTCCATAGCAAGACCGTAATCATCCACAAAGGATTTAAGTCCTGATTCATCAAGATTACAAAATCCATCAAGTGTTGCAACAGTTGTAGGTATTTCGTATTCAACACGAAGTGTATCATATTCGTCGAGTGCTGCTTCTCTTGCTTCAACGGGGTTGATGACATATTTTTTGATTGAATTTATATCTGCATCTGTGAGATTCCCCGAAAGCAAATATACCTTTGCAGTTCTTACAATAGGTCTATCGCCTTTTGAAATAAGCTGAATACATTCAGCGGCAGATGCTGCACGCTGATCAAACTGTCCAGGAAGATATTCAACCGCAAAAACAGCTGCATCATTACAATCAAGCTGTGAATATGTTTCATCAAGCTGAGGTTCTGAAAAAACAGTATTACATGCGTAATCAAACAGTTCTTTTGTAATTCCTTCAACATCGTATCTATTGATTATCCTAAGGTCTTCGAGTCCTGATATTTGCAGAAGCTCTTTAATGTCTTTTTTGAGAGATGCCGCTTCGCCGGCTAACTCTTTTTTCTTTTCAACGTATATTCTGTAAACCATTAATGAACCGTCCTTTCGTTTATTCCTGAGTATATGCTTCAAGTGCTTTCTTGCCTATATCATTTCTATAATAAGCATTTTCAAAATTAACAGTTTTAACTGTTTCGTATGCACGATTGATTGCTTCTGTAAGAGTAGGGGCTGTTTCTGTTACACCAAGAACTCGTCCGCCTGCTGTTAAAAGCTTACCGTTTTCGGATTTTGCACCTGCAACATAAATGTTTTTATCATCAGGCATTGTTATTTCGAATCCTGATTTATAGCTCTTCGGATAGCCATCCGAAGCCATAACAACACAACAAGCGTTATCATTTGAAAATTCTACATTGGCTTCGCTGAGTTTACCTTCTGAAACCTTAAGAAAGATTTCAAACAAGTCACTTTTTAACAGCGGTAAAACAACCTGTGTTTCAGGATCGCCAAATCTGCAGTTATACTCAATTACTTTCGGTCCATCTGAAGTAAGCATAAGACCAAAATACAGACAACCTGAGAAAGTTCTGCCTTCGCTATTCATAGCATTAATCGTGGGAATAAAAATCTTTTCCATACACTCTTTGGCAATTTCGTCTGTATAATAGGGATTGGGAGCAATCGTGCCCATACCTCCCGTATTGAGTCCTTGGTCGCCGTCCTTAGCACGCTTATGGTCCATAGAAGAAATCATAGGAACAACAACCTTGCCGTCTGTGAAAGAAAGCACAGAAACCTCAGGACCGGTAAGAAATTCTTCAATAACAACTCTGCTTCCGCTTTCTCCGAAAACTTTATCCTCCATCATGGATTTAACCGCATTTATTGCTTCATCACGAGTAAAGGCAATTATTACGCCTTTTCCCAAAGCAAGTCCATCTGCTTTCACAACAGTTGGAATAGGTGCTGTTTTAAGATATTCTACAGCATCATCGAGCTGCGTAAATACTTCATACTTTGCAGTAGGAATATTATATTTCTTCATAAGGTCCTTTGAGAAAACTTTGCTGCCCTCAATTATTGCAGCATTAGCTTTAGGACCAAAACATTTTACTCCCACAGACTCAAGCGCATCAACTGCGCCCAGAACTAAAGGATCGTCTGGTGCCACAACAGCAAAATCTATTTTGTTATTTTCTGCAAATTTTACAATACCCTCAATATCAGTAGCTTTAACTTCAACACATTTTGCATCCTTAGCAATACCACCATTGCCCGGCAATGCATAAATTTCATCTACAAGCGGGCTTTGTTTAATCTTTTTGATTATTGCGTGTTCGCGTCCGCCTCCGCCTACTACCATTACTTTCAAATGAACAACCTCCCTGATGGAATATAGAAATATTATATTATATATCTTGTGGCAAGTCAATAAAATTAACACATTTTCGTCAATATATTCAACCAAATGTTGTATATACGATATTATATGCTCTTCCTGCCAAATAACCCCCAACACATATCGGAAGGGGGTTATAATTATTAATGATGGAAAAGTCTTGCGTGAGTAAACGCCATCACCATGTTGTATTTATCACATGTTTCGATAACATTATCGTCACGAATAGAGCCTCCTGGCTGTGCAACATAAGAAACACCACTTTTTGCTGCTCTTTCAATGTTGTCACCGAACGGGAAAAATGCATCACTGCCAAGTGCAACACCTTTAATAGTTGAAAGATACGCTTTCTTTTCTTCTCTTGTTAAAGGTTCAGGCTTGACTGAGAAGATATTTTCCCACGTTCCGTCAGCAAGCAAATCTTCGTAATCGTCAGAAATATAAATATCAATAGCATTATCGCGATCAGGACGCTTTACTGAATCCAAAAACGGAAGATTTAACACTTTGTCGTGTTGACGAAGATGCCATATATCAGCTTTATTACCTGCGAGTCTTGTACAGTGAATTCTTGACTGTTGACCTGCACCAACACCGATAGCTTGTCCGTCTTTTGCAAAACATACAGAGTTTGACTGTGTATATTTAAGCGTTATAAGCGCAATAATCAAATCACGCTTTGCTTCAGCTGTAAGTTCAGTATTGGCAGTTACTATTTCATTAAGCATAGCGTCATCTATTTTAACATTATTTCTACCCTGCTCAAAAGTGATACCATATACCTGCTTGATTTCAATTTCTTCAGGAATATAATTTTCATCAATCTTGATTACATTATATGAGCCGTTTCTCTTTTCCTTAAGAATAGCCAATGCTTCATCTGTATATCCGGGAGCTATAACGCCATCTGAAACCTCTCTCTTAATAAGACGAGCAGTAACAGCATCACATACATCTGATAGTGCGATAAAATCACCAAAAGAAGACATTCTGTCAGTTCCTCTTGCTCTTGCATATGCACATGCTAAAGGAGATGAATCAAGATCAGCAATATCATCAACAAAGCACGCCTTCTTAAGCTTTTCATCCAACGGATTACCTACTGCCGCTGAAGTAGGACTAACATGCTTAAATGATGCGGCACAAGGCATATTTGTAGCTTCTTTGATTTCTTTTACAAGTTGCCAGCTGTTGAGGGCATCAAGAAAATTGATATATCCCGGTCTTCCATTCAAAATTTCAATAGGAAGTTCGCCGTTTTCCATATAAATCTTCGCAGGCTTCTGGTTGGGATTACATCCGTACTTGAGTTCAAATTCTTTCATTTCAAACATCCTTTCAAATTATGAATTTCCGTTAATCATTCTATTTTCAATCTTACCGTCTTCCAAAGAAATATATCGTACATATATTGAAATTTTATTTTTAGAATCAAGGTTATTCCAGATATCATTTGTAAATTCATCAATATCATTAGGAATGTTAACTCTTTCAGGCTCACCCATAAATGTCGGTATTGGGTTACCGTCAGTAACGTATGTATGAATAAAATGACCTGTACCAGGCAAAGCATTATACGAAAAAGTATATCGGTTACACTCAGAGCCTTCAGCATCTGCGCTCTTTAATATACTCATCTTATATTTAAGCTTATCAGTTGAAAAATCAACAATACCACTAATTCTTGGAGTAAGATTAGGAGCATCAGGCTCAAATTCTCTTGTTTCAAGCGCTTCCTCAAAAGTTTTGCCATCTTTTATGAAATCATATATTGTATCAGTCTGGTCGCCGTTCGTTACTATAAGATAATCACCGATTTTTCTGATAGGTGAATATATTATCAACGAGGGATCTTCGACTTTTGATTCATCGAAGGGGTGAATAATCACTTCCTCGCCATTTTCAACAAACACTCTGTTACGAGAATTTTCACTTCGTCCCATAATAAAGTATGCAATTACAGCATTTTTTTCGTCAGCAGATTTGCCGATAACTATACCTCTTCCAACATATGGGTTCCCATTAATTAGCTCACCCATTGAAATTTGCTTATATACGTCCATTATAATGCTCCTTTCTCGGATACAATTTTTTCAGAAACAATTTGAGCTGCCTGAGGCAAAATCTTCCATTCAGCTTGTTCCATTACCCTTTTTTGCAGCGTTTCAGGTGTATCATCAGGAAGTATTTCCACAGCCTTTTGCAGAATGATTCTGCCGCCGTCGGGAATTTCGTTTACATAATGTACAGTCGCTCCCGTAACTTTAACACCATAATTGAGTGCAGCTTCGTGCACATGGAGTCCATAAAAGCCTTTTCCGCAAAATGACGGTATGAGAGATGGATGGACATTGATAATTTTTTCCGGATATCTTGAAGTAAATGACTCACTTAAAATACACATGAAACCTGCTAAAATTATAAAGTCGATGTTGTTTTCATCAAGTAATTTGATTAATTCATTCTCAAAAACAGCTTGTTCTACTCCCTTTTTCTTTACAACTGCTGTTTTAATTCCGGCTTTTTCTGCACGTACAAGCGCATATGCATCTTCATTGTTTGAAATTACAAGACTGATTTTTCCGCTTCTTAAGACATCAGAATCAATCAAAGCCTGAAGATTTGTACCACCACCGGAAACAAGAACTGCAATGTTTGCCTTTAGCATATGATTACACCTTCCTCGGAGCGTACAATCTCACCGATTATGTATGCATCTTCTCCGTTTGCTTTAAGAATATCAAGTGCTTTATCAGCATCTTCTTTTGAAACAACGATACTCATTCCAACACCCATATTGAAAGTATTGAACATATCACGTTCAGGGATATTACCGGTTTTCATTATTAAATCAAAAATCGGAAGAACTCTTATAGATGATTTATTAATCTTTGCACCAAAACCTGCAGGAATACTTCTTGGAATGTTTTCATAGAATCCGCCACCTGTAATATGCGAAACAGCCTTTACTGTAATCTCCTCAAAAAGAGCAAGCATCGGCTTAACATAAATTTTGGTTGGAGTGAGCAGCGCTTCACCGATTGTAGAGTCACCGAATTTTTCAAATATTTTGTCGCTTTCACCTATTCCAAACACTTTTCTTACCAAAGAAAATCCGTTAGAATGAACGCCGCTTGAAGGAAGCGCAATTATAACGTCACCTTCTTCAACCTTGGAATTGTCAAGAACTTTTGATTTGTCAACAACACCAACAGAAAAACCTGCAAGGTCGTACTCATCCACCGGATAAAATCCAGGCATTTCAGCAGTTTCACCGCCGATTAATGAACAACCTGACTGAACGCAGCCCTCTGCGATACCTGAAACTATTGAAGCAATTTTTTCGGGATAGTTTTTACCGCAAGCAATATAGTCAAGGAAGAAAAGCGGCTTAGCTCCGCAACAAATTATATCATTAACACACATAGCAACACAGTCAATACCAACTGTATCGTGCTTATCAAGAAGAAATGCCATTTTAAGTTTAGTACCTACACCGTCAGTACCGCTTACAAGTACCGGTTTTGTGATACCTGTCATATCAAGCTCAAACAAGCCTCCAAATCCACCGATTACAGAAGCTGCTCCCGTTCTTTTGATATGCTCTTTCATTAACTCAACTGCTTTATATCCGGCTGTAATATCTACACCTGCTGCTGCATAACTATCTGATTTTGATTTAGTATTCATAATTAACTTCCTTTCTTCTACTCTCTGCCGTTCCAGCAATATGTGCAAAGCTTGCACGGCTCAAGTCCAATAGCTTTAATAATACCTTCAAGGCTCTGAAATTCCAAAGATGCAAAATTGAATTTTTCACATATAGCTTTACGTAATTTCTTGCCTCTTTCGGTTTTGGAATCACTATAATCTTCGATATAGTTCAGTCCGTCTTCACCTTCAAGCTCTACAATGATTCGTCTTGCTATAAGCTCCATTTCGTCAGTTGCTCTTGAGAAATTCAAATATTTACAACCATACATAATCGGCGGACACGCAGACCGCATATGAACTGCTTTTGCACCGTTTGAATAAAGAAAATCGACGGTTTCCTTGAGCTGTGTTCCACGAACGATTGAATCATCTACAAACAACAAGCTTTTATCCTGAATTAATTCATGTATGGGAATTTGCTTCATCTTAGCAATTTTATTTCTATCAGTTTGCTTGGACGGAGTAAAACTTCTTGCCCATGTAGGAGTATATTTTATAAAAGGTCTTGCAAACGGGATGTTACTTTTGTTTGCATATCCTATTGCATGCGGCGTTCCTGAATCAGGTACTCCGCCAACATAGTCAATATCGCCATAACTCTCATTATCGCTGTCATTCTCTGCCAGAAGTTCACCATTGCGGTATCTCATAACCTCTACATTAATTCCCTCGTAATTAGAGGTAGGATATCCATAGTAACTCCAAAGGAATGAACAAATTTTCATATTTTCACCCGGAGGATTCAACTGCACCATGCTGTGTGGAGAAATCTCAACAATTTCACCGGGCCCTAATTCTTTTTCATCATCATAACCAAGCTTTTTATACGCAAATGATTCAAAAGAAACACAATAACCCTCATCATTTTTGCCTATTAATACAGGAATTCTACCCATTCTGTCACGGGCCGCAATCAAATTGCCGTCATTTTTAAGAATCAATATTGAAAGAGAACCGTCAATCACACTTTGAGCAAATTTAATTCCTTCTGCAAAATCAGATTTTTGATTTATAAGTGCTGCTACCAAATCAACTGAGTTTACTTTACCACCGGTCATAGCACCGAAATGACAACCATTGGGGGCAAGGTATTTACTTATTAATTCTTCTGAATTGTTAATCAGTCCAATGGTACTGATAGCATATATTCCAACATTAGACCTTATAATAAGCGGCTGTGGATCGCTATCGCTTATAGAGCCGATAGCTGAATTTCCCTTCATTTCATCAAATACATCATCAAATTTAGTTCTGAACGGCGAATTTTCAATATTGTGAATTTCTCGCTGAAGCCCTATATTAACATCATATGCTGCCATTCCGCCTCGCTTTGTTCCAAGATGCGAATGATAATCAGTTCCGAAAAAAACATCAGAAATGGCATCACGGATACTTACTGTGCCAAAGAAGCCTCCCATCAGCAAAAATCTCCTTTCAAGTTGTCACTATAATTATCTGTATTTCTTTTCAATCTCATCGTTTGCCTTAAGAACGTTCTCTGCCGATGCTTTACGCTCAGCATCAAGTTTTTCAGCAAGTTCATTATCGCTTACCGATAATATTTGAATTGCAAGCAATGCAGCGTTATGCGCCCCATCTATTGCAACAGTTGCAACAGGAATACCATTAGGCATCTGTACTGTTGAAAGCAATGCATCCATTCCATCAAGAACAGAAGCTTTTACAGGAATACCTATCACAGGAAGAGTTGTGTTAGCAGCAAGTGCTCCGGCAAGATGTGCTGCTTTACCTGCTGCAGCAATTATTGCGCCAAAACCATTTGCTCTTGCGTTTTGAGCAAAATCTTTAGCTTGCTCCGGAGTTCTGTGTGCTGAATATACATGAACCTCAAAGGGAACTTCATATTTTTTTAAAACAGCTATACCTTTTTCAACCACCGGCAAGTCAGAATCGCTGCCCATGATGATTGCAACTTTACGCATAATAATCAATCCTTTCAAACTTCATTAATATAAAAGGGCATACCAACTCCTGAGAAGAATCGGCAGCCCAGACGGTCGGCTATAACACGTTTTTTGCTTCCATGCGGTGCTCCGCTTTCCGTCAGTTACAAAAAACGTTATAAACTGTAAATAATTATACCAAAAAGGCGAAAAACTGTCAAGAGTTATATTGACAAAATTTATATTTATTTACATATATTATTTATTCATTGTGTAACGCTTCTTTAAAACTACTTCTAACCTCTCCTATGAGATATAGCGAACCACATACAGCACAAACGTTTTTAGTGTTTTCCAAGACATAATTAACAGCTTCTACCGGAGATTCTATTATCCTTGTTTGAGCTCCTGCTTTTTTGAAATATTCAGCATAATCTGACGGCTCAAGCGCTCTTGGTACGTCAGGCTTTGTAACTATAATTTCATGGGCAACTCTACTTAGAATTTGTGCTATGCTTTCATAATCCTTGTCAGCCATTACTCCGGTAACTATTGTTATGTTTTTATCCAATTTATTTACAGACTGAACAAACCTTTGTGCGCCTTCTTCATTATGACAGCCATCCAGAAGCAGTCTTTCGTTCAGCCATTCAAATCTGCCCGGCCATTTTACTTTTATAAGTCCTTCTTCAATATGTGTATCGGAAATTACATATCCTTTTCGTTTAAGGACGTTAATAACTTCAAGGCAAACTGATGCATTGCTATACTGATATTCTCCATGCAAAGATAATATATACCTCTTTTTGTCATACACTATCTCATTTTCATGCCCGACACATTCTTTTGCAACTATAAGTTCTGCAGACTTATCATTTATTGTTTTATTAACAACCTCCAAAACCTCTTTGCTCGGATTGTTATATAATACAACAGTACCGTTTGATTTTATTATGCCACATTTTTCAAAGGCAATTTGCTCAATAGTATCTCCAAGATATTGCATATGGTCATATGACACAGATGTTATTACAGACACTTCACTTTTTTTGATAGAGTTCGTTGCATCAAGTCGGCCGCCCAACCCTGTTTCAAGCACTATTATATCACACTGATTTTCTTTGAAATATATCATTGCTACAAGAAAAATTATAGCAAATTCTGACAATTCAATGTTATTTTCAACTAATAACCTTTTCAGATCTGTGGTTATTCTTGCAAGGTCATTATCACCAATACTTATGCTGTTAATTTGTATTCGTTCATTGAAACGTTCAATATACGGTGAAATAAACATTCCCGTTTTATATCCGGCACAGCTTAAAATAGACTCAAGCATTGCGGAAGTAGAACCTTTACCATTTGTTCCTGCAACATGTATAAACTTTAACTCATTATGCGGCGAACCAAAAAGTTCAAGTGCCTTGACCAATGCACTGTTCCCTAATTTCTTTGAGATTTTAGGCGCATTATGAATATATTCTATGGCTTCGAAGTAATCCACAGAAACTCACTCTCCTATAAACACGTATATTATACACATATTTTACAACTACCAAACACGTAAGTCAAGTATTTAAAATTTTTGAATTATATTTGTCATAAATTCACAAATGAATACATATACATAAATATAGACAAAAAATCCACATTCCGCATGAAAAACATGCGAAAGAAAAATCAGTCAGGAGGATCACAATGGAATACAATGTAAACAATCAAGCTAAAATTATCGGTCAAGTAGATGACGAACTAAAATTCAGTCATCAGGTTTATGGTGAAAAATTTTATATATTCACCCTGAAAGTTCCAAGATTAAGCGGCATATATGACTATATTAAAGTTTTAACTTCAGAAAGACTTTTATGTGACTGCTCATGCAATGTAGGCGAACACGTAGAAATTGATGGTCAATTCAGATCGTACAACAGCACCGATGAAACAACAAACAAATTAGTACTAACAGTATTTGCAAAGGATATAAACCCATATACTGACGATAACCCAAAAAATCCAAACTCATTATACCTTGACGGCTACATATGTAAGCCACCTGTTTATCGTACTACTCCCTTTGGACGAGAAATCACAGATATGCTGCTTGCAGTAAACAGAACATATTCAAAATCCGATTACATCCCCGTAATTTCATGGGGCAGGAATGCAAGATTCTGCAAAAATTTTCAGGTGGGCGACCATATCAGAGTTTGGGGCAGAATTCAGTCAAGAACATATCAAAAACATATTTCTGACGATGAATTAATAACAAAAACAGCATATGAGGTTTCTGTTAATCGTCTCGAAACAGCAAACGAAGAAAAGACAGAAGTTTCTGACATTTATGAAGATGAATTTGCAACAGAATAATTTTACGAAGGTTGTGTCCTTGTGCTCAACCTTCTTTTATTGCAATAAATTAGAAAATACTATTTACTTAGTTATAAATTTATGTTAGAATATGTCATGTATTTTATTGAAAGGTGTATTATGTATGAAAATACTTGTTTTTTCTGATTCTCATGGATATTATCAACGAATGCTAAAGATAATACGTCAGCACAGCGATACTGATGCAGTTATTCATTGCGGTGATATATTAAACGACTGTACAAGCTTAGAAAAACTTTTGGAAAAGGACATTTCCTTACATTATGTATGCGGTAATAACGATATAGCTCCTGACGTACCGAAAGAGCTTGAACTTAATTTCGAAGAAAAACGTATTTTTGTTACACATGGACATTTATATGGAGTTAAGTGTTCAAATGATTCTCTAAGACAAAAAATCAAAGAAGGCTACGACCTTGTTTTATACGGACACACCCATATTCCGGATACAGAGTATTTTTATGGTGGTATTATTTTGAATCCCGGCGCAGTCTGTTACAGTTCAAAAGGAACATATGCAATAGTAACCATAGACAACGGAGTTTTGAAAACACAAATCGAAAGGCTATAAGCAAATTACTGCTTATAGCCTTTCTTTATCAAAGATTCCCTGAGCAGAGCTTTACCTCGGTGTATCTTTCTTATAGCTGTATTTTCTTTGATTGAGAGTAACCTGCCAATGTCGCAGGCTCGCATTTTATCAATATAATAAAGAACTAAAACGGAACTATATGTTCTCTTTGAATTTAATATATGGTTTTCCAAAATTTCATAATTTTCTTCTTCGAGTATTATCTCAAGAGGATCTTTATAAATGGTAAATAATTTATTATAATCGTTGGAGTCTTTAAAATTTTTAAAATAACAACGCAGTCTTTCGTTACATACAGATACAACTGTTTTCAAATCAGGCAAGGAAATATGTTTATTATTCATAATTTTCAAAAAAGTATCACTCACAATATCTTCTGCATCATGATAATTACCGACAGCCTTATATACCTCATTTAATAATCTGGTTGAATATTTTGAATATAGTTCTGTAACAATTAAATTTCTGTTCATCTATCAACCTCCTGCATTGATAAACATTTTATAACATTGATTATCAAAACAGTACGGAATGTATGAAATCGTTGAATGTTACATTTAATAAAACAATTAATAGAGTTTTTTTTGGAAAATACCACGTAAATTGTTTAAAGTTTAGTGCAAAAAATGTAAAATTAAAACAAAATTCATAAGTAAAAATTTACCATTACTCAACAAATATAGACATTTTCTTCATTTTGTCATGAGGATACAGAATAAAATTTGTTAAACTGTAAAAATTTATATGAAAGAATTGTAAATTTTAAATTAAATATATTCACACAATAGAATTTATATGATATAATAACTCAGTCTTAATAATATAACGAAACCGAAAGGGTTGAAATAAATGAACTTATGCTCAAAATGCAAGGTTAATCCTGCAATAATATTTGTTACAAAAGTAGAAAACGGCAAAACCACAAGTGAAGGTCTATGCCTTTCATGCGCAAAAGAATTAGGTATCGCACCTATTGATGACATGATGAAACAATTTGGTATAAACGAAGATGACCTTGAAGATCTCAATACACAAATGTCTGATTTTCTTGGCGAAATGGGTGGTGTTGAAGGATTAGGAGAAAATCTTGCTTCAATGATGGAAGGCTTCGATGGTAACAACATAATTGAAGGCGGCGCACCTACGGCACCAACTGATTTCCTCAAAAACATATTTTCTTCTCAACATTCTTCCCCAAATGCAAAAGAAAATCCGAAAGATAAGAATAACACCCCAAAGAACAATAAACAGCAGAAAAAAAGCATGCTTGACACATACGGAACAAATCTTACCGTAAAAGCAGCTCTTGGTCAGGTTGACCGCGTAATTCACCGAGATAAAGAGATAGAACGAGTTATACAAATACTAAACAGACGTTCAAAAAACAATCCCGTTCTCCTCGGCGAACCGGGGGTTGGAAAAACAGCAATAGCAGAAGGACTTGCTTGTAGGATTTTTGAGAGAAATGTACCGCCAAAACTTTTTGATTATCAACTTTATCTTATTGACTTTACAGCACTTGTGGCAGGAACACAGTTCAGAGGACAATTCGAAGCCAGGCTTAAAAGCTTGTTGAGCGAAGCGGAATCAGCAGGTAATGTAATTCTTGTAATCGATGAAATTCATAACATAGTTGCTGCCGGTGACGCCGAAGGCGCAATGAGTGCTGCAAACATATTAAAGCCCGCATTAGCGCGTGGTGAAATTCAAATAATCGGTGCTACAACACTTTCAGAATACAGAAAACATATCGAAAAAGACTCTGCCCTTGAAAGACGTTTTCAACCTGTAATTGTTGATGAACCTTCCATTGATGAAAGCATCGAAATTTTAAACGGAATTAAAGACTATTACGAAACATATCATAGCGTTTCAATTTCAAATAAAATAGTCGAAAAGGCTGTAAGAATGTCAGAACGATATATAACTGATAGATTCTTGCCCGATAAAGCTATTGATATTATCGATGAAGCTTGTTCATTGGTTAATCTTAAAAACAAAGCATTATATGATTTAAAAATGGCTGAAGAGCAAAATGCAAAACTCACCACAGACATCGAAACCGCAACATCGCAAGGGGATTTTGAAACAGCTGCAAAATTGAAGAGCGAGCAACTAAACCTTATCGAACAAACAAATGCATTAAAAAAGAAAGCTTCAAAAGCGAAGCTTACTGATGATGATATTGCTGCTGTAATTGAATCCTGGACAAAAATACCCGTACATCGTCTTACAGAAGATGAAGCTCAAAAGCTTTTAGACCTTGAAGCTTCACTTCATAAGCGAGTTATAGGTCAGGATGAAGCGGTAAATGCTGTTGCAAGAGCAATCAGACGTGGTCGTGCTGATATTACAACAAAAAAAAGACCTGTATCATTTATTTTTGCAGGCCCCACGGGCGTAGGAAAAACAGAATTAGTTAAGACCATAGCTGAAACCATGTTCGGAAGCGAGGATGCTCTTATCCGACTTGATATGTCAGAATACATGGAAAAACACTCAGTTTCAAAGCTTATCGGTTCACCGCCGGGATATGTTGGCTACGACGATGCAGGACAGCTTACAGAAAAAGTAAGAAGAAAACCGTATTGCGTTATCTTGCTTGATGAAATAGAAAAAGCAAATCCCGAAGTATTCAATCTGTTTTTGCAAATATTAGATGACGGACGCATATCGGATAGTCACGGAAAAGTAGTTAATTTCGAAAATACAATAATTATCATGACAACTAATGCAGGAAGCGAAATTACGACAAGTGGTCTTGGTTTTGGAAACAGCCTTGATACTTCGTTTGCTGATAATGCAGATAAAAGTCTCAAAAAGCAGTTCAGACCTGAATTCTTAAACAGAATAGATGAAATAGTGACATTCAAATCTCTGACTAAAGATGATTTAAGCAATATAGTTGAACTGTTGCTTAAGGATATATACGATAAAATGTCCGAAAAAGAGGCAACTTTGCATATTACACAAAGCGCAAAGAATTTAATTCTTGAAAAAGGCTATGACATTAAATACGGAGCGCGTCCTTTAAGACGTTCAATCCAGACTTTGCTCGAAGATGAACTTTCAAAGCTTTCTCTAACCGGTCAAATAAAAAAAGGAACTTATATCACAGCAGATGCAGTTGATTCTAAAATAGTTTTGACAGCAATCAATTCATAAACAAAATCCCTGCCAAATTTATTGGCAGGGATTTTGTTATATAACCGGCTAACAAATTAAATGCCGCATATGTCAAAATTAAAAATGCTTTCAAGTTCCTTATCCGAAATTACAATATCAGAACCGCTCATGGAGTCAATCAACTGCGAAATTTTGCTACATCCAACAATAGGAAAAACTTCAGGAGTTTTAAATGAACAAAACGCACCGCAAATAATAGCAGCAACGCTGCAACCATACTTTACAGAAAGCTCTTTTAAAACATTAGCTGTATTTAAATTTTCATCAAACAAATAACGCAGCTTAGCTTTGTCTGACAAAGCATCAATTCCGAGTTCAACAACCTTCGAAAAGAAACCTTTAGCTTGCGATGAGTATGCAACAACAGGCATGTTTACGCTTTTATAGTAAGCAAACTCTTTATTGTCCATTCCTACCAAGCCTGATCTTTCGTTTACAACACTTGCAGGATTAAATCTTATCTGGCTTGCCGAAAAGCCCATAAGTCCATGTTCTTCTGCGTACTTCTGAGCATCAATGATGCGGCTTGAAGTCCAATTAGAAGCACCAAATTTCTTGATTTTTCCTTCTTTAACAAGTGTATTCATAAGTTCAACTAAATGTCCTGCCGGAATTCCAACATCATCACGATGAAACCAATAGAAGTCAATGCAATCTACTCCAAGGGTTTTAAGACTCATTTCTAAGTCAGACCTTATTTCTTCATCAGACAATCGCATAACTTCTGGTGAATCAGCAGCAGGGTAACCACCTTTAGAACAAATCAACATTTCTGTCGCATTTCTGTCATGATACCACTTGCCAACAATACTTTCAGCTACGCCATCAGCATAAAGCCGAGCTGTGTCGATATGCGTTCCTCCCAACTCCCTGAACTTGTCCAATAAAGCAAATGAATCTTCTTTAGAAATGCCATCACCGAAATACGTCGTTCCAAGGACCATTCTGGATGATTGCTTGCCAAATGCATTAGAATATCTCATATAAATCTCCCGTAATTATTTTGTATAAGTCAACTCGTAGTGTACTCCGTTTTCAATGTCAGTCATGTCAACACCTGTGGTTAAATACTCTCCGTTTTTGCTGAATGACCAATATGTCTGGTCAATATCATAATCTGCCGTTATGCCGTTAACAACCTTAACATACAATCCGTAAGGTCCCTTTTCGCCGGATATAAGGTCGTGTTCTATAAGCGCTTCTCCGACAGTTTGTTTATCGGTATTGATTTCAAATTCAACAGATTTTTCTAAAGCGACTACTTCTATTACAACACTTTTCTCCCCACTCCCGAAAACTTGATTTTCGGTATATGTAGCATTTTCCCACACATCGTTTTCACTAACGGTTGCATTACATCCTGATACAACAAACATCGCAGCTAATACAATTCCGATTAAGCTTTTGAAATTTCTCATAAAAACATCTCCTATCATTTGTGATACACGTAGATTATTCACCACCGAAGCGGCTTCATTATTCATTATTCATTAAAAAATCCTGTCAAATGAATAATATAAAACAAAAAATCCTATCTTTCGACAGGATTTTTTGTTTTGGTGAGCCATCGGAGATTCGAACTCCGGACAACTTGATTAAAAGTCAAGTGCTCTGCCAACTGAGCTAATGGCCCTGGCAGGGATAGCAGGATTCGAACCTACGAAATGCCGGAATCAAAATCCGGTGCCTTACCGCTTGGCTATATCCCTATACAAAGTCAGGATATTTCTCCTGCTAATATATAATCAACCCAATAGGGCTAATATGTAAATTATGGGGTGGATAGTGGGACTCGAACCCACGACATTCAGTGCCACAAACTGACGCTCTAACCAACTGAACTATATCCACCATTTAAAAAAATGGCGCGCCTGAAGAGATTCGAACTCCTGACCCACTGCTTAGAAGGCAGTTGCTCTATCCGACTGAGCTACAGGCGCGTAAATGGAGCGGGTGATGGGAATCGAACCCACGCGGCCAGCTTGGAAGGCTGGAATTCTACCATTGAACTACACCCGCAAATCGCTGTCAGACTTAACTGACGATGACTATTATAGCAAAAGTACGGTGGCTTGTCAACACTTTTTTTTAGTTTTAGTAAAATTGTTTATTGTTTTTTTTGTTTTTTGCGGTATTCAATGCACAATGCATATATTTTCACATAGACATAATTAATTTGCCTTAAAATATATTTTTTATTCAATATTTCAAAAAATCTCTGCCACTATTTTTAGTTGCAGAGATTTTATATTACAGCATATCAGCTATATCAAATATAAGTCTTTCTGTCTTTTCCCAACCAAGACATGGATCGGTAATCGACTTTCCGTAAACACCACCGTCCGGATTTTGTGCGCCGTCTTCAATGTAGCTTTCAATCATCAATCCCTTAACAAGCTTTTTTATGTCATTACTACGATTACAACTGTGCAAAATTTCTTTTGCAATTTCAATTTGCTCAAGATATTGCTTTCCTGAATTTGCATGATTTGTATCTACTATAACAGCAGGATTTACAAGTCCTGAATGTTGCTGATATGATTCTGACAAATGAATCAAATCTTCGTAATGGTAGTTGGGCATTGACTGTCCGTGTTTATTCACATAACCACGCAATATAGCATGTGCATACGGATTGCCTTTACTATGTACCTCCCAGCCTCTGTAAATAAATGTATGTGAATGTTGTGCAGCTGTTATCGAATTCATCATGACAGAAATATCACCGCCGGTAGGATTTTTCATTCCTACAGCTATATCAAGTCCGCTTGCTGTCAATCTATGCTGTTGGTTTTCAACAGAACGCGCACCAATGGCAACGTATGACAACAAATCAGATAAGTATCTGTGGTTTTCAGGATATAACATTTCATCAGCACAAGTAAATTCTGTTTCCTTAACTGCACGCATATGCAACTGTCTTATAGCAACAATGCCTTTTAACATATCAGAATCACGTTCAGGATCCGGCTGGTGCAACATACCTTTGTACCCATCACCTGTTGTACGAGGTTTATTGGTATAAATACGAGGTATTATTAATATTTTATCTTCCACCTTGTCCTGAACTTTTCTCAGTCTGTAAATATAATCGAGTACACTATCCTCATGGTCAGCCGAACATGGACCAATTACAAGCATAAATTTATCAGATTTACCTAAAAATATATCCTTAATCTCATTGTCCCTTTTTTCTTTTAATTCCAGCATCTGTGCAGTAGCCGGAAATTCTTCTTTTACGTCCTTTGGAACGGGTAATTTTCTTGTAAACTCCATATTCATAACAAAATTCCTCCTATAAACAAAAAATCCTCACTTGATATAACAAGTGAGGTAAATTATAAATAACTATAAATCAGGAATTTATACTACATCAAATACTCACTTGCAATTTTTTCATACCAAAGAAAGCATAGCCAAAATAAAAGACTTTGCTAAAGAAATATGAAAAAATGTAATACAAGTTAGATATTGATTTCATACTCTATTCCCTTTCTGCATAATTAGTACTAATATTAGTATAATTATACATCTGCTGTTTGTATTTGTCAAGGATAAATTATAAATATGTTTATGTTGCACAATTTCATTCGTTATTTTAAAGTGATAACACAGAAAATTAATAATTTTGAGTATTTATGCTCAAAAACCGACAGCTTTTCCTAAAAAAATTTACAACTTATATATATTGACACGGGATATGGTATATGGTATAATTTTTATACAGTTTAATATTAAAGGCGTTGACGAAGAGTGTATATCTGCAAAATCTTTGAGAGAAGTGACGGTTGGTGCGAGTCATAGATGAGGCTTATATATTTGTAGCTTCCGAGCCGAGAGGAAGAAAGCTTTACGGCAAGTAGAACCTCTCCGTTATTGCTGCGTTAATGCATAGGGATTGTTTGATCCTGAGAGAGGCGGTTATTATATCGCAATTTGAGTGGTACCGCGGGTGAAATCAAGAATGCACTCGTCTCAAAGTTTCGAATATGCTTTGGGGCGGGTTTTTTATTTATCGTCCCTGAACGGAGGTAGTTATGGAAAATTTTATGGAGCTTGATTTAAAAATCAAGGAAATGGCCAAACGTATTAAAGAGCTGAGAGAAATTGAAGGTATTTCAGAGCAGAAAATGGCTCAGCTTACAGGTATCAGCGCAGATGAATACATTAAATGCGAAAAAGGCGAAAAAGACCTGAACTTTGCATTTATTTACAGATGTGCATCTGCATTAAAAGTCAATGTTACAGATATTATAGAAGGTTACAGCCCTAACCTTAAATCTTATACTGTAACACGTGCAGGAAGCGGTCAACAGATTGCTAAAGCACACGGAATGACATATTATAACCTTGCATATGCTTTTAAAAACAGAATTGCCGAACCTTTATTTGTAAGAAGTGTTTATGACGAAGATGCACAAACTCGAGATATTGAACTTACAACCCATGAAGGTCAGGAATGTGATATTGTTATCGAAGGAAATCTTATGGTTCAGGTGGGAGACCATAAGGAAGTTCTCGGCCCAGGCGATAGTATTTATTATAACAGTGATACACCACACGGCATGATAGCTGTTAACGGAAAAGACTGTACATTCTACGCAATAGTTCTTCGCGCTGATGTAGCTGCTCCTACCACCTCTAATGACATTGTTCCTGAGAAAATAATAGGTTCAATACATAGAGATACTAAAGACAGAATATATCATAACTATATTGATATAGAAGAAAATGAAAAGGGCACTCCCCTTTCAATCAAATTTAAAAATACAGAAAACTTCAACTTCGCATTTGACCTTGTTGATGAACTTTCAAGACGCGAACCTGAAAAACTTGCTATGCTTCATATATCCAAGGATATGACAGAAAGAAGATTTACGTTCACAGATATGAGAAAGGCATCCAGCCAATGCGCTAACTATTTTGCGTCTCTGGGCATCAAAAAAGGTGACAAGGTAATGCTTGTTCTTAAACGCCATTATCAGTTCTGGTTTGCAATTCTTGGCTTAAATAAACTTGGAGCCATTGCAATCCCTGCTGTTAATCAGCTTCAGGAACATGACTTTGAATATCGTTTTAAAGCTGCCGGAATAAACACAGTAATTTGTACAGCAGACGGAGATACAACAAACCAAATTGACATAGCTGCGAAAAGTTGTCCTGAACTTGTCAACAAACTGATTGTTGGCGGAGAAAAAGAAGGCTGGAGAAACTTTGACGAAGAATATCAAAGATTCAGCACTCATTACAACAGAACTGAAGATTCACCCGGTGGTGACGATATTATGCTCATGTACTTTACTTCCGGCACTTCGGGTTATCCAAAAATTGCAGCTCATAACTATAAATATCCTTTAGGTCATTTTCATACTGCAAAATATTGGCATTGTGTTGATCCTGACGGATTACACTATACTATTTCAGACACCGGTTGGGCAAAAGCTATGTGGGGTAAGCTTTACGGTCAATGGCTATGTGAAGCTGCTACGTTTACTTACGACTTTGATAGGTTTGACGCAGCAGTAATACTCCCCATGTTCGCAAAATATCATATTACTACTTTCTGCGCGCCGCCTACAATGCTCAGAATGATGGTTAAGCAGGATATTTCAAAATATGATTTCTCATCTGTTACACATATGACAACAGCAGGCGAAGCTCTTAATCCAGAAGTATATCGCCAATTTGAAAAAGCTACCGGACTTCAGATAATGGAAGGCTTTGGACAAACCGAAAGCACCATGATTATCGGAAATCTTATAGGTTCTCCCCACAAAATAGGTTCTATGGGTAAACCGGCTCCCATATATGATGTTCAGCTTATGGACTCAAACGGAAACTTTGTTAAAACAAGCGAACCCGGTGAAATTGTAATTAACGTTAAAGACGGTGTTCCCTGCGGTTTATTTACTCACTATTATGGAGATAAAGAAAAAACAGACGAAGTATGGTATGACGGATACTATCATACAGGCGATGTAGCTTGGAGAGATGAAGATGGCTTCTATTGGTACGAAGGCAGAGCTGATGACGTTATTAAATCATCAGGTTATAGAATCGGACCTTTTGAAATTGAAAGCGTTATCATGGAGCTTCCCTACGTCCTTGAATGTGGAGTTTCCGCAGTTCCTGATGATGTAAGAGGTCAGATTGTTAAGGCAAGCATCGTACTTGTTGACGGAACAGTCGAAAGTGAGGAGCTTAAAAAAGAAATACAGACATATGTAAAAGAGAAAACTGCACCATACAAGTATCCAAGAATTGTAGAATTCAAAGATAGCTTGCCAAAGACAGTAAGCGGCAAAATCCAGAGAAATAAACTCTAATAAAGAAAGTCAGAAACCTATAAAAAGGTTTCTGACTTTCTTTATAGTACCCTTTCAAATGTTTTCATATCAAACACAGCTGTTGTCATTGGTTCTATATTATACTTAATTTTAGTTCCGCATAGGAATTGTATTTCCTTTTCTCCCCCATTTACTGAATTGAGAACTACCATGCCATTTCCTGCAAATAATGCATCATCAGTAGTGATATATCTATGCGCTAAAGATGAATCAATGATTTTCTCTGCAACAGAACGTGAAATTACCGGTGCTGTAAAGTACCATACATTATCTTTGCATGCTGCTGCACACTCTCTGCTGTTTTTATAAAACCCGATAGGAATTGCAGTTTCATCTTGAATGCAAAACATCGGATCAAACCGCTCCGGTTTCAGTTCCACAAGCTCACTATTGTCATTGACTATGTATGCATCTTCGTTTTTAACTACCGAAATCTTCATTCCGGTTAAATCGGTTATAAAGTCAGTACTTAATTTTTTCTCATCACAAAATCCAGGTGCATAAAGCCATACTACTGTTTTATCATTAATATAAGATTTTATATATCGTTTTTGTGAATCATTGAGGCAGTAGGTATTTGCAAATATAATAAGCTTATATCTTGACAAATCACACTTAGGAAGATCGCATAAGTATATGCAGTCATAAGCTATGCCACATTTTCCAAAGGAATCATGAAGCGAATAAATTTCATCCACAAAATCAGATTGATAGAAATATGCATGAGTATCATAAACCATCAGCACGTCTGCATTGGGCTTAAAATCTTCCATCAGATAGTTATCTGCCAAGCTTTTAAGCTTTTTTATTTCTTCAAGAAGCTCCGGACAATCCCACCAGCCTTTTTTAAGGAATACACTTCCTACACTGATATTTCGTTTGTCAAAATCAAGACAAGCAGGTACAATTCGATGGTCATAGTACCAAGCACCCATTCCGCTTACCATAGGCAATAATATATTCCTGCGAAGCTCGGCAATAGTTTCTCTACGATGTTCAGGATCGCCGCCTACAAAAAACTCTGTTCCCACAGGATGCTGATCCATTTCTGTGAGCCACAAAATGTTATTAAGTCGCATAGACTCAAGAAGCGCTCGTGACATAGGAACACCATGAGGCAGTCTGTTCTCCATGTACGGAAACGGTCCGCAAAGAAAATCAATATACTGATTATTTTTAAAAATATTTTCAGGCAACATATGGCCGAGAATAACCTGCATATTACTGCCACGCGACATAAAATACCCATAGAATGAGCCTGTGAGAATATCGCCGTTCCAATTTTCTTTTATAATCTTGCAAAAGTGTATAATAGCATCGGTTGTAGCCTGCTGAAGACAAATTTGAGAATCAATTATATTCTGCGACAACTCAGGATTTCTGAATTTACCCCAATCACCCTTTTGCTCAGGTGATGGCGAATAAACAAAACCATTTTTTTTGCCATATTTATTTTCTATAAACTCATTGAACTTTTCATGCATTGGGATGCCGGTATCTACACCCCATTGATGCCATTCACCGTAAATGCCGCATGCAACCTGAATTGCGATGAGCCTTTCTCCTTCTGCTGTATTCGAAAGTTCAATACAAAGCTTTTTTAAAATCTCCCCTGCTTCTGAAAGCCACTTTTTTGATGCAAGGCTGACACGAAGATTTTTTTGACCGTCATTTCTGATTAATCTGTATGATTCTCCGTCATCAATTCCCTTTTCTCCGTTATATTCTACAAGTTCATCTTCATTGTCACGTATCCACCAATAAGGCGCATTCATATGCAGTCTAAGTAGCACCATTGCATCCGGATTTGCTTCTAATACACCTGCAATTTCAGCCTGGATAGGTTCAATTTCGAAATCAGAATTTTTATGCCAACCGAGATTAATAGCAGTATCTGCCGCCACAATATCAATACCGCAATCAGCAAAATTCTTAATATTTTTCTGCGCTTGAGCTGTATTACTTTTAGAACCGGGAATATCACTCAACCCATACATGATAGGCACTGTCTTTTTGCCATCAATTATAAGTTCAGGCGCAGATGACCTTTTGTTTATTAAGGCTTGCATAAAAACTCACCTCAATCTGTTGATTTTTTCAACTATATATTTTGCGGTTTTAGCAGCATAACGAAGCGCTTCAGGCAAAAAATCATTGTCATGTCGTTTTAAATATTGGAAAACCTCAAGAGAAATATCACCGTCGTATCCAACATCAACTAAAGCTTTTGTAATATTATCCCAATTAAGATCACCCATAAAAGGTAAAACGTGACGGTCTGAGGCATAATCCGTATCCTGAACATGCAGGCATTTTAAAAGGTTTTTATCCTTCATGGTCATAATAACTTCCTCCGGTTCTTTGCCCGTGAGTGCTGCATGACCTATATCAATGCATGCAACAAAACAATCTGAGTCAAGTTTTTCGATAAATTCAGGTAACTTATCTGATTCTTTACCATATACGCCTATAAGATTATTTCGTTTTTTATCAAAAGCAAATATATTTTCGATTGCTAATTTAATCCCAAACCGCTTTGCATACGGTTCAAGACTTTTGAAATACGGTATATTCAGCGCCTCAAAGTCATCACCTTCGGGAACATATATTCCGTGAATAACAATAGATTTTGCACCAATAATAGATGCTGCTTCTATCGAACGTACAATATCTATGTATTTAGGATTATTGACAGTTAATTCGTCTGTATAAATAAGACCAAATGGAGCATGCGCCTGATTACATTCAAGATTATATTTTTTAAGCAAGTCTTTAACTTTATGTGCATAAGACACATAATTATCATCAAGCATATTATACTCCGATTCTGAAACCCAAAAAAATGAATAGTCAACTGCTTCAAAACCTGCTTCTGACAGCATCTCAAAAGCCTTTTCATCCCCAAATCTTGTTCTTAACAAATATGTATCAATAGATATTTTCATGTCAATTCTCCTTCAAATACTTATAATTATAATATAATGCAAAGTCCTGATCATTCGCCCAAGGATCGTAATACTCGCCTCTTGCATTATTGGAACTGAAAGGATATAAATATGCGCATGAACCGCGTCCGTCAGGTGTAAACAGACAAAGACACGCTTTCATTGATGCCTTTGCTTTGGCAAGATATACTTTATCACCGGTAAGTTTGTAGCGTTCAAGATATGCAACACCGTTCAAGCTGCTCCAATAGTGCGGAAAAGTATCTCCGTATAATCGACGCTTACCGAACCAGAATCCGTCCCAATGACGAATTGAAGTCTCATAAAGTCTGTAATCAGGCTGATGACCATTAAAACGATTAAGAATTTCAAGATGCGATTCGGATTCGTCGAGAAAACGTTTATCTCCCGTAATCATTACAAGGTTTTGAAGATGCGTTACAGCAGGAGCAACTATTGTCTGCTCAAAATTCACCTCATGCTTTGGATATGAGGTTCCGATAGAAATCATATTCTCTGCATGCAAAGTATATAGAGAAATCAGTTTTTCTGCTTTATCTTGCATATTAGCATGATTTAAAGCTTCTATAAAATTATTTACGAATGTAGCATTAGGATAAAATCTTCCGCCACCGTTTTCGTAAAACCAACATTCAGCTTTATACATGTCCTCAAGATAATGTTTGTCATTTGTCAGCCAATAAAGCTCGGTAAAAAATTCAGCTACCCATGGTGCATTATATAATCTCAGGCGTTTTGTAGTATAACCTACTGTATTATATACGCATCCTGTGGAACTGTCGTATATTTCTCTGTATATAAAATCAACATATTTCATGAGGCTGTCATAAACAACATTGTCGTTATGAGTGCGAAGCCAATTCGCAATCAACAGCCCCATTCCGATTCTCTCTCGTGATGCATTATGGTCATTATAATCGTTGCCGAAATACATTCTCTCTTCTTCGTTATCATAAATGAGATATGCACCGTCAAGTCGGCTTTCGGGATTGTGGAACTGCTGATTGTTGACAATAAAATGAACTCTTGCGCAAGTGAGCTTCTGAATGTCCGGTGACACAAAAAATTTTGCATATGTTTTGAAGTTGCCGTATTTAATATAAAATACATGCTCTCCAAGTTTGTCCGGCATATATGAAACAAACTTATCTGAAAAAGGTATTTTATTTTCATCAACGGTTATTTCGGAAACGTTTTTGCTTAGAGAAAAGTTGATATATTCATTTTCAAACACAGTAAAACCATCAGCAGATATAAGAAGTATGTTTTCATATCCATTGATTATATCATAAAAATCATTTTCGTTATCGCACCCGAAAACATCCCACTCCAAAGAGTAGCTTTCACCAGGGCGCAAATCAAAAGGTTCCGGATGAAGTGCAAATCCACAACGGTTATTGCTGTTATCTTTCTCTTCCCAAAGTCCTGTACTGTATGAATCAAGGCTGCCTTTTTTTAGAACAAGTCCCAATGCACAGTCTGCAGCACCCATTTTTTCTGCAAAAACATATGATGTATTACCACCGCACCAAATGTGAGTATTACACCTATGAGCCATACATATGTCTGAACTGTCGTATTCGTCAGCAAAAGGGGTTCTTATAGCCACTTCTCCTCTTTTGATAAAAACATCGCTGTCAGTATTATTAACAAATACATACGATTCAGAAAGAATACCGTCTTTTAAACTTCTTGATACTGATATATCAAGCTTGTTTGTTCGGTAAACTGCCTTAACAGAGCTTCCCTCAACACAAACATGGGTAACATCAGAATTATGTATTATACCAAAATCCGAAGTGCTTTTACACCAATTCATCAAATCAGCATCATCTGTGCATCTTATAGAAGTAATTCCTCCTGTCGCCTTTGAAAAATCAACCAAAATATTTTTTTTCATAAGTTAATCTCCTTAATATTCAAACACAATCATCTGATGACATTGGAATTTATCAACA
This sequence comes from Clostridia bacterium, assembly GCA_045128915.1. Taxonomy (GTDB): domain Bacteria; phylum Bacillota; class Clostridia; order UBA1381; family UBA1381; genus RGIG9115. Next base: position 87,180 of record JBGVIT010000067.1, read on the forward strand.
TTTATAGAAATATATCCGTTTTCTTCTGAAAATTCAAGCTCTTTACATTCAGGTGCAAGATAGACTTTTTTAATTTTTTCTTCGGTTAAAACAGATAATTTTGTATTACATACATCGGGTAAATCCTCAATCACATCAACAGTCTGACCGCGACGTACAGTTGGAGCGTATAAGAGGTGTGCAACATATCTATTTTCACTTTCCTGATGCATAAATGTTACTATGCCCTGCGCAGGAAGATTTGTTATAAGAGTTTTTTCTGCAAGTAAAAGCTCAATAAAGTGGTGCAGGATATTTTTTGGATGCAAGCTTCCGATTGTTGCATATTCAGAGAACAGATGCCAGGGTACATATATTCCGTTACTGCCCATTACAGCTCCACAGCCGTTATAGATTTGTGCTGCAGGTGAATGCTTGTGTGAACAGAAATGGTCAACTGTTCTGTTAAAGAATGAATTTTCGCTCTTTGCAAGCTCTTCTCCGTGGGTCCTCTCTACTTGCTCGCATTGACAATAACATATAAACGATGCGTTGTCAAGGTCCTTAACATCGAAATTCGGTTTTATATAGTTTGGATTGATACTATTCTCACCAATATACTTTGCCCCGAAATCCAATGCAAATTCATCCTTATCTGACCACAATCCTGATTTACCTGTCGCAAGAATTTTTCCGCCGTTTTCAGTAAATTGGTCAAGCTTTTGTTTTAATACTTGATTTATTCTGATTTCATCAGGCAATATAAGAAGTTTATATTTCGAAAAATCACTTTGTATATCCAAAACATCAAATAAATAATTACCCTCCTGCAAAACTCGGAGTGATCCATTATCCGCACCTGCAGACATGCTTCTTTCATATCCGTCATTCATAAAATTAAAAGCTTCATGAGATAATAAGCCGATATCTGCAACAGGTGTGACCTTATCAAGCCAAGGCTCCTTTTGTTCAAGCTCTGAATACGCTTTTCCTATAAGAGCGTATGTCGCCTTGTCAAGCTCTCCATAAGGATGCATCTGGTCACCTATTGATGACTTTGCTCCATTTGCAGCTGCGAGTGAAACCTCAAACCGAAGCGCATTGGGATGCTTGTAGCCACCAAACTCACCCCATGCAAGATGAAATTTTCCGGTCATTCCAAGATATTCTTTTCCAAGCTGCCATACATAATGCGCAGAAAGAGGCAGATGGTCATATCCCCAACCACCCGTTGGCAAACTTTCAAGTTCATAATGGCTATTGTATGCCTCTCTTTCTCTATTACCTCTATAAACATGACCGCTATTATGGAATACAGGCAATCCCGGTTTTACAGAGTCAATGGCTTCACGCACTTTTTTGAGATAATTCATATGTGTACGATTTGCAAGCCACATAATATTTTTTTCATCATACGGATCCATGCCTTCGTCCATAAGTGATTTTATACAATTCTGGCAGTAGCAAGGCAAAACATCCACAATGTCGAGGAAAATGCCAACAGGATCATATTTTATGCATACCTCTTTGATTTGTTCAAGAAGGTAATCAAGATATGGCGAATTCATACACAGGCGATGATAGCCGGGTTTTGAAAAGTCTTCTATCCAATAAAGCTTTTCGTCCTTTTTGCGCGCAAGCCACTCAGGATGTACTCGCGTAATCTTTTCGTCGAATCCTGCTGAAAGGTATATTGGTGCATTAACACCGATTTCCTTACACGCATCAAGCTGCGCTCCAAGCAAATCAAAATCAAGCCCAGGATGAATTTCATTGGCTTCTGACGGATGGTATGCCCATCCGTGATGACATTTTGAAAAGAGAGTAATTGAATTTACATGTCCAAGCTTCAGCATTTCCTGAAACTGTTTTTTATTAAACTTTTTACCTATTCCATCAATTTTTTCGCTTGTATGGAAATCGAGATGTACTTGTCTGAATAACATAATATTTTACCTCACAAAACAAGCGGCTGTTTACCTGAGGAGGTAAGCAGCCGCTTAAAATTTATCTTTCTATAAGCTCAGATGAAGCAATAACTGCACCGGTTGAATCTTTTATGTTTATGTAAAATCTTTGAGCATTGTCAGGAACTTCAGCTGTTACAGTACCATCAGATACACTAGCTACAGCTTCAGTCCAGATCATATCACTTCCTTGATAAGGAATATTTGCGTCTGTATTATACATAAGACTCGCCGATGAAACTCCGTCGCCGCTAAATGTTATGCTTAAAGCATCGTCAGAAAATGCTGCAGATGTTATAAGCGGCAAGGATGCACCATCTGCTGATACTATTGATTTTGCAAATACAATCGGCTCTGAAAGATCTCTTGCAATCTGCTGACCATGAGATAAGCTTGCCTTATCTTTAATAATCATTCTTGCATTGCCCAATGTATTGTAGCTTAGTCTATATGATTTTGAAAAAGCATTAATACTGAAGAACGGGTCAGCATTGCTATTCATCCAAAGAGTCGGGATGTTTGCATCTTCAATATAGTTTGACGGATCCCAATAGAGATTGTCACCCAGCATTGTTTTAAACTCTGTTTCACTTTCATACAAGTATCCGCATCCGTATATGGGAACAGCAAAAGCGAAACGATTATCAATACCAATTACTGTGGAAGTAGTAACAGCACCCCAGGATATACCTGAAATACCAATTTTGTCGTTATCTACGTAGTCAAGGCTTCTAAGAAGATTATGTGCATGAATAACATTAATTACATTGTTATACATCATAGACTCTTCTGCTTTGGCTTTGAAAGACGTAGCTGCACTATACGGATTAGTACGAAGCGCAGTATCATTTTCTGCTTTAACGTAGTTTGAATTAGAATCAAGACCTGTTATGCGGTTTCCATACATATCAATGGATATAGCCACAAAGCCTTCATCATTCCATTTCTTTACCCATCTGGGATCTGCACTACCGCCTCCACCGTGAACAAGCACTACTGCAGGATACTTCTTTGATGAATCAAAGTCTGCCGGCTTGCCAAGGAAGGCAAAAACAGATTTCTGGTCACCGTCGGATACTATTCCGTCATATTGTATTTCGTTTATAGCAGTACTACCCGTGATTGTGTTGCCTACAGTTGTATTTTCAACTGTATAGCTCACATCATCATTCATGTACTGTTTAAGAATTATTGTTGTTTTTTTTTTACAGCTGGTACGGTCTTTAAAGGAACCAAATCATCGGTCCAGAGGAACGCTTTGATTTCATCTGTCAAGCTATCAGCTGTAATCTCAGCAGCAAAGGAAGCATCTGTTCCGTTCCATTTATTAAGTTCAGCAGAAATCATTCTACCATTAACATCATATTTTGCAATCAAAATTAACACATCTGCATCAGCAGGAGCTTTTGAAGCATCGTCAATAACTGCAGTTGCAGTTACAGTATCACCATCAGCGAATGCTGTTGCTGAAAGGTCAAATGAATTAATGAAAAATGTAACTTTAGTAAGCTCTATAGATGACAATCTTTGACATATTTTAGAAAAAGAAGCAGGAACAGTAATCACTATATCATTTACACCTTCTGCCAATGTAATAACAGCAGAAGCAGAATGTGTTGTACCTTTTTCGTAGCCTGACAAAACTGTTTTTCCTTCATCATCGTTGGTGGTTCTAACAGAGCAATCAGCTACACTATCTCCGCAGGTAGCTATAAATCCACCGATATTAGCATATCCTGCATCATTCTGAGATATTTTGTAATTAAACGTGATGTTATAGGTGCCTGATTTAGCGCCTGTTACGCGATAAGTTGCAGTATAACTTTTGTTTCCTCTGTAAAGAAGTCCATAACCAGAATCATTTTCCGCAGTACCTGATACCCAATTATCTGTTGTTGTAGTAATGTTGACAGAGTCACTGCTGTTAAAGGCAAATGAAGGAACATACTTTGTAAGTGTTATTCCTTTAACAGTCACAACTGTACTGTTATTTGCATAAAACTCAAAAGTAATAACATGTTCGTCGGTTGTAGCATTATTAACAGCAAAAGGAATATCGATATTAAGCAAGCTGTCAGTGCCAACAGTATAATCAGTATAAGCAAAAGCATTTCTGGAATCTACTTTTTCAACCTCATCAATAAAAATCTTGAACCCAAGATTATAATTACTAAGCTCAACAGGATTGATTAATACACTTGCTTTATACTTGTCAGATGCTGTTTTTATTTTATATGATACTTTTCCAGGGTTACCGTTATTTCCTCTTAAGGCAATAGCGGTCTCTGATGGGTATAAATAATTATGAATATTATTTAATGCTAAATCACATCTACCTGTAGAAATATTTATAATTCCATCACTATTTTCAGAAAAGACTTTATCACCACGATATTGTATATCAGCAAGATACAGCTTTATGTTATTAGCACCACGTTTTGACGTAATTGAAAACTTTACTGTATTTTCACCGGCTTTCAAAATCATAGTGCCTGCTTTAACTGTATGTCTATAGTTGACAACTCTCGAATCAACACCAAATAGTTTATCAGAAGATGGAGTTGACGATTGATTTATAAATGTTTCTGAATAGGTACCATTGGATACTGACAGATGACTGAAATAATAGGGGACATTCACATCGTAACTTGTCAAAGCAACATCTGTATATAAATCATAGTATCCATCTGCAGGAGCTGTTACATTAAAGATTACAGTTGGCGGCGTCTTACCATCTAAATACAAGTAATCACCAGTGCTGCTTCCTACATCTTCATTCACGCCTTCGTATGATGAGTCTTTATTGAACAATACACTAAAGCTTTTTGAAGGAGTAAGTGTTAATGAATAAAAATTTATTTCATTTAACCTTCTGGTAGAACGATACATAACTCTTAAAGTATTTTCACCAGCTTCTAAATATATAGGAGCATTAAATTCTTTGTCAAGCCGAGTTCCTGGCGTATCATTTTCCATTGTACCTATCGCGCTAAGTTTATTTCTATAATCATGCTTAGCGTAGCTCTTTGTAGTTCCGCCACTGATAACATCAACTAAGGCATAATAGAAATAATGCTCACTGCCAGTAAATTCAGTAAACACAATATTGGATGACAAATCATAATAACCGGCAGTTTCAACAGTAACTTTAGTTTCAAGAACAGCTGCTGTTGAGTCATCATTAATCAGTTTTAGGTTATAAAAATCATTATTCGGTACGGCGTTAGAACTATTCGCATAAATTGTAAAATCATCATTTGCAACGGTTTTTACAATAACCTCGCTTGCATTAGCATCTGCAAATGATGTTGTCATAAATGTTGAAAAAATCATTGCGATACTTAACAAAGCAGTAATTAATTTCTTCATATTAACCACCTTTTCTTTTATATATTTTTAGATACTATAATTTTAACATTATAAAGAAATCATTTCAATAAACGGATTTCAAATTCAATAAACGTATTATTATATTTAATCAGAAATTCGTACAAATTTCACTTCATCAACAATAGGCTTACCTTCTGCGCCAGCCTCTCTTGCAAAGAGAAGCTCTGCAGGCTCTTTGTCGGTGAATTTATATGTACCCAAAGACATCCATCCGCTCTTTCCTTCCTGAAGACTGTAAATGATGTTTTCTGTGCCGCCGTCATGCGCCAAAGAAACTCGCATTTTGTTACAGTAGTCACCTGAAACATTTTTTCTTATATAAACTTCATAAGTACCTGTCTTCAGAAGTTTTTCAAAATGGAGTCTTGAATAGTGATTGGACATATGTTGAGCTATTCTACCATCAGGCAACGTAATACTGTCAACTCTTGTAGATGAGTTGTAGTTCTCTGCATGTTCATTAGCATTAAGAATTATTACATCTCTTTCGTCAACATTGGATTCTTTTGGCGCTGACATATGTTCAATATACTGAGCTTTTATTGCTGCAAGCTCATCAGGAGTGGTATTTAGTCTTTCAAAAAATACATATGCGCCAATTCCGCTATTTGCCGCTTCTTTTGAATAATCTCTTCTGGTATATTTTACAAAGTTATCCTTGCTTTCATCAAAGGTGTATGTACCCAAATCCCACTCGGACGGTAATGTACTTCCTTTTTGATTAATTACCACCTCATTAACTTCATCGCCTCTGTGAACTGTAAAGGTAGCCTGAGCATCATTATATGTTGTATAAGTGCCGCCAAGAACAACTTTATATTCTCCCGAAGGCATGAAATCCGGCTTATAAATGCAATATGAAGGACCTGTATTCTTTGCCATTCTTATATAACGTCCGAATATATCGTACATATAGTCCATAGTACACCATATTCCGTTTTCAGCATAGCCGTCGGATTCGGTATCAACCATGGTACAGTCAAGGTCTTCTGCTACATATTGATAGCTTACACCTACACCTGCTCTCAAAACATCACCTGACGGGAATACGCCGGTTATAAGAATTTCACCGACTTCTACTCTGTCAACTGATTTAAACATCACAGGAATATTTACGATATAGTCCTTAACATTTGCAGGAACAGTTGTCTTCCATTTAAAATCTTCATCATGAGATGCAGAGAATGTTACCTCAAAGCAAACATCAGCATCTTTATCGGTATTATTTGCGACTTTAACCGGAATTGTGCTTTCTATTCCCTCTTTATATCTATATCTGTTTTCCCAATTTTCAGCATTAAGCTTATATGGCTTTTGTACTCTTTCATACAAATGCTTGTATTCTGCTGAAAGTCCGGCATTCTTTATAATTTCCTGAGCTTTTGGCGGAAAATCATCTGCATCTCTGAATACATCATATTGATTTACAACATTTCGTTCTTCACGGAAATAAACAGACTTTGAAACATTACCCCAATAATATATAGGGAAAGGTGCAACATAGTTATTTTTTGCTGTGTTATGAGTCGCAATCTGTGTACTAATAATCTGCATATAGATTGGACGAACCTTGTAGTCTTCTACAACATTATCCTCACATAGCCAACCTCGATTGTTTCCGTCGAAATATATTCCATATGTTCCGTGATTTCCAATCTCGCCACCTTTAATGTAGTTATCTTTTATGATATTCTTCCCTACTACCGGTCCGGCATTATAAATAGCACCAAGGTCATTGTTATATGTATGAGCCATGGTGTTTTCAACTCTGTTATTCTTTATGGTATAATTTCCAACCTTCCAAATCTGGTAGTCCATATACCAAACGGTGTTAGTTACCAATCCGCCATAACCAAGATGGTCAAGGTCATTGTTGCACAAATTGAGATTGTGCGAAATATTGACACCTATTGCAGGTGAGTTATAGTTAAAGGATATATAATACATTAAGTTGTTTGTAATGTTGATATTTTCAAGAAAAACATCAGGGGATTTCGTGACGTGCACAGAACGGCCAAGATATATACCGCTTGAGCCGATATGGTTAAACGTATTTCCCGTAATATCAAAATTACGCAAGCCGTCAACAAATCTGATGGCCGATTCGTTCATATAATAGAAATCACAATTTTTGCATGAGAAATTTTCAACCCATGTACCGTTGACTGCGCCTAAAAAATAATCAGATTTTTGGGAAGCAGCCCATGTGTCCTGAATTATATTATTATCTTTATCCGGTGAAAGCAAGTAATCATCATAATATGAACCTGCTGTATCGGAAAATCCTTTTTTCATAAGGTCGTTATCAGCAGTTCCTGTAAAACCGATACCGTCTAAACTAATCCCGCTGACTCTGTTTCCTTTTTTGCCTTTAAAATCAATTAATGTTGTAAGATATGCGTATTCAACAGATAGGTTATTTACATCCTCCCCATAAGTGGGCATATAATAGAGAATTCCGTTTTCGGAATCAATATAGTACTCACCGGGATTGTCAAGAAACGATAAACTATTTTCAAGATAATACTTACTTACATCATTTCGGTAAGTATGGTCAAGAACTGCAGACGGTTCATCAACCACACCCATTATTCTTCCGTCAGAAGTTTTATATATTTCTTTAATAGTTCCACCGGTTGCTCTGTATGCAACTATTGTTTTAAAATATATATCGCTTTCGCCTTCCTCAAGTAAATTATAGACCGAATCATCAAGCCGCATTGTATAATACTTTTCAGAAACACCGTCAAAATTGATTTTGAACCAATCATGATTATTAGGAATTCTTGCTAAGGTTCTGTTTTCGCCGTTTATGAGAAGCATACGGCTTTTGATGCCTTTGGGAATTTCCATTTTGTATATTCCGTCTTTATAGGGTTCAAACTGTCCGTTAAGTTCTTTTGCACCGCTGAATACAGGTTTTTCTCCCTCATATGATTTATATGTAATTGTTTTGCCTTTGGGTGCATTATCATCAGGAGTCAATTCTACTGTTTTGTCAAAACGATATAATCCGCCCCTGAAAATAACTTCTATGTTATTTTTGTTGTTTTTCTTCACTTTGCGCACTTCTTGCTTCGCGCGCTCCATCGTGAGAAACGGGTTTTCCATGCTGCCATCAGCATTATCGTTTCCGGTTGTGCTTACATAAATTCTATACGGCTCAGCTTCAGCACTTACAAGGATTGGAAGGAAGCTTGAAACCATGCACGCAAGCAAAAATGCAGATAATATTCTTTTCATTTTCTCTTCCTCCTTATTCCATTATTAAAATAGCATCAAGTGTACAATAATTAGAATGAATTACAACGTTCTTACCAACACGCCAATCTGTAGGTTTTGCAAGGCGTAATTCTTTAGACAGTGTATTATATACTACACCAGGAAAGCTAAGCTTTCCGGTAAGGGTTTTTGCCATTGTTCTATAAAGACCATCACCTGTTTTGATAACTACGTAGGTATCACCTATATAGTGAATTTTACCCTTCATTGTAAGACTGAGATAATGCCATGTAGAATCGTCATATACCACACCTGCTGTCTGGTTATAAAAATATTCTTTGAATTCGGGATTTGTTACGGGATTCTGCTGGTCGTTTCGGTATAGCATTCTCACGTTAGTAAGCTTTTTGCCTTCAGGTTCGTCGATGTGAATAATATCGCCCGGTTTTAAGTCAAGCGGCGTAAATTCATTATCACCATCAGGACAAGGATATGTGTCGGCGTAGGTAGCCTTAAACACCTCATCCCATTTCATTTTTAAATCATAATCGGCATAAACAGTATCATAGTTTTGCTTGCTGAAAACTTCTATTTCATAGCGTGGTTCACCGTCATGAAGTCCTACATTGACAGAAGATACAATAACCGGCGTATTCTTATCCCAACCATTTAAAGTGCGTCCGTATTTCCAGCTCATTTTAACCAGGACAATATCAGGCTTGAACTGTTCGTCTGATTCATATACCTCAAAATTGTACTGATAGCCGCCAATGATGTTAGAGCTATCCATTATGTAATAGTCATCGTCTTCAGCATCTGCAAATGTAGGAATACGCATTAGTACAGTATTGCCATCACCAAGATAATATCCTTCAAGAGCTTGCTGTACTCCGCCCATAAATCGAGCAGATTTCTTAAAATCAAGGCTGAATTTTGATGTATCGTACGGTGATACGCCAAGTTTTTCTGAACTTGGTGTACAAATTTGTACAAGTCTTCCTTCCTCGTTTAGTCTGTATTTTATAAGGATTTCAATGGGAAGTTGCGCAAAAACATCCGCATCTGAAACAAACACATTATCAAGCTTAACCTTATACGCCACCGGATAACGTGCCATGCTACCGTCTTCTGAAAAGATTTTTACAGTATCGTTTTCCGGATCGGCACCTGTGCTTTTAGATACCACATAACCATATGTGAAATTATCGGTTCTTCCTTTAGGAAGTAGATTTATTCCGTTATATGCATCTACACAGAACGTACCTTGAACACCGGCTTTTATATTATTTGAATTATTTGAAATGCTATATTCAACACCATTAATAACAGCTTTATTATTATCCACGCTCTGAACCAAGCCGTCAACTTTCGTATCGGTTCCGAATATGTAACAAACAGCGTCAACTCTGGTTTTTGGAATTGCGACAGCAATTACGTCATCAACCTGAAAATCTGTCATTTCGCATGGTTCACCGTTACGGTAGCAAACATAGGAAACATCATTTTCTTCATCAAGTTCGCCGCCATATGAAGTGTCGTCATAACAGCTTAATCTTTGGCTGTACCAATAGATAAACTTTATGGCTTTGACATCAAAATCATATACCATAACAGTATCAAATATGTCGTCAAAGTCATCATCAATCAAAAGCATTTCGCCGTATGCAGGGCAAATATCGGCTTTTTCATACTCCGGCACAACTCTGCCGTTATATATAACAGCTGCGTTTTGTGCTATATTATAGTTCTCAATTCTGTTATTTATAAAAGCTGATACATTTTGTTTGGTATATGACGGGCTTGTTGAATTGAGCTGTGTATAATGCAGACGAACATATTCAGCTTTGTTTTTTAAAGGTGTAATTCCTTTTAAAACATACTCCCCGTCAACATCGGTATAGTATGCTCTTATCTCCCTTGACAAAAGAGAAATATCAACCGGCACATCTGCACGAATTAATGTTCCGCTAACGTTTATATAGCCTGCATCTGCGGTATAGCCTGAAAGTGAATTTGTTCCAATGGAATAGATTGTTCCATCAAGATATTCTGTTTTCATAAGGCTATACATAAGAGTTGTATTGCCAACTCCGTATTCTGTACCGAATATACTGTTGGATACGGCCTTTATACACTTTTCTTCAAGAGCGTTTTCTGCAACTATCCCAAATGCCTTTTCGGTGAGAATTCCACCCGGGAATTTTGCACCTTTCAAAAGAGTTGAGGTAAGTGTTGAGCTTGCTCCGCCGAATTGGTCGTAGCCAAGAAGCTTTGCGAAAACTGAAACCAATTCGTTTGTTTTCAAACCGTCGTTTGGCTTAAAATACTTGGAATCACATTCTATTATTCCGTAGGTTACACAAGCGTTTATTTCATTTTTATATATATGCGCGTCAGGAACATCAGAAAACTTGCTCTTTTCGTCAACTAACGGAAGATTTGCAAGCTTACTAAGGTAATAAGCCGCTTTACCGCGAGTCAAAACCACATCTTTGTTTGTATTCTGTGGCATTATTCCAAGAGTTTCAAGTAATGCACCGCTTTGCTTTGTTGTGATGCTTTGCATATATGCATCATCGAAAATTATATATTTAATCTCATTACCGTCTGCATAAGAAACAGGCATGAGAGGAAAAACTGACATCATTAATGACAGTATTAAAGATATTGAAATTAATTTTTTCATTCTCACACCTCACTTATCTGATTACTATTGCGCTACCAAGAGAGTTAGTCACAATGTGTAGCACAACTGTGTCCCCTGCACATATTTCAAGGGGCGAAAACAGTGTTACTTTTCCTGTTGCAGTTTCATATTTGTAGCAATTTGGAGTATTGGTTGCTGAAAGTGTAAGATTATAACTTCTGTACGAGTTTGTACTGATTTTAAACACGATTCGCTCACGTTCTGTTGTTACAACCTCACCTATAACCAGATATGAACCTCTGAACCAATAATCTACTTCTTCAAAAGTCATTTTTCCGGGTTCTCCCGAATCGGTATATCCCATATACTTCTGACTGAATAATTGGTCAAGAGGATTTGTACTATCACTCTTATACATAATTCTCAATGTCTGTAAAAGTCCGTATTCATTGGTTTCATACTGTATTATATCGCCGGGTTTTAAATCACGGGAAGGCATGAAATATCCGTCAGCATGGGGACACGGATATGTCTGAACTTCGTCTTTGATATACGTATCCATCACATTATCCCATAAAAATGCTGTATCAGGTGAAACCTTCAGCTGTGACATAGTTGCATTCGAATATACTTCATAAATATCTACAACTTCGTCATTTACTATTGTCTTACCTTTCTGGTTACTTACAATAGCTGACTTAGCGTTGTACTTGGTACGTTCAGTTTTGATATTTGAAGTTTCGCGTTTGAAATAGGGCGAGGATGAAAGTGCTACTACTACTCTTGGTGCAAAGCCCTCGTTGCTATCATATATTTCAATGTTGTACTTAGTACTAAGACCTGAAAAATGATTTTTATTTACAATTCTATATTCCTCTTCATCTGCGTTTGCATAGTTAGGCACTCTCATAATAATAGTATTTGCGCCACCCACATAATACTTGCTGAATGTATATTGATTTAAGCCTCCTGATGCGAGGTTATATTCAACTCTGTTTTTATAATCAAGCGAAAATCTTGCTTCATCATATCCTGCTTTATTTGATGTATTATCAACTGCAGTCTTGAACGCAAATATAGCGCCATCTGCATCAGCCTGATACAAAATAAGAGTTTTCTGGTCTTTGAATAATCGGGTAAGGTTTTCAGCAGAATAAGTTTTTCCGTTATAATTAACTTTTCTGCGAAGTGCATAGCTTATAATCTTACCGTCCTCTGTGAGAAGTCGGAGTCTTGTAACATCTTCATCAGAATCATAATAAAACTTAACAATATAACCATACTTTTCTGACGTTTTTACTGCTCTTTCCCAAATAACAATTCTATCTCTTTCATCCATATAGAATGTACCATGAGAGCCTGCATTAATATCGTCAGGTACTGATTTATATTCTTTACCATCTATTACTACATATGAGTCATTTACAGATGTAACTATGCCTGAAATATTATTTTTAACTGCATTTATAACAAGATTCTGACCGTCTTTTGAATATGCCATCAAAAGCGTCATGCCTGCCTGCATATTTCTTATATCATCAGGCTTACTGTTAATCAAAACAATAAGATTTCCTTCATAAGATGCTGAATCAAAATTTGTTGTATCATTAAACACAATTTGACGTTCAGATTCAAAAATCTTTTTGATAGGTTTTGCTTCATAATCCCAAACTATAACAACATCAAAAATTCTGTCGTCATTGTTGTCAATCAACTGAATATAGCCATATTCAGGCATGAGGTCCTGCTTTGAATACTCACCGCCAAGAGAAAAACCGTTATATATAACTTCAACAGTCGGTGAAAGGTCTTCTTTTTCGAGCTTATTGCCTTTTTTATAAACTATCTGTGAAGTAGTAAACTGACTTGAATTTCGCTCAAGCTCATCAAATTCAACAGTCAGGCTGTTATACTTTCTTTCAATAATTTCAACTGCAATGATGTCGTCGCCGCCATCGTCATGCTTGATGTACGCTTCAACGGGACAACCGAGATATTCTGTGCTTAATCCAAGCTTATCAAAATATCTGACATTATTAATTACAACATGGCCTTCAAGTGGTGAAACTGTGCTGAAAGCCGACTTACCAACAGCCTGAACTATACCCTTAACTTTATACATGTTCATATGAGCTTCAAGAAGGGATACTCCCTCTCGTTCAGAATACGGGCCGTTCACGTTATCAAAGTTACTCATTACAACATTAACATCAAATGAGCGAACAATCATATCAGCAAGCTCACCTTGAGTAATCGCAGATTTTGATAAATCAACGTTCTTTGAAATATCAAGGCGTGCAGCTTCAGAAATATATCCAAGGGGATAACCGCCTGATTTATTTGCGTTGAGTCCGTAGCCGAGTAAGTCAACCATAAGCTTTACAGCTTCATTGGGACCAAGTGTGTAATTAGGATAATAGAACTGTCCATCGCCATTTAAGATACCGATAGATTTACCTGCTGCAATATACGGAGCGTATGGATTTTCGCTGTAAACATCAGGAAAAGACGGTACTCCGATGTATTCTGCTCCATTTATACCATATAATGTCATAAGGTATTTTGCCATTTGAGCGCGGGATACCGATGCTTCAGCATCGGTATCCGCGTCATATACACCAAGTCTTGTTAAAACCTCGATTTTGGAATCATATGCAGCTTTATTTATACCCATTTCATCCGAAGTCTGTGCAAACACCAATGCAGACAAAGTTTGTATAATCAGAATGACTGATATAAATAAACTAATTTTTTTCATATTATTCTCCATTCTGCCATCAAAGACGGCATACATCATATCTTAAGAAGTTCATAAATAAGTTTTGCAGCCATTGCTCTTGTTGCATTATTCTTTGATTTGAATGTTCCGTCGCCCATACCGTTCATAATTCCACCGGCTGTCAGCTTGGAAACAGCTTCCGAAGCATACTGTGAAATTTCTGTGGAATCAGCGAACTCTGCAGAAGAACCTGCTTCAATACTAATCTCAAGTTTTTCAAGAGCTCTGTAAATGATTACAGCCATATCTTCACGTGTAATCATATTTCCAACACCAAACAACGAATCACTGTAACCGTTAATTAATCCTGCATTATAAGCCGCAAGAATATACGGACAATACCATTGTTCAGTATCAACATCTTCAAATGTGTTTTCAATATTTCCAATAGGAATATCAAATGCAACAACTATCATTTTTACAAATTGTTCACGCATCACGCTGGCTTCAGGCTCAAATCTTCCGTCACCAACACCTGAAATGATACCGGCATTATACATGTACTCAATAGCTTCATTAGCCCAATGTGATGAACTAACGTCGGTAAATACTGTTGATGTTACAGTAGTTTGCGGAACATCCGGTGAAGTTACAGACTGCTCTGTTATTACCGGTGTAGGAACAAATGCCCCTGCTGCGCCGCCACCGCCGCCGCCACCATCGGTTGTAGGATACTGCGGTGTTATATTTTGTACAGTATTCGCAGTAGCAAACTTTGATGCAAAGTTATCAATAGTAAGCTCCGCACGTACAGAATAGAGTCCGTTAAGAAGTGATGTGGTAATAGTATTCGGCACAACTATGCCAAGGTCATCGTCATACTCTCTCAAAATATTACCATAATCAGATGTACTCTTATTATTCAATTCAGATATAGCTACTGCTGCACGCATATTTTTAAGGACGTCAGCCTTATCTGTAAATGGCTTTGCATTGTTAAACAAAGCTACTGCAAGAGAAGATGCAAATACCTGAGCTTCTGCATCAGTAAGACCTGCAGACTTTCCAAGCGCTGTTGCTGTCGTAGTATCAACCCCGTTATTTATAAGTCCGAGAACTACTTTTTCTGCACAATCATCGGAGCCTGTTATACTCTGGAGGATTTGCGATTTATTTGGTGCTGCGGACAGCTGAGCTGCAACGCTTGAGTTTATACCAAGAGCTGAGCCGCTCTGAATAATAATGTTTTCAAGAGTAACATAGTCATTTGACTGAACTGCAGTATTGACTGATGAATTAATATTATTCAAAATGTATTCTGATACATTTTCAAAGCTAAGAGTTACCGGCGCTTCTGCTCCCTCAGCGTTTACAACAATGCTGTAAGTGTCATATGGAACAGAGTTTGGTAATGTATAGGTTATATCATAAGTTCCGTCGTCTGAAGAATTAACTGTTCCGATATATATAATATCAGACGTATTTGAAACTACAGTAGCTCCCGGCTTAGCTACGATATATGTTATCTTTCTTGATGAACCAGGATTAATTTTACCGCTTATATTAATCTGTGTACCTTTAGTTTCCAAAAGCGAAGCTGTGAGAGATACACTTGCCATATTTGAAGCAGGCTTTAATGTTGACGGGTTTTCAAGAACAATAAACTGTGAGTATGCACCGCTACCATTAGTCATACCTGTCATTGAAGCAGATACAGGAACTGTACTTCCTGCAGGCGCCTGAGCTTCAACTGTTTTGATATTGGTAATTACGCCATTTTCGATTACATATAAAAGTCCGGTCAATGTTTTTGTGCTTGAGGAACTGTTATAATAATCAGCACTCGCATTTGCAGTTGTTGTGGTAATTGCAGATGTTTCTGCAGATATTGTTTTCTTACCTGCTGTAAATGTTCTTGCATCATCAGAAACGAGTGAAACTCCGTCGATTGATTTAACATCAGCTTTGATGGTAATAGCATGGTCACCTTCTGCCCACGCAGTTTCGGGAACAGCTTTTATAGCGTTAACATCAACAGTTTCGATTTTATAATCAGCAAGCACATTGTCTTTTTTGATAATAATAGTCGATTTATTGACACTTCTCAAATCAACGGGAGCATTAAACTTAACGGTTACTCCACCGTCACCTTCAACGGTCGATGTTACTGTGGATACTGCAAAGTTCTCTGTATATGAATCTGAAAATCTTGTTTTGAAGTTAATATCATATGTATCTGCGAACATCTTTCCGGTCAGAGAACGAATTGAATCTGAGAATACGATTTTATAGACAGTATTTTGTGCAAGATTTTCTCTGGGTGATACTGTAAATGAATTATCACCGGTCTTTTTCACTTCTGTGCTGACATATTCTCCATTCGATGTCATAATTGAAATGAACTTCTCATCTGCATACATCGCATCAATTTTGTAATTAAAGAGCAATGTGAAAGTTGGCTTTAATTCAAGCTGATACACACTTTCGGGATATACCATTGAAACAGTCAAGCTATTATCAACTGAAGATGAAGCTGTTGTAAATTTGAATACAGATGTATCTGTAACAGGGTTACCTGAAACATCAACAACGGCAGAGCCTATAACAAGAGTATATGTCTTGCTTGGATCAAGCGCTTGAGACGGTACAAGAGTTACTTCTCTTTTATCGGTAACAACTACCGGTACTACATCTATTTTATTATTACCGTCATAAATAGAATATGAAGAAGCTTTATCAATATTAAACACATCTTCACTAAAGGTAAGCTTAAACACAGAATTAGTTGCAACATTAGAAAGATTAGCAGGCTCTGTTAATGTAGCCTGAGGGCTCTGAATATCTAAATCGACAAGGAAATCGATTGATTCATTTACAGCATTTCTGCCAAATTTATCCTTGACGCCCTCAATTACTAAAGTATAATACGTTCCGTCAACGAGATTGTTATTCGGAGTAACTGTGATGTCTATGCCATCAGCAGAAATTGCTGTGTTTGCTGCAACCTTTGTAACATCATCACGAAGCTTGATATAGACTGTGGAATCATTGACCGTTGTTTTATCAAGCACAAGGTCACTCTTAAGACGGAATACACTATTTCTGAGTACGGTGGGAGACATTGCAGGACTTTCTACTGTAATGTCAGCTGCTTCAAGAGTAGGTATCCTTACAAATTTAACCGCATCAAACACAGAATGTGTTCCGCTGATGTGAGTTATTTTCACATATTCTTTACCATAGTCGCCGGCAAATTCAAATACACCGAGCTCATACCAATTCGAAGCAGAATCATTCTGAATGGTATAAGTAAAGCTTTCTGTTGTACTGTTGCCAAAAACATCTGCACGATTTGTTATAGTAGATACGGTTTCATCATGAAATCCTGCCGGTCTGCTTACAAACACCTTGTAATAGCCCGGAGTCAGATTCGGGTAATAGTCAACACCATACTCTTTCGATGAGTATGTACCAAAGGCGCTGGCAAGCACCGAACCGGTAGCCGGGAACAGATTGGTTGTACCAAGTCCGCCCTTACTCCATGAGTTATAAAAATCTATATTATTTAGATGCGCATATCCGTAACCGTCTTTTTCGGCTGAAACAAATTTATCCTCCGGTACAGTTTCTCCTATATATGTAGGATTGACAGATACTCTGTTTGTTTCGTCAATAATAAGTTCATTCACAGTTTCCTGAGCAGAAGTATATGGAACAAATTTAACTGCGTCAATTACGCAATCGAGCTGCTCAACTTCATTGCCATCACCAAGAAGTGTATTAACTAAAGCAAGAGAATCACCCTTGATTGTAACTTTATCGTCAGAAGTTCCTGCAAAAGTATGAACACCTAATGAATACCAACCGGCTCTTCCGCTACCTACTGAATTTGAATAACGGACACTTTTTGAACCATTTGCACCATTAATTTCGGCAGTCATATTAAGAAAATCTTTTCCAACACTTCTAAGGACAGGTCTGTTTATAAACACTTCGTATTTGCCACTTGCAAGATTAGGTTTAAAAACAAATTCAGGATTTGTTTTATATGTTACGGTATAATATGAACCGTTTACACTGCTGGCTCCTTCAGTAGTCTGAACTATTACATTAAGACCTGCATTATTGGTAACGCTGCCCTTTGATTCGGTATTATTTGCGTTATTTTCGTCAAGAACAATAACCGGATCGATAAACTCAGTAAATGTCAGCTTATACAAATCAACAACAGACTGTCCTGATTCTTTCAAAGCTACTTTAATTATGTTTTCGCCCTGACGGAGATTTATCTGACCGATTGATACTCCGGTATGATCAGGAGTTGTTTTATATGCTGCAGCAGGATAGGATTCTGCAGAAAGCGGTCTTGTTGAACCATCTACCACAAGAACATCGTTCACCCATAAATTAAAACCAAATCCAACAGTTGCATTGAGCCACTGTATTGCATTGAAATCAGCTGTTATATTATAGCTTCCAATTTCAGGTGCGACCACCTTATATGTAGCTCCGCCACCGTTGCCGCGAAGTCTGATCATATCAGCAGAACGCCAATCGGTTGCATCTACTGATACTGCATTAGTTTCGTTAGTATTTAATTCAAGCGAACCTTCAGTTATAGTAAATGACGGAATAGGCCTCTGAGTTGGTACAGGTGTTGGTGTTGGCACAACAACTATTGCCTTGTTAAGCTTGAATTTATAAAGGTCTATTACTGAGTTTGAGGTTTCCTTAAACTCAATTTTAATTAAGTTGTCACCTTGGATAAGGTTAATCTTACCTACCGCCACATCAGTATAATGAACATTCGAAGCATCGTATCCTGTCTGGGGATAATCTGCTGTGTTGAACGGTTTCGAACTGCCATCAATTTCAGTATTTTCATTTACTGCAATGGTAAATCCCATATTTTGAGCGCTTTGGCTTAACTGTAACATATTGAAATCAAGAGTTAAATCATATGCACACGCTTCAGGTGAGATGACTTTATATGTAACACTCTGACCATTGCCTCGAAGTCTTATCATAGATTCCGAACGCCACTCTGAAGTATTTATTGAAGCAGCATTTTGTTCGTTAGTTTCCACTACAACAGCACCATTTGTAATCGTAAATGATGGTACGGGAGGCGGAGTTACTATGGGAGCCTGATATTGTTCAAGATTTAATGAGTATAGCTTTACCCAGTTATTTTTTCTTGTTGAACCAAGCTTTACAGATATTGTGTTCTTTCCCTGTAAAAGAGTTACTTTACAAAGCTCTTTAACATATCTGTCAGTTGTATTTTCAACCCCAAAAGAAGCAATAGGATTACTTGAAGAACCGGTATGTGCCGCTACACCGTTTACTGAAACTGTATCTACATAGAACAAATGACTTGGCATTTCAGCAAATATCATATCACCGCTAAGTGTATAATCGCCGGCTTTTTGAGTATAAACGTCAACAGATACAACTGTTGATTGCAATTTCGGTTTAAATGCAAGATAATCGCTTGTACTCATAGATGTAAGAGTATCCCCTTCAACTGACGAAAGCTTGTTTACAGGAATAACAGCTTTACCCTGTGAATCAATCATTTCGTATGTATTTTCATTTACCGGTACAAGCTTAATTTTTAAAAGGGCAGCTCCCTGATTCTGTTTTGTCCTAAGTTGTACAGAGAGAGTGTTCTCGCCTTCAGAAAGCTGAACAAAACCGGGTGCAAACCAACTGAAATTATCTTCGGTCGTTGAGTTAAACCAACCCTCCGCCATAGGATACTGAACTACATTGCTTGCACCTTGAGCTATATATTCCGTATCATCAACCTTTACGGACGCAAAATTCCAATCATCAGCGTACTGACCGCTGGCAAGAGCATTAAATTCATATAGACCTCCTGCTCCCTGCGGCACACTAAACTTATACACAGCAACTCTGGTATCCGATGAACCGGACCACCATAAAGCCTGTTCTGTTGCAACTTCAGATTTAACTGTGATTGTGCTTGAAGGATCAAGGTCAGCAACAGCATCAATTAATATACTACCATCTTGAATATCAAATGAAAAACAAGGTGCAGCAAATGATAACACCATCGCTAACACTATAAGTATTGATACTTTCTTTTTCAAAGGTATAAACCTCCTTTTAGCGTAAACATGGCTACTGCAAATCCGCAGTAGCCATATAATAAATTATTTTATATACTGCATATATTCCTTATTATATTCTTCGTTATACCACTTTGTAGCCTCTTTGAAAAGCTCATCAGTAAGACCGTTATCCTCTGCATATTTAACCATTTCATTAAACTTTGCTTCAAATTCTTCGTCTGAACCTGCAGCAAATACTCTGAGCAGTGCATTTTCAAAGCCGTTTCTTGCATTCCAGAAGTTCTTTGCACCTTCAAATTGATTAAGGAATGCTTCGCCATAAATATTAGGCATAAGTGATGTTATAGTTTCCAAAGCACCATACTGAGCTGATGAATATGCCTTTGTCCATGACTGGAGCTCGTCAGCATATGTAAATCTCGGATAATACTTTGAAGTGAAGTTCATAATTCTTCCGGGCCATACTGATGAATCAAGACCGAGAGGAGCTATTGTCTTATTTCCATATGTTTCTTTTAAAATAGCTTCATTCTTTATTGTTTCATCAACAAACGCAAGATTACCATTTTCATCTTCTGTGTATGTTCCCATTTCCTTAGTTCCCCAATAGCAAAGCTTTTCGCCGGCATCACTTACAAGGAACTCAAACATTCTTATAAGCTGAATAAGTTGTTCTTCAGAAAGAGAATCTTTGAAGAAAGTATATTTGTTATATTTTGTATAGTCTGTTCCAACGAACAAAGCTGTATCTGTATCTACCTTATATTTTGCAAATACAGGTCTGTACTTATATTTACCGTTAAGAGCTGCTTCGTTGGGTGTATAGCTTCCGTATGTAACAATATATCTGCCGTTGTTAAGTTTTTCTTTGAATACATTATTAGCATCAACAAGTGCTTCTTCAGATGCAATACCTTCTCTTACCCATCTGTTGTATTCTCTCAAAAGGTCTTTGAACCATTTTTCCTTGAATGTAGGCTTAAGCTCTTTTGCTTTCTTATCATAGAAGCTAAAGTATGACAAGCTGGGGTTGCTTGGTGATGTGTGCCCGAACATTGCACCCATCTGCTGCATGATAGCCCAGTTATCCATACCTACATGAGTAAATGTAGCATAAACTTCGTTTGAACCATCCATAAGCTTTAGGTCACGGATTCTTTCAAGCATTACGATGAAGTCTTCAGGAGATTCGATGGGAATATCAAATATTTCCTCCTCTGTAAACTTGCCGTTCTTCTCAAAAATGGCTTCTAACTCATCAACTGAATGTGAATTCGGATAAAGCTTTTTAAGAATATCGTCTCTAACCTTAACTGACGGAAAAGCTGATGTTGGTGAGAATACTTTATTGAAGGTTTCTTCATCAACATCGAGTTTGCCTGCATTGAACAATGCACGCATAGGCTCTGTTGACGCACCGATTGCAAGCTCATATACACCGCCATAAGTTTTTTCCTGATTTTTCCATGCATCAGCATAAAGTGTGCCTGATTCAGGGCCGAATTTCTCATAAACAGTAGGTGCGTATTCCTTTATGTAGTCACCGATTTCCCAAAGGTATTCATTTTTTACCAATGAAGAAATATCGCTTATACCCTCAGCAATGTGAGGAAATGAGTTGGTTGCTATAACTTTTGCTACAACAGCATCAAAGCTTGATTCAGCATTGTCGAATGATTCGTCAAGATTATAGTCAATACCGGTAATACGCTTAATTTCTTTTGTAATAGGATCTTCGTTTAAGTTGTAATTCTTGTTACAAGTTGAAACGGGATTAGATGCCTGAACCCATTTGATTATGCTCAGGTTCTCACCTTCCCATGAAGGAATTTCTTCAGAAGACTTATACTGTGAAAAGTCTGTTTTATATGCTTCATTGTCAAGCATTGAAGCTCCTTCCTTCTTACATCCGGTTGCCATTCCTGCTACAACCGTAAGGGCAAGTATCATAGAAATAATTTTTTTCATAAATATCATCCTTTCATTATAACCTTATTAACCTTTTACCGAACCAAGCATAATACCTTTTACAAAGTATTTCTGCAAGAACGGATATACACAAATTATAGGGATAGTCGTTACAACAACCTGAGCTGCTGTGATAACTTCCGTTGTGGTTTGCTGTACGTTTTCGACCTGCAAACCATTTTCCAATGCTGCAGCCATCATTTTCTGCGTTCTTTCACTTTCTTTGACAACCTGCATCATGATGTATTGCAAAGTAAACAAATCAGATTTTCTTATATAGTACAATGTCGTTGTCCAATCATTCCAATGGGTTACCATTATCCAAAGTGCCATCGTTGCGAGAATCGGCTTTGAGAGCGGAAGTATAATTCTGAAGAAAATTATAATTTCATTCGCCCCATCTATAAGAGCTGACTCTTCCAAGCTTATAGGAATGGTTGACTGCATAAATGTTCTGATAATTACAATGTTGTAAAAGGAAAACAATGTCGGAAGTATATATACCCAGAATGAGTTTAAAAGATTGATTTCTGAGTACAGCACATATGTAGGAATCATACCTGCATGGAAGAACATTACAACCGCAAACAGCTTTGTTATAAAGCCCTTACCCCAGAAAGTCTGTCTTGTGAGAGCATATGCACATGAGAACTGAACCATAAGTCCCAATATAACACCTACAACAACACGGAGAACTGATATTCCTAGCGCTTTTTTAAATGCATCGCCTGATAAAATCACCTTAAAGTTTTCAAGAGTAAACACTCTTGGAAAAATGGTGATACCTCCTCTTGCAGCATCAGCACCTTCATTAAAAGCCGTGGCAAGAATGTTCAAATAAGGGAACAACATCACTACTGCAATAAAAAGCATGAACAGAGTATTGAATATTGTAAAAATTTTGTAGCCTTTACCATAATTATTCATTTGTCATATCCCTCCTTTAAAGCACACTAACATCAGCTGTACGCTTAGCAAATTCATTAACAACTATAAGTATCATAAAGTTAACTAAGCTCTGGAACAGACCAAACGCCGTTGTCATCTGGTAATCGCCACCCATAATACCGTTTTTATACATAATTGTACCTATTACTTCAAATTCGATGTATGCATTCTGCAAACCAAATATGAGTTCAAAGTTTGAATTAAGAATAGAGCCGGCACTCCAGATAAGCATTATAACCGCAGTAGGAAGAATTGTAGGTATAGTAACGTGAATTACCTGCTTAAACTTTCCTGCACCGTCAAGTGCTGCTGCTTCGTAAAGAGTTTCATCAACACCGCTTATGGCTGCCAGATAAACTATTGAACTCCAGCCAAGACCTTTCCACAAATTCAATATAATTACAAGCGGAAGGAATAGCTCCTGCTTTGCAAGGAACATCTGACGTTGCGGATTTCCGGTAATCCAAACCATAAAATCGTTTACCGGTCCACCCTTAGAAAGAAGCGTAGATACAATACCTATTACAGAAATCCACGAAAGAAAGTGAGGAAGATAACTTACAGTCTGTATTGTACGTTTAAACAAAGAGCATCTTATTTCGTTAAGTAACAGAGCAAAAATAATACCAGCCGGAAAACAGATTAACAGATTGAGAAAACTTACGGTTATAGTATTAACAAGTGCGAGCATAGTGTCGCTTGATTTGAAGATTTTAATAAAATTATCAAACCATACCCAATCACTGTTTGCCGGATTATATATATCATAATCCTGAAAAGCAATGAGAATTCCCTTCATGGGTGCTAAATTGAATATAGCAATAAGCAAAAGCGAAGGTAACAACAACAAATATATGTAGAAGTTTTTGGAAAGACTTGCTCTAATCTTAGCCTTGCTGTTCATAACCCCACTTTTATCAGTTTTCAGTTTCAAAAAAATCGCCGCCTTTATTTAGTGTAATTTTCATTTGCAATTATATTATAACAAACAAACTAATTTTTCTTCAATAATCGAATTTAAAAAAAGATTGTCGGATAGAAAAATATTTAAATTTATTTAACTTCGTATATCTTTTTATATTCGACGGGTGTCATTCCGACGTATTGCTGAAAAAGAAGTTTAAAATGTGTTTGGTTAGTGTATCCAACAGCTTTCGCTACAACATACACCTTGCAGTCCTTCTCTTTCAAAAGCTCTTTTGCCATATTGATTCTGTATTTGGCAAGATAGTCAAAAATAGCCATTCCCGTTTCGCGTTTGAAAATATTATTAATATGGACTCCGCTGAAATGAAGTTTTTTTGCAATGTAGTCAATGGTTATATGAGAAGAGTACTCGGATTTAATAATTTCCTTAACCTCTTCTACTACATTCTGTGTTTTTGCTTTTCTTGAAAGGTCGATTGTTTCAAACACATACTTAAATATGTTTTCAAACCATTTGTTTATATCTACAATAGTTTCAATATGAGTTAATTTGTCCCATATTGTAGCAGATTCAAGGATTGTATCAGTATTGATATTTGTATTTATCAACATACTTTCAATAGTATTCATCAAGGTAAATGAAAAATATCTTATATAGTTTTTATTATGAAGCATATCAACATCATTTAGATATTTATCAACAAGGTTCTTTGCCATTTCAATATCTGCTTTGGCAATGACCGCATTTACCTCCTGCGCAAGCTGTTCCGTATTTATAAACTTCATTGGCATGCTTTTTTGTTCTTCAACATCATCATAAAGAATTATACGATCGTTTTCGGTTGCATAAAACGTGTCAAGAGCTTCCCTCGCCTGAATATACAACGAATGAAGTTCTTTTATGCCATTATTTGATTCCTTGCTGATTCCGACAGCTGCTGCGATATCAAGGCTACTTGTTATATATTCTTTAACATCCATGCACACGTCAACAAATTTTTCTTTACATTCAGCGTTTCCGAGCAAAATCACAAGAATCTGGTCGTGACTTACAATCAAAGGTTTTGCATAAATGCCTGAAGCTGAAATACTTTCAATGTACTCAGCTATGGCAGAAATGAAAGACATCAACCTGTTTTGCTCTGCAGAGCCTATTTTTATCAGCGATATTCTGCTGAAATTATAGCCGGAAGGTATTTTTAACTGTTCCGCCTCGTATAGTGCAAGTTCATCAACTTCACGTGTGTTGAATATCAGCTGTCTGAAAAAGCTCTCGGTTACAAGGTTTAGATTATTTTCGAGCATCCTGCTGTACATTTGCTCATGAACAAGAGTTTCACGCTCTGTTTTATGTATTTTCAATGTTTTCTCGATTATGTTTTCAAGTTCATCAACAACAATAGGTTTAAGTACGTATCCGAGTGCACCAAGTTCAATCGCAGATTTTACAAAGCTGAATTGGTCATAACAGCTCATGAGTATAAACTTTATTTTCTTACCCATATTGTTGATTTCTTTCAAAAGAGAAAGTCCGTTCAAAAGAGGCATTTCAACATCTGACAACACTATATCTACGGGATTATTCTTTATATAATCAAGAGCGTTAGCACCATTGGAACAAAGAGCAACTATTTCAATTCCATAAGCAGACCAATCAATTATGCTTGCAACACCATCACGGTCACGCTTATTATCATCAACAATTATCATTTTTTCCAAATCTATTCTTCCTCCTTGACGGGTTCAAAATCAGCAGGTATTCTGATAATAACACAAGTTGTTTCGTTGTTTGTTATGCTGATTCCGTATTTCTCACCATAGCACAGTTCAATACGTTTCATAATGTTTTTAAGAGCATAGCCATTACCGCTTGTTTTTGCATCCATAACACTTTGATTATCAAATATTTTGTCAATATCTTCATCTGTTATCAGTATTCCGTTATTCTCTACTGTAATAACGATATCCGAATCTTTTCTTGTAGCTGTAATACTTATAAACCCATCCTCTGCATCATATATATTTATACTGTGGAAAAATGCATTTTCAACAATAGGCTGCAAAAGATTACGTAGTATCCGTTGTTCTTTCACAGAATCATCACATTCTATATAAACACCAAACTTTTTTGCATATACAAAGCTTTGTATATCAAGATATTTACGCAATCCATCAAATTCATCCAAAATTTCTATAAATTCGTCGCCTCGGTTTAATACCAATCTGTAATATTTCACAAGTGAATTTATTAGTTCTTCAAGCTTAGGATCGCTATACACCCACTTTATTGAAGATAGTGTATTATACAGAAAATGCGGAGATATTTTATTTTGAAGGAGTGAAAGCTCCATTTGCATTATTTTCTTTTGTTTTTCAAGTTCTTCTTTGTTTTGCTTTTTTATCGTTTCGGAATAATCGGTTAATTTATCAGAAATTATATCAAATTCATCAGCCGTTCTGTTCAGATACGGAGTCTTAAACTCAACACGTTCACCTGTTATTTCCTCAACAATCGAATTGAGTCGCCTTGTAAGGTAAAATGCAAGAAATCTCACCGCAAAGAACAATGTAATACACATAATTATTGTTGCAACAGATGCGCCGACTAAGACCATAATAATATACGACCAATATTCTGACTTCTCAAATACACATGTAAGCTTGCAGTTTTCAGCTACAATTCTTTCCACACAGCTCTGACGATTTGTAATATCGATAGTGCTTTCAAAAGATGAAGTCGGCTCCAAGAGGTAATTAGTGCTGTTCTCGGATGTAAAATACGTACGGCAGCTTTCACCGTAAACCACTCCGAGTTTTCTGAACAATTCCCTGCACGGAGCTGATATTTCAAGTATAGCATAGATGTTTTCTATGTTATTGTAGCGGCTGTAAATACACAATCTATATTCACCGCCACGATTTTCAATAACAGTATATATGTCGCCCATGCTCAAATTCTCTAAATCATGGTAATATTCCTTTTCTATAAGTTCATCAATAGGATGAAATGTATCGGACGACTTAATGTGAGCATTATCATGATATACTACGGGACGATTTGAATCATATACTGTAAGCATCGCAGTGAATATATCATTAATCGACATCTCATATTCCAATGTGTCCATCAATGACATAGGTGTGCTTAATTTCAAAATTTGCTTAAGCTCTGAATAGCTGTTTAAAAACTCAAACTGCCTTTTAACTTCAAGATAAAAATTATTATACTCTTTTGCTGCCCACTCAATATTCTGCTCATGTTTTTCAACAACTTTGTTCTTATATGTGCTCATAAGGCTTCCGGCATGTAAACACAAAACATAGAAAAAAGGCACAAATAACAATACGAAAAAAACTATCATCAGCCTTTCTGAATATGCAAATTTACGTTTGCTGACAAACATTGCAAGTTTTTTCATATGTTATTCACGCCTTTCTGTTATTTAAAAATCAGGTCTGCCACGGAACTTCCTTTACATCGATTAAAGTATAAGCATCATCACCATCAAGATATAATGTTTCTTTCAAACGAATATCTCCTGCAGATGCACCTGCTAAAATTTCGTATTCACCCTTTTCAACAATCCATTCATGGAGTGAAACGTTATAATATTTAAAAGCATCCCATTCGATTTCAAAGTTGATTTGCTTTTCTTCTCCTGCTTTAAGGAATACCTTTTCAAAAGCACAAAGTTTTTTGTACGGCTTGATTACTGTACTTCTAACATCGTGTACATATAGTTGTACAACCTCCTTGCCGTCAACATCGCCTGTGTTTTTAACTTTCAGTGAAGCATAAACCTTACCGTCATTAATTTCAACATTTAAATCAGAATATTCATAGGTTGTATATGACACACCATGACCAAAGGGGTACCACAAACCATCAGGGTTTTCGTCATAATATCTGTATCCCACCATCTGTCCTTCTTTGTACCAGACCTTATCGCCATCGCCCGGATAATCAATGTCATCTCTTTCCTTAAGCACGAAGCTTTCAGAAAGCTTGCCCGACGGATTGACTTTACCGAAAATAATATCGGCAATAGCTTTTCCTCCGGCTTCACCGGTGTACCACTGCTGTATAATACCTTTAGCTCTTTTATTCCATCTGAAAGGAATTGAAGCACTACCGGTTTGAATTATAACCAATACATTATCGCATTTATCACAAGCGTCATTTACCTCTTTATTAACATAACTGCAGAAATCAATAAAGTGTCTGTCTATATTTTCGCCTTCCTGCTCAAAGCCATGATCTCGTCCGTCACCGATGAAAATAACTCTCATGTCTAAATCATCCTGCGGTTCAACAGTGGGCTCATATATAAGCTCAATACCTTCTTCTTCAGCGTACTTCTTTATGTAATCAATAGGAATATCAATAGACTTTTTATCCGCCGGAACAAGAGAACTTCCGCCGCCCTGAATTTTAGGAGTATCGCCGAACAGCCCAAGCCCACGAACATCCACCCGCTTATATTTATTACGTGTTATAGGCAGGAGATTGTCATCATTTTTAAGCATAGTTATTGCTTCTGCAGCTGCTTCGTATGCGACACGGTGCTGTTTTTCCCTATCGTACTCACCGTTATCTATGTGCATTTCTTTAACTTTTTTTACAAATTCAAGCATTTTTATAACAGCGGCATCAATCTCCTCCATTGTTACATAACCTGCTTCAAGACCGTTTTTAAGTCTTTCAATTATATTTTTTATTTCAGGCATCTGGAGATTTAGTGTAGCAGCTGCAACTCTTGAACTGTTATGCACTGCTCCCCAATCAGAAACTATCATTCCATCGTATCCCAACTCTTCTCTTAAAATAGTATTGAGAAGATATTTATTTTCAGAACACCATACACCATTGAGTTTATTATACGCACACATAACGCTTGTAGGGTTAGACTTCTTACAAACTATTTCAAATGGCTTGAGATAATATTCTCTCAATGTTCGTTCATCTATTTCAACGCTTACAATATGACGATCTATTTCCTGATTGTTAACAGCGTAATGCTTAAGAGAAGTGCCAATTCCCCGCTCCTGAACACCATTTATGTATTCAGCTCCAAGCTCACCTGACAAATACGGATCTTCAGAGAAATACTCAAAATTTCTTCCGCATCGAGGAGTACGTTTCATATTTATTCCCGGTCCGAGAATCATTTCTACACCGATTTTACTGCAATCGTCAGCGATGGCATTTCCAACTTTTCTCACAAGAGCTCTGTTCCAAGTTGCACCAAGAGCTGCCGCAGTAGGATAACATACAGGACCGCCATCAATTCCGGAATTGTATTCTCTCACACCATGCGGGCCATCAGACATTCTTACAGCCGGAATGCCCAACCGTTCGATTTCGCGGGTTTTTAAGCCTGTACCCGTAAGCATTAAACACTTTTCTTCAAAAGTCATACGCTCTACAAGTTTTTTTAAATCGTCCATCGTATATACTTCCTTTCAGACATCTTTTGTTGTATATATAATATCATAAACAAGGCACTAAATACAATTAACCGATAAATAAATCAATATACATATTTACAATTAATTAATATCTGGTATTTTCTTATACAAAGACGGACTGACTCCAACATACTTTTTAAAAACCGTCGTAAAATAGCTGTGATTTTGAAAACCTAATTCCTCACATATTTCTTTGACTGACTTTTCTGAATTTCTAAGAAGTATTTTTGCTTTTTGAACGCGAATGAGATTTGAGTATTCAACCGGTCTGTAACCGGTATATTTTTTGAATATGCGACAGAAATGCTCCTCTGATATTCCAAGCTGCTTAACAAGCGGCGAAAGGTCATTGTTGTTTGTTCTCGAAAGATAACTCATAGCCAGAGTAATTTTATGTATTTTATCATTATCACTTTTTGCCGGCTCAGCAAAAACATCACTAAGTTCAAGCAGCAGCATATACAGTTCAGCACTTTGTTTCTTACAGCTCATCGGGTTGCCTTTATATTCATACAGCACCTTGTATTTATTAACAAAGTCAACCTTTGAACTGATATTTTTGCATACAACAGGTTCAAAATTAAAAAAATTACTGCATCCGCAGCCGTTAAATGTAATGAATATAGTTTCCCAATCAGGCTGTATAACAAAATACTCATGCGGTGTATTGGGCGGAAGATAGAAAATCGAATCACTATCGAGTATGTATGTTTCTCCGTTTATATAGCATCCGCCTTTGCCTTTCACAACATATAACAGCTGGTGATCTTCTATTCCCAAAGGCCTATGAACCACATGCTGCTTTTTAGGATTTCCTATGGTCGCGATGTAAAAGGGAAGCTTCTTTTCCTGTCGCGTAACAATAGGGGTATATTTAGTAAACATAACTGCACCTCAAAAGTCAAAATATTAACAATATAATTTGATAATACCATATTTACACAAGAAAATCAACATTAAAAACATCAAAATCCATATAATTTATATCAAAAAAATTGGATTGACAGATAATTTTTACCATGTTATACTTTAGAAAAAAAAGAAAGGTGATTTAATATGGAGCGATATAATGATTTGAAAATTGTTTCAGAAAACCGCGAAAAGCAAAGGGCCTATTACATTCCCTATAATTCTATCGAAAGTGCTTTATCAAAAGACAGAAATAATTCGGACGCTTATATTCTTCTCAATGGTACATGGAATTTTAAATATTTGGAGTGCCCGCAGGATATTCCGGATGATATAGATGCTATTAAATTTGAAGAAACCATTCCGGTTCCGTCTTGTTGGGAATGCTATGGATATGGTCAAATTCAATATACAAACATAAACTATCCTTTTCAGTACGATCCCCCATATACTGAAACTCTGAATCCCGTTGGCGTTTACAGCCGGAATTTTGAAGTAAACACCGAAAATAACAATAAAACTTATATAGTATTTGAAGGTGTAAGCAGTTACTTTGAGCTTTACTTTAACGGAAAGTATGTCGGCATGAGCAGAGGCTCGCATCTTCAGGCAGAATTTGATATAACAAATTTTATATCAAACGGCTCAAATAACATTACGGTTGCAGTATATACTCACAATGCTGAAAGCTATCTTGAAGATCAGGATTATTTCCGTTATCATGGAATTTTCAGAGATGTTTATATACTGAACCGTCCTGAAAATCATATAAAGGACATATACATAAAGCCTGATATTTCAGGAAATGTAGAAACACAAGTAACATTTTCCGGCGAAGATATGCCATATGAATTTTACATATTGCTCCCTGACGGAACAAAAACAACAAAAGTGAACAATCCAAAGCTATGGTCTGCAGAACACCCAAATTTGTACGATGCCATAATTGAGTGTAACGGTGAATTCATACTGAAAAGCATTGGTTTCAGAACTATATCCACATCAGAAAATGGCGAGCTTCTTATAAACGGAGTTTCTGTTAAATTAAAGGGTGTAAACCGTCATGATTCACATCCGGTGAATGGTTGGTGCACCACAACCGAGGATATGATTGGCGATATTGTTTTAATGAAGCAAAACAACATTAACTGCATAAGAACATCACACTACCCAAACCATCCACATTTCCTTGAACTTTGTGACCAATACGGAATGTATGTTATGGACGAATGTGATTATGAAACACATGGTGTTGAACATGCTTTCGGTCTTTGTTCTTTAGCATCCATTGATGAAATTGCTTCAAATCCGGCTTGGACTGCATCCATGCTTGACAGAATGGAGAGAATGGTAGAACGCGATAAAAACGCACCCTCAATTATATCATGGTCTCTTGGTAACGAGGGACAGTTTGGAAAAAACCATGTCCTGATGTCAGAACAGACTAAAAAACGCGATAATACAAGACTTATACATTACGAAAGAACCGCTTTCCCGAACAAAGCTTATGGCGCAGACCAGATTAAAATTGATCCGTGTGTCGATATAATCAGCCGTATGTACACAAGTCTTCCAAACCTTGAAATTCAGGGCAATATGACAAATGATCCAAGACCATATTTCCTTGCAGAATACGGACATGCAATGGGACTTGGCCCCGGAGAATTAAAGGATTATTGGTCTCTAATTTATAAATATCCAAGACTTATCGGCGGATGTATCTGGGAATGGTGCGACCATGCGGTTTTGAAAAAGCTCCCTGACGGAAAAGAAGGTTACATTTACGGCGGAGACAGCGGAGAATTCCCCCATGACGGAAACTTCTGCTGTGACGGACTTGTGTTCCCTGACCGCACTCCATCAACCGGACTTATGGAGTACAAAAAGGTTATACAGCCAATTCGTATCAGTTGTATTGACGCTTCAAGTGGTACATTTGAAATTGAAAATTTGTTTGATTTTTCTGACCTTGCTCACTTCCAATTTGAATACAAGGTACGTGTTGATAACAAATTTGTAGAGGAGTCAGAATTTGAACTTTCGCTTGCTCCGCACGACAAGAAAACGTTCACAATTAATTACAAAATGCCAACCGGATGCAAACATGGTGCTTTCATAGAAATATACATGAACAGCAAAACAGAAACCTTATGGTGCGAAAATGGGCATAACTTGGCGTGGGAACAATTTACATTGCCCGTAGAATGTAAAAAAACCGATAAAATCCGCACATATCCAGAAAATGTAGTGTGTGAAAAGCGTTTTATAACCGTGTCAGCAAAAAAATATGTATTTATATTGGATACTGCAAAAGGTATGATATCTTCCATAAAGGAAAATGGGCGCGAGCTTCTTAAAAGAACTTCGGATATGGTTATGTGGAGAGCTGTTATCGATAATGAGCGATATGATAAAGCTGCATGGATAAATGAACACTTCCACAAATCATTCTTTAAAGTAAGAAGCTATACCACAACAAAAACAGAAGCTTCATTTATAGTGTCATTCAATGGTGTTCTTGGAGCTAACAGCAGACTTGGTGTATATGAGATTAATATGGATTATATTTTCTCAAACGAAGGTGTTACCGTTAAAATCAATGCAATCAAAAACAAACAATTAAAAGGTATGAACCGTTCATCATCTGAAGAAAGTGACCTTGATTTAAATCTCAAAACTGAAATGAAAGAAATACCGAGATTCGCTATAAGATTCCCGTTTGTAAAAGAATTTGAAGATTTGGAGTATTTCGGAAAAGGCGACAAAGAGTGTTACATCGACTATCAGGAACATGCAAAAATGGGATTATGGAATTCAACCGTTACAGCAGAGTATGAACCGTATATACGACCTCAGGAGTGTGGAAATCACATTAACGTAAATTATTTAAAAATTTCTGACAAATCAAACTTTGTCGAATTTACGGGAGAAAATAAATTTGAGTTTTCGGCTCTCCACTATACAGTAGAAGAACTTGACAACGCAGCCCATACATTTGAGCTTACCGAGTCAGACAGTACAGAAGTTTTGATATGCTACAAAAACAGAGGTATAGGCTCACACAGCTGTGGTCCTGAATTGTTAGACAAATACAGAATAACTGATACGAATATAGACTTCAAATTTAATATTCAGTAAATGAAAATGAACTGTTACAATTATTGTAACAGTTCATTTTTATTTGACAAAGCAACGAATATGATATATAATTTTAGCAACAAAACCAAAGGAGCTCAAATATATGCTGCAACCACAAACCTTTACAGAATACTACATAAATTGTTATATCTCCCCCGGTGATGTAGTTATAGATGCGACCGCAGGAAACGGCAATGATACACTTAAGCTATGCAACGCTGTTGGCAAAAATGGCAAAGTGTATGCATTTGACATTCAGAAGTCTGCTTTGAATTCAACTAAAAAATTATTGGATGACAACGGATTAAACGCCCTGCTTATACACGATTCACATTCTAATCTTGATTTTTATATTAAAGAAAAGGTAAAAGGAGTTATATTTAACCTTGGATACTTACCGGGCGGTGACCACACCATACAAACCAAAGGTATAACCACAACAGAAGCTATTGAAAAATCACTAAATATTCTTGATGATGACGGATTTATATGCATAACCGTTTATTATGGCAAGAATTCAGGAACCGAGGAAAAAGATATCTTGATGGAATATTTAAAACACATTAATCATAAAAAATATACTGTTCTGGTTCATGACTTTTACAACAGACCAAACAACCCACCATTGACAGTTGTTATTACAAAAAACAAACTATAATAATTAATAAAAAACCGCTTGTTCATTATTGAACAAGCGGTTTTTATTGCAAATAATCAGTTATTCATTTTTTTTGACTTTTCTATGCAAGCTTTCATGGCTTTTATAACAGCGTTTCTAAATCCGCTTTTTTCCAAGCTTGCAACGGCATCTATTGTAGTTCCGCCGGGAGAGCATACCATGTCTTTAAGTTCGCCGGGATGCTTGCCGGTTTCAAGCACCATTTTTGCACTTCCAAGAACAGCCTGAGCCGCAAACTTATATGCAGAATCTCTGGTCATACCTCCTTGAACTGCACCGTCAGCCATAGCTTCTATAAACATAAAAACATAAGCCGGCGATGAACCGCTGACTGCTGTTACCGTATCCATTAATTTCTCTGACAACTTCTCACACTTACCCATTTGAGAAAAGATATTTACAACAGAATCAGCATCCTGCTCAGCAGCTTTATTAGAGCAAACCGCACTCATTCCTTCTCCTACCAAAGCAGGAGTGTTAGGCATAACACGAACAATCTTTTTGTCCTTTCCGAAAAGTTCTTCTAATTGTTCTATTCCCTTACCTGCCGCAATAGAAACTATAACAGTACTATTTTTAATACTATCCTTAATTTCGTCTGCTACAATGCCGATAATATTTGGTTTTACGCATAAAAACAGCATGTCTGCCTGCAATGCTACTGACACATTACTATCAGAAACTACGACTCCAAATTTTTCTTTCAAAGAGTCAAGTGCATATTTGTTTTTATCAGATACCATAATATTATCCGAAGCCACGCCCGACGATACCAAGCCGCCGATTATGGCACTTGCCATGTTTCCTCCACCGATAAATCCTATCATTTTAATTCTCCTTACGAATTCATTAAAGTGCTGATCTCATGACTTGTCAAATAGCGCCAATGACCAACCGGCACATTACCAAGCTCGACTGAACCGATTTTAATTCGTTTCAAATATGAAACGTGGCATCCGACTGCCTCAAACATCTTTCGCACTTGTCTGTTTCTACCTTCATGAATGGTAATATAGAATGTGGTCTTTCCTTTTTCTGCATCAATCATTTCAACTTCTGCAGGGCTCGTGGTATAATCATCTATTTTGACACCACGTCTTAGTCTTGCAAGTCCTTTTATGGTTATTCCGCCTTTAATCTCTACATAATAAGTCTTCGTAGTTTTAAACTTAGGATGAGTGACACGATAATTAAAATCACCATCATTTGTAAGCAAAAGCAGGCCCTCTGTTTCATAATCCAGACGCCCAACAGGTACTACCCTTGCCTTTAAATCAACAAGGTCGGTTACGCAAGGTCTGTCAAATTGGTCTTTTACAGTTGTAACATATCCTGCAGGCTTATTGAGCATTATATAGTATTTCTTAGTGGTGATTTTAAGCTCTTCACCATCAAGAAAAACTTTGTCAGCACCTATTTCCACTTTAACACCCATTTCGCGAACCACTTCGCCATTGACTTTAACTCTTCCGGCACTGATATGCTCTTCTGCAGCACGTCTTGAAGCTGCACCGCACATTGCTATATATTTTTGTAAGCGTACAATTTCGCCCATAGTATTCTAATTCTCCTTTAAGCATTCAGTTGAGCTTCTGCTTTGCTGATAGCGTTCAAAACCATTTCTTTTGCAGGTCCGCCAATAACATTTCTGTCATTCACACACGTTTCCATACTTATTGCGTCATATACATCATTATCAATTAATTCAGAAAATTCTTTATATATCTGAATACTTAAATCATCAAGCGCACAATCACGTTCAACACAGTAATACACAGCTTTTCCAACTACTGAATGCGCTTCTCTGAAAGGCATACCCTTTTTAACAAGATAATCAGCTAAGTCAGTAGCATTGGTAAAACCGCCCTTTGATCCTTCATACATACGCTTACGATTAATTTTCATAGTATTAATCATTTTTGTGAACACATCAAGACAAAGTTTAACTGTATCGACACTATCAAATATCGGCTCTTTATCTTCCTGCATATCTTTGTTGTATGCAAGAGGAATACCTTTCATTGTAGTAAGCAATCCCATAAGATGACCATAAACACGTCCTGTTTTACCTCGTATAAGCTCAGCAACATCGGGATTTTTCTTCTGCGGCATGATAGAACTTCCGGTAGAATATGCATCGTCCATCTCAACAAAAGCAAATTCATTAGTTGACCAAAGTATAAGTTCTTCACAAAAACGACTGAGATGCATCATTACAACACTAAGGCATGATGCAAGCTCAATACAGAAATCTCTATCGGAAACACCGTCAAGAGAGTTCATAGTCACATTTGGAAATCCAAGCTGTTGAGCCACATACTCTCTGTCAAGAGGATATGTTGTTCCTGCAAGCGCTCCGCTTCCAAGAGGCATTATGTTCATTCTCTTTTGACAGTCTGCCAATCTTTCACAGTCACGCGTAAACATTTCATAATATGCCATAGCGTGATGTGCGAAAGTAATAGGCTGCGCTTTTTGGAGATGTGTATAACCGGGCATGATAGTATCAACATTGTCTTTTGCAAGATTTACAAGAGATTTTCTTAATGCTTTTAATAGTGCATCAATTTCGCATGATTCGTCCATAAGATACATTCTTATATCAAGTGCAACCTGATCATTACGACTGCGACCTGTATGCAACCGCTTTCCTGCATCTCCTATTCTTTCAGTGAGAAGCTTTTCGATATTCATATGGATATCCTCAGCGTCAATTTCAAATTCAACCAATCCTGAATCTATATCCTTTTCTATCTCAAGCAAGCCTGCAATGATTTTTTCACTATCATCAGCAGGTATTATTCCCTGCTTACCAAGCATTTTTGCGTGGGCAATACTTCCTTTTATATCCTGCTTATACATTCTGGCATCAAATCTGATTGATGAATTGAAATCATCAACACACTTATCAGTGCTTTTCTGAAATCTGCCACCCCATAGTTTTGCCATAGCTACTTTCCTTTCTTTAACACAAAAATCCGCATAGTGCGGACTTTTGTTAATTATCAGTCTTCTATTCCGTTAGCCTTTTTCATCATTGCACGAACCTTAAGCGGCAATCCGAAAAGGTTAATAAAGCCTTCGGCATCTTTATGACTGTAAAGCTCCTGGCTGTCTCCGAATGATGCAATAGTTTCGTTATAAAGTGAATATGGTGACTTAGCGCCGGCAGGTGTACATGAGCCTTTATAAAGCTTAACCTTAACTTCACCTGTGACATACTTATCCATTTCATCATACATAGCGCTCATAGCTTCACGAAGCGGTGTAAACCATTTTCCGTCATATACAAGCTGTGAGAATTGAGTATGACTCATGCGCTTAAACGCTTGAGTGTCACGGTCAAGACAGAGATATTCAAGTTCCTGAAGTGCTGTATAAAGAATTGTACCACCGGGAGTTTCATAAACACCTCGGCTCTTCATTCCAACAAGTCTGTCTTCACATATATCAGCTATGCCGACACCATTTGCTCCGCCAAGCTCGTTGAGCTTTTCAACAAGAGCTCTTGGTGAAAGCTTTTCACCATCAATAGATACAGGTTCACCTGCTTCAAATCCTATAGTAACATATGTAGCCTTATCAGGAGCCTTCTCAGGAGATACACCAAGCTTAAGCAATGAATCAAGCTGTGGTTCATTCCAAGGATCTTCAAGATCCATACCTTCGTGACTGATATGCCATATATTACGGTCACGTGAATACAAATCTTTCTTAGTTACAGGAATTTCGATTCCATGAGCCTGAGCATAGTCAACAGCATCCTCACGAGATTTAATATCCCAAATTCTCCAAGGAGCTATAATTTTAAGGCTCGGATCAAGAGCTTTTATACCAAGTTCAAAACGCACCTGGTCATTGCCCTTACCGGTAGCTCCATGACATATAGCAACTGCTCCCTCTTTATGAGCAATCTCAACTAATCTTTTTGCAATTATCGGGCGAGCATGAGAAGTTCCCAAAAGATATTTTCCCTCATATGCTGCACCTGATTTGAGTGTTGGGAAAATGTAATCCTTAACATACTCATCTCTCAAATCTTCTATGTAACACTTAAGCGCACCTGAACGGATTGCTCTATCTTCAAGTCCGTCTGTTTCTTTTCCCTGACCAACATCGCCACATACACAGACTACATCATAATCATAATTTTCCTTAAGCCAGCTGATGATAATTGAAGTATCAAGTCCGCCGGAGTATGCAAGTACAACTTTTTCCTTTGCCATTTCTAAAAACCTCCCAATTTTAAAAATTTCCTCTTGAAATTTTTCTTGTAATATTATATACTATAATCATCTATAAATCAAGTGATTATGCAAATTTTTGTCACTTTAATGAAGAATTATTTTTTATGCATATATTTTTGTATATTATTCACATATAAGTTCGTTTTTTTACTAATAAATGAATATTATACATCAAACAGGAGGAATTATGCGTATATTAGGTATTGATCCCGGCTATGCAATCATCGGCGTTGGAGTAATTGACTACATAGGAAACAAATTCAAAACAGTTGCATATGATGCAATCACAACTGAAGCAGGTGTACCAACTCCCCAAAGACTGCAGAAAATTTTTACGGAGCTTAATGCTTATATTGATAAATATAAGCCTGATGCTGTTGCAGTCGAGGAGCTGTTTTTTAATTCGAACCAAAAAACAGCAATACACGTAGCACAAGCGCGTGGAGTAATTATAGTAAGCGCAGTAAATAAAGGAATAAGCCTTTATGAATACACACCATTGCAGATTAAGCAAGCAATTACCGGATACGGCCGGGCTGACAAAAAGCAAATTCAACAAATGGTTAAAATGATGCTTGGACTAAATGCTGTACCAAAGCCCGACGATGTTGCTGACGCCCTTGCGGTAGCTATATGTCATGCTCATTCAAACACTCTCAACAACAGACTAAACCTTAATAAAATGTAATATTTAATAAAATCTTAACAAATTATAGGTTGATTTGTAAGCATGCTTAAGATATTATATAATTGTAGAGTGTTGTATTATGGAGGAATATTATGTTCAATTACATAAAAGGTAAATTCATTTGTTCCGGAGATGGATACATAGTTATCGAAGCCGGAAATATTGGTTATACAATCTATACATCGCTTAATTCACTTGGCGCTCTGTCAGGAAAAGACGACGTTAAAGTTTATACATATCTGTACCTCAGAGAAGGCATCGCTGACATTTACGGTTTTTCTACTGAAGAAGAAAAACGTATGTTCTTGCATCTTTTAAGCATTTCGGGTATAGGTCCTAAAGCTGCTGTTTCCATTTTATCTATTGCCACTCCGGAAAAGATTGCACTTGCAATTTTAACAGGCGACCATAAGTTAATTCAAAAAGCACAAGGAGTTGGCACAAAGGTTGCACAACGCGTTGTAATGGAACTTAAAGACAAGCTTAAAGGAATTGAAATCAACACAGAAGAATTACCGTCAGATATTCAATCAACTGATAATGCAAGTGAAGCACTTAATGCCCTTTTGGTTCTGGGCTATTCAGAAAGCGAAGCTAAAAAGGCTATCAGTAAAACAGATACTACTCTTGATACGGAAAGCATAATCAAAGCCGCTCTAAAAGCGATGCTTTAAACTAATGATAGGAGAATTTTAAATTGTTTAGCGAAGATGAAAGATTTGTAACCGGAGAATTTACATCGGATGATGGTGAAATAGAATCCGGACTAAGACCAAAGCACCTGAGCGAATATGTTGGTCAGACAAAAGCAAAGGAAAATCTCAGCATTTTCATAAAAGCGGCTTTAGAAAGACGAGAAGCGCTTGACCACGTATTGCTTCACGGCCCTCCCGGTCTCGGTAAAACTACACTTGCAGGAATAATTGCAAACGAAATGGGTGTTAACATAAGAATAACAAGCGGACCGGCGATAGAAAAAGCCGGAGATATTGCCGCTATTCTTACCAACCTTTCAGAACATGATATTCTGTTTATCGACGAAATCCACAGAATGTCAAGGACGGTTGAAGAAATTCTATATCCTGCAATGGAAGATTATGCGCTCGATATAATCATAGGCAAAGGACCATCGGCTCGTTCCATAAGACTTGACCTTCCAAAGTTTACGCTTATTGGAGCAACAACACGTGTCGGACTTCTCTCCGCACCGTTGAGAGACAGATTTGGAGTAATTTCCCGACTTGAACTATATTCA
The DNA here is from genome assembly GCA_045128915.1 of Clostridia bacterium. Classification (GTDB taxonomy): domain Bacteria; phylum Bacillota; class Clostridia; order UBA1381; family UBA1381; genus RGIG9115. The sequence continues at coordinate 127,430 of JBGVIT010000067.1, forward strand.
ACAGATGAGCTTAAAGAAATCGTAAAGCGTTCAGCTTCCCTGCTTGAAGTAGATATTTCCGATGACGGTGCAGCAGAGATTGCATCACGTTCAAGAGGAACACCGAGAATTGCAAACAGATTTTTAAAACGAGTACGAGATTTTGCTCAAATCAAGTATGACGGAAAAATCACACGAGAAGCCGCAGATGATGCGTTAAGAAATCTGGAGGTTGATAATCTCGGATTAGACCTTACCGACCACAGATTGTTGAAAACCATGATTTCCAACTTCGGCGGTGGCCCCGTAGGACTCGATACCATATCTGCCACAATCGGCGAGGAGCCTTCAACAATAGAAGATGTGTACGAGCCATATCTTCTTCAGCTTGGATTCATAACAAGAACCCCAAGAGGAAGAATGGCTACTGAAGCTGCTTACAATCATCTTGGCATACACTTTGACAAAGGAGAACAAGAAGACTAATGACGAAAAAAGTGCTTTTTTTCATAACGTTGTTATGGTTGATAATCATTCAATCTATCAGCGTGTGCGCGCTTACTATTCAGTATGACGGGCTGACAACAAAATACACCGGCTCTGTTTATGAATTGCGCGTAAATGGAAAAAAGCTCACACTTCCACTTGCTCCAATTATATTTAACGACAGAGCTTTAGTACCTGTTCGAGAAGTTTTTGAAGCTTTGGATTCAACCGTTACATATCAGGAAAAAACTAAATGCGTAGATGTTGAATATGACGGAAATCATATTTCTCTTTATATAAACACTCCAATCGCATATATTAACGGCAAAAAAACTACTATTCCCGATAATGCAGTACCAAAGCTTATAAACGAAGTAGGAAAAGACGCAAAAACAATGGTTCCCGTTAGATTTATTTCAGAGAGCCTGAATATGTCAGTTGAATTTAAGGATCCCGTCATATATATTTCAAATACCGGAACTCCTGAACCGACTTCAACACCAAAGCCTACCGCTAAACCAACTACAAAGCCTATCACAACACCGAAACCCACCTCTGCCCCAACTCCGTCTGTTACATCTAATTTGACTAAAATCAGCTTTACAGACTCAGGGAACGGAGTTGTAACAACCAAAGCTGTTTTCTCCGGCAATCCCGGTAGTGTGAGCGGATTTATTTTAAACAATCCCACAAGACTTGTTATAGATATATATAACTGTAATTATCTTGTTAATTCAGCATACGCCGTAGATATTAACGGAATATCTAAGATACGTGTTGGCTTTGAAGACGGTCGGACAAGACTTGTTTTTGATGCAGAAAACATATCCTCAGCACATGCCGTCATGAAAAATAATACTCTGACAATTACTACCGGTACGTCAGGTTCAGCAACATCAAAAGTTACAGTAGATACAAGCGGCCAGGCAGCAACTACTCCAAAACCAACAACACCCACATCAACACCGACACCTGTAGATATATCAAAAATTCCATATGCGGAACACAGCAACAGCGAAAAACTGATTGTTATTGATGCAGGGCATGGCGGAAAAGACGGCGGTGCATCAGGATTACTTAGCGGAGATACTATACTTGAAAAAAATCTTACTCTTTCCATGGCTAAAAAAACAGCCGCAATTTTGCAGAGTAAAGGCTATACAGTCAAGCTAACAAGAGAAACTGATACATATCCTACTCTGCAAGCAAGAGCAGACTTTGCTAATAATTCAAATGCTGCAATTTTTGTAAGCCTTCATATTAATTCCGTTGCATCCGCACCGGAAGCATCGGGTACAGAAGTGTTTTATGCTCCACTTAATGACGATAATTCATATGGAGTGCCAAGCAGTACACTTGCAACATATCTGCAAAATTATCTGATTGCTAATTTGGGTTCTGTTGACAGAGGCGTAAAAACATCAAACCACTTAATAACACGAACCGCTATTATGCCTTCTGCACTTGTTGAGGTAGGATTTATCTCAAACGAAGCCGAACTCAAAAAAATGATTTCAGATAATTATCAACAGAAAGTCGCAACTGCAGTTTCAGCCGGAATAATAAAAGCACTTGATAAAATTGAAATACCTGCCAATAGAAAACAATTATTAGAAGAGCGTAAAAAAGCTCTTGAAGAATGGGAGAACGAGCAATAATATGAAAACAAGCGAATTTTATTATGAGCTTCCTCAAGAGCTCATAGCACAAACCCCACTCAAAGACAGAACATCTTCACGTCTTCTTATTCTCGATAAAAAAAACGGAAATACAATTCATAAGCATTTTTATGATATAGTTGATTTTATGAACCCTGGAGACACTCTCATTTTAAATGATACACGTGTTATTCCCGCAAGACTCTACGGAGTGCGAGAGGACACCGGAAGCTCTATAGAATTTTTGTTGCTAAACAAAATCAGTCTAACTGATTGGGAAGTCATTCTTAAACCAGGCAGACGTGCAAAACCGGGACATAGATTTGTTTTTGGAAAAGATGAATTAAAAGCCGAAGTCCTTGAGGTTAAAGAAAACGGAAACAGAATTGTGCGTTTTGAATACGAGGGCGTATTTGAAGATGTATTAAACAAACTTGGCGAGATGCCTCTCCCCCATTATATAACAGAAAAGCTTGAGGATCCGGACAGATACCAGACTGTTTATGCAAAGAATGACGGTTCTGCTGCAGCACCTACCGCAGGACTTCATTTTACTGATGAACTGCTTAGCAAAATAAAAGAAAAAGGTATAAATATAGGATACGTTACACTTCATGTAGGACTTGGTACATTCAGACCTGTAAAAGCTGATGATATAGAAGAACATGAGATGCATTCCGAATTTTATATTCTTCCAAAAGAAACAGCAGAATTAATTAATGCCACAAAAGAGAAAGGCGGCAGAATAATATCAGTAGGCACTACTGCAACACGAGTGCTTGAAACTTGCGGTCAAAAAGCATTGCCCCTTACAGAGGATTCAGGTTGGACAAATATATTTATATATCCGGGAAAAGCTTTCAACGTAATTGATGCATTAATTACAAATTTCCACTTACCCGAATCAACACTTATCATGCTTGTAAGTGCACTTGCCGGAAAAGAAAACATCATGAATGCATACAACGAAGCAGTAAAAGAAAAATACAGATTCTTTTCATTCGGAGATGCCATGTTTATACAATAATAAAGAGGTGATACCATGAAAAAAACATTAGCACTAATTTTGTCCTCATTTTTTATTACAACTTCGTTTGTACAAGTATTTGCGGACACTTTACATCAAGATAAACTCACAGCAATATCTGAGCTGAACGAAATATTCAAATTATACGACGATTGGGACTATAACGACACTAATTGGGCACAACTTCAAACAACATACACCGACTCAATCCAAGCAATAAATAACGCTTCAACAAAAGAACAAGTATTTTCATTACTTAACACTGCAGCGCATGATATGATAAACATTCACAGAAAAAGTGAAACTGTTAAAATATGCTTATCGGTTGACCAATTCACTCTGCAAAAAGGATTTATAGTAATGCCTGAGGTGATTACAACAAGAGAATACACTCCCGTTTCCCAGGTGCTTGTAGATTTTTTCGAAGAAAAGTATGAAAACAAAGTTGCAAACACTTTAAAATATAACGGTGATGTTGATAATAATTTTGAACTAACAGGCATATACCTTGAAAATGATGCTGTTTACAATCCGGAAGCAGAAATAGATGTTCCAAATTATTTAATTCAGTACGTAGGAAGCACAATCCCCGAAAAAACCACTACCGGATTTTTAAAAAATGGCGAATACACTACCGATAGCTGCTTTCTGTATTCTGTAAACAACAAATTTCCAAACGTTAAAGCTTCTGCTATCCCTGTGAAAGATGAAGACGTGCTAAGATGGCAGTTTTCAATATATGGCAAGGGTGCAGACCTTGGTGCAAACACATATTATTCTGAAGCTTCCATAAGTACTTTTGCAGACAAGTCCGAGCTTTTTTGGGCAATAGCAAAACTACATCAAAGTCATGATATGAAGCTGTTATTATCTGATGAAAATAACTTGGAGCTTTACACAAAAGCTCTTGTTGCAGCCGAAATATCAAACGTTTCAAAAACCGCAGTTGAGCGTGCTATTGACAAACTCGAATCAATAAAACCGGTAACCGTTCCGCCTCAGGATTCAACCGAGGATAAAGAAAACAACACAGAAAACATTCCTGAACAAATGCCTGAAATAGCGTTTACCGACGTAGATGATAACCACTATGCAAAGGATGCAATCGTATATCTTGCTCAAAAGGGATATATTAAAGGTATGCCTGATGGGACATTTGGCGTAACAAAGACATTAACACGCGCTGAACTCGCTACCATACTTGCAAGAATTGCAGAGTACAACGTACATGAGTCAGTTCCATTTGAGGATGTACATAAAGATGATTGGTTTGCACAAGGCGTTGCATTTTGTTTCAAAAATAACATTACCAACGGACAAACACCCACCATCTTCAACCCTCACGCCCCCATTACAAGACAAGAGCTTGCAACTATGCTCTACAGATATATTAATTACACAAACAAAACATTTGAAAGCACCGAAAAGACAGACTTTGCTGATCACAACTCCATTGCAGATTATGCTAAAGAAGCTGTGCGTTCACTATATCATAGTGGCATCATCAACGGCTATGACGGAAACATGTTCATCCCCGAAAGAAATGCTACACGTGCAGAAACCGCAATGCTGTTATATAAAATAGTGAAATAAACCAAAAGGGCATCGCCTCAACACATGAGACGATGCCCTTTTGATTTATTTAGTTTTCCATAGCAGTGCCGCTCCGATTATTCCTGCATCATTACCAAGCTCAGCAAGTGCAACCTCTGACTGTTTTTCGCCAAATCTTGCATATGAAAGATTTTTAACAGCCTTTCGAATAGGCTTCAGTATTTTTTCACCTTCGTGACTTATTCCGCCACCTATACAAAGTATTTCAGGCTGGAATATGTTAATCATATCAATCACTCCGGCTGACAAATAATCAAGATAATCCTTTACCACTTTCTTCGCCGTAGCATCCTTAGCCATAAATGCAGTTCTACCACTAACATTTGAAAGCTTATTATCGCACAGCTTCCACATTTCACTCTTACGGTCCTGCTTCATTGCTGCTTTGGTCTGTCTTATAAGTGCCGTTGCTGATGCATACGCTTCAAAACAGCCTTTACGACCACAAGTACACTTCTCACCGTTATATATAAGCATTGTATGACCAAGTTCAGCGCCTTTACCATATGCTCCGTATAACATTTTTCCGTTCTCGATTACGCCTCCACCGACTCCTGTTCCGAGAGTCAGAAGCACCATTGAATTTTTATCCTTACCGCCGCCGGCAAAATATTCTCCCCAAGCAGCAGCATTTGCATCGTTATCAATGTAAATTTTCTTATTTAATGCCTTTTCCAAATACTCCACAATATGTACATCATTGAAATTCAAGTTGTTGGAATATTCAACTATTCCTTTTGCTTTATCTATAGAGCCTGGACAGCCGACTCCGACTGCTTCAATATCGTCAAAAGAAATTCCTGTTGCTTCTGCAGCATCTTTAGCGCAAGCAGCCATATCGTCAAGTATTTCATTATGAGGTCTTGATGCTATTGTTTTTCTTTTTGCTCTGCCGTAAATTACGCCGTTTTCATCTACCACAGCTGCAGCAATATTTGTGCCCCCGAGGTCAATTCCTATGTAATACTTTGGTTGGCTTGTTGTTGATAACACAGTCGCATTACCTTTCATCTTATACTCTCCTAACGTTGCAGGAATAAACACCGTTTCCCCTGCATTAATTATTTCGCTAAAATCACTTCCTGCAAGTTCAATACTGCCCTCAGTGACTATTAGTGCATGATAACTTTTTTCGTCGGCAAAAAATGTTTTTTCGCCTTTGAGCTTAATTTCTTTTACAGCAAAATATTCACAGCTTCCAAGAAGTCTTGTTCCGTCAGAACATTCAGGAATCTGTCTTGGCTTAATTCTGTTTAGCTTTGAAGCTTCTATTCCTTTTTCTATATGAAGCTCTCTTTCTTTGCCGTCTTTGCCTATTCTGCCATAATCATAAAGACGGTATGTTACATTTGAATTCTGCTGTATTTCGGCTATGAGATTACCTTTACCGATAGCATGAATTGTTCCTGCATCAACAAAGAAAACATCTCCCTTTTTTGACGGAACGCAATCAAGAAGATTTTCAACAGTTTTATTAATAATAGCTTTCTTTAATACGTCTTTTGTGGTATCTTCTCTAACACCATACGTGATTTTAGCATCTTTTTCTGCATCCACAACGTACCACATTTCTGTTTTTCCGTTTTGTCCTTCCCATGCTTTCGCTTGCTCGTTATCAGGATGAACCTGAACACTTAAATTATCCTGAGCATCAATAAGCTTAATCAGTATAGGCAGCTCACCACTTGTTGCATATGTTCCAAGCACAGCAGGATTATTCTTAATATATTCATTTAAAGTTTTACCCTTGTCATCGCCGTTTGCGATTATGCTGTAACCATCCTTATGACAACTAAGTTCCCAACTTTCTGCAACAGGAGTAATGTCGGTTTTCTTCCCATATACCGTACGAAGCTTTGTTCCACCCCATAAATAATCCTTATATGCTGCTTCTAATTTTAATGGTTTCATAAATTTATCCTTTCGTAAAATTTGTTATTTTATTGTTTCAACTTTAATTGTATTAGTATTTCCCGGAAGTCCGTGTATCTGACCGCCCGTAAGAACAACATTGTCCCCCACTTTCAGATTTAACATATTTTTTGCATTATTAAGAGCTTGGTAAAATACAATGTCTAATGACTCATACGACTCACTCAAAACCGGCGTTACTCCCCAGCTAAGATTAAGCTTTCTCCAAACTCTTACGCTGGTAGTAGTACCTATTATATCAACCGGCGACCTGAACCTGCTGATCATGCGCGCTGTTATACCTGAAATAGAATTAACTACTATACATTTTGCTTCTACATCGATTGCCATAGAACATACAGAATGGGAAATAGCATCCAGAATATTTTTAATTTTATATTCCGAAGTTGTAAAACGACGTTTATAATTTATGTGATTTTCGGTATATTCGGCTATTTCAGCCATATTTTCTACTGCTTCAACCGGATACTTACCTACTGCTGTTTCACCGGAAAGCATTACAGCTGATGAACCGTCATACACGGCGTTCGCAACATCAGATATTTCTGCTCTTGTAGGCCTTGCATTGTAAATCATAGATTCAAGCATCTCTGTTGCTGTTATAACACGCTTCCCAAGCAAGCGGCACTTTTGAATAATATACTTCTGTACAGATGGAACTTCTGCATACGGAATTTCAACGCCCAGATCACCTCTTGCAACCATTATTCCGTCAACAATATGGCAGATTTCTTCAATATTATCCACACCTGCACGATTTTCGATTTTTGCAATGAGGTCAATTTGTTCTCCTCCGTTTGCATCAAGAAAATCCCTGACGGACTTGGCATCATCTTCGTTTGAAATAAAGGACGCCGCTACAAAATCAATTTCATTCTCTATACCAAAAAGCAAATCTGCTTTGTCGTCTTGGCTTAGATAATCTTGATTTAAGACCTTGTTTGGAAAGTTCATGCTTTTACGGTCAGATATTTCTCCGCCAACAAGAACTGTACATATTACTTCGGTTTTGTTTACTTTATCCACACGGAATTTAACAAGACCGTTGTTTACCATTATGATATCACCAATATTCAAATCATCTGTCAAATGCTCATAGCTTACAGATACACGCTGTTGGTTACCTATTACATCTTCAGTCGTGAATACAAAAGTATCACCATCGGATAAAATGATTTTTTTATTTTCAAAAGTTTTAATTCTGCACTCAGGCCCTTTAGTATCAAGCATTATTGCTATTGGAAGATTAAGCTTCTCACGGACACGTTTTATAAGTTCTATTTTCTCCTTATGTTCTTCATGGGTTCCGTGAGAAAAATTAAGTCTTGCCACGTTCATTCCTGCGTGACACATTTTTATTAAAACATCATCATTTTCGCATGATGGTCCTATTGTGCATATTATCTTTGTCTTGCGCATACAAAATTCTCCCTTACTGTCATAAACTCTATTGATTTGCTTTGAACACATCAGCAACCTCACTAATTGTGATAAATGCCGTAATATCAATCTCATGTACTATTCTTTTCATTTTGGGCACTTGAAAACGGTTGACTACAAAATATATTATTGTTTTTTCTTTGCCTGAATATCCACCTTTTGCCTCAACTCTTGTTAATCCTATTTCAAAAGTCTCAATCAATGCAAGGGAAACATCATCCGGCATTTCTGTTACAATCATGGCGCACTTTTCTCTATCAAGACCTTCTACTATAAAGTCAATGGTTTTAAGGGCCGCACCATATGTTACTATTGAATATAATGGCAATATCCAGCTTTGACATACAATGCCGCATATTACATACAACGCTACATTATATATCATAACAAAAGCTCCAACACTTATACCAATCTTGCGTGCAAATATAACAGCCATGACTTCAATTCCATCCATTGCACCGCCATATCTAATAGCAAGACCACTTCCTATGCCTGAAATCATTCCACCAAACAAAGCGCATAGAAGCAAATCATCTCCCGCAAGTGGTGATGCCATGCTTACATCAATAGGAAGTATATCAGTTATTAACCATGCAGACAAGGAATATATTGCGACTGTATAAATAGCATACAGAGTAAATAAACCACCCTGCTTCTTTAAGCCATAAAAAAACAATGGTATATTTAAAATCAGAAGAAATACTGACAAACTCATCCAATCAGGCGTTATTTGTCCAAGCAGCATGGAAGTTCCGGATATTCCGCTATCATATAGCTTTACAGGATTTAAAAACACAGTTATTCCGAATCCATTAATTACTCCTGCAATCGTAAGCATAATAATGCTTTTAAAAGTTAATTGTTTAAATAATTGAATTACTTTCTGCATTATTTACCTCCATCACAGTTTAAATTAATTTTATGCTATATTCACTCAAAAAATCACACATTTACACTAAAGGACTTACAATACTCAGATGGAGTAACTTCCATTATCTTTTTATAGATATTATTAAATGTGCGCATATTCTGAAATCCACATTCAAGTGCTGCTTCAGTAATGCTTAAGCCGTCATTTAACAGTCTGTTTACATTCGTAACCCTTTGAAGATTTATATAATGGTTTATGCCCATACCGGAATATTTTTCAAAAACCATCGATACTTTACCTCTGGAAATAAACAATTCTTTTGCAACAGATTGAATAGTGATATCCTCAGTTATATGATCGTTTATATATTTCACAATAGTAAAAAAATCACGTCTCTCTTTTAAGTTGTTTTTTTCTCTGTATTCATCACTGAAACTGCGCATCAATACGAAATACAACGAAGCTGTAATGTTTTGAAGATATGGATTTTCATGCATATCCCTGACTGCACCTTCACTTATTATTGATGAAAATATAAAATCTATTTTTTTATCAAGCCCATCAACTGAAAGAATCTCTTCTTTTGTTATAACAGTCTTTAGTGGCTTTATGGATACACCTGAATTTAAAAGCATTTTTAAAGGAAACTGCACAAGTTCTATAACCACATCAGGAGAATCCACAAGGAAATCATGAACAGAACGTTCATTGATAATTACTATATCTCCTTCCGATGCATCATAAACGACACCATCAACAAGAAAAGAGCATGCACCGTTAAAAACTCTGCAAATTTCAAAATTTTCATGCCAATGGAAGAATTCTTTGCTGTCAAAAAATTTTCCAATAGTGGAGGATATTTCATAATTGATATGCTCATGAACAATTCTCATACAAAATCCACCCCTTAATCAACATAACAAATTACACTCAACATTATATAATACAAACAGATATTTGTCAATCAGAAATGATAAATGTATGATTAAATTTTCATACAAATGTTATAACTAAATAAGTAAAAAATTAATATAAAAAACAAAAAATAATTAAATCAAAAATATTTTGAGTTTTTTTCCAAAATATATTGACAAGCCTACGTAATTGTGTTATAATACCACATGTTCACGGCCCGTTGGTCAAGCGGTTAAGACTCCGCCCTCTCACGGCGGCGACAAGGGTTCGATTCCCTTACGGGTCACCACTATAATATTTTACTTGAGAGCGCAGCCATTCGGTAGGCTTCGCATATATACGGAGAAGTACTCAAGAGGCCGAAGAGGCGCCCCTGCTAAGGGTGTAGGTCGGGAAACCGGCGCGAGGGTTCAAATCCCTCCTTCTCCGCCACCATTAAGCAAGTCATTTTTAGAATGACTTGCTTTTTGTTTTTCCCCAGTGTTTATTTTTCTTAAATACTCTATGGAGTACTTAGGAGCATACCCATTTAATTTAAGGTGTATTGTAATTGCTAAATATACCTTTGGGTCATCTCCTATGTTTTCAAGTTCTCTAATGTCTATATGGTCTATCATATAGTTAAAAAATACCTTTAATTGCTCTCTTGATAGCTCTTGGAAATCTCTATATGTAATATCTTCATGGGACTTGTTGAACTGCTTTCTAATTTCTCTTTCTTCTTCTGTAATGTCAATGCTCTCATATAATTTCAAGTTGTCATTGTTCATAGCAAGTTGAGCAATAATTTCTTCTAACTTTTCATTATATGTTTTAACTAAATTTTCATTATCAGAATTAAGAATTAAATCTAGTAGTTTGTCTTTTTGAGTTGATAATTTTGCAATATCTTTCTTTAATTTTTCTATGTCTTTTTTCTTGCTTTTAAGAATGTCTAACTCTCTTGTAAGTTGCATTTCAAATTGTTCTTTATACATTTTTGAGGTTAATACTTCTCTCATTCTGTATAAAACAAACTTTTCCAAGAGTTCTGCGGGTATCAAGTGAGTAGAACAAACATTCTTACCATTTCTCCTACGTGCGCCACAACCATAGTAATGGATTTTTCCCCTTTTTTTGCTACTGCCTGTTGTAGGCAAATAAAGACTATGGCAATGCTCACAAAATACCAAACCTGAAAGAGGAGCAAGAGATGTAAGATTTCTTGAAATGTTATTTACTCCATTTTGCTTTTTTCTTTTATGCATCATTGCTTGAACAGTTTCAAAATCTTCTTTACTGATAATTGGTGTATGGGTGTTTTCTACAATTACCCACTCACTCTCATCATTATATTTTTTGCCACTGCCAACAGGTGCTCTTTTATTGAATACAGTTGTACCAATGTATGCTTCATTTCTCAACATTCCTAAAACTGTATTTTTGCTCCAATATCTGCTCTTTGGTGCTTGATAGTTATTCTCATTAAGATAGTTGCAAATCAATTCTCCACCTTTGCTATCAAGATACATATCAAATATCAATCTAACAACATTTGCTTCTTCTTCATTTACTTGTAAATGGGAATTAACAAGGTCATAACCATAAGGACTTTTTCCATTCCATTCACCTTTTTTAACCTTGTTTAATAGTCCTTTTTTTACTTTCAAAGAGAATTGCATTGAGTATGCTTGGTTCATTATTGCTGAAAAGTTTTGCATAACAAACCCAGAGAATGGGTCCATATTTCCAAAATGTTGTTGTCTTGTGTAAATGAGTTTTACATTATTTTTCAATGCAAAGTTATTTACAACAATACTATCTTCTGCATTTCTAAACATTCTGTCATCAGAGATTGCAATTACACAGTCTATGTCCTTATTGTATATATGGTCAAGTACAAACTTTCCTTGTGGTCTGTCTTTTAATGAATTATGAAAAGCGCTTACTCCTGGGTCTATATACATTTGTAATAACTGTATATTATTATCTCTGCAATATTCTTCAATCTCTTTCTTTTGGGTATCCAATGAGAAACCTTCTACTGCTTGTTCTTCACTACTAACCCTACAATAACCTATTGCTTTCATTTGTAATCACTCCTTGTAAAAAATATTTTATTATATATAATATATTATACCATTTTTATATTTCCTTGTCTATTGATACAATAAATAAAAATAATATGCTCAATTTTTGCATAATGAAAAACTGTTTGCTCAATCTGGCAAACAGTTTGCTCTTATATAGTCTTTTATTTGATTGTCTATGTATTTGTTTTTTCTGTCATTTTTACTGCTTTTAATTACTATAATTCTGTCTATAACATTACTGACATTAAGTTTGTCATTGAGAAAAGCATTCTCTAAAAAATACATATATCTAATATCTAAAAATCTTGCATAATAACAAGGGTTTATAACTACCATATTACTATTTCCTTTTTTATAATAATCAATCAAATTATGCTCTTTTAAAACTTTAAGATTGTTATAAATATGAACTTTTGAAAACTGCATATTTTTTGCAATCTCTTTTATTGGAAGATTTATCATATTCAAATCATACTCAATATATTTAGTGTTGAGATTGACAAGCAAAATAAAAAAATCTATATACTTTTTTTGTAGGTCTGTATGATAGATTAACTCATTTAATTTTATGTCAAAAATCTTTGTAAATCTTCTTTTGTCTCTTTGGTCTTTATCTCTTATCAAAACAGTATTAAAACCTTTGTCATTTATGCTTTTTATTTCTTCTTTCAACTCATACTCAGTTTGCATATATGACTTATTATCACTCATAAAACACCCCCTATAATATAAACTGTACTTTATAAGTGTATAAAATACAGTTTATATATTTAATCTCTTAAAATGCTTGTTGTTTCTCATATTACAAGCATTTTTAATATTTTGTTTATTCTCTCTCTTGTATTAAAGTACATCTGCTATATCTATAAAATCACTCTTAAAAACAAAACAAATCTCATTAAGTGATTTACATTCTGTAATTACATATTCAATGTTAAATATTCTTAAATATGTTTCAAAAAAAGCATATATTTCAGGGCCCCAATTTCTAAGCTTAAGAACATTTTCTTGAAAATAAACATTTGAATTATAAACTGCTTCTGCATAGGCAACAAGACAATCAACAAGTCTGTATTGATTAACCATTATAAAACCTTTTGCATTTTCAACAATGCCTTTCTCAATAAGATTGTTAATGACATAAGAAATGTTTGGTTGTCTGCACCCTATGGCATTTGCCATTTCTTTTTGATTAAAATAAAATGCTTTGTTGTTTAACATTGCCAATGTTAAAATCTCACTACTGTTAATGAAAAATGCTCCCATTTTCCACCTCCTTATAAAAATATTTATTTAGAGTTTATATGAATATAAATCTCTTTATATTAAGGTTTTAACATTGTTATTTTCTTTTGTCAAATTAAAAAGGATAGGCACAAACCTATCCTTAAATAATTGTTATATTTTGTGTTTATGGTATAGACAAATTGGAATTTGTAGTTATCTATACGCATCTGGAATCTCGATATGAAATGTCTCACACAGCAACTTCACATCATGCATATCATTTTCATCAAACTCATATCCCAAATGGAACATCACTTGACTATATGGTTCAATGCAGGAGACTTCTATATCCTCGACTTTTCCTCTCCCTGTAAAAGTTTCTAATGGAAAGCAGTTTCCTTCATAGAGTATTTTATCATCATCTGTATATTCAAAACAATGCAAATCAATAATCCGTTTATTTTCATCCTCCCATACTGTATGGCTTGTTGTTGTATATTCCATCTTTATTTCATAAAAACCATTGTCTTTAATTATTTGTATGAACTTATGATAATCTTTCTTTTCTACAAATATATCAATATCATTGTGGGTTCTTGTTTCATATCCAATAAGTGCATCTACACCCCAACCGCCATCAAGGAACACTTTAATCTCCGCCTCCATTGCAAGTCGAAGAATTTGTTTTACATCTGTTACACTGACCATCGTATTCTCTCCTCAAATTCTAATTTGTTGAATTGTTAAAATTCAATTTAATTATATCACAACAAACAATAAATGACAATAGATATTACTTATTTTGGATGTTATGAATACAAATAAATCTTTTTCAAATCTTGTCTTTCTGCACTATGGGAAAGGTGTCTTTGAATAACAAATTGTTCTACTTTCTCTCTGTCCCAACCTTTTGAAATATAATACTCAACTGCAATTTGAGAGTGATATTTTCTAAACTCGTGATTTTTTCCACTTTCTGTAAGTCCTAATTCTTTTGTTATTCTTCTCAACTCATTACTCATTATTAGTCTTGTTTGCTTTGTGTTTTTAGGCAAATTAAAGAGTTTTTCTTGTGGTTGCTTATCTTTTATCAATTCTCTGAAAAATGCTCTGTATTGTGGCAAAATTGGTCTGTAAGACACTTTTCCACCTTTTCCAATGATTTTTATTGTTGAATATGTGTCAATCTTGTTGTCCTTAATTGTTGTTTCAAAAATATGCTTATCAAGATTTACATCTTTTGCTTGAATTCCAATCAATTCAAATACCCTAATTCCACTATAAATTAATGTTCTGATTTCTGCTTGTCTGCTACTTGGAAAATTACATATTTTTTCTATTTGCTCATTGGTGTATAATCTGCTTGAATTGGTTTTATAAGTATCTGCCACTTTATGATTTCTTACATCTTCTGTATAAAAACCTTGTATATGAAACTTTTTCTCACAAGCAATAGAAATCTTTTCAAGAGCATTTTTATAGGCACTTATAGTTTTTGTTGAGCAACATTTTTTACTGTCTAAAAATGCAATGCACATCTCAGGTTTTATATCTCTAACCATTTTGACATTGTATGTTTCTTTCAAAAACTTTGTAAATGTTTTTGATTTTTCTGCTATGTTTTCTGCGCTCCTTTTACTGAAAATATAATTTATGCTTGTTCCATTTCTCTTAAACTCTCTTTTCCCAACATACTTATAGTGAGTGTCATTTTCTTTATTAAAAATGTCAGTTCTTTTTTCTTTGTCTTGTAGGTTTATCTCTAATAATGCACTATGTATCTGAAAACCTAAACTTTTTGATTTTCCCATAAATAACCCCCTTTTTTTATAGTGATTTTCTTGATATTTTCAAGAAAATTGATTTTTTACATTTTTTCTCTTTTTATTTTAATTTATTTCATTTTATTTTGATTTTTCTATTATGGCAAAATGTGTTTAGGTTTAGCACCTAACCACATTTTTTTGCGTAGTTGTATGGTATAATAAAAATAGCTTTTTATTATACCACATAAAAAAAAACAGACAAGGTGTGCTCCTTGTCTGTAAATCTTCTCTGTTGCGAGACTGACTGCCCAAATGACTTTTTATGTTTAGTGTGATTAAATCACATAGGACATAAAAAGTCCCAAAATAAAAATATATATGAACATCTTAAATAAGATGTAAAAATGGGGTATTGTTTTTCCTATTCTGCTTGTCTTTTGAAATTATCAAAGTAGGAAAGACAAAGGGCATAAGGACAGTTTGTGTAGGTGATAATTATAAAGTTTTTTCAATTATACTTTCTTTTGAACATTCAATTTTATAGTGTGTTAAGGAGTTCTGCTCCTTATGTGCAATCTGTTAGTTGGTGTAATATTTGGAGTGATACTCTTTATATTACACAAAGAAACAGAAACTCCTTTTTTGTTAAAATGGTACATTGTTAATGTGTAGCAAATCTTCAATCTCTTTACTCCTATAAAGTATCATTTCAATAGTAACTGGTATTGTGAAAAAAAACTTGCAATTTGGGAGGCTTAGTCCTTCTCCGCCAGAGAAAACACAATTTTGAAAAAAATTGTGTTTTCTTTTTTTGTTTAAATTTCTGGCAGGAATAAATTCAACAATCCTAAACCGCAAGGAATTATCCTTGCCATAATCATCTGCTACAAGTTTTAGTAAATCATTACCATAGCATAATGTTATTTCTACTTTATCTTCATAAACTACCACTTTATCAACAAAAAGATTTACAATTTCTTTAATGCCTTTTAATGTGCCGTTTTCAAACTCTGATTTAGCATATTTAAATGCTTCAAGAATTACATCTTCTGTTAATGTTGTTTCTCTGGCTTTTGCCTTTACATTTTCAAGTTCTATATCTAAACTGACTTTTTCATTTTCAAGAGATTTTAAATTTTCAGCAAGTGCTTGTGAAAAACCTATTGAAGCGATAGCATTAGTTGTATTGTTGATTTTGTAATTTACACTATCAATAAGTTTTTCAAGTCTTGTAATCTCTTGTGTATAGTTATCATCTTGTGAATTATGATATTTCCTATAAGCAGAAACGATTTCTTCAATTCTGCTTTCATCAAAGACAATTTTACTGATAAGTTGTACTACACTCTTATCAAGAACATCACGATTGACTTCGCCATTATGACATTTAACTTTTTGATTTTTGTGGGTACAACGATAACTTACATATTGTGGGTGTGTATCGTTTGCCTTTCTGCTATTTCCAACATAAGCAGATTCACATTCGCCACAGATAATTTTTCCAGATAATAAATATGTTTCTCTTGCTTTGAAACTGCCTGCTCTTTTTTGCCTATCTTTCATTATCTTTTGTACCTTATCAAAATCATCTTTACTGATAAGGGCAGGGCAACCATTTTCAATTCTGACGATTTCTTCATCTGGCTTGTATTTATGCCCATTTCTCTTTTTTGTAGCACTATTTGCCTTTTCAGACTTATTGTAAATATAAGTGCCACAATACTTTTCGTTTTTCAAAATTGAAAATAGTGAGTTCTTTCCAAACACATTTCCAGTTTTGGTCTTATAGCCTTTACGATTTAATTCATTTACAACATCCATATAGGAATCGCCCTTTAAGATGTTTTCAAATATCAGTTTTACCGCACCTGCTTCATCTGGATTGATTACAAGTTTCTTTGTTTGCTTATCTACATTGTAGCCAAGCGGGGGAAGTCCCCCCACATGATTACATTTCAAGGCATTTTCCATTTTGCCCTTTTCAACCTCTCTGGCAAGGTTAAGAATGTAGTATTCAGCCATACCCTCTAAAACAGATTCCAGAATAACACTCTCTGGACTATCGTCAAGCCTTTCTGTAACGCTGAAAAGTTTAACGCCGTTTGATTTAAGAATATACTTGTGATGTGCCGAATCGTATCTATTTCTAGCAAAGCGGTCAAGTTTATGTACTACGATAGCATTAAATTTACCTTTACCACAATCAGCCATCATCTGCTTAAAAGCAGGTCTGTTATCAGTTTTTGCTGTTTGTGCTCTATCTTCATAGAATTTAATTAAGGTATAACCCTCTTTATCGCAATATTCTTTGATTGCTCTTTCTTGTGCTTCAATGCTTTCTTCTCTTTGTAGGTCAGAAGAATATCTCGCATAACCTACAACTTGTAATTCTCTATTTCTCATATTTGTTAGTCCTTTCTGCTTTAATAAGCCATAATATAACCATTTTTAGTAAAACAACCACTGCTATCAAGGTCTATATCTCTGCCATAAGATGAATAGTCAAAATAGCATTTTAGATTTTCTGGAATATCAATACAACCACATTCCTCCGCAAAGTAATAGCCTAAATCATAGTCGTTTTCAATATCTTCATATAAGGTATAATCATCAAGATTATCAATATAATCCATTACATCTGTTAGTGATAAGGGAGAATCATATTCCATAATTGATTCCAGTTTAAGAACATCGTATGAATAAAGATTATCAATCTTTTCAGCAAGTTCGTTTAATTCATAAATGCTGGAATATTCACCTATTACTCTTGATAGACCTTCAATATCACTTTCGCTATCGGTAATAAAAAATTCTTCGTATTTTTCGTCAATGCCAATTCGCTTTAATGCTTCGTCAAGTTCTTCTGGGAGAACGGGTAATTCTACCCATTCTCCAACCAAAGTGCCTTCAACATATTTTCCAAGATTACAAATATATGCTTTTATCATCAGTAGCCCCTCGCTTTCATCTTTTAATATAGTTATTCATATTTTCGCATAAAATCTTGACTATCTCATTGTAATCAATGATGTTTTCTTCCTTTGGAATAAAGATTATTTTTTTATTTTTAGTTTTCATATTTGAGAATCCCTTCTGTAAAATAAGTGTGGTTTGTTTTTTGTATCAAAATAGAGTTGAATACTGTAAATACAAAATCTATATTAGAAATTTCACAGTTATCAATCATTTTATTGCCGTCATAAATATTAAGACAAAATACAAGTGATTTCTTACTGCTTTCAGAAATAATTTCTTCAATCTTTTCCAAATGGCTTGATGATAGAAAACAATCAATCGTCAACGCCATTTTCCTATTACATATATTGATATCTTCAATATCAAATTCCTCTGATACAAAATTTTTATCAAGTGCTTTAACTACAAGAGTTCTTCTATAAACTTGATTTTTGATTTTTATGTAAAATTTCTTATTTAACATTTTTGTAGTCTCCTTTGAACTTAAATTTTGTTGTGATGTACATCTTACAATTATATTTTAACATAAAAATCATCATAAATCAAGAAATCCATTCCGTATATACGGAAGAAACAAACTATTTTAATCAATAGTCCGTAAGTGGTAAAAACTCGTTCCCCCTTGTATTCTCTGGTATTGTAAGCACTTTCATCTACATTTTGGATTAACTCATAATCTTTAAGGCAATCTAAAATATCACTTAAATCATCAGAACTTGAATAATCATATGCTTCAATGTAAGCACAGAGTTTATCAGTATCATCATCTGAAAGATTTTCTAACCGCCCTGCCAAATTATTCAGTTCTATAATCTTCTTGTGATTATCTAACTTATTGCCTTTGCCGAATACTTCATTTTTACATTCTGTGATAAAGCATTCCAGACATTCATCATTCTTACCGATTTGTTTCAGCACTCTTTCAAGTGCTACTCTGCCTATGGGTAATCTAACCCATTTCCCCTCTATACCTGCTTTGTTGCCTGATTTACTTTTGGTAATAAAATATACCGCCATTCTGCTCATATCTTTTGTTCCTCTCTTTCTATTTTGTTTTTTATATATACTACTGCGAGAAGAACGCCATTATTCAAGTAAATGCGACAAAATCTATCTATTTTTATTATAACACACCCACACTGTGAGTCAAGAAAACCATTCCGTATATACGGAAGATATTGAAAAATATTAAAATCAAAGCCAACCAGACTAATAGGCTTGTTTCAACATCTTCAAGTTATAGAACGCTTATAAATAAAGTATTATATATAATAAGGAAAGAAAACAATCTCGCAAGACCTCACTCCGCAGGTATATCAAAAGATACACCACCGAAAGAAAAATGGCTATGCCACCACATTCCCAGAGTGAATGTTTTTTTCATTTCTTGCTCCGTTCGGTCTTGCTGGAAGCTCAAGGGGGTGGATTTTCTTGGGAAGAAAATCTCATTATATACAAACACCGAACCACAAGGACATTCAATTCTTGAACGCCCTTAGATGTTCTGGTGTTTGCTCAAAGGAACAAGCACTCACATTTATTACGGCTAACCGCCTTAAAAATTTCGTGCTTGATAGGACAATCCAGAAAGCCTCGTATATAGACGATAAAGGCAACCGACAAGCCATTTACCGAATATCAGATGACGGCAGAAAATGGATTGCCCAGAATGTTCCAACACTTGCTGACCGCAAATATTATACAAGCACTGGCACAGAACACGATTTAAGGCTGATGAATAAAATTATATCTCTAACACCAGAACAAAGGCTTACTATGAGATGTGAATCAGAAATCAGGGACGAGTTCAAAGAACATCTGGACAAACTGTTAGAAGACAAATTATATGACCGTCACGAAGAACTATATAATGCTATGGCAAGTCATACAGTATCAATGCCAGACCTTGCCTATGGTGTAAATGAATATTTTGAAGTAATCACATCATCATACGGAGAAACGGAGATAAATGCTAAAATTGAGACAGTTTCTATGATTGGGGGAAATCTTGAAATGGAAAGAATTTAATTAACAAGGGGGAAAGAAAAATGGACGGAATAAAAGAAATGTGCCAGAAGAAACTTCTGGAAGATAACGAAAAAATTATTTATATAATTATTTCAGGTTGTGGGGGTGTGATGTTCCTGAAACACTTTTACAGTGTGATAGGGAAAACCGACACCAGACTAATTGATAGACTTATAGACAATGGAATTATCAAAGTCAAGCAGATAGGTAGAAACAAGGTTATAATAGCCAGACACCCCGCCTATCGTCATTTTGGATTATCAACTAAATCCCCAAAATTGACAAGTAAGCACTTGCTTCACTCTGCCTTACTCTGTGAAATGTTGCTTCATACATATTTTGACAACACCGAGAAAATGGTTAAAATCCTACAACAAGGGAATTTCTGCTACTATGCCGTAGAGAACAGTTTGAATTTCTTAAACCGAGTATTTTGCTTTATGAGTGGCAAAAGTGCCGACACAAGCACATTAAGGTTGTATCTGAACGAACTGAAAGAGAAAACCGAGTTCCTAAAATCTAGCACAAAAGGACGAAAGGACACATTGGCAAAAAGCACTTGCCAGACAACAGACTTGCTTATTATGAGAAATAATAATGTTTATGTTCGTTATGCCGATTACACCGAGAACACGCTCCAAGTTCATCTGGCTATCTTCCTATACCAGAACAACACCGAGAAACTTATAAGGAACATAAAAAAATCTCTGGAAGCGGTTTCGTCAATGTTCTACGGCATACCGACCAGAGTTATTATTGATGTGTATTCTCTTAATGAAAAATCAGAATTCTTACAAAAGAAAGTTTTTAATAATTTTCCAGATGAGAATATAAGATTTCATTGGTATAATGTAAAAAATCGTCTCTTTTCTGGGATTGATGTAGAAAAATTGTTATAGTCCGTGTTGCTTCCTTATATAATATATAAAGGAAAGGACGGCGGATTAGATATGAAACTGACAAAAGACGAGATTGATTTTTTGGAAGAAATATCAAGAGAGAACTTCCAGAGAGATTTTGAACAATGGATTGAGAGTATGGAATTTTATCTGGCGAAAAATTAAGAAATGGCGTTATACTGCGGTATAAGGCTATTTTTTTGTTATAAAACACCTTGAAATGCTTCTGTTATGACGGTTTCAAAATTCGTCAAACACTTAAAATTTATATACCTTTCGGTTTCTCCATATCTTGATAGAAATATGAGATATGAGAGATGATACAAATGAAAAGAAAGACCAAAGTTATGATGATAACTGTTTCAAGCGGTATTTTCAGCACCACCAAAGAAGCAGTAAAGGAAGCAAATGCCCTTAAAATCTGGCTTCAAAGACTATGCCATAAAAAAGGCTATTCTTGTAAAGCGGTTATTGGTGTTAGTGAATACAATCCCAAAGCAGGGACAATGACAGTTTTAAGAACTGGAAAAAGGGGCAGACCAAGAAAGAGATTTGCCAGAACTAACTACTATCTACCGAACCACAAGACCGCACCACACATACACATTGTGCTATATGGCAATCCTGCTGATATGCTCTGCTCCCTAATGGCAGACCGCTTGAATAATAAATATAAGACAAAAGCAGTATGGTACAACGATTGCCGAGAGTATCAAGAAGAAGCATTAACCTATGTATTGAAGCAATCCCAGACCATACGAACAGTAGAGATAGACGAGAAAGGAATATTAGCCACCGACAAGCACGGATTTTATACCGCCGTATCAACGGCAAACGCCACCATTCAAGCACAAGGAATTAAATTTACACATCAGGAAACACCAACACAACCAAAGAAGCTTAGCAGTAAAAGACATTCCCAAACACAACAAACCAGAAAAAGACTACAATGTAATATGATTCATATTATATATAACTATCTATTAAGTAAGAGAAAGAATATATATCAATTAAGAATAGATAAGAAAAGAATATGTATTCCACCATAAAATGTTAAAATCATTCCTTTTATGCGGAAGAAAATTGACTTTCAGGAAATTATGTGTTATAATAATTACATATTACAAATTAGGAGATGTTTTACTATGAAGAAAATTTTAACAGTAACACTTTTACTATCTATGTTGTTATGTGGTTGTTCTCAAAGCAAATCAAATTCAACAATATCTAATCCCTATGAAATCTCTGTAAAGGGAGATGTGCTTTCCTACTACGGAGAAAAATCAGAATTTAAAAATGCTGGTTTTGATATTTCAAATAAAGCATTAGAAAGTAGCCAATCAAAAAAGAATAATATTTTTGTGGGGAAAGAAGATTCTGTAAGAAGTATTGTTATAACAAGCAAAGACATAACTACATTTAAAGATATTTCAGTAGGAGATAGTGTTGATGAGATTGAGAGTAGTTTCAAATATGAAAACTCTCTTGGCAACAATTATGCAGTTTTGTTTAATGGCACAACAGAAATTGATTCAAAAGATAAGTCAGCAACAAAACAAGACGATTTTATATTGATTAACTATGCTACTAATGGTAAAACCATTGAAAAAATTACTATATATGATGTTTTATATGGGAGGGAAATGCGATAATTTTTCTCTTAAACGAAATTATCAATGACATTGTAATAATTGTAATTCAGATTTTTAAAATGTGAGGAAGTCTATAATGAAACTATGTTTAAATTGTTTGACCGAATTATTTGACAGAGATACATCTTGTTGTTCTTGTGGAAGCGACATCTTGCTTACAAATGATGAACTAAATAAGATTAGACAAGAAATTAAATCCTCCAAAGGTAAAACAGCAGAAAAATTGCTAGACGATATAAAATACCAAAAAGTACAAGAGTATATCACTTTGAAACAAAATAGAGATGAAAAATACCCAGAATTCATTAAAAACGAAAATATGAAAGGACAGGTTAATCCGTCATATAGCACTGTACCGAAAACATCAGCACCAGAAGTGATTTGCCCATATTGTAAATCAACCAACACTAAAAAAATAACATCAACCGAAAAAGCAGTTAATATTGCTTTGTTTGGTATCTTTGGAAATAAGCGAAAACATCAATGGCATTGTAATAACTGTAATTCAGATTTCTAATAAAAGTTAGTATAGGAGAAAACACAATGAAGAAATGCCCAATATGCGATAAGATTTATCGTGATTATGACCAATACTGTATTAAATGTAATTACAAACTACAACATGTTGAAGGTTCAACAGTAGAAGATTATCCACCCGAAGCACACACGCCTTCAACGCCAATCAAATCTACTCCAACAGTTTCTTGCCCTTATTGTAAATCAACAAATACTAAAAAAATAACATCAACAGAAAAAGCCGTTAATATTGCTTTGTTTGGTATCTTTGGGAACAAGCGAAAATATCAATGGCATTGTAATAACTGCAAATCTGATTTTTAATTTAATAAAAGTTATATTCTGACATTTTCTGCCGTATAATATAGAGTAAGGAAAACCTTACACTCTCATATCTATTTTGTTAGTCTAAACAAAATAACAATGGCAGGAAACAAAATGGTTAAGAAATGTATAACCCCTGCCCCGTAGGGCAGGTTAAATACAAATGGTAGGAATATTCAAAAACCGTCAGAATGTGTATTCATTCTGGCGGTTTTTCTATTAAGGCGGTGTATTATGAATAGTTTATTTTCAGTTGATTTATCAAAAATGAATTACAAAGAGATTGCCGATTGGATTATCAGTTGCCGTCAATGTGTGGTTCGTGAAGATTTTGATAGAATTGAAGATTATTATATTGAATTACAAAATTTTTGTGATGAATGGGAAAAGCATTCAGAAGCAAACGAAAGTATTTACAAAAGTGAAAAATATAAGAAAGCGATTGTTTATGTTTCATACCGAGATATGATTTCATTCCATTTTGATTTCGGTAGTGGAAAAGAAAAAATCAATCCTTTTATTTATAACTTTGAAAATTCTATTTTTGCTTCTAACAAGATAGAAAACGAACTTTCACAACAGTTTAACAAGTATTATGATAAACTGATTAAAGTTTTTGAACAGAAAGAAGCAAAGGACACAGACACTTCAAAACAAGAAAAAGAAAAGCACGATATTTCTTATAAAGACACATTACACGATATTATCTTAAATCAGCGATTTAATGAGTTGAAAATAAGAACAAGAGTATTTATAGATAATAAGTGGCTTAAATCATCTTCTTATGATGAATTCTTGAAAGAGTGCGACAAGAAAAGAAATTATGAAATTGAATTTACTGAAAGAACAAGTAAAAGCAGTTATTGTGAAGCACTTGAAGAATATGGAGTTCCTAAAAGTGTTTATAATGATTTCATCAGTAAAAACAAATGCGAACAAGAATTTAGAAAGAAGATATTTATAAATCTTTCTTTTGCTCTTTCATTCCCCTTATCTCTTACAGAAAAATTGTTAAATCTAAATGGCTATACTCTAAATGGTAGCGATAGAGTTTTTGACATCATCTGTAAAAAAGCATTTTTCATAGGTTTCAGCAGAACAATGACAAATGACCTTATTAAAAAGAAAAATGCTGAATCAAAGAAAGACTTTAAGACCTACAAGGGAATACCAGATTTGAATAAAAATAGAAAGTGAGAATAAATATGTGTGATATGACGATATGTGAAATAATGATAAATTTAGTTATAGGTGTAATTTCAGGTATAATAGCAGGTATTCTTGTTAATATCTTCTGGAATAAAAAGATAAACGAAATACAATTAGCCGAACAAGATGCCGAGAAAGAACGACAGTATAAAACCGATTTTGCTAATGATATTCAAATTTTATGTAGATATTTAGATAAATTACAGTTAGAACTAAAATTTGAAGAAAGTCCTATAAAAGACGAAAATATACAAAGAGTAATTGAGTCCCATCCAAGAACGAAATTATTTTCCAAAGGAATGACAGAAGAAGGAATTAAAATTATTTATGCTATAAGAGACATAGAAGACGAAATAAAAAGTAATGCGATTGCTCACACCTTAACATCATCAAAAAGCAAAGAATGCTATTATAAATTATTTAAACTTGAATGTGATTTATTAAAAAATCAACATTCTATAAGAAAAAGTTGGGAAGAATACAAAAATAGCAACGAGTAAAAATTTTGCCCCCAGAAATTCATCTGGGGACAAAATAAGTTTAACGATATGCTCTTTTTAGATTTTCTCTTGATATGTAGAAAATCAAGTGGCTGAAAATGGCTTGTTTAGGAGAAGTGCGTTTTGTGTTTTCTATCGGTGAAAGTCCTTCTCCGCCATAAAAAAAGCAAGCACTTATGTGCTTGTTTTTTTATGCATAACTGGATTTGAACCCGAGCGCCGAAGGCAAGGGGGCATCAAGCGTGACCGCTGCCGGTGGCAGATGAAGGGAACGCGAGATGGTGCCGCGGTCTGCTTATTGTGAAAAGCTTTAGCTTTGAAACATTACGCAGGGCACCGCAAACCATCAAATCCCTCCTTCTCCGCCATAAAAAAAGCAAGCACTTATGTGCTTGCTTTTTTTATAAGAAACTTCATTGCAAATTCCTCATTATTACAACGATAACAATCAACAAGTTGTGCGCCGCAGCTGCCGGAACCTATGCCGCTTACCGCGCAGTCTATACGGACATTTACATATTCATCCTTTTTAAGTTCAAAATTGTGAGCTTTTGATGAAAGTTCTGCCGTAGAGTACTCTGATACATTAAATTCAAAGCCCTCCTGAGAAATAATTTCGTAATCACCCAATTTTAAATACTTTGTATTATAATGATTACCATGCTCCTGAGGCTTGATATAATCAACATACTCCATTTTGGCATTGCTTTTATACATACCCATTTTACTTCCATGATGCATATCAACATAGGATTCATTAGGCCCGTATCCAAAATATTCAAACTCGCTTGATTTGGTTTTGAATTCAAATCCAAGCCGCGGTAAAAATGTTCTTTTCTGGTCGAATTTTGCTCTAAAATCCACAAGTACCGAACCATCTTCATAGAACGAATAAATACAACTATAATCAAGAAATGGTGGTTTAGAAACAGTTGCAAGTGCACCCTTTACAAAAATATTATTGTCTTGCACTGCTGTTTCATATATCTTTGAATATAGTCTGTCATAGCGTTCAGCATACCAATCAAGCTTTGCATACATATCATTATCCGTCGGTGCACGCCAGACTGATAGTTTCATAGGCGTTTCATTTAAACCTTGAAACTTTTCAATATGGCCATAATGCAAATTAAAACGATGTTCAAATCCTTTTTCACTTACTATCGCAAATTCGCCGTCACAATTTATTTTAGCTCCTTTACCATTATGATTTACAAAACATGTATCTTCAACCTTATGCTGCGTGAAAGCACGTTCATATCCGTTTTTATCAATCATATAAATATTAAGATATGTACCGTACCGACTATCAGTTTTTGGAAAATCAAGATTGATATCCACAAAAGTATGAGGCGCTGCTCCAACAGAAAAACACTCATGCTTTATAACGCTCTCGTCACAAAGCAGTTCGTACCTGAATTCAAATTCTGAAAAATCGGTGAAATCATATTTATTAAACAATCTCAAAACGCCATTCTCATACTCAGTTTTTAACGGCTGATACACAGATTTCGCTTCAAGACTTCCGGCTTTTAGACTTCTGTCAGACATTACGAGTCCATCACAGCAAAAATTACTGTCATGAGTTTCTTCACCAAAATCACCACCATAGCAAAGTCTGCCATTGTCATCTGCAGCTACATGGTCTGCCCATTCCCAAATACATCCACCAATCATTTGCGGATTTGATTCTATAAACCGCCAATAATCATACAGATTACCAGGTCCATTGCCCATTGCATGACAGTATTCACAGAGAAAAAACGGTCTTGTATCACACGTCTGCTCAAAATAATTTTGTATTTCCCATTGAGAAGCATACATTCTGCTTACTACATCAACCGCAGACGGATCAGTAGCACCTTCATTATTATACGCATTTTCATAATGAACAAGTCTTGTGATGCCTTTTTTTGAATCACGGCTTTTGATTAAATTACTCATATGAGCAAAATTTTCACCGTAATTTGATTCATTTCCAAGACTCCACATAATAACTGAAGTATGATTTTTATCACGTTCATACAGACGCTCTGCTCTATCGAGAAACGCATCTTTCCACATCGGATTTTTACATGGCCATATAATATTTGTGTCGTATTCAATTTTTAAAGTTCTGGTTGAAAAACCATGCGTTTCCAAATCTGCTTCATCAACCACATAAAATCCCAGCTCATCACAAAGGCATATAAAATCAGGATGTGGCGGATAATGTGATGTTCTGATGCAGTTTATATTAAGCTTTTTCATTAAAAGCAGGTCGTTTTTCATATCTTCATAAGACATTGTATAACCTTTTAATGGATGTGTATCGTGGTGATTTATACCTTTTAATTTGACTGCTACACCATTAATCAAAAGCTCGCCTTCACAGCTAACTCCTTGACTTCTAAACCCAATTTTAAAAGGGATAAACTCCCCTGCTCTTTCTATAATTGCTGTATATAGATATGGTTTTTCTGCATTCCAGAGAATAATATTGTCCAAATCAGCCGCTAATCCATCTGCATCATATAACTTATAGTCATAATTACAATATATACCTTTAGCATCAAAGGCTATATCCACATCATGCAAATGCCCTTCCGGTCGTGATAAAATATAAACATCTCTGAATATACCATTGTTTCTGAAGAAATCCTGATCCTCAAGATAACTGCCTACACACCATTTATAAACCTTTGCAATAATCTCATTATCTCCGGGCTTTAGATTAATTTTGAACTCAGACATACAATGAGATACAGTTGAAAATCCAACATATTCTCCGTTTACAAACAATTCAATACAAGATGAGGCACCCTCAAATACAATATAATTCTCAAAATTTGCTTTATGATTGCTTATATTAACAATTTTCCTATATACACCCACAGGGTTATCGTCAGGTACATATGGTGGATTAACGGGATATGGATAATTAATGTTTGTATAATAAGGTTTCTCATATCCTTGCATCTGCCAGCATGATGGGACAGAAATAATGTCCCAATTTTCAATCACGTCAGGACAATCAATATCCCTTGAAAAAAACGCAAAATCCCAATCACCATTTAACAGCATATAATAATCTGATTGAGATTTATCTCCAGCCAATGCCTTTTCCGCTGTATCATAGGGAATATAATATGCTCTTGGGGATAATGTATTGTGATGAATATATTCTAATTTTTCATACTTTCTCATTTATTCAACTCCTTTTCATTTTGTAAATAGTTCAGATGGTATTACACCATATTGCTTTTTAAAAGCTCTTGAAAATGATTTGGCATTATCATACCCTACTTTTTTTGCAGTTTGGTTTACAGACTCGCCATCGAGCAACATAGCATATGCTTTTTCAAATCTTATTTTTTTAATAAAATAACTTATGCCGACTCCAACTTGATTTTTAAAAAGGCTTGACAAATACGCGGGGTGATAATTAAGTTCAGAAGCCAGACTGTCAAGGCATAAATTATAATCTGAATATTTTTCATTTATGGTTTTAATAACCAATTCTTCAATGGTTTTCAATCGATGTTCACTGTTTAATAATTTAAGCTCTGACTTTTCCATTATCTGTACTCCCAAATGTTTTTTACCACATAAAATAATCTGTTTTACCAATGATTTTAATCAAAGCTTCCAAAAGAAAATAATCAGCATAAATAAACGGTCTGCAAAGATGTGCATCTGCATACATCTGTGCCGCACTTTGTACGAGTGCCTGATTTTTATTTCCAAAATCACAGTCTTCATAAACTGCTTCAAGAAGCCTGAATGCAAAATCTAAATACTTTTTCGATTCTGCTCCATCACAATACTTAGCAAGTTCAATCATACCGCAAGCTGTAATAGCGTTTGCTGATGCGTCAATGTATGCAGGTTCATCCGGTTGCATATAATCAACAGGTGCTAACTTACGTTCTCCGAAATTATCAATAACATAATTTGCAACCTTTTTAGATGCTTCCAGAAGAGTTTCATCACCTATATGAATATAAGACATTAAAAAGCCATATACTCCCCAACTTTGTCCTCTTGACCACGAGGAGCCGTCTGCATAGCCCTGACCTTGAGGATGTCCTACCACCTCGCCGGTTCTTGAATCCTTGTTTACTATATGATATACAGAACCATCAGGCTTAATGAAATCACGCACAGCCATATCTACATGTTTTTTCGCAATGGCTTTAAATCTTGCATCTCCCGTTTCTTCACTTGCCCAATATAAGAGTGGCAAATTCAAAAGGCAGTCAATTATTGCAACACCATTTGTATTTCCCTGCACAGATGCATTTGGTCTGCTCCATGCTACTATATATTCACCAATGGGATTATATCTTCCAGCTAACATTGTAGCTGCATGGTGTGCCCTTATTTTTGCATCCTCATCATTTAACAATTTAACATGGGGTATGTTTGTCATACCTACAACAAATCCTAAATCGTGGCTATCGAGGCAATAATAATTTTCCTTGTTTCCAAAAATTTCTTTCATTCTATCGCTACATTTAACAGCTCTGTTTTTGTACTTTTCTTTGGATGTCTGAAGATATAAAAGCCACATTATACCGCCCCAGAAACCACTCATCCAATGAAACTGTTGCGGACTCTTGCATGAATCATATCCATATGACCCATCTTCAAGCACAGTTACGGGATAATCAAAATCAAGCTCATCTGTTACTTTTGAAAGCTTTGACTCACATTTATTAAAAAAATCTTCTGCCCATTTTATTTGTTCGTTTGTAAACATTATTTTCAACTCCTAAATTAGCCTATTAACTTAACTGTTGCAGCTTCATAAGAAGCTATCGGCACAGAAATTTTCGTGCCACCGCCAAGTTCGCATATTGTTTCTCCATTTTTAGCAAGCAACAAAGCATTCTTCGCATCAAATGCTATTTCAAGAACAGGATTAGTATCCTTACCGGAAATATCGTGCATACGAACCATAATCTCTGTGCCCGAATCAAGAAGCTTTATTTTATCTATAACAATATTTTCTGCTCTGCAGGAAGCAAATGAAAACACATCCTCGCCTGTCACAATCTTTCCGTTAGTGCGACATAGCTCCACAAGAGGCTCTACGGGAGTGATTGCAACGTCCGCATTTCCATCCAGCAACGTTACAGTTGATATAATATATTCTCCATCATCAGAAAACGCAGGATGAGGATCTAAATGATAGCTGCTGTTATTTCGAACATGAGGTCGCGGCATTGCGGAGAATATATCAAGCTCCTTGTTGGTTTTTCTGTCATAAAATATTACTCTGCAGGGTTTTACATGCCAGCTGTATGGGCTTTCATCTCCCACCCACATACTGCGGTCGCCGTTAGTATGAGCGTGACATATTGAACGTTTCCACACATGTATCGGCTGTCTTGTCTTTACGTCGCACTCAAATGCACCCTCACGGTAATCAATATAACAGACGGTGCCGTCCTTACCCCAGAAGTCGTGGCATATAAGATCGCCGCCGTTTTCACCATGTCCCCACCATGAATTAGGAAGCAATGGTTCAAAAATCCCATCTTTTGGATTCATAAGCCATATTCTGTTATCAATCCCAAATCTTTCACCGCTGTCAGGATCAGACCAACCATCCTGATCAATTATGAATAAATCAGGATCAACCGGCGAAAACATAGCGTGATCATAGTATCTGCCAAACTTTGTGATATGCTTTATTTCACCTGTTTCAATATTTCCTAACGCTATGTAGGTTTTATCAGACATACGAATATCTAAAATCAATGTCTTTCCGTCACATGACAGACTTGCATGAGTAAACATACGCTCAACATCAAGCTCTGAATGTTTTATAAAGCTGCTGTCAAGTTCCATAAGCTTTGTAATCTCACCTTCAATATTCACCTTATACACAGCAGGACCTTCTGCAAATATAACGTCATGAGTACCGGGAATAATAAGAGGCAAATTACCACGTCCGGAAAATCCGGCTCCGGGGAAATGACGAATAAAAGGATTTTCTGCGTCCAACGACACTACTGCAAGAGTCTGAATGAGCGCAGGAGGATTAATGCATCGTATCCACATATATTTATTGTCGTATGTAATGCTTGTGTTGCAAAAATAGTTGTGCTGCTGAAGCTTTGCTACCTTTTTCGTAAGGAAATAGCTTTTTACACCTGTTTTTTCATCTACATATTCCTTAAAATACGGATGTTTATCAAGATTTAGCATAACTAATTCTCCTTTTTACACTTTAATACGCAATGTAATAATTTCAAAATTATTCACCGGAAAACTTACTTCTCTACCCTCGCCAAGCTCTGTTATGGGATTTTCCATAAGGTCACATAGAATAATTTTTTTTGCGTCAAATCCAAGCTTAAGAGTTGGGTTTGATTTTCTGTTCCATGAATCATACAGTCTTATAATTATATCATCTGAATCTACCGCACACTTTACGGTATCAATCAAAATATTAGACTCGGTGCATGATACAAGCGAGTATTCGCTCGGAAGCGTTCCATTGCCAGACGCCGTATATGCCTGAAGCGGCTTGTTTAGAAGATTTGCTTCGCATATTGTTCCGCCTCTTTGTATGCTGTCGCTATGAGGATAAACAGAATATATATAATCATGCTCCTCGCAATCAGCATCTTTGTCCGGATATGTGCCACATTTGAGAAGTGTAAGCTTAAGTTCGCCGCCATTGGCACTATAACCATATTTACAGTTATTCAGAATACTCACACCGTAATCCTCTTCAGACACATCAGCCCACTTATGAGCGCACACCTCAAACCGTGCAGCATCCCATGTGGTATTTTCATGAGTTGGTCTTTGAACATGACCAAACTGTATTTCATAGGATGCCTTATCAGTAAGAATGTTTGTAGGAAACGCAGCTTTAAGCAAAAGGTGATGCTCATGCCAATCCATATGTGTTATAAAATCAATTCTTCGACTGTTAGCATACGCAACTATCTTTTGCACAAAAATAGAGTTTTGGATTTTTCGTTTAATCTCAAATCCTGCCCAGCCGTTACCTGAAATTGCAACACACGATTCTACATTGTCAATATCCCATTTCTTCTGCTTATAATAATTAGTTATTTCCCAATTATCATAGCATCTTGGATAATCCTCAAAAAGTTCAAGACGATTAAAAGTTTCCCCTTCCTTTACTACCTCACGGCCATTATCCTTATCGTACAAGGACACTATATTCATGCTTTGGTCAAATTCTATTTTATAGTGTGAAGATTCTATAACGCCGTCACAAGCACTAACATCATCCAGCTTTGAATCGTCCCTTACAATCTTCCAACCCAAAGGCGGAACATCAGTAACATATATTGATTTACCTTTATATTCTGCATACCCTGATGCTTTAAAAGAATTTGGATTATATACAAGTATTCCTTCTTGACAAACTTTATCTGCAATATTTTCAAGAGCACATGACTTAATTGCACCAATTTCCTCTCTAAGAGTCTTATACTGTCTGTCGCTTTCCTCATATACTTCGCATATTGAAGAACCAGGTAAAATATCATGAAACTGATTCAGTAACAGAGTTTTCCAATTTTTATCAAGCGTTTTCTTAGGATAGTCAGCTTTATTCAATAATAAATCCATGACACAAACAATTTCCGTGCTCTGGCAAAGAAACTCACATTCTCTGTTATTTTTCTTATTCTTAGCTACCGAAGTATATGTACCCCTATGAAGCTCAAGATAAAGCTCTCCTACCCATTTTGGAGTTCTGCCCATAATAGCAGCGTTTTTATTAAAGTCCGAAAAACGTCTTTGGAGAAAATCCTCTACTTTAGTCATTTTTGCGGCAGGCATACCCGGAAGGCCATATTCAAGACGTCTGAAACGTTCAAGCATATCTTCAGTCGGTCCGCCGCCACCATCACCAAAACCATAGGTTACGATAGCTTCATTACTGTATTCCTTTTGCTGAAAACGCTCCCATGTTCCAATATGCATTGACGGCATTATATGTCCGGCATACACGGTATTAATGTCATTCTCGCCATCTTTTGCCTTGAATCTTGCTGTAAGGAAATTCGTGAAAATTTCTGTTCCGTCAATCCCCTGCCACATAAATGTGTCGTAAGGCATTTTATTGGTTTCGTTCCAGCTTATTTTTGAAGTCACAAAATTATCTATTCCTGATTTCTTTAAAATCTGCGGCATTGCGGCGCTGTAACCAAATACATCCGGAAGCCAGAGAATATGACTGTCTATCCCAAATTCATCCATTATGAATTTTTTTCCGTGCAAAATCTGACGTACAAGGCTTTCTCCCGATGTAAGATTACAATCAGCCTCGAGCCACATTGCACCTTCAACTTCCCACCGTCCGTCACTTACTGCCTTTTTAAGTCTTTTATAAACATCAGGTGCGTCTTCCTTAAGGTATTCATAAAGCTGTGGCTGCGATGACATAAAAGAAAACTCGGGAAATCTGTCGATATAATCAAGCATCGTAACAAATGTACGCTGAACCTTTTCTCTTGTCTGCTCCAGAGTCCAAAGCCATGCAACATCTATATGGGTATGACCTACATAGCTCACAGTCGCGTTTGAAAGACCGCACTCTTTCTCGAAATATTCTTCCTTAAGATATTTTCTTGCCTTTTCTACACTTAAATAAAACTCATCGCTGTACGGCTCTCTTAAATCAAGAATATTGCAAGCCTGCTCAAGATGTTTTATGGTTATTATATGGTTATAATCTGTCGGTTTCAAACATTCAGCAGCTTCAACTGCAACCAGCATATCGTACCACAGTTGTATTACCGAATAATTGATTTCTTTTATTTTGAAACTGATATTATACTGATTGGTATTGCTGTGACCTGTGTAAAAATAAATATGTGCTTTATACGATGAATCAGCATCCAAAGTCACCTGACGATGTGTATCGGTTGTAAATTCTGAAAACATACTGCCGTTTAGATATAAAAGCCCCTGAGGGTTTGAATCCCAATTAGGTTCTCTTCCTGTGTACATTTCTATTACTACCTGATTATTTTTCTTTATCTTTGGTGTATCAAATTCCGTATAAAACCAATAATGACAGTCCTTACCGCCAATACAAGATGTTTTATCAAGCTCTTTCCATGTATCGTCAACACATGGGAGATTGTCTCCCCTTTTATAACCCGACTCCTTAAACATAACCTTTTCAGCACCGGGAATTACTTTTTCAGAAAATTCCTTAAGCTTACTAATTGTAATGCGTATCTTATCGTGTACAAAGCTATCCATATAAGATACCTCCTTAAATAAACGGTCTTCTGTCCAAAACCAGCTTTAAAGGAACTTTAGAATATATCTCTCCCGGCAAAGCGTTTTGAAGCTCTGCAAGGCAGCATAACGTTCCAAAAGAAGCATGCAGGTCATCTGCTCTTGTGTTGGTTCCCCAATTAATTTCTTCAAGACCTTTTATAAGGTCGTTTGCAAACTGCCTTAGTCTGTTCTTTGCCTCATCAAATCTGTGAGAGGATTGACGTGTTGCACGATTTAGTGAATACACCCAATCTACGCCAAAAAATCCGAATAAATGATGCTGTGTATTTTCCTTTAAAAATGTATCATAAAGCTCAATACATGTATCTATCAGCTTATCAGGATAGGGCATAGACTGTTTTGCATATTCATGATTAAACAGATAATGAAAAGTACCCGCAAGAAAATGTGCCTTATGAACTAAGTTTTTTTCTACCGAGCCCTTTCGCCACATGCCCGAAATGGGATCACATTCTTTTCTGAACCAATCAAAATATGCTTTTTCCCAAGCTTCGTCAACGGCTCCTGTAAGCACCAGAGCGGCATATACACCTGCTCCCACATGAGAACCATCCCAAGGATCACAATCCCAATCAATAGACTCAAGAAGCTCATATAAGCCTTCAATAGTTATATATCTTTCCATTGCCTTTAGGGGATAAATCGGCTTTTCTTCAAATAATTCAAGTGCAGCCGCGCAATGTGCAGTTGTATGAAGATAATGATGCGTAGCCTCCTTGAAAAGACCGGTTTTCTCGTCCTGTAGTGAACAAAGAGTTTTTACGAACATTTCACGCTCAGAAGCATCCGACGGGAACTTACCGCAGGTATATAAAATATTTGCTGCATCAGCACAGCCATAAGCATTCAAATCAAAACTACGACTGTTGTTTTCATCCTGAATGGTCCATCTTTGGTATGCACCATCATCAATTTTATGTGTTTCTGTCAAATGCAGAATATTGTCAACAATAGAGCTTATATTATGCATAAATATGCCTCCTGTTTTAAAAAACCATCCTCAAATACAGTCTGGGGATGGTTTTTCATTTTTAACCTTTGACTGAACCAACCATTATACCCTTAACAAAATACTTTTGAAGGAAAGGATATACACAAATGATTGGAATGGTAGTTACCATAACCTGAGCTGCTATAAGACTTTCAGAACTTGTTGTAGGCTTGAAGTTTTCAAGCGCCATACCACTTTCAATAGCTGCTGCCTGCATTTTTTGAATTCTTTCACTTTCTTTTACAAGCTGCATCATTATATATTGAAGAGTATATAAATCAGGCTTCTTTATGTAGTAAAGAGTAGTAGTCCAATCGTTCCAACGTGCAACCATAATCCAAAGTGCAGTTGTTGCAAGGATGGGCTTTGAAAGAGGTATAATTATTTTGAAGAATATTGAAACCTCATTAGCACCATCGAGCAATGCACTTTCTTCAAGGCTTATGGGAATTGTAGATTGAATAAAGGTTCTGATAATGATAATATTATAGAACGAGAACAAGTACGGAATAATATAAACCCAATAGCTGTTAAGAAGACCAAGCTTTGAAAACAGCACATACAAAGGCACTTGACCGGCTGATAAAAACATAGGTATGGTAAACATCCATACAAAAAATTGTTTACCGGGGAATGCTTTTCTTGAAAGTGCGTATGCTGCTCCAAACTGAACTATCAACGAAAGCACCATGTTAATGAGCACCATTGAAACGGAAACTACTGCTGCCTTTATCATATCAGCATCAGACAGCAAAGTTTTAAAGTTATCAAGAGAGAATACTCTCGGATATATTGTAATACCACCGCGTGCAGAGTCTGCCGCATCGTTTAGTGATTTTGCAAGAACATTCAGGTAAGGAAAAACCATTATTATACCAAGAACAGTCAGCAAAACATAGTTGAATATCTGAAATGCTTTGTAGCTTTTCGAGTCTTTGATTTTCATAGAATTCTTCCTCCCTTTCTCAGAATATACCTACATCGGTGCCTTTTTTAGATAAATAGTTTGCACCAACGAGCAATAAGAAATTTACAAGTCCCTGCATAAGTCCAAATGCAGTTGTCATCTGGTAGTTGCCTCCGGCAATACCATTTTTATAAATAATCGTTCCTATAACTTCAACGTTAACGAACGGATTTTGCAAGCCATAGATAAGTTCAAAGTTATCTGTAAACAATGATGCTATTCTCCACAAAAGCATAATCATGATTGTAGGCAGAATACTTGGAACTGTAATATTAATTACCTGCTGGAAACGGTTCGCACCGTCGAGCCTTGCAGCTTCATAAAGCCCTTCGTCAATACCTGTAATTGCCGCAAGGAATACTATTGAATTCCAGCCAATTGATTTCCAGATATTAAGAATTACAACATCCGGAAAAAAGAAGCTTTCAACTGCAAGAAGGCTTGTTCTCTCCCAAGCACCGCCGGTTAATGTACACATCAAATCGTTAATTATACCGCTTTGTGAGTACAAAGACGTTACAATACCGATAACCGAAATCCAAGAAAGGAAATGCGGCAGATAACTTACAGTCTGAATTACTTTCTTGAAGTATTTGTTTTTAATCTCATTTAAGAGCAATGCAAACACAATGGTAAGCGGGAAACAAATTACAGTTGTGAGAATTGCGATAATTATTGTGTTTTTTATGCCCTCAACACATTCCTGAATGGTAAAAATATCTTTAAAATTCTGAAGTCCTATAAACGTACTTGCCTCAGGGTTAAAAATGTTGTAATTCTGGAATGCCATTTTAAGTCCTGACATTGGCATATATGAGAAAATAAAAGTAAGAACTACTGACGGTAATAATAAAAGGTAAATAAACTTATTTCTGTTGATTTTATACATCAAATTAACAAGCTTACTGTTAAAGGTAGTACCTTTGCCAAGGTTAGTGCTGTTCATTGATTTTTGTCATCTCCTTAGATATTGTCACCCCTGCCGCAGCATTGCGGCAGGAATGAATTATAATGATTATTTATATACAACAATAGATTTGTGATAACCTGCAGAGGTGTATATTGTGACGCGGTCACCGGATTCAATATATATTCCTGCAGAATTAACGGGGTATGCGCTAATATATGAACCGTCAACAACCAACACAGTACCGCCGAAGCCAGCAAGAGGAACAGCTTCTTTTTTGTTTTCTTCACTCCAGAAAACAAGTCTTCCCTCTGCTACTCTATCAACTATACCATATTGAAGTCTGGTGGTAGAACGAATAGTTGAAGGATCCCAACCACAAGTATATACCACCTTACATTTTGTTTTGTCATAATCCATGTTGTGCGCTACTCTTTCAAGCTCACTTGCATTGGAATACCATCCGTTTGAATAACGTATAATATCACCTTTATTGAGGTCAGCTAAGCCATAGATATATTCAGCGGTTACATAGCTTTTATTGACAATCTTAGTGTCTTCCATCCAATCGCTTGTAGGCTGAGTTGTAATATCTCCAAACCACGAGGGATTATGAAGCTTGAAAGAATCAAGCACATTTGAAATGCCTGTCTTAAGAGGTACTGTGACATATGTACCATTATTTAAGTTATATGCGTTAATCTGATAGCAAATTTCTCCGTCAGCGTCTATTGCGGTACGGTAGCTGTCAAATACAAGCGTAGCCGCATTGGCATCAGAAATAGGATTCCAGCTTGAAGTGGAAACGTTATAGCCTTGTCTTACTACAAGAACTGCCGGCTCTCCGAATTCATTTACACCATAGCGCTTAATGTTGAGACCGGAAGAAATTCTTGTAGTAACAGACCAATGTGCACCCACCTTGGTGTATTTATAGAAACGGTCGTAATCGCTGTGTCTGAGCGGTGCTCCTGATGATACGGGGATGACAAACATTGGAGTTTCAGCATCAACTGATGACACTATGTTATGTCCTTTGTAAAATCCCGTTTCCATACGGTCACAGCCTGCAAGATTGACGTTTTCAGGATCCTGCGCTACTGAGCTTTGAGCATCTGTTGTATTCTCTGTTATTATGCTTGATAACTGACCTTTATTATTGGTCTTTATAAGTGCAAGCTTTCCCGTAAAGTAGTCTTCACCAAGTGAATCAATGCCCACAGAGTTTTTAGATGCACCATCTACCCATACCCTCTCAGCAAAATCATAATCAATGAACTCAGAATCAGTTGTAAATACTTGAACTCTTCTTATATCATCCTGAGAAACTATATGACATTTCACAATGAATACAAGCCGTTCTGACGAAGTCTGGATTTCCTCATCTGTGATAGTTATAAGTCGATTATTGCCGTCGAGTACAAATGTCATTTGCTTACCCGCAACAGCCTCGCCTGCATGGTTTCGAGTATAATACTTAGTCTTTTGGTACTCAACTCCATCTACTCCGATTTTGTCTCCTGTAACAGATGTTACAATTCCAGAAATTTTGACATTCTGGCTTATAATTTTAATATACTTTCCGTCTTGAGAAGCATAAAGGTAAATAAGTCCGCCCTTTTGCAAGAAAGTAGGGGTTGAACGCTTACCGTCTGCGGTAAATACTTCAAGTCGGTCATAATCAAACCTATATACCGCACCGTCATATGAGCTGATATTAAGCATTTTTTCGTTAGTATCAAACTCAATAGAATTAATTCTGAATATATCAGGTCTGTTAATCTTGACTGTTTCAAACACACCGTCACCGGTTGAATCAATAAGCTCTGTATATCCGTTTTCTGCAACGAAATCGGCAGGAGTATAGCTTGATGTTTGAGTTTCATTTATAAACACATATGGGTGTGCATCAATCTTATGCTTCTTTGTCTTACCATC
Organism: Clostridia bacterium; assembly: GCA_045128915.1. Taxonomy (GTDB): domain Bacteria; phylum Bacillota; class Clostridia; order UBA1381; family UBA1381; genus RGIG9115. The sequence continues at coordinate 166,609 of JBGVIT010000067.1, forward strand.
GCTTTGATAGTATATAAATGAGCGGTCGGCATCAACGAAGTCATAGCTGTCAACAACTGCTGTTACAAGCTTGCTTTCATTTTGCCACATACCAATTATATGGTCACCGTTCTTGGCGTCGAGGAGGTAATACACAGATTTACCTATGAGGTCAACTGCTTTTCCCGTACGGTCGTCGTAGGTTATACCGTCAATCTCCACGAGTTCAAAGCCGCCAATAGGCGAATTGCCTTCATTTACTGCGGCAGAGCTGCCGGTTACTGTTCCCTTTTTCAGCTCATATCCAAAAAGCTTCTCTACAACTGTTTTGTCGCTTATTGTCCACTCATTATTATCAAATCTAAAGCAGTTTGCAATAAGAGTGTTATACATAATAATTGCCGCATTTGAACGGTTTATGTAAGATGACATGTCAGCAGTTACATTGTTCATTAAGTCAAACAGATTAATTGCTGATGTAAGATTTTGAGGAAATGACGACTTTGAATCAATGGCAAAGGAATTACCGCTTATATAAATCATGGTTTTCAAAAACTCAAATCCGGTTATGAAGTCATCAGGTCTGAATCGTACATTCTTTGAAAAAAATCCGTTTTCTACTCCTGCAGTAATGTATGGGGCGTATATATTATCTGCGGAAACGTCCTGAAATTCACCGCCATACTCCCCTACGGGAACACGTGCAAAATTGCAGAGCATTTTTGCTGCTTCACCACGAGTCATATAATACGCAGCGCCAAAATTACCATCGCCCATGCCCTCGGCTATACCAAGAGCATATATCATATTTACTGCATTTTTTGCGTTCCATTCAGTTACGTCTTTAAAGCTTCCTGATGTGTCAGGAATACTGATTGTTCCGTAAACTTCAATTTCACTAACAGCAGGTGAGCCTTTTCTCGAAGTATTTACCAAGAAAACATAACGTCCTCTCACAGGCTTATCAAGAGTAATTATGAGGTCGTCACCAAAGCCTTTATCTTCAAGCTTAGAGCCGATTTCAACAGCATCTGAATAGTCAGGCTTATTTGCAACGACTATCATAAAATTCTTTCTTGCCCAGTCGTAATCACCATCACGTCTTGTTCTAACTACAACAGTATTTATTTCGTAGGCATCAACAAGGTCAATTTCGGTAAATCCGCCATATCCACTTCTTATATCTTTTTCGCCGTTACCCATAGATGAGCCGACTGTTTTTAAGTCGCCGTCTGTAATGTTTTTTACAAGGAATCTTTCTTCCGGATATTGAACTTCTGTATATACGGGCTTTCCAAGTGCTACGTTTACTCCATAATCCTCTTCTGCAAATACATAAGGAGTTATTGAGAGTAATATTGATAGAGTACTTAATATACTTATAAGCTTTTTCATTATTCATATCCTCCTTATGCTAATTTTTCTAAAAGTCTGTCTATTAAAACTGCAACTTCCGCTCTGCTTGCAAGAGCTGTCGGTCTGAAGCTTCCGTCCTCATAGCCGTTGATAATTCCTGATGCAGAAATTGTATCTACTGCATCCTTTGCATATTCAGCGATTGAATTACCATCTGCAAACCGCTTTTCGTCTCCAAAAAATCCCTTCCCTGAAAGCTTAAGGTAGTTATTAATCAACACAGCCATATCCTGCCTTGTAATATAGTTTTGAGGTGCAAATTCTATTTTGCTCACTCCGTTTACAAGCTTATTTGAATATGCTATTTTTACATATGGATAATACCAGCTTGTTTCAGGTACATCGTCGAATATGATTTCAACATTTTCTACAACCTTGATTTCCGTTGCTTCCACAAGAAGCTTCAAAAATTCAGCTCTTGTGATGTTACGCTCAGGTGCGTATCCGCCGTCGCCATCACCGCTGATGATGCCTTTTTCAAAAAGTCTATCGATTGCGTCAGCAGCCCATTCATAGCCTGCAAGGTCATTAAACACCTTTGAGGGCGACTGTGGTTTCTGCTCAGGCACCGGAGTTATAGGCTGCAAATTTTCAGGCAATACAGCAGGAGTAAAACTTGAAGCGCCGGCTGATGAACCGCCACCTGAAACTGAGCCGCCGCCACCGCTGTCATTTCCTGCAGTTGCAGCAGCAACTGCAGCTACATATGCATTATTAAAGTTTGTTGTACCATAAAGTCCTAAGATGTTTGTGTTACTGATATAGCTTGCCGCACGTTCAAGAGTTGTGCCCATCTGCGAAGCATAACCAACGTTAATTCCAAGCTGTGCTTCATATTTTCTAAGCGCTGCAGCTTTGTCTGAATTAGATTTATTTACAATGGCTGAAAGCATTTCTGACCATTTGAGTACATTTTCAAGACTAACACTGCTATTGATATTTGACTTTAACGCAGAGAATACTGTAAGGAAGTTTGAAGCATCAATATCTGCCGCAACTTTTCCTGTAAGAGTGCTTTTGTATTGACCGAACAATTCTGCGGCTTCTTCTGCATCTCCGTCTGCAAAACCTTTCACAATCGCAGCAGCGTTTATAATATCAACAATCTGGTCAACTGTTGTAACAGCAGAAGCATCCGGATAGAGCATATCTCTTGTATATACGAATACTTGTCCAAAATCACTTTCCATACTTAGCACATTAGATGCAACCTGCTGCGGAAGAATTGCTTCATCTGCTGTAATAGCATCATTGATATGTCCGTTTACAGTAGTAGAATCCGCTGTCATAAGGTCAGTAATAATTCCGTTTTTAACTACAGAAGATGCCTTAGTGTATTTAAAATATATTGAACTTGTGTTGCCATTAATATCAGTTGTAGCAACTCTTATATAATACTTTCCGTCTGTAAGTCCTGATAAAGTATATTTATATCCGTCACCTACTATATCTGAAGCCATGAACTCAATTACTGATTCAAGATTTGAAGCATTTACAGATGCAAATACTGATTCTGGGGTACGTACTGTATTGTCACCCTTTACAACCATGATACAAGCCTCATCCGACTTTTTGATTTGCGTGTTTGCTCCAACCTTGATTGTAAGCTCGTTATCCGACGGCACTATGCTGATGCCTCCATCCGCATTACCCGATTTGATTGATGTTCCCACAGTTGTTCCCTCATAAGACTGCTGGAGATTTGCAAGATTTGAGAACACGGCTGCATTAATTCCTACTGCATCTGACGGAACGGTTATGCTTGCAATAAGCTTATCTGAAACCGGTGATTTCTGCATAAGCTTCTTTGCTTTTAAAGCACCATTTGCATCATATGCTGTCATAAGGATATGATAAGATGCATTTGAGTATTTTACAGGCAGAGTGAACTCATAATTACCTGCTGTGCCGGGTGTATATGACGGCTTTGACCAGGGGCCCTGAACCACATCAGTATAAGCATAAATCTTTGCTTCATACATAATGGGATTTCCCTCGCTCATAAGCGCTACATATCGCACTTTTCTGCCGTTTGAGCTTGCAGACTGAGTAGCTTCTACATAAGGTGCAGCTGTATTTTCATTAAGCTGGGGAACCTTATACATAGTAACGTAATCATCGTTTTCTCCGAAAGCATTTATTTCATTTCCGTTAAATTCTACATTTGCAAAATCCCAGAAATAATCTGCTTTTCGGCTCTTCCAATACACACCGCAAATCTCATAATAGTCCTGAAGGTCTATTACAGCATTTTTCTTCCAATATGCCATGAGAACATTACCTGTATTTCCGCTGAGAACACCATCTGTTAGTACAGACAAATTTCCAAATGAGCTGTCTGCTGTTTCTCCGGTTACAGGCTTACCCTGAGAAACAAGTCGTATTACTTTTCCCGGGCGGTATGATGCTTTAAGAGTTGTACCCGTAGAGAATTCAAATGTTTCAGCAACAAGTGCCTTAAGTCCTGACACAGTTTTACAGTTTTGAGTAAATTCGATTGTGTATTCTGTATTTGATTCAAGCTCTCCCACATAAACGCTGTATCTTGTTGCAGATACGGCAGCCGGAGTATATGAAACAACTGAATTATTTGATTTCTTTCGTATTTTGATATTTGAGCTTGTGAGAGTTGAGGTGTTCATAGACTCATTAAATGTAAACTCAACAAGTCCCAAATTTTCAAAGTTTGTAATTGATACAAGTCCTGACGCTGCTGTTATGTCAAGATTGAAGCTATACCCATAATTTGACTGTACATAGCTTTTAACAGATGCATTATCCTTTACAAGCACACCGTGAGTGCTGATAAGGGAGCTGTCATTTTGGCTCAATCTGTAAACAACAGATGCAGTATTGATAATACTAACAATATCGCCTACTGTTGCAGCTTCTGTAAGTTCAGAAATCATTATATCTTTAATATCACTAAAAATTTGTGTATATCCGTCTTGAGATAATGATGAAGAATCTACAAGAGATGATGCCAAAACAAGTGTACCCGGAGTAATGTAAGCTGAAACAAGGTCAGCAAAATCATTTGCGTCATTGTTGTCTGACTCGTGTGATGCATCATATGAAACGAACGCATCAACTAAATCAGATTGACTTTGAATGTCAGCCATGGTACATGAAAAATATCTTGTCTGTACTGAGCCATTTTCTGCTGAACGAACAAGTCTTATATGGTATTTACCCTCTTCTGTAAATGGTATTTTGAATTCATAGCCTGCTCCGGAATTTGCTGCAGCAAAGTAGTGCGGAGTTGTAAAGCTTTCAAAAACCGATTCTGCCTGGTCATCCGAAGCATCGGATTTAATAACGGTTACTGAAACTTTATCAGATGCGTCAACAGATTTTCCGGTAATGCGGTAGAAGTCCATACCCTGATATGTAGTGATTGCAGAATTGAAATCTGATGCTGTTCCGGTTGTTTTTGAAAAGTCTCCTGTTCCGTAATAGCCAACATCACCAATTATATTCATTTTTGAAGTATCGCCTATTAATACTGCACTATATAATGTATCAGTTCCTTTTGAAATAGCGTCAGAAATAGAAACATCATATGCAGAAACTGTATGTGTCTCTGGCACAAATGAAGTCATTGCACCATTTGAATCATACGAAGTAAGATATGTGGTATAGGTCTTATCAGGAATTGTTATGCTTTCGATGGGAAGTGTGAATTCTATATCAGCTCCTATATCATATGCAGACCATGTACCAAAGCTATTATACTGCAATGCATACATAGCAATATCACCTATTCGCATATTGTTTGACGGGTTTACCAAAAGCAAATATCTATAATTTGCAGGAGCAAATGATTTTTGCTGAATATGCTCATAAAGCACCTCGTCGCCGGTCATGGCACTCATAATTTTTGTAGCCTGTGATATAGGCGTATTCAGGCTTTCAAGTCCATACAGCTCTGTTCCGATTGTATAAGGATATGCTGTCGTAGCAGAAGAACCCTCTGTTCTTATTGCAATATTTGCCACATTATACTCTGCACCTAAATCAAGAAGAAGATAACTGCCTGATGTTAGAGCTTTACTCTTTGCATTATCTGCCCAATCTGAATTGTAATTGCACCAATTATTATCAGAAAGAAATGTGAGATTTATTTTTCCTTCTAAAGAATTATCTACATTTGACCATTCATAAACACCAACATTATTTCTGGGCACTCTTATTATATTATAGTCAGGAGAATACGGAATCTCGCATACACTTCCAACACTTGCGTAATACAATCCCTTTTGGATGTCAGTAGCTGTTACATCAGTTCCGTCCTGATATTTAAGTCCGGTGGTGATATGAAGATAGTTGTATTGCTCTACCTGAATGTTTTCAAAATCCATGTAGCATACTGTTTTATCGCTATTCCATTCCTGAATGCTTTTAATTCTGTTTCCGCATTTGAAATACAGATTAGAATCTGTTGCAGTAGATGTATCTACTGCTTTCGGGAATGTGATTTTCATTCTTGTATCTGTGCCGTTTTGATTCAAGCTTGCCAATGAACCGTCGGTTATAGAATCACCCCAGCTGTATGTTATTTCGTCTGCTGCCGATACTGTTGGCAGCATGGAGGTTACTAAAGCCATCGCTGCAAGTATTGAAACAAATCTCTTTTTCATAAAGTTCTCCTTTCGACTTTTACAAAATCTTGCTCTGCAAAATTTATATTAACAGACTATTAGCCTTTAGTTCAAAAGACTTATATATGCACCTCTACAACGCAAAAATGCATATATAAAGCTTTTGATAGATGATGCCTACCGCCCAGCGTTGCCGGGCGGTAAGCCACCAAATATTTTAGTAATTTACAGCCGGTGCAAAAGGAATCATGTTTGTAATAGGATCATCCCAAAGGAATGCCTTATAGTTGTAGTTAGCATCATAATCAACTGTTACAGCCTGATTATTCTGTCCGATTACAACATCTACAAACTTGTTTGTAGCCTTTTCATATCTTGCTACCATTACAATAGCTCCGCCAGATTCAACATTTGAAGGAGTTGCAGTAATAGTTGTATCTGTATATTTGAAGAAAATATCATTCTGTGATACGCCTCTGTCAAACCATACTGCTACTGTAACGTCTGTTGCATAAAATCCATTTCTTGTATAATAAGTTGTCTGATTTGCAGCAACCTGTTCAGGAGTGATATATGCATAAATATATCTGTACTGTCCTGATGCCGGTGTTGAATAATGAGTATCATGCTTTTCAGCGCCGTTTGCAGCCTGAGGCGGAACGATGGTTCCGATTGCTTCTGCATCTTCGATACCTACAAGAGTCTTTGAACCCTTGAACTGAACACCATGAATTTCATCATTATTAGTATTTCCTGAATGAAGCATACCTACTGAAGCAATATCATATACATTTCCAAGGTCAATGAGAACATACTGACCATTGTCAGTTTCAGCATTATAAGGTGCTATTTCAAAGTTTACATTTACTTTTCCGTCACAAATTGCTGCATTGTCTGTATATACTACAGCTCCATCTGTGACAGTTGCAACCTTATTGTTTCTGTTAGTAAGCTTTGTGAAATACTTACTTGCATTGTAGTCCTGATTGAAGTTCAAGCCTGTATAGAATGTTGCTAAATCCTTGTTTTTAAATTCGAGACCGTCAACACTTTTTACTGCACTTGTAAGCTGTATCATCGCATTTGCTTCGCTTGGGAGCACTTTTCTGTCGAGATATACAACGTTTGCATTTTCCGCATCTGCAGTAATAACAGAGTTTATCTTCTGGTCCCAACCATATGACTTATTTATAACCTGTACAGATTCATTTGTTACAGTTGTCATATCGGTGTTTGCAAAAGTAAGCTTTATAGGTAAGCTTGCTTCTGTACCGTTATGATAAATCTCCTGATTTTCTACTGTTACAGATGGTAAATACTGAACATTGAAAAGTGTAAATCCTATAAGATTAAATTCAGCATCGCTTACGTCAATAACAATATAACGATACTTGTTTGTGCTATCAAGTGATGCTACAGCAAACTTTTTGTAGCATGAACCTTTAGCGTCAATAGTTCCGATAAGATCTGCATCTGCCATACCATTTTCAAGTGAATCAAGACCGTAAATCTTAGTACCATTTGTATAAAGCCACTGCGTTTCATTACTAGAAGCATTCTCCTGAATCAACAATGCACCAGGTCTGAGACTTGCACCTAAATCTACAAGCAAAAGCTTACCTTTTACATCAATTTTTGTACCGAAAGTATTTATAGAATATATCTCGCTCTTTCCATCAAGGCTTGTTTCTTGATTTGTCCAATCATATACCTTAGCACTTGTAACCTTTTGTAAGTTTTCATTCGCTGAATAAAGTCTTGGTGCAACGCTGCCACGGCTTATATAGTAACATACAGATTTATCAGTCAAAGCAGTAACATCGGTTCCATCCTCAAACTTTAAACCATTTATGTACAAGTAGTTAAGAGTTTCATGATTCAGCTGTGAAGCATCAAAGGTAGCAACTGTTTTGTCGTCGCTCCATGCGAAAATTGATGAACCTGATTTCCATGATTTATCATAAAAATACATAGTATCATCTGTTACAGTTGATAAATCAACCGATTTTGAGAATGTGATGGTTTTAATTGTGGTAGCAACTCCCATTTTATCCAAGTTGTTAGGATTGTTGCCTTGTCCGCTATCCTTACTGCCATCCCAGTCGAATGAATAATCAGAAGATGCCATTGCCATAGGCATAAGGGCTACAACCATCATTACGGCTATCAAAAGTGATATAAATTTTTTCACTTATGAATCATTCCTTTCATTAAGTTTTATTTTGCAATTAGCAATTTTTATTTAAATCGGATTGCATAAGCTGCTATTATTAAAAGATAAGCTAAACTTGAATAATTCATAAAACATACCATTTTATATTGCCCGATCATAAAACGGCTTTTTATTTAAATCAAGTTTAAGCTTTGCTCTATGCTGACAAGCATTTTATTATCTTAGCTAATCGCCCGATATGATAAGCAGATAATATTAAGCCTGAAGCACCTGGTGCATAAGCAACCAATGCCGCACATCCGAGATGTGCCGAAGCTTTTACCTCATAACTCAGATGAGGTTATGTTTTTTAACATAGGCTGAGCTGTATCATTCCAAACATATGCACTGACAGCTCCTGAACTGCTTTTAAGAGGCAACGATATTGAGTATGAACCATTTTCATGAATAGGAATATTATAAGAATCAACATCCGTTTTTGTCATCCCTACAAATCTCCCGTCATCTGCGTATTCACAAACCATTATTGTTATTATCTCAGACATTTCGCCTGATTTTATAACAGCTTTAACGGTGGGGGTATTCTCTTTATTGTGAGAATACTGAATACTTTTGCCCATTTCATCTACAAAGTCCAAGGCAACAACCCGAGTTTTTGGAACAAAATCCTCAACAGCATAGAAAATCAATTCACCAACATTATTCATGCTGTTCTGGTCATCTCTTATGTACAAATATCTGTAATAAGTTTCATTATCCCAAGCTAATGCAGGTTTTGATTTATAATTCAACTGTTCAACATCTCCTCCATTTAAGAGGGTATCTGCTTCTTCATAGCTTATGGTAGGATTTTTTGCACCTTTAACCGTCAGTCTATACAAATACTTTGAAATTTCAGTAGTAGATGATGCATCCTTAAGTGACACCATTATCCCTGAAACCTTATAATAATCTCCAAGGTCAACTATCAAGAAGTCATCTGTTGTACCATCTTTGTTGTTTGGTATGGGGATATATGAATCTGTCATTTTATTGTCGCTGAGTTCAGGAAGAAGCTTATCCTCCCTGAGCTCACCGTCATAAACCTTCACATCAGAATACGGAATTCTGATATTATCCACCCGCTCTTTATACGCAACGGGAGAAATAAGAGTGTTGTAAAGCTTTGAGGTATATCCCGAAGGTGCAACAGATTTTCCTGACACATTCTTTAGACCGTCAGTTATATTAAAGGTATAAACTGTATCAGTTGTAAGCTCTGAAGCATCAACGGCGATTGTTCTTTCATCAAGCTTACAAAGGGTTACCTTTTCTTTATAAGCTGTATCGTTACCTCTTGTTCTGGTGAAATACACATTTGACTCATTGACTGTTTCCCAATCAAGATTGGAATTTATATAAACAGTCAGCCTATGGTCTTTTTTTTTTGAATATTTGTATTGGCAGTAGCATTTGTTCCGTCAAATTCCTGCCATGAGGTCTGTATATTCATATGGTCATACAATCTGATGTTGATATAAGGTGTGTAAATACCCGCAAAATCACCGTATGAACATTTTTCGATTACTTCTGAGAGAATACGCTGACCATTTAGCTCTACTGTGAAATACGTATTTTCATTTATGTATTCCATAGTATATTTAAGGGTATTTCGTTCGTTCCACTTGATTCCTGATTTGGCAGTTTCTCCAATCTGTGTCTTAGCACCGTCTGAGAACTTATAGAACTTAGCTTCGTCGCCTGAGAACTCAACCTGCGCATGGTTATACTCTTTACCTTTATTGCCGAAATCAAACCCATCGCTGTTATTTGCTCCAAGAATAAGAGTAAACTCTGACGCTCCGTTTGGTGATACGGGCTTGATGTCAAAGATTTGCGAACTGTTGATACCACGATTTCGGCTCATATACGCAAAGCTTGAAGCTTTGAGAAGCGTTGAGTTCGCCAGCTTTGTTATGTACCGGTCTTCGTTATAGTTCACAATCCAATCTGTATCGGACGGATACTGTGCCTCTGAATATGAAACATATTCGCCTACCAGATTCCAATGATTGTATTTCTTATTTGAGCTGCAATACACAGGCACCATAAGCCCTTTTGAAAAATCGATTTGAGTCGGCATCACACGAGCAATGCTTGAGCTTTCATTGGTGGTAATCTCAACATTTTCTATTTTCATGGATGCTTCCGCCGGGAAGAAAGCCGTTACGGTGAGATTTTCATTATCGATTTCAACAAATTCAGCACTCGGAACAGAGACATTTACAATTTCAGCAGAGTTTCTGTTGCCCATAAAGGTGTTGTATGCATTTTCAAGCGCTATAAGCAAATCGTATTCTTCTTCCGCAGAAATACCCTTTGCAAGCTTCTCGTCTGCATTTTGTACTACCTTTTGGAAAGCTGTTATATCAGTCTTTTTATACTCTGTGCCGCCTTTTGCCTTTTCAAGAGTGTCTTTGCAAAGTGCAAGAGTATCTTCAAAGCTGTATCTCCTCATAGAAGCCTTTAGCTCAGCTACAAACTGATTAACAAGAGAGTATCTTGTTGGGAAATGCGGCTGATTTTCAGATGTCAGATATGATGACATTTTGGAAAGCTTTGTTTTATACTCTGTTGGATACATACCAAGTCCCGTACCGAACTTAGCATCTGAAATGGTCGCAGAAAGCTGTGATGAAAGTCCTGTCTTGAATGTAGGAACTTCATAGTCGATTTCATACTCAAAAGACGCTTTATCCCACGCTGCCTGATGATACGGCTTGAACACGCTTTCAGGAACTTGCAAAGAAATATGCTTATATTCATCTTCAAGCCCCGCATTAGTATAAGTGTCATATGCCTCACGGCTTGGCTGTCCGATTGGTACGTGTGCAGGATTTTCATAGTAGAATTGGTCATCGGCACCTGCATTCTGATATACATTCGTAGTTGCAAAGTTATTCTTGAAGGTATTTTCAGGCATACCGTTTGTCATTGCCCAACCGCCTCTTGGTCCGCCTGCAATAGCAGAGCCTTCAACATAGTTTTTCTGCATTGTCATAAAGCGTGAACCGTTATCAGTATAGAAACCAATTTTACCTATATTGGAGTTTTCTGCATGGTTATATTCATAGAAGCTGTTCGGCTGTCTGCCAAGAGTATAGATACCGCCACCGTCATAGCCTGCAAATGCTGTATCGTTTGTGTAGTTATAGCGGGCGTTGATGTTTTCACAGGTTTCATTATCTGTTGTCCATGAATATCCAACGCTTATACCCGTATAGGCAATTTCCTTAAGCTCGTTATGATTAAGCTCTACGTTATCAGCATTTATGATTGAAAGCCCGATAGCTCTTCCAAAGAATGATGAGCCTATTCTTTCAAAATAGTTGTTTTCAATAGTAAGACCGTCGCAACGCTGATTCTTTACGTTTGGTTTTTTATCCATAGTTCCAATCCAGACTCTTGAACAAGCAAGGTTTCCGGGCTTAGTTTTTCTAATCATAAGGAATTTATATTTTTCTATTCCTTCTACCGAGTAGTGATTAACTTCGTTTTCCACTTCCCCGATCTGAGTATGAACTACTTTATAATCGGCAAAGTCAAAATCGTTGGAAACCAAAACTTCAAAGTCTGAAAATTCATCTGCGTGCTTTCTTAAATCCTTATTAAATGCGATTGTAATTTCGTCAAGGTCATAAGGACGTGAAAACTCCCATTTAAGATACGGAATTTTCCCCTCTGTCACGCTGTAATCATCACGCCAATTTGCAAACCAATCATAGTGCTTGTCAACACGTTCATACGAATAAACGTACTTATCAAATGTTCCTACATAGGTTTCATTTGCATTAGGACCCATCTGTGATGTATTATCATACACAGTAGTAGTTCCCCAACCTCCACGCTGCGGTGTAGGACAGTATGCAAGGCCTGAAAGTATGCTTGCATCCTTTGCCTTGTCTATCCAATCCTTAACAAATGCATCAAACGTTCCCTCATAGTAGGAATACCAGAGCTTTGTACGTCTGTCTGCCATAAGGTCGTATGGTGCATCCTTATACTCTGCAGGCACAGGCTCGGATACTGTATCTCGCTGTTCCTGCGGGAACAGTTCGGGGTTTGTGTCATATTTGAATGTAAAATTCAGTCCCATATCCGTATGACCGGTAGCACCTACTGTAAGTCCGTTATCACCCACATCGTAGAAGGTATTACCCACAACAGTTGAGTTACTTACTGCATTCATAAGCTGGAGTCCATGACCGCCCATTGAATGAATAAGATTATTCTTAAATTCTACGCCGTCGGTATATGCTACGTAGATGCCTGACGGCGTACCTTTAGCAAAACCATTGGCTACACTCTGTACAGCCTGACCGGTTGAAATTCCATCAATATAGATACATTTCGCATCAGAGAATTCTATATTTTCAAACGATACATTTTTAAGCTTATCATTTACGTCGTTACCTTCAAGGCTAAGCAATGTGTCCAGCACCGGCGCTACCACTTCTGCTGTAGCCATATCTTCATCCGGATAGGGCATATAATATAGCTTTTTATCTTTTCTATCATAGTAGAATTCACCCGGCTCATCTAAAAGCTCAAGAGCGTTCATTACCATAAATCCACGTTCAGGATTTATACCAAACTCCTGAACTATATCACCTGTATAATAGCTGTCGTAGTTGCCGGGTTTCATAGTAATTCGCCATACATCAGAACGGTCAGGATCAGTTTCCATAGAATGAACGGGAACTATTCTGTCAACAAAGTTATGATTCCACGACAAAAGCACGTCCTGAAGATTTTTATATTCAGCAAAATCACGTTTGCTTATATACAATCCGTCAGCTGTGTATTTAGTTTCGGGATTGTAATAGATGTACTGATACTTTTTATGAGTTAAATCTTTCATATCGCCGGGGTTTGCTTCAAACCATTCATCCGTCATATACTTATCAGGACGCTTTACACCGGTAATAAGGCTTGCACTCTTTGCCACGTGTCGAAGCTTATTGTTGACACTCAGTTGCATTACAGCATCAGCATCATAGTCTGCTACATATATTCCGTCACTGCCGTAAGCTGTAAATCCGCTTACTCTCTCTCCGCCGGATATTACAGGCTTTTCCTCTCCACTTCCGCGCCATATAACTCTGTGACCATTAAAGCCCGAATCTTCGTTGAAAAAGTCAAGAGTTTCGGTTTGCACGTATTCTCCGGGAAGGATATTTACAACAATATCACCGGTCATTGACTTATTTACAGTGCGCACAGCATTTTGCGCTGCGGTCAGAGTTTTAAACGGTGCCGACTTTGTTCCGGCATTTGAATCATTACCATTCTGAGCACTTACATAAAACTCTTTATATATATTATTTTCTGCAGAAACCGTTGCCGGAAGATTTATACTTCCGGCAAGCAGTACTGCAGATAACAAGCAACAAAGTTTTTTCATTATTGCCTCCTGTCAAGATTAATTTTCAGCGAGAAAGCTCTTTATTCCATCTTCAAACTCTTTATTGTTTTCTTTATATGCCTTGTCAAATTCTTTGCGTGTTTCTTCTGTAAGACCATTTCTTTCTGCAAGGCTTATCAAGTTATTATAACGTTCTTCAAACTGCGCATCGCTTGATGCTGCAAATACCTGAGTCAGTGCATCTTCAAAAGCATTTCTTGACTGCCAGAAACGCTTTGCTTCAGGAATTGCTGCTGTGTAGTCATTTGAATAAACATCACAGCCCTCTGCATCCGGCCAATATATAGGTGCTACATATCCGGCATTAAACGCAGGCTCCCAATCGGATACCTTATCGTACTGAGCAAAGTATTCAAACAATCTTGTTTCAATAAGCGGTCTGCCGGGCCATGGTCCCTGCTTCAAACCAAACTTTTCAACGGGGCCGTCTTCGCCGGTACCGATGATTTCGTCATAAAGTCCTTTGCCTTTTTCTGTAAACTGAAGTTTCCCGTCAGCTGTTTCTTCATAAAGTCCTGCACTCTTCGGTCCCCACATAACAAGCTTCTGACCAGCAGGAGAGCAACCGAAATCAATAGCCCTGAGAACCTGAATTAAATCTTCTTCGCTTATTCCCTTTTTGAAGAACGAAATTGCCTTACCTGTATCCTGAGTTGAGTTGTTAAGAATCTTATCGTATCCGTTAGTATATTTTACATATACCTTACGATACTTATATTCATTTCCTGCATTATTTGTCGGTGCATATGTTGACAAGCTTACAAGGTAACGTCCGTTATTGTACTTTTCTTCAAAAATCTGCTTTGTATCAATCAAAGCTTCGCTTGAAGCAATTCCGTCTTTTATAAGCTTATTGTAGGTTTTAAGAATATCCTTGAACCAAGTTTCTTTGAATGTGAACTTCACCTCATCGTCTTTAAGATCGTAGTATGAGAAATAGTTTCCGCTAAATCCGAACAAAGGAAGTGCTACTGTACATGCGTTCCAGTTATCCGAACCGTCGTGGGTGTACATAACAAACACCTGACCTTTGCCATCGTCTGGAATGTTGAGATTCTTAAGGTCATAAAGGAAGTCAATAAAATCCTGAGGTGTTTCGAGAGGCACGTCGAAAATTTCTTCTTCTGTAAACTTACCGTTCTTTTCGTAGATTGCCTTAAGCTCATCACGGGTATGAGCATTAGGATAAAGCTTTTTCAATACATCATCTCTTACCCAGAAATATCCATGTGCTGTTTTAGCTGCGCCAAGAACGTTATTGAGCTGTTCTTCTGAATAGTCATACAACCCTTCTGATACCATACTACGAAGCGAGTTGGCACCGGATTTTGTAGAAAGCGCATACAAGCCACCGTATTTTTCTTTCTGGCTCTCCCAGATTTTGCCGTATGTTTTTGTTTCAGGGCCAAAGTATTTCATTATGTTTGGACAATACTGTTCTATGTACGGTGCCAAATCATAAAGCTGTTCAGCAGCAACAAGTTCTGAAAGTTCAGGGAGTCTGTAAACCATTCCGGGATAGTCTCCGGAAGCTATAATCTGAGCAATCTTGGCATCAAAGCTATTGCCGCTATTGTCAAATGATTCATTGTAGTCATATGTTACTCCGGTTATTCTTTCGTATTCGGGAGTAACAACATCGTCCGCTGATTTTTTGAAACGTTCATATGCATTAGGCGAGTTTGCATCCTGCCAAACCTTAACCTTAATTCTGTTACCTGTCCAATCAGGAATGTCTTCAGAATCTTTGTAGTCGGCAAAATTGATTTTGTAGTTTTCTTCGTTTTTACCGGTTGAAACCTTTCCGCCGTCCTTACATCCGGCAAGAATCGAACCTGCCATTACAAGTGCGAGCAATAAGCTGACTTTCTTTTTCATAATTCATCTCTCCTTTTATTATTTTCTTAAATGTTTTACTTACAGTCTATTACATTCATATTACACTAATATTTTAGCATACGGAGCATCATAATTCAACGGATAAGAATGCCAAACACCTCCGCCAAATGTGCCATGTTCATCTAAAAAAACACCGATGAAACCAATGTTCATCGGTGTTTTTATGTTTTTCAGGTAATTTGTTCCCTTATTGGAATTACTTACAGCTCCATACAAGGATTTTATGCTGCCCCGTTGTTAGATTTTCAAACGGACCTACTGTTGGTGTTGTACTTCTTTTTTTTCCTAAATAATCTTTATTTATAACAAGCTCACTTCCGTCAGGATTTTCAAAATCTGCTTCTGAAAATACAGCATTATTAAGCTGTTTTTTGCCAATAATCTCAGTACTATCTACTAAGCAGTCTTTATTTATGTTAATTACGAGATACCATGAGCCGTCTTCTTGAATTATTGAACAGCCGATGTCAGTATCCGAAACAGCATTATTTTCTTCACAGTCAAAAGACTTTGCTCCAAAGGTATAACTGTTACCATTTATATAAACAGGCAGGGAAATATCATTTCTTTCATCAGAGTTTCCGCATCTTTTTATATATTCATCCATACTGACAGGCGCTCCGTTATAATACTCAGTTCCGGCAGTACATGCTTCAAAGCGGCTTTTGAAATATTCTTCTTCCTCTTCGGTTATTATATAGCCCTTATAGGATTCTACCCCTATCATGCCTCCGTCGCTGTTTCTTTTTGAAGAAAAGATATTATTATACCATCTGTCATCACCGTCATATGTTATTACAACATTTTTAACTTGTGTGGAGTGCGCCACGTGACACGGAGTATATCTATCAAGAACTTTTTCAATAAACAGATTTCCACCAATAAGGTTATGAACGTATGCACCGCCTTGAGACAAATTGGTAATTGATACATCTGATAACAGGATATTGTTATCTATCATATGTGGACCGTGATTTACTTCCAGCATAATGTCCTCGTCAATATTATCAAACATGAGATTAGAGCTTATCCTCAATCCCTGTGCCTGCCAATCAAGCCACATGCCCTTTATGCAACCATGAATATTGTTATTATGTATATATGTATCAATCGCGGCATGTAGTTTTATACCTGCAGTTTCTGCACCCATGTATTCTTTTCCGTCGGCAATATTATAGATGTGATTTCCATATACCTCGCTGAATGCGCAGCCCATATGTCCTACAATTCCCGTCTGACCGCAATCATAAATAATGTTATTGCGGACTATGTGACTACCCACCAGCTCTTTGCTCCAACCTTTTCCAAGAGAATCAAAAACCACTTCAAGCTGTGATAAATGACCTGTTTTTCTCTGGTATAGGGTTTTAAGATTATGTCCGCCGGTCTTGTCCTTACCGATGCATATTCCGCAGCATCGTGAATGATGTACTGTGTTATTTTCAATTATCCAACCCTTACACCAATTTGCGCATATAGCTCCCGTCTGCTCCGATGTAGGCGGCGACCAATTAGTTGCCGCATGACATATTTCAAAACCTCTTACCACTATGTGATTTATGAAGCTATTACCTGCTGAAAAGCATGATTTTCTGACATTTATCTCGATTAGGTTTTCATACGGGTTAGCATTTCCAAAGTTTGCGTAAATATATGTATAATCTTCGTCTGCTTCGCAGTACCAAGTATTTTCTGTCATTGACTTCATATCAGGAGATTCTGTAAGAGGTATGCCGTTAATATACACCTGACCGGTATGAAGAAGCTTTTCAAGAGGTCTGTTAAGCCAATCTCCCCATATGTTTTCAATGTACGGATTATATGAGTCGAAAAAGCTGTTTGGAATTACAGTCTTATAAATCCCTGAATTAAGATTTTCCCAATTATTAATTTCTTCCGAGCCTGATATGACTACTTTTTCACCGTCAGCCGCAGCAAATGTTATGGCTCCACCTGCGTTTCGAGCACCTCGTTGAACTATGACACACTCTCTGTATAATCCCTCATGAACAATGACAGTATCACACTCGTCCAACACAGAAGCGGCTTTTGAAATTGTCAGAAACGGTTTGTCTATCGTCCCGCTGAAGCTGTCATTTCCTGATTTCGACACATGATATTCCATTAAATTATCCCCCTAAGTATTATTCAACTGATTTATATTTTATATAGTCCTTCGGAAGCATACCCTCCTGCTCGTAGAATATTTCAGTAAAATACGTTTTGTCCTTATACCCTACCGCATTTAAAATATCGTCAATGGATTTATTATCAAGAAGCATCTTCTTAGCAATGCTTATCCTGTATTCCTTGATATATTCTCTTATAGTCTTACCTGTTATCTGCGTAAACAATCGCTGAGTATGACGTTTTGAGAAATTGATTTCTCTTGCTATCATATCAATGGTTATATGCTCAGCATAGCGTGATTCTATTATGTCTTTAATCTTCTTTACTACACTTTCATCAATAACATTTTGGGAATAAACGATTTCGAGTACACATCGAGTCAGGTTTTCCAGAATTGCAAAAACATCTACTATGCTATTATAGTTTGCAAGCTTTCTCCATATTTCGTCTGTTGATACAAGATCATCAAATCTTTTGCCGTATTCGCTGAGAATCACCTCAAGTGCATTAACGTAGCAATATGAAAAATTACGTTCAGACACAAGCCAATTTTTGCAATACTCGTCCATTGTGTTTGCTATAAATTCATGAACTCTGTCATAATTCTTTTCCAGAATAAAGTTTGAAAGGAGCTTGTGCAAACTGAGAAACAAGTCCTCTGTTTCAGATTCAAAATCACAATCGTCACACATTAATACAAGATTATTAAATTCTCTCTCATTAGATAAAACATTCCTGCATTCTTTATACTGCTGATGTATATCAGTTACGTTCTTTGTGGCTGTACTCATTACGCCGCAAAGTTGTACACTAAGTATTCTTACAATTTCATTCTTAAGATTTATTATCTCAGGGACAATACAGTCACGATTATTGCTGACTGCGATAATTGCAATCTCGTTTTCATTAACAGAAAAAGGATAAAATTTAAGTTCCTGATAATCTTTTTTAGTGATGTAATCAATCAGCGAATATGTTTTAAGAAAGGCGTCCTTAGTTTCTTTTAGGTCTATACGAAATATCACAGTCACCTTGTACCCGCTTGAAATATCAATTCCAAAGAACTCTTCATTCTTGGTGACAGTATCTTCTCCAAGCTGTGAATCCAATGCAAGACTGCTTATAAATTGCCTCAACATCAGTTCTTTCGATGAAGAAACCTGCTCCATCAACCTCTGGTATTGGGATATTTTTCGGTTCTTTTCATCACACTTCTGCATCGCCTTATAGACAGCTTGTGAAAACTCATCATCAAGTACGGGTTTCATTACAAATTCAACAACGTCCAAGCCGACAACCTTACGTGCCATTTCAAAATCATTATAGCCGCTTATTATAATAATTTCGGCATTGAGATTGATACGGCGGATTTCTTTTATAAGCTCCATGCCACTCATCTTTGGCATCTGCATATCTGTTATAACAATATCAACGTTATTTTCCTTAAGGTATTCCCATGCTTCAAGACCGTTGGGAAAACTTTGCACAAGCTCGCAATCATCCATTGTGCTAAGTATAGTTTCAACATTGCGGCGCTCTACCTTGTTGTCTTCAACCAATACAATCTTTTTCAAAGCCATCCCTCACTTCTGAATCTTAGTATTGCAGTAGTTTTATTCTCATCTCCTGAAATGCTGAGAGTATATTTGCTGTCATTGTACATAAGCTCCATGCGTTTAATAAGCACTTTCAGAGCGCTGTTAATGTCAGGCTCTTTCATCTTTCTTTCGTAATTTTCTTTGTTAAAGTTGCCACCGTTATCGGTTACTGCAACAATCAGGGCTTCTTCATCTGTATATACTTCAATGGTAATATACCCCTTTTTATCTTCAGGCATGTCATTAACACCATGTATGAAAGCATTTTCAAGAACCGGCTGAAGAACATTTGACGGAATTGTTTTTTCTACCGTTTCAGGAGCAATTCTTATATCAATATCCAATTCAACCTCGTATGAAAATTGCAAAAGCCTAAGATATTCCACACCGTTTTCTACTTCAAGTTTTACTGTCGTGAAATTTGCACCTTTCTGGAATACATTTCTGTAATAGCGGATAAGCATATCTATTGCCTGTCTGGGTTTTTGTCCCATACAGCTACTCTTTATGGCTGATAGGTTATTATACAGAAAGTGAGGAGAAATACGCTCTGCGAGCATTCTTGTTTCAAACTCAAGCTTTTTTTCGTTTTCGTCTGCAAGCTGTTTTCTCAGCTCAAACAGGTGACCTTTTATTATATCCATTTCCACACTATTTGGCGATTTTTCAATTATACTCATGTCGTTTAGTTTTATTCCATCAACAACATCTTCTACACTTTTCATGAGCTTCTTTGAAATAAGATTTGATACTATATAAATACAAATGCCCACCGCTGATAAAAGAAATAAAAGACAGATAATTAACAACGCAAGCTCGGAAGAAACATTCTGCTTTTTCATTAAAACATCTATATCAAGACCAATAGGTGTTATTTTGCTGCTTTTTTCATAAAAATCGCCATCCGCAGACTCAGCAAATACAAAGCTATCTTTTGCCATATCATATTTCATAACCAAGTCGTCACAGCCTGACATATTTAATCTTATGTACACATCGTCATGACTAAGACCTGAGAAAGAACCTAAAAATGCGTTTAAAGGATAACTGATTTTAATTACATTATAGTTATCACCCACAAGACTGTATTTCTTGTAGTAGCTGACTACCTTTTCTGTTTCCTGTTCTTCCATAACCCAGACTCCTGCCGGAGAATCATCAAAGGCAGAAAAGGTTTCATAATCTACGTATCTTATAACACCAAGCACACACGCGTTTTTGTTTGTTGTATATATGCAGTAATCTGTATAGCTTATATCATAAAACATGGCGCTTAAAATATCGTTTACATTACGGTTTTTTACAAGCGTTTCCGAAGTAATATATATCTTCTCATCTGTGCTTAGCACTTCATTAAGGTCGTTATAGTATGTAATAAACTTAACCTTTTGATATACACCGTCGGAAACCTTAAATGTATTTTCTGAAACTGTATCAATAATGGTACTTGCTTCAAGCTCTTGTCTTTGGAAAATATCATTTATTTTCAAATTGACATATATGCCCAGAATAATCAAACACGGCACTAATACGCAGCACATTATTATGGTTGTTACTTTTTTTGAATACGACCATCCGCTGAACACTATATCATCTCCTGCTCAAAGTTATATATTTAATAATACCACAGTTTTACAAGTAATTGCAATGGGTAAACGTGCCATATTATCGTCATAATAATGCCACAAATTGCATAGTGACAAAATCTATATGTATCAAAAAAAGGGGATGTTTAAAAACTCCCTAAATTACAAAAAGGATCTCTAATCGAGGTCCTTTTTGTGTTGTTGAAAAAAATTGTTAATTTTTGGTATACAAAATAAACCCATATTAAAATGAGCACATTTTAATATATTCT
>JBGVIT010000068.1:0-2686 GCA_045128915.1 Clostridia bacterium
TGTAATGTAACATATTTATTACCTTCTTTTGTTGTAATTTCTTTTGTTGTCAAATATGAGCTGTTTGATTTCAAAAAGAAACTAACACCATCTTTCAATTCTAGAGGAGTTGTAATTGCAACTTCTGTTGGAGTACTCAATGCGGCATAAGCACCATTAACTCCTGCTCCACCAAACAATAAAGCAGCAGCAAAAAGAGTAATGACTTTCTTGTTCATAATCTTTAAAAATTTAGTTATTAATAGTATGTAATTAAAAATCTAGTGTAATATCAAGTTCTAAAAAGGCTATCTATATTATAGCTGGAAAATATAAAGTCGATTGACCCACTATTATAAAAGTGACCTGACCCACCTTTATAACCGAAACTGACCCACTTAGATTATAATAAAAATTGACCCTATAGAATTACCACATTTCAGTCTTGTTTTTGTATTTTAAAAAGCATTTTAACCCGGTATCATTAACCGAATAAAAATTTTAAAGAATGAAAATAAGAATCAAGCACATACTGCGGTGCTACCAGTCAGGAATGAGTATCCGTAGTATAAGTTCTTCTCTTCTGATTTCACGTAATACAGTAAAACGGTATATCCGAATATACGAGGATATGGGTATAGAGCTAGAACGCCTGTTGAAAATGGACGAGCATCATCTGCATGAACTTTTCGGTACGAAGACTGACAACGAATCAACAGGATCTGCAGAGTATAAGTATCTTCAAGAACATATACCTGAGTATATTAAACGACTTAAATCCCGTGGAACAACAAGAAGGTCCTTGTATGAGGAGTATCTGAGAAACCGTCCCCAAGGTTACAGTTATTGTTCATTCTGCCTGTATCTCAGACGTGAAAGGGAGGTAAAAATACCGGTTGGACGCATAGATCATATAGCTGGTGATCAGATGTATGTGGATTTTGCCGGTGACAAACTTTATATTTCAGACAGGAATACGGGTGATAAGGTTCCCGTAGAAGTCTTTGCAGCGATACTTCCATGCAGTCAGATTACTTATTACGAGGCTGTTCCATCGCAAAAGAAAGAATATCTTATCCAGGCATGTGAAAATGCTTTCCATTATTTTGGAGGTGTACCAAATGCCATAGTTCCCGACAACCTCAAATCTGCCGTAACAAAGCCCGGTGGAATAGAGCCTGTAATAAATGATGACTTTGCGGCATTTGCAGACCATTATGGTTGTGTTGTCTTTCCGGCAAGAGTGCGCAAACCCAAAGACAAGGCTTTGGTTGAAAATGCTGTAAGACTGCTTTACAGGGAGGTATATTCAAAGATGACAGGATTGAAATTCAATGATATTGAAGCCTTGAACATAGAAATAATGAAACATACTGACGCATTGAACAGCCGAAAGATGTACAACCGCAGCTACAGCCGTAGGGAGCGTTTCCTCGAGGTCGAGAAAGACAGGCTACATATATTGCCGGCAACAAGATTTATATCAAAAAACCGGAAAACGGCAACTGTCATGAAAAACAGTTATGTATCGCTTAACAATCACTATTACAGTGTTCCTAAAGAGTATATAGGCGATGCTGTAGAATTACTGTATGATGGGGACACAGTGGAGATATATCATAAATTCAGACACATAACGACACATCGCAGGGATGATACACCTTTCACTTATTCAGAAAAACCTTCCCATAAACTTCCCGGAGTACTACATGAATACAGAATCAGAATGGATGATATATACCGCAAGGCACGTGAAATAGACCCGGTAGTGGAAGAGTATATAAAGTTGGTGGCTGTTGCCAAAAAATATCCTGTTCAGGCTATACGTTCAGCTGATGGTATATTATGTCTTGTGGAACGTTTCGGACACGACAGAGTGGTTCTTGCATGCCAGATAGCAATGGAATCCTGCATGTTCGGGTTCAACGAACTTGAAAGCCTTCTGGTAAATAGGGAAGATGAAAAGTATCATATACAAATGGAGGGGCTTGCTCCTGAACTTACCCCTAAACACAGAAATCTCAGAGGTAAGGATTATTATAACTCTAAAAATATGGATAAAAATGACAAGTAATAATAAAACAAACAGAACTGTCGGAAAAAATATGGACAGAATAATGGAGTTACTCTCCAAATTACGTTTTTACGGTATGCTTGAAACATACAGAAATGATTGCAGGACAACATCCTCTGATGGTATGACAAATGATGAATTCCTTAAATGGCTTCTGGAAAGTGAGTATGATTACAGACGCAATGTAAGCATTGAGCGACTGATAAGATCTGCAAACTTCAGATATAAGGCATATATGGAGAAAATAGACTATACAATAAAACGAAACCTTGACCGTAACCAGATAGAGAGGCTTGCTTCTCTTGATTTTATAAGAGATGGACAGAATATTTTTATCACAGGAAGCTCCGGAACAGGTAAAAGCTATATAGCTTCAGCAATAGGATATGAAGCATGCAAAAATGGAGTCAGAACTTTATACTCCAATGCGTCAAAGCTTATGGGACAGCTTAAAATGGCCAAAAACAAGGGAACTATAGAATCTGAGATGAAAAAAATTGAAAAGTGTTCACTGCTTATTTTAGACGATCTCTTTCTTATAGGACTGGATGCCAGGGAAAGGTCAATACTTATGGAAATAATAGAAGACAGACACGGAATAAAATCAATCATAATAACATCACAACTTCCAGT
>JBGVIT010000069.1:0-4314 GCA_045128915.1 Clostridia bacterium
GCTGAGTTTTCTGCATACATCATCGCTTACATTCACATTTTCATCCGCAATGACATCACCTGCAGTTAATCCGTCTTCAAAAGACACCGTATAATCAAGACTTAGTACCCTGACATTTTTGTTCTGCTCTTTTTGTTTTCTAAAATAACTGTCAAGCTCGGTTTGCATATGACCTCTTGCGATAAACTCAAAGCTTAAATCCTTTAATTCCTCGCTCTCGTCATACAGCTTAACTGCATACAGATACCCGAAAACGACCACATCATAAAATTCATCAACCGAGAGTTTTTTATCTTCTAAAAACCTCATCAAGACCTCATGATTGTCTGCCGCAAAACCTCTTTGACCTTCTGTTAATTTGAACTCCTTCATTTTGTGTTCTCCTCCTTTTTTGCAAACAAAAAACATACGACAGCACTATGGCTTATTTCGTATGTTTCGTTTACCTTTAATTATTTTATTTCCCGTAAAAATGATAAAGACGCTCCAAGGCATACCACGCCTGCGGATGGAATTTCTCGAACCGTCTTAACTGCTTACCATGTTACCTGCTTACCATTTTTACACACTTATTTTAGCAAAATTATATTTTGTCCGCAATACATGGAGTTAAAATTTTAAGTAGTATTTTTTTAACTATTTGCAACAAAAAAATTTTTGTGCTACACTCAAAGCACAAAAGACAGGAGGTGAAATACAATGAACAGAGAATCTATTGACAGAAAAACAAATATACAATATGAACCACGAAAGGAGAAATCGATTATGAAAAGAATTTTTACGTTAATTATTGCAATGTTAATGACAACAACAATTACAGTCGGAGCTGCTGAAATTCCGCAGTATTCCGTACCTATTATCGCAACACAGGAAAGTGTTGAGATTGTAGAAAGTATTATGGGAGATATTTTATCAGAAGTTCAAAACGGTTTAGGATATGGTATTGCACAAGGTATTGCAAACACAAGAATACGCAAAGCCGTACTTGAAGGAAAAACGAACGGATATAGCTTCACTGTTCTTTCTGTAACCTCATCAAATGCAATGAGGCAAGCAAGGGATATATATTTAAGACCTGAATTTTATGCTGAAAACGAAATCAAGTTACGAGCACTCTTAGCTGATTTAATATCTGCAGTTGCAAACGGAACTATGGAATATCCAACAGCAAAAAACGAAGCATATATACGGATTTACAAGTCGGTTAATCCAAACTTCAATCCCGAAGAACAATTTAGCTTAGATACATGCTATCAGGATATCCCGCCTGTATCAAATGCAATGTTCACCATTGCAAGAAAAATATTGACAGAAGCTATACAATGACAACCATATCAAAGGACATCTGAACCGATGTCCTTTATTCTTGCATAAGTCAAAAAAGTTTAATTAAAGTATTGACAAATAGAACTAATTAGTTATATAATATATATGAAAGGAGTAAGCTGATGTTTGATATAGAATTTTACGAAGATAAAAACGGCTATTCAGAAACAGTAGAATGGCTTATGGAATTGGATAATAAAGCACATAATAGTAAAGAACACAGAGTCAGATTAAAGAAATTTGTTGAGTATATTGAAATCCTAAAACAATACGGCACATTTATAGGAGAGCCTGTAGTTAAACACATTACAGGAACAGACTTATGGGAATTACGCCCCACAAGAGACAGGGTATTTTTCGTGCATGTACTAAATGACAAATTTTTAATACTTAACCATTTTGTTAAAAAAACCGAGAAAACACCCAACAGAGAAATCGAAAAAGCAAACCGTATGTTGAAGGACTATTTTGAAAGGAGTAATCAGAAATGAGTAATTGGAATGATTTGAAAAAGAATTTATCATCACTTTCACAAGAAGATTGGGATGAAATAGATTTAAAAGTTAAAATAGTAGGCGAAGTTTTAGAAGCACGAAAAAAAGCAGGTATTACACAAGCTGAAATGGAACAACTTACGGGCATCAAACAGACTTTCATTGCACGATTTGAAAATAACCATATGGATCCACAGCTTACTACTGTATTAAAACTGCTCCGGCCTTTAGGGCTTACGTTGGATATTGTTCCTCTGCAGGCTCAAAAATAAATATTTACCATATTAAAATAATACCGTATATCCCTGTAGAAAGGGATATACGGTATTTTCATGTTCAAGAAAGCATCATGCTTTATGCCACATTAAAGCGATGATACTTGTCGTATTTGATTTTGTAGATTGTTTCTTTGGTTTCAATCTCTATCCCGCGGGATGTTTTCTTACGTATTTTTGAAACCCTAGATGTGTAAATCTCAGGTATTCCTTTTATACATATGATGGCAAACTCCCCTACGTTTGGCATATAGCCAAGATTCCCAAGTATTTTTTTGACTTCTTTTTTGTTACTTCTTAAATTCATTTCTCTCCCTTTCTCAAAACAGCATTGACGGTATCCAGCATATTGCCATTACCATGATATAAAACAACATTGTCATACCGAGAGAAACATATTTACTCATCGGAATCTCTGCAATTTTACCATCAACTGTTATAACGTTTTCCCTTACAAAGCTCTTTCCCGACTTTATAAGGTTAAAAAGGGTTAATAAAAATAATACTTTATAAAACATAAATTTTCCCTCCATTTTAAGCTATTTTTCTTTCTAAAATTTGTTTTTCCGGCGCATCAAACACTCCCCGACCACATCTGCGTTTAAAAAGTTCATCATCAGATGTGAGCCTTATCCATACCTCGTGCGGGTTTATAAGCATATTGCAAACCATATCCTTAACTTTGAATACAGCTACATCCTTATGCCATTCCAGAGTATATCCGTTCATTGCAGGATATCTCTTGCACCAATCATATTCCATTTTGAATGTGTCACCCACATTGAAAGCGGATTCAAGCTCGATAGTATCAGGTTTGTTTGATGCATTAACTAATTTTAAAACTTTCATTAACAAGTTTTATTCCTCCAACTTTTTAGAGTCTGTCGTCGATTAATTTTTCAACAATACTGTCTTCAATAAGCTCACTTGTACGGTAAATAACGTCTGCAAACTCACTTAATGAAAACTCAAAATGTTCGCCTCGGTCAAGCAATATACCCGTAAGCTTCATCCCTGTTTCTTCTTTAAAATTTCTGATTACAGGAATAAAGTCATTCGGCAGCTTGCACACTCCATCCGTTATAAAAACAACATCGGGATTTTCAAGCTTCGCATTATGAACCAGGCTTATTACTTCCTCTAATGGTTTTTCAAAATCCGTTCCGCCAGTAAGGAATGTTTCTGCACAATTCATAACCTGCTCCGCTGTTGCTTTTGTGTTCTTTGAAAAGAAATCCACCTTTGTTTCCGTTGAAAAATGAACAAGTGCAAAATTAGCATTATTCAGTTTGCACATCTCATATAATACCATTGCAATTGCCATACCGTAGGCATTATTTTCGCCATATGTTGAGCTGGATTCATCAAGGCACACGATGATATCGCCTTTCCCTTTATATATCGGCTCACGCTTACGGTACTGCTTCAGTGTTTTATTCTGATAC
Organism: Clostridia bacterium; assembly: GCA_045128915.1. Classification (GTDB taxonomy): domain Bacteria; phylum Bacillota; class Clostridia; order UBA1381; family UBA1381; genus RGIG9115. Next base: position 3,541 of record JBGVIT010000069.1, read on the forward strand.
TTCTTCAAAAACAACGGTATCATTTCAGGGCTTGCCAGCATACTCAGTTCAGAGGTTAAAAGCTTTGATATGTTATTTCCATATTCTATATCATACTTTTCACCTGTTCCGTATTTGTATCCGGAAAGTCTTTTTGAGTTTAGCATTTCCTTATACCTACCCAGAAACCTTGCGATATATCTGAGCTTGTCAGATTTTGCAGTACGCTTCAAAATTTGCATATTTACAGAATTTTTCTTCATATCTGCATCACCATTACCCCAAGCCATAACTGCGTACTGTGTTTCCTTTGCCCTATCTAATGCAGAAGCTGCGGCACTTGATACTACTGACTGTATGTATGGTGCGTTTTGCCTCATCTTATTTTCTATAAGGTTTGAAAACATATCACTCTGCTCTTTTTTTGCAAGCATACGATTTGCAGCCTTTATTACGCGGTCGTCTATACTCTCCCTTTGTGTTTCGGGTATGCCATAAATATTAAGTTTTGGGTGTTTTGTTTTGAACTTTTCATCTACTGTATCAAACAAAAACAAATATGAATTATCAAGCTTCTTTTTCCACTGCTTATTACTAAGAAAATACTTTATTTTCCCCAAATGCCATATATCGCTGAAAGACATAAGTATTTTCAAGTCGCATTGCTGAAATAGCTTTAACTGCTCATCAGTTAAAAACCCTGATATATGCTTTCCTTTTGCAGATATGTTATATGGGGTTCCGAAATCATATATGATTGCCCTATTGTTCTTTTTAAGTCTTGGTATATCCACA
>JBGVIT010000070.1:0-22095 GCA_045128915.1 Clostridia bacterium
AGATAAAAACGTTGACGGTGTAGGAACGACTCTCTGGGCTGCTAAAAAAGGAACAGCATATGACGGAGAAATGGGAACAGATGTTCTCAGATGGAGTCAGTCAGAAGTTTCAGGAAGCCTTACAAGCGGAACATATGCAGACTCATACAGAGAATACATGGGAGTAATCTCATATGCAGATGATAGTCACGTGAAGCTTGCGCTTGACGCAAACGGAACGGGAAGTGTACTGTTTTATATCAAGGGCAAGAAAATATACATTGCAGACTGCGAGGAAGAAACACTTGAAGAGCTGCCCGCAAGCCGCGTAGCATCATATACAGCTGACAAATCACCAAATACAAGAGCAGTTGTATATCAGCGCTCAGGTGGTGTGTATGCATTGGTAATTTATACTAACGTGTTTTAAATAAATTTTCGGGAAATCCGCTTTTGGCGGATTTTCTTTTTTTTAGTATATATTTTTATTATTAAGGAAAACTATACTAAAAACAACTGCGGAGGAACGAATAATGAAAGATAAAATTTTTGGTGTTCTTCAAAGAGTAGGACGCTCTTTTATGCTTCCCATTGCGCTTTTGCCGGTTGCCGGACTATTGCTGGGTATAGGAAGCTCCTTTACAAACCCCACAACTTTAGAAACATACAGACTAAGTAATATTATTTATGAGGGTGGAATTTTATATACAATACTTGATATAATGAGTAAGACCGGAAGTGTTGTATTTGATAATTTAGCTCTTTTGTTTGCTATGGGCGTAGCTATTGGTATGGCAAAACGTGAGAAAGAGGTTGCAGCCCTTTCGGGAGCAGTATCGTATCTTATAATGAATACAGCAATCAGCGCTCTTATTTCAGCAAAAGGCGGAATAGAGGCAATGCCTCTAAACACAACAGCTTCTGTGCTTGGTATAACAACTCTGCAAATGGGCGTATTTGGCGGTGTTGTTGTAGGTCTTGGCGTTGCGGCTCTTCATAATCGTTTTTATAAAATTGAACTGCCCCGCGTACTGTCATTTTTTGGCGGAACCAGATTTGTACCTATTATTTCGAGTATAGTATATCTTGGCGTGGGTATAATTTTCTTTTTTGTATGGCCTGTTGTTCAAAGCGGCATTGCAGCGCTCGGACGTCTTGTGCTTAATTCAGGATATGCAGGAACATGGATTTACGGAATAATTGAACGTGCTCTTATTCCTTTCGGACTTCACCATGTGTTTTATATACCATTCTGGCAGACAGAGCTTGGTGGTGCAATGGTAATTGACGGTGCCTTAGTGCAGGGCGCTCAGAATATTTATTTTGCTCAGCTTGCCTCAAAAGAAACGACGCAATTTTCCGTAGAGGCTACAAGATTTATGTCAGGTAAATTTCCGTTCATGATATTCGGTCTTCCTGCAGCGGCATATGCCATGTACAGATGCGCTCGCCCGGAAAAGAAGAAAATAGTAGGCGGTTTGCTTTTGTCCGCAGCATTGACATCTATGCTTACCGGCATTACGGAGCCGCTGGAGTTTACTTTCTTGTTTGTAGCACCCATAATGTATGCGGTTCACTGCGTGCTTGCAGGACTGTCGTTTATGCTCATGCATATTTTTAACGTTGGTGTAGGAATGACATTCTCCGGCGGAATTATTGACCTTTTCCTTTTTGGAATTTTGCAGGGTAATGCAAAAACAAATTGGATATGGATTGTGATTGTTGGTCTTGTATATGCAGTTTTGTATTATTGGGTGTTCTATTTCATGATAAAGAAATTCCGCTTAAAAACACCCGGAACCGAAGCCGACGACGAGGAAACAAAGCTTTATACCAGAAAAGATATGGCACAAAAGAGTGAGGACCGGGACGTTAAGGATGAAATAAGCGGTTTAATATTAAGAGGGCTTGGCGGCAAGGATAATATATCAGATATAGATTGCTGTGCTACAAGACTTCGTATTACTGTTAAAAACAGCAGCTTGGTTTCACAAACACTTCTTAAGAAAAGCGGTGCTTCCGGCGTGATTATAAAAGGTCAGGGAGTTCAGGTAATCTACGGACCTCAAGTTAGCGTAATAAAATCTAATTTTGAAGACTATATTCAAAGCTATTCTCAGGATAATACAGAAAATGGTGAAGTGCTGTATGCGTGCTGTGATGGAGAAATACTTCCACTTGAAAAAGTTGAGGATGAAGCATTTGCTTCCAAAGTACTTGGTGAAGGCGTTGCAATTATTCCCGTTGAGGGCAGGCTGTATGCTCCGTGTGACGGCAAGATTGATACTGTTTTTGAAACTAACCATGCAATTAATCTCGTGTCAGACCAAGGCTGCGAAATATTGCTTCATATAGGTTTAGATACTGTTAAGCTTAAGGGTAAGTTTTTTCACTCACACGTATCCGATGGTCAGAAAATCAAAAAAGGCGATTTGCTTATTTCCTTTGATTTAAAAAACATCAAAAAAGAAGGCTTTAATATTGCGACTATGCTTGTAGTGTGCAACAGCGAAGATTACAAAAGCGTGAAGACAGTATCAGACGGCAGCACAGTTCACGGAACAAAGCTTATTGAAATCGAAAAATGAAAGGGATAGCAAATAATGAAAACATTTGAATATGTAATAAAAGATGAATTGGGAATTCACGCAAGACCGGCAGGTAATCTTGCGAAGCTTGCAAAGACATTTGACAGCAGCATCACTATCGAAAAAGGCGACAAAAATGCAAATGCAGCAAAGCTCCTTGCACTTATGGGTATGGGGATAAAATGCGGCGATAAAATAACTGTCAAAGCTGAGGGCAATGACGAAGAAAAGGCTATCATGGATATGCAAAAGTTTTTTTCTGAAAATTTATAAAAAGGAGTAAATCTATGAAAAAGTTTTCAGGCAAAAGCGTAAATAATGCAATAGCTTTTGGAAGAATATCTGTTTTTAAAAGGGACGAGCTGCAAATAAGGCGGGAAACAGTAACGGATACGGGCAGGGAAATCAAAAGATTTGAAAATGCAAAACGTGCAGCAGTAGAGCAGCTGAAAGAAATATATGATAAGGCTCTGAAAGAGGTGGGCGAAACCAACGCCCAGATTTTTGAGATTCATATAATGATGACCGACGATGAGGACTATAACGAGTCAGTAATAAATATAATACAAAACCAATCGGTTAATGCAGAGTACGCAGTAGCCGCAACATCTGATAATTTTACAGAAATGTTTTCTGTTATGGATGATAGCTATATGCAGGCAAGGGCGGCTGATATAAGGGATATATCAAACAGAATAATATCATGCCTTCTGAAAGAAAACAAAAGCATCGGAGAAATGGACGAGAAAGTTATAATCTGTGCAGATGACCTTGCTCCCAGCGAAACTGTATCTATGGATAAGAGCAAAGTGCTTGCTTTTGTTACGGCTCATGGCTCTGTTAATTCCCATACGGCAATCCTTGCAAGGACAATGGATATTCCGGCGATAGTTGGAGTAGGAGATGAGTTTCTTGAGTGTATAAGTGATTCTATGATGGCAATAGTTGACGGGTTTACGGGAGAGGTTTTAATCGAGCCTGACGACGACAATATAAAAAAAGCTGAGGACAAGCAAAAGTCAGAAGCTGAAAAAAACAAGCTTCTTCGGGAACTTAAAGGAAAAGCGGATGTAACCCTTGACGGAACAAAAATCAATATTTATGCCAATATCGGAAGCGTGGATAATATTGCAGAGGTTCTTCTGAATGATGCAGAGGGTATAGGTCTTTTAAGAAGTGAGTTTTTGTATCTTGAAAGTAAAGACTATCCCACAGAGGAGCAGCTTTTTAATGCCTATAAAAGAGTTCTTGAAAGCATGGCAGGTAAAAAAGTTATTATACGAACACTTGATATTGGCGCTGATAAGCAGGTGGGATATTTCGGACTGAAAAAAGAAGAAAATCCTGCACTTGGTATGAGAGCTATAAGACTGTGTCTCAGCCAGCCGGAAATTTTTAAGGTTCAGCTCAGAGCGCTTTACCGTGCTTCTGTTTATGGAAATTTAGGGATAATGTTCCCCATGATAACTTCGGTTTCGGAGGTTGAGGAAATCCTTAGTATCTGTCAGGCGGTTAAAGCACAGCTGAAAGCTGAGCAAATAAGCTATTCGGAAACCATAGAGCATGGAATTATGATAGAGACTCCTGCAGCAGCTCTTATAAGTAATAGTCTTGCGCCGTTGGTGGATTTTTTCAGCGTGGGAACAAACGACTTGATTCAATACACATTAGCCTGCGACAGACAAAATCCGGATATTGAAAGCTACTGTTACCCTCGTCACGAAGCAGTATTAAGACTTATAGAAATGTCCTGCGAAAATGCTCATAATCACGGTGCATGGATTGGTATATGCGGTGAGCTTGCAGCAGACCTCACTATGACAGAATATTTTCTGAAAATAGGAATAGATGAACTGTCCGTTTCGCCTTCTCAGGTTCTTAAACTGAGAGAAAAGGTGCGCAGCATAAAATTAAAGTAAAATAATCAGGGGATGCAAAGAGCGATTTTGCATCCCCATTGACATTGAATGCTCCGTAGTGTATAATTGGTGTAGTAAATTGAAAAATGGAGATGGCTGATGAAAACAAAAAATATTACCCTTGGTGCTGTTCTTCTTGCGGCAGCGCTTACGGTTTATGTTATGGAATGTCAGATACCGCCCATAGTGCCTATTCCGGGATTTAAAATTGGACTTTCTAATATATTTACTTTAATAACATTATACCTTTGGGACAAAAAGCATAGCTACATAATACTCATGCTTCGTATAATAATCGGTTCTTTGATGTTTGGAGCAGGTGTTTCGTTTATTTATTCGTTTTCGGGCGGTATGGCGTGTTTTGTTACCGTTTGCCTGATGAAATGTTTTTTCAGGGAAAGCTGTATTCCGGCTGTAAGTATGGCAGGGGCAGTGGTTCATAATGTGGGGCAGCTTGCGGCAGCAGCAGGAGTTTTAAAAAGCCTTGCTGTATTTGCATATTTTCCTGTATTGTGTGCCCTTGGGGTTGTATCAGGCTTATTTACGGGACTAATATCTTCTGCCTGCATAAAAAACAAGAATATCATCAGGCTGTTTAAGGGAGTTTAAAAATGAATAAAATAAAGTTATTTGCTGCTTTGGCAGGGTTAATGCTGCTTGTGTGCAGCTGTACGGCATCTCATCGAAGCGAAGACTTTTTTGCTATGGATACGTTTATGAATATAAAGCTCTATGGGAATGGTGAGAGTATTAAAGCGGCGAAAGAAGAAATTTACCGTATAGATGAGCTTTTTGGCTGGGACAGTATGGATAAAAGTTCAGAGGAAGTTAAAGCACTTGCTGAAGAAGCTTTTAAAATAAGTGATTTTACAGATGGCGCTTTTGATATTACTGTAGCACCGTTGCTTGATTTGTGGGGGTTCAGAACAAAAAAATATGCAGTTCCTCGCGAGGAGCAAATACAAGAAGCTTTGAAAACGGTCGGTTATAATAATCAAGTTGACACTTATGATTTTGGTGGTATTGCAAAAGGTTATGCCGGAGACAAAGTCAGCAGTCTGTTAAAGGAGAGAGGCATAGACTCTGCAATTATATCTCTTGGCGGAAATATTCATGCAATAGGCACAAAGCCTAATGGAGATTTGTGGAAAGTGGGAATACAGAATCCTGATGGTGAGGGATATGTAGGATATGTGAAGGTCAACGATTGTGCAGTTGTCACATCGGGTGGATATGAGCGATATTTTGAAAGTGGAGAGATGAAATATTCCCATATCATAAACCCCAAAAGCGGAAAACCTGCAGATTCAGGAGTCAAGTCTGTAACGGTAATTTCAAAAAGCGGAATGCTTGCAGACGCACTTTCAACAGCGTTTTACGTTATGGGTACAGAAAAGACACATAAGCTGTGCAATGCATCGGAATGTAATTATGATAATATAAAATTTTCTGTTGTACTTATAGACTCTGAAAATAAAATACATACCTTTGGAAATCCTGATTTTGAAGAGGAGTGAATATAATGATTAATATAATGTTTGTATGTCTCGGGAATATATGCCGAAGTACTATGAGTGAGTTTGTAATGAAGGATATGCTTCGCAAGGCCGGATTAGAGAATAAGGTGTTTGTTGCATCATCTGCAACAAGCGACGAAGCGTTGGGGTGCGATATTCATTACGGTACAAAAAATGTTCTTGACAAGCATAATATCCCATACAACAAAAGAAAAGCAGTTCAGCTTGAAAAAAGTGATTTTGAAAAGTATGACTATTTTATAGGAATGGATGACAGTAACATTTCACGAATGAAAAGAATTTTAGGTACATCTGAAAAGGTGTACAAGCTTCTTGACTTCGCAGGAGAAGACCGAAGCATCAGCGATCCCTGGTACACCCATAATTTCGATGCTACCTATGACGATGTAACCAAAGGCTGCAGAGGGCTTCTGGAGCTGATAAAACAAGAACTTTAAAAGCACCCTATGGGGTGCTTTTAAAGTTGACGTTTTTTCCACAGTAATTGTAGTATAATAGCATTGAAAGGATGTGAGCTTATGAAGAAAACTTTTAAAAATGCGCAGGAGCTTCAAAGTCTGATTGATGAATATTTTGAAAGTCTGGAGCCTCAGATAATGTACAATGCATCGGGAGAGGTCATTACAGATAAAAACGGAGTACCGGTTATGACAGAAAGAAAGCCTGCTACTGTTGCTTCTATGGCATACGCTATCGGGCTTACTTCAAAGTCAAGGCTTACGGAGCTTATGGAGCAGAAGAAGTATAAAACCGTCATAACACGTGCGCTCCTGAGGACAGAAGCGTATATTGAAAGAATGTTGTTTGATAAAGGTGCATCAGGCGGTGCAAAATATCTTCTTCAGGAAAGCTTTGGTCATTGTGTAGATGAGGAATCTGACTCTGTCAGCGGTGGTGTAGTGCTTCTTTCGCCTATTGGGGAGTGAATATGTTTGTTTATTAATCACATAAGAAAGGTAGGGTTTTTCCGCAATATGACAAAAAAGTTTTTCACATAATTTTCTTGTGGAAAAACCATTGACTTATATGGCTAAAGATGATATACTCATAGTATATCTTTTTAGCTTTTTTGACATTTTCTTAGATTTGTCGTAAAAGTATATCATTTTCCACGAGGAGGAACAAAAAAATGAAACGTAAGTTTTCACTTTTCTTGGCTGCAGCTTGTTTGTTTACAAGCATTTCATTTGCAGGCGTAGCACACGCAGCAAGCGGCTCGTTTACAGATGTTGACAGCAGCACACAGTATTCAGAAGCGATTTATACCTTGACTAAGCTGGGTATAATCAATGGTTATCCCAATGACGATAACACTACATATTCCTTTAAGCCTAACGGTGATATAACAAGAGCAGAATTTGCGAAGATTATTACCGTCGCTCTTGGCATTGCAGACGACACAGTGGCAGGAAGTACAGACTTTGTGGATGTAGATGGACATTGGGCAAAGCCATATATAATCACAGCGGCAGAAAGAACAATAGTAAATGGATTTGAAGATAAGACCTTCCGCCCTGATGAAAATGTTACATATGAGCAGGCTGTTAAAATGATAGTTTGTGCAGCAGGTTATGAAACTGTTGCCCAGGCTCGTGGCGGCTGGCCTAACGGATACATGGCGATTGCGGCTGAAACAGGCGTGACGGCAAATGCTTTCACTACAAATCAGTCAGGTAAGGTAACAAGAGGCGTTGTGGCACAGCTTATGGACAACGTTCTCGACGTTAATGTGTTCAGTCTTGAAAACGGCAATATGTCAACATCCGGTCAGGAAAAGACATTTATGGAGCAATATCTTGGAATCGTTAAGGTTTCAGCGAAGATAGTAGCTGTTGAAGATAAGAATACCAACGATTACGCAGGAAGTCTTTACCCCGAAGAAATGGCAATCATGCTTAAGAATGGCAATGTAATCACTCTTGATTACACCACATATACCGAAGACAAGGCTATGCTTGAAAACTATCTCGGTCAGGAGGCTGTTGTATTCTATCGCGAAGGTAAGTCAGGCGACATGAATACTTTGTTTGAAATTGATTTCAATTCAGCAAAGAATACAGTCACGACAGTAATTAGTGAGAATATATCAAGCTATTCAGCAGGTACATTGAAGTACTATGATGAAAATCACAGAACAAAAACTCTGAAATTTGATCCTGCTGTTGCATCTGTTTTCTACAACGGAAAAGCTTTAACAGCCGGTCAGATGTCATATATGTCAAGACTTGATCCGGGCGATACAGACTTTATTTATGGTGAAGTTAAGCTTACAGACAGCGGTAGTGACGGTATTTATGACATAGTAGAGATTACTGACTATGAAATGCTTATTGTGGCAAGAACACCATCTACATCTGATTATGTGGTGTCAAACAAGGTTAAGTTTGTAGCTGATCCTGTAAAGGGTTATGTTATACCTTCAGGCTATATATCATCAGTAACACTTGATCCTGATGCTTCAGGCACAACTATTACCATTACTGATGCTTCAGGAAAGAACGTATCTATTACTTCTCTTAAAGCAAATGATGTACTTCTCGTAGCAGAAAGCCTTGATTCAAAAATAAAAACTGTTAAAGTGACATCGTCACCCGTTACAGGTAAAATTTCAGGCACATCAGATGAAGGCATAACAATTAATGGTAAAACTTATAAGATAAGTGCCTATGCTGAAGAATATTTCAAGCAAAACAGTATTAAGACAGAAACTTCATCTCAGGGAACATTCTATGTGGATGCATACGGAACAATCGTGTATGCTACTCAGGCTGCAGTAACACAGTCAACAAATCCTTATGTTTATATCATAAGAGTTATTTATGATGAAGATGAAGACTTGGGAACAGTAACAGCGTACGTTCCTTCATCATCTGCTGTAAAGACATATAACCTTAGCGGAAAAATCAGATATAACGGTGCAACAAAGACTGTTTCAGAAGTTGCAGATGACCTTAAGGATAATATGCCTGCAAACGATGGAGTGACAGCAAACGTAGCAGTTCCTGATGCCGGTGTATGTTATAGTGGCGGAGCTGTAACCCTTTCAAATGCTTGTCAGGTTGCAAGAGCTACTATTGAAGGTAACTACATTAAAGAACTTGTTGCGGCAGAGCCGTCAGAAGTAGGAAACTACTATAAGTCTGTTGAGGATACGATGTCAATAGTTCCTTATACTGCACTTTCTGCAAAAACAAAATATACAGGTTCAAATAACTTTGATGGAAAGTTCTATGTGAACTCATCTACTACATTTATCTATGTTCCCCAGAACAGAACAGAGCATAATAAATATGCTAAGAAAACAGCATCATCGTTTACTTCAGGCACAAATTATTGGGTACAGCCATACAATGTAAACAGCTCAAAGGTTGCAGATCTTGTTCTTGTTTATGGTAAGGAAACAGAAACTGTTGTAGTAAAAGACTCAACTCATGTATCTCTCCTTGCAAAACCCCTCGCTACAAAGATTGAGGGCGATGAAGAAGTTTATGAAGTACAGTATTACTCAAACTCTGATTCTGTAACAACAAAGAATGCAAGCAAGACTGAAAACTGCGATCCTACATCAACAAATAAATATACACCGTATGATATCGGAAGCCTTTCAGTTGCAGACTTCTTCAGAGTTGGAACAGATGCAACACTTGGTCTTGTAAATGCAGAGTGTGTTCTTAAGTATTCAGATGTTAAGAATGCTATTGATAATAACGACTGCGACTTTACGAGTCTTGAGTGGACAGCCTTTGGAAACAATTACGGACACGTCCTTGTTGCAAACGTGGTTGAAGTGCTTGAGCTTGGCGAAGAAGGTAAATACTCACTTCGTGTAACAAATGAGGGCTTCGATGCAAGCGGTAATATATCCACAAGCGGTGAAAGTCTTATTGAAGTTCCATCCTCAGCTGTTATTTTCAGATTAACTGAAGACGGTAAGGAAGTAACTCCCTATAAAGACGGCTCTGATTCAGAAAAGATAACACCTGCTGATTTGAGAGAAGCTAAGTATGAAGGAAGAAATGCAAGCAAAATTGCAATTTACTCATTCTCAACAACTCCAGATAAGGGAAGAACAACCAAAATGATTCTTATTTACGAATAAGATTAAAAACAGCTGTTGCTATGGCAACAGCTGTTTTTTTAATTGCCGTGTATAGTGCGGCAATTATTTTTTTGTGAAAGTGTAAGTATCAGGAGCAGAAGAATTATTGCAGTAACGCAAATTATTGCATAGGTAGAAGCCAGCACAAAAGCAGGGTATAGAGGCGTGACTGTTGCAGAAGTTGGAACAACGTCTGTAAGCTTTATGATAATATACATTATTGAACCGCTGAATAGTCCATGAAGTGTTTTTCCGTAAATATAAGGCTTAACGGACAGCATATGCTTTGCCGTAACTGCAATTACCTGCATATGTACGCTAAGACCTGCAAATCCCGTTATAACAGATGCGGAGATTAGTTTAAGGGGAAGTGCCAAGCCTGACGATGCAACAAACACGTTGCCGCTTGAAAATTCAAACAGTCCGTATATAAAAGCCGGAAGCTGAAATGGTATAATGTCAAGAATTAATCGTGATGCAACAGAGAAGAAAATTATTGTTGAGCAAACCATTATCATGCTGTTGGCAGCTTTTGATGTAGAGGTGGATAGAATTTGCGCAAAGGACATGTCGTTATTTTCAAGCTTATATTCAGGTGCTGAGTGCTTATCCTTAGAATAGCTTCTCATACACAATCCTACAAGCACAGCTCCTATTATATGTGCAGCATACAGCATAATTCCGATATTAAGTCCCATATACAGACCTATTCCCACAGAGCCTAATATAAATAGTGGCCCTGAATTATTGCAAAAAGCAAGCAATCGCTCCGTTTCGCTTTTTGAAATATATCCTGCCTCATATAAGTCGCAGGCTGTAACTGCCCCCAGAGGATATCCGCTGATTATTCCAAGTACAAATGCGCTGCTGCCGTTGGGGTTAATATTAAACAAAGGCTTCATCACCGGAGCAAATAGCTTTGACATACTTTGGCAAAATCCCGAATAAACAAGAATTGACGAGCATATAAAAAAAGGAAAGAGCGAAGGTATTATCATATCCGCACAAAGATAAAGTGCGTCCTTTGAATACAATATGGCATCCTCACCTTTTAATATAAGAAGCCCGATAATAAGAAGTGTTATACTTGTCAGAAATTTGTTTTTCATAACATATCTCCTCATAATGCTTTTGTAAATACTATGCCGAAAGAGAAAAGATTAAAACTTATTTTTTCATTATTGTACCAAAAGCTTCATAGATATAATATATCATAGCACCGGAAAGGGTGGTTTCAAATGCCAAAAAAAACAACAGCAGAAAAAATATCGGAGCTTGCGGGTGTGCCTAAAGAAACGCTTATGGACCTGACTAAATTGTCCTTTGCAGAAAATCGGGAGCTTTATGTGGAAAATCATAAGGGTATATTGGAATATAGCGATGAATTGCTGAGAATAAAGACAGCTTGCTCCATTATAAAAATATGTGGTGCGGATTTTCGCATATCCTACATCAACAAATTTGATTTGTTGGTGGAAGGGGTTTTTTACAGTATAACCTTTGAACACTAAAATGTATAGTTTTTACAGCATTTTGTACATAAGCCATATATAAAATATGAAAAAATAGGAGAAAATAAAAATGTTTTTAATTAAGTTCTTTTATTTTCTAAAAGGATATGTTATAATAGAAGCGTATGGCAACTCTGTATGGAAGCTTGTTTCTGAATGTGCCTTGAAAGGTATTAAAATATATAATATATCAGGCGGAGAGCGTGCATCGTTTGTGATGCTTCAGGATGATTTTTACGATGTTTTTAAGCTTTCAGAGTCTATGGGAGTAATCCTTAAAATAAAAAAAGTACAAGGAGTGGAGCATCTTGTTCACAAATACAGAAAGCGAATAGGCTTTCCTGTAGGCGTCGGGATTTTTGCTTTGTTTTTCATAATATCATCAGGCTATTTGTGGGATATAAAAGTAGAAACTCAAGGCAGAGTTACTGAAGTGCAGGTCCTTGAGCTTTTAGAGGAAATTGGTGTGAAGCCCGGAATAAGACTTTCGCATTTGCCTGACGGAACAACCATGAAAAATCATTTGGTAAATTCCCTTGATAACGTGCCTTGGGCATGGGTTTATGTGAATGGTGTGAGGGCAAGAGTATGTGTGCACGAGGGCAGAGTGCCGCCGGTTGTGGTCGATGAGGATGAGACGTGTAACGTTATAGCAGCCTGCGACGGATTTATTACGGAAATGTCAGTTAAGCGCGGAATGAAATGCGCTCAGCCGGGAAATGCGGTAAATGCGGGGGATGTACTGATTTCAGGCATAGTGGAAGTAGGAAAAGATGATAGCAAAAAGTACTATACTGTTCACGCAGAGGGTGACGTTATAGCACATACCCGTCATGAACGGTCAGGGAAGTACAGCCTTTTTGAAGAAAGACCGGAATTTTCAGGCAGGGAAAAGAATGTATATAAAATCACATTTCTATCTAAAGAGTATAATGTGTTCTCAAAGCCTGAATATGAATACAGCATAAAGACAAATAAAAAAATTCTGTCTCTTGGTTTTTTAGAGCTTGAGAAGATCAAATATATGGAGGCGGAAAGAATAAAGGTGCAGCTACCGGAAGAATGGGTAATTGAATTTGCGAAGCGTGACCTTACGGCACAGATAAGCGCAGAGCTTGGAAGCTTCGCAAGGCTTATTAAAGACGATTACATTGTAGAGAAAAACGGAAATTTTTTAACAGTTAAAGCAGTAATGGAATTTACTGAAAATATAGGGGTAAAAGTTCCCGGATAAAAAAGATAAATGGAGATAATTATATGATGCAAAGACAAATCGAGCTTCCGAGAGGTTTTGATACAGCCGCTTTATTTGGAAGCTTTGATGCAAATATCAAGCTTGTTGAAAAATCTTTATCAGTTAAAGTTTCAGCGCATGACGGAGGACTGTCTGTATCAGGGCAGGAAGAGAATGTAGAGGATGCGGAAGCAGTTATTGAGGTGCTTGTTCAGGATGTGCTGAGAGGTGAAGCTCTTGACGACCAGAAAATTCTCTATGCAATAAGCGTAGTTCGTGAAAATGGCGGAATTGACATCAAAAAGCTTGGCAGCGACGTTGTGGCTGTAAATGCAAAAGGAGTTCCTATAAAGACCAAAACGCTCGGTCAGAAGAACTATATAAAAGCAATAGACGAAAACACTATTGTATTTGGCATAGGCCCTGCCGGTACGGGAAAAACATACCTTGCAGTTGCCAAAGCCGTAATGGCTCTCAGGGCGCGAGAGGTAAACCGTATAATTCTTACCCGTCCTGCAGTAGAAGCCGGCGAAAAGCTTGGTTTTTTGCCGGGAGATTTACAAAACAAGGTAGATCCGTATCTCAGACCGTTATATGACGGAATGTATGAGATGCTGGGCGCAGAAGGGTTTGCGCGTTATCAGGAGCGTGGTATGATAGAGGTTGCGCCTCTTGCATATATGCGTGGCAGAACATTGGATAATGCTTTCATTATTTTAGACGAAGCTCAGAATACAACTCCGGAGCAAATGAAAATGTTCCTTACAAGAATAGGTTTTGGCTCTCATGCCATTATAACCGGTGATATAACACAGGTGGATTTACCGTCAGGAAAGCGCTCAGGGCTTAAGGAGGCAGAACGTGTTCTTAAGAATATAGAAGACCTTGCTTTTTGCTATCTGACGGAGAAGGATGTTGTACGTCATCCTCTTGTACAGCGTATAATCAAAGCATATGCACGCTTTGAAGAAGAAAGGGAAAGAAAGTATGCTACTTATAGAGAACGAACAAAACAGTCTTGAACTGACAGATGAGCTTATTGATGCGGTTGAGCTGGTATGCGCAAAATCACTTGAAACAGAAGGCTTTCTTGAAGAAGCTCAAATCAGCATAACGTTTGTAGATAATGAGGAAATCAGAAGTATAAACAAAGAACATAGAGATATTGATGCAGTCACAGATGTTTTGTCATTTCCTATGCTTGAATTTGATGAAAACGGTGAAGCCTCAGCAGAATTCGATTTTGACGAAAATCAGGTAATGCTCGGTGATATTGTAATCAGCCTTGAAAGAGCAAAGGAACAAGCGGAAAACTACGGTCACAGTCTGAAAAGAGAGGTTGCATTTCTTACAGCGCATTCAATGCTTCATCTTCTGGGCTACGACCATATGAATGAAGAAGAAGAGAAAATCATGTTTTCAAAGCAGGAGAACATTTTGGAAGAGCTGGGTATAACCCGACAGGTATAAGATATGAAAAATCAAAAGAAAAACAAATCCTTCATATCAAGCCTTGGTCATGCAACAAGGGGTTTTTATGATGCCTTAAGGCGAGAGAGAAATTTAAGAGTACATTTTTGCATAGGAAATTTAATTTGTTATTTTGCTGTATTTTTCGGAATAACACGAATTGAATGGGCTGTGCTTTTTGCAACAATCAGCAGCGTGATAACTTGCGAACTTTTAAACAGCGCAGTTGAGAAAACCGTTGATACTGCCACCCACGAATATAGAATAGACGCAAAGCATGCTAAGGACTTTGCAGCAGCCGCAACGCTTGTATCTGCTGTGTTTGCGGTGCTTATAGGCATTGTATTGTTCGGGGATTTCAGCAAAATATTAATGGCACTTTTGAAAATGTTTACTAATCCTATAGGAATAGTAGTTCTTTTAGTACTTATTATAATTGATTTGAGAATTCTTTTTATTAATGTGAAAATTATAAAACATCGGAGGAAAAAATGACTAATAATGATTTTAAATCAGGCTTTGTTGCAATAGTTGGTATGCCCAATGTAGGCAAATCATCGCTTCTCAATACCATAGTAGGCCAGAAAATTGCAATAATATCAGACAAGCCGCAGACAACAAGAAATAAAATTCTTGCTATTCATACTACAAAGGAAGAACAGATAATTTTTACCGACACCCCCGGAATTCATAATCCCCACAACAAGCTGGGGGAATTTATGGTAGGCGAAGCAAAGCAGTCAATAAACGACACAGACATAGTTGTGTTCATGGTTGATGCTACACGTAAGATTCAGGACATGGAACGCAAAATAGCATCAGATGTTAAGAAAACAGGACTCCCTTGTATTTTGGTTATAAATAAAATTGATTTGGTGCAAAAAGAGAACTTACTTCCGCTCATTGCAGATTACAGCAGTCTTGCAGATTTTAATGCAGTTGTGCCAATAAGCGCAAAAAACAATGACGGAGTAGATTTGTTGCTTGAGGATATTCGTGAATATCTGACAGTTGGCCCGAAGTTTTATTATGATGATATGATAACCGACCAGCCGGAAAAGCAGATAGCCGCAGAAATAATAAGAGAAAAGCTATTATGGTGTCTTGACAAGGAAGTTCCTCACGGCATTGCAATCGAGATTGAAAAAATGCAGGAAAAGAAAACTATAACAGCAATAAATGCAGTAATATATTGCGAGAAAGCATCACATAAAGGTATAGTAATAGGTAAAAACGGAGAAATGCTCAAAAAGGTAGGCTCAATGGCAAGACAAGATATAGAAAAAATGCTTGGCAAAAAGGTATATCTTGAACTTTGGGTTAGAGTTAAGAATGATTGGAGAAACAGTAATTTCTTAATGAAAAATTTTGGATTTACAAGCGGTGATGAGTTTTGATAAAAAGAGATAAAATCAAAAAAACAGTAAATATCGGTGGTGTAAAGATAGGCGGCAGAGAACCTGTTGCCATTCAATCTATGACTAACACCGATACGAGAGATGTTGAAAGTACTGTTGCCCAGATTAAGCGTCTTGAAGATGCGGGCTGTGAGATAATACGCTGTGCCGTTCCTGATGCGCAGGCAGCAGAGGCTATCGGTGAAATCAGAAAAAGAATTTCGATTCCTCTCGTGGCAGATATTCATTTTGACTATAAGCTTGCGTTAAGATGTATGGAGCTTGGTGTTAATAAGATAAGAATTAACCCTGGCAATATCGGAAGCAAAGAGCGGGTGAAGCAGGTAGTTGAGATGGCGTCTTTTTACGGAACTCCTATACGTATAGGTGTAAACGGCGGATCTCTTGAAAAAGACTTGATTGAAAAGTATAAAAAGCCGGTAGCTGAGGCTTTGGTTGAAAGTGCTTTTCGCCATGTGGAGATTCTTCAGGATTTGAATTTTGACAACACAGTGGTTTCTATAAAGGTTTCTGATGTTGGTGAGATGATGCGTGCATATGAAATGTTTCATAACCAATCGGATTTGCCGCTTCATGTAGGTGTTACAGAGGCGGGAACGCAGAGGCTTGGAATAATAAAATCAGCAGCCGGCATAGGTGGCTTGCTCGGTCGTGGAATTGGTGATACAATAAGGGTATCGCTTACAGCTGATCCGGTTGAAGAAATTTATGCTGCGAAGGATTTGCTTCGTGTTCTGGGAATAGGCGGATGCGGCCCGGAGCTTGTTTCGTGTCCCACCTGCGGCAGAACTCAGATTGACCTTATATCTATTGCATCAAAGGTTGAAAAAGAGCTTGAAAAGGTAAACAAAAATATAAAGGTCGCAGTTATGGGCTGTGTTGTGAACGGCCCCGGTGAAGCGAGAGATGCAGACGTAGGAATTGCAGGAGGAGTAGGAGAAGGGCTTATTTTCCGCAAAGGCGAAATAATAAGAAAGGTTCCTGAAGAAGCTTTGGTTTCAGAGCTTATGAAAGAAATAGAAAAGCTTTAAAGCGTAATTGAAGGTGACTATATATGAAAATACTTGTAATAAATGGAGTTAATCTTAATATGCTGGGGATACGCGAGCCGGGCGTTTATGGAAATGAAAGCCTTGCATCCCTTGAAGCGAAAATAAAGAATGTATGCAAAGAGCTTGGAGCAGAGGTTGATTTTTTTCAAAGCAACTTTGAGGGCGAGATAGTAGAAAAGATACATTCTTCAATGGGAGTATATGACGGTGCTGTTATAAATCCGGGAGCATTTACTCATTATTCATACGCAATTCATGATGCTATAAAAGCTGTTGATGTGCCGTTTGTTGAGGTACATATTTCCAATGTTTATCAAAGAGAAGAATTTCGACATAAATCAGTAACAGCTCCTGCATGTATAGGCCAGATTGCAGGCTTTGGATTCTATGGATATGAAATGGCTGTAAGAGCTTTAGAAAATAAGTTGATGTTTAAAAATGCACAGACTGTAAAGTGACGTAAAAGAAAAATTTTAACAATCCAAAACTATGAAAAGCACATAAATATTGAAAAAATCCGCAAAAAATTGCGGATTTTTTTCGTGCTTTTATGTCATTAAACAGCCTCTGTTTTTTTATCGCTTTTTGATTTATAATTATACATAAAACTCCAAATTTTTTGGCAATATAAAAAGAGAGCTTGTATATAATTAGAAATTTTTGTCAATTTCACTAAAAAAATAGCATTTTTTTATTAAACAATAGTATTTACTAACAATAAAAAGCGTGTTATAATATAAATATAATGAATTATTGGGGGATGACAAATGTTGGACAATACGAAAGAATATACTTCTGATTTGTCAGATTTTCAGGTATATTTATTCAACACCGGCAATAATTATCAGTCATATAGATTATTCGGCTCCCATAAAACCTTGTCAGGCGGTAAAGCTATGTGGCGATTTACTGTTTGGGCGCCTAATGCTTTAAAGGTAAGCGTAATAGGTGATTTTAACGGATGGAGTGAAATTGGCTATGAGCTTCAGAAGGTTGACGATACGGGAATATGGAGTGGACAGTTCGGGGATGTTTTGGAAAACCAGCTTTATAAGTATCGCATACTTGCCAAGGACGGTAATGTCTATGACAGAGCCGATCCCTACGCGGTAAAAAGTGAGCTGAGGCCCGGTACCGCTTCGGTTGTATGGGACTTGAAAAGCTTTTTATGGACTGACTCGAAGTTCTTATCAGAAAGAGAAGAATATGATTATGTAAGACGTCCCATGAATATTTATGAGGTTCATGCAGGAAGCTGGCAAACTCATGATGACGGAAGCTTTTTCACATACAGAGAGCTTGCAGACAGCTTAATACCGTATGTGAAGAAAATGAACTATACCCATATTGAGCTTATGCCTGTTATGGAATATCCTTTTGACGGCTCCTGGGGCTATCAGGTAACGGGATATTTCTCTCCCACCTCAAGATACGGAAACCCTGAAGATTTGAAATATTTCGTGAATAAATGTCACGAAAACGGAATATATGTAGTTATGGATTGGGTTCCTGCGCACTTCCCAAGAGATGCGCATGGCTTGCGCATGTTTGACGGAATGTCATTATATGAATATCCCGATCCCAGAATGGGCGAACATAAAGATTGGGGAACTATGGTTTTTGACTATGGCAGGGATGGAGTAGTGTCTTTTCTCATGTCCTCAGCTTTTTATTGGGCTAAGGAATTTCATTTTGACGGTTTGAGGGTTGATGCAGTATCGAGCATGCTCTACCGTAATTATTCACGCAATGACGGAGAATGGATAGCAAACAAATACGGCGGAACGGAAAACCTTGAAGCTGTTGAATTCTTTAAACGTCTTAACAGCTATATGAACAAAGAGCTTCCCGGATTTTTAATGATAGCAGAGGAATCCACCGCGTGGCCAAAAGTTACTCATGACCTGAATGATGACGGTCTTGGCTTTTCACTTAAATGGAACATGGGCTGGATGAATGATAGTTTAAGGTATATATCAATGGATCCGTATTTCAGAAAAGATAATCATTCTCTTCTGACTTTTCTCATGATGTATGCTTATTCTGAAAAATATATACTTCCGTTGTCTCACGATGAGGTTGTGCATGGGAAGAAATCATTGCTTGATAAGTTTTTCGGTAGCCTTGAGGACAAGTTTGATGCATATCGTGCATTTCTTGGCTACTATATGACCATGCCCGGCAAAAAGCTTATGTTTATGGGTGGCGAGTTTGGCCAGATGCTTGAGTGGCGATGTAATGAAAAACTTGAATGGAATGTATTGCAGCTTGAACGGCATAAAAAGCTTCAAAGATACGTAAAGGAGCTTAATAAATTTTATCTTGATAATAATGCGCTGTGGGAGTTTGATGACAGCTGGGACGGATTCAAATGGATTAATTATTCCGATAACGAGAATTCTGTAATTTCATATATGAGAAGGTCCGAAGATGATTTTGTAGTGGTTGTATCAAACTTTACCCCCGTTGAAAGACCTATATACAAAATAGGAGTTCCGGAGGCGGGAGAATATGAGGTTGTTATGTCATCAGACAGCAAAAAATACGGCGGAAATTTAACAAGACGTCCGACGTACAGAGCAAAAGATGCACAGTATGCCGACATGAGCCATACAATAACAATCAAAATACCCGGAAACTCAACAATGTTTATTAAAAAGAAATAAAACTGCAAGGATATAAAATCTGCAGCAGAAAGGAAGGAATTATAAAATGAAATCGAAAGACTGTGTAGCAATGATACTCGCAGGCGGTCAGGGAAGCAGATTGGGAGCGTTGACAAAGAATGTAGCAAAACCCGCTGTGCCGTTTGGCGGAAGGTACAGAATTATAGATTTTCCGTTATCAAACTGTGTACATTCAGGGATAGATACAGTTGGTGTGCTTACCCAATATCAGCCTCTGGAGCTGAATACCTATATAGGTAATGGTATTCCCTGGGATTTGAACAGAAATGATGGCGGTGTTTATGTTCTTCCGCCGTATCAGAGCGCAACAGCAGGTGAATGGTATAAAGGAACTGCAAACGCCATATATCAGAATCTTGTATTTCTTGACAATTTCAAGCCTAAGAATGTTCTTATTCTTTCAGGCGACCATATATATAAAATGGACTATGCAAAAATGCTTAAAGCTCATAAAAAGACAGGTGCGGCAGCAACTATCGCAGTAATGCCTGTGCCGTGGGATGAAGCAAGCAGATTTGGTATTATGAACGTGGACGAAAACGGTTACATAACCGAATTCGAGGAAAAGCCACAGAACCCCAAGAGCAATCTTGCATCAATGGGTATATATATTTTCGATTATGAAAAGCTTAAAAAGTATCTGACAGAGGATGAGCAAAATCCCGATTCATCAAACGATTTTGGAAAAAACATAATTCCTACCATGCTGGGTGCAGGCGAAAAAATGGTAAGCTTCAGCTTCGATGGATATTGGAAGGATGTAGGAACTGTCCAGAGCTTGTGGGAAGCAAATATGGATTTGCTTGAAACTCCTCCTGCATTTGATGTTTATAATGATGAGTGGATTGTATATTCAAGAAATCAGACAAGAGCGCCGCACTATGTGGGACGCAGCGCAAAGATTATTTCAAGCTCCGTAGGAAATGGCTGCAGCGTTGACGGAACTATTATTCACAGCGTAGTGTTTGAAAATGTTACAGTTGGCAAAAACAGTATTATAAAGGATTCTGTTGTTATGCACGGTGCGGTTATAGGCGAAAATGTAACGATTTCTAAGAGCGTTATCGGTCCCGGCTGCATAATTAAGGACGGTGCAGTTGTAGGAAGTGATGATCCTGCAGCGGATAAGAGTCATATTTCACCTATGTGTACAAATGGTCTTGTGCTTATTGAGGGCGATGCTGTTATTGAGGAAAATGCACAAGTTGCCTGCGGCTCAATGCTTGAAGCGTAAACGGAAGGAAGGTAAAGAATAATGATTGATGCAAGAGGAATAATCCTTTCGGGAGATGAAAAGATTACACCCGTAACAGATATTCGTTCCATATCTGCCCTGCCTATTGCAGGAAGTTACAGATTAATAGATTTTGTTCTGTCAAATATGACAAACTCCGGAATTAGAAATGTAGGCGTAGTTACTACTTCAAATTATAAGTCTCTTATGGACCATGTAAAATCAGGTAAGCCTTGGGATTTAGACAGAAAATCAGGTGGTCTTGCCATTTTGCCTCCCAATATGCAGAAAGCTAAGTACGGAATGTTAAGAGGCGATATAGATATGCTCGAAGGAGTTTATGAGTATATTGCTCAGGCTAAGGAAACTTATGTAATACTGTCTCTTGGCACAAGTATATACAACATTAACTTTGAAGAAGTACTTGATACTCATATAGAAAATCAGGCAGATATAACTGTAATATACAAGAAGATGCCTGAACTTAGCGATAAGGAGCTTTCAAGATTTACTCTTGTTGAGGTTGCAGAGGATGAGCGCGTGACAGATATTGAAATCATGCCCTATTATCCCAAAACATCCAATACAGGACTTGATGTATATGTAATGGAAAGAGCACTTCTTTGCAGTATTCTTGACGAGTGTATCGCAAGAGGTGATCATGACCTTATGAAAGATGCAGTTATCAAAAAGCTTTCAGCTCTCAGAGTATTTGGTTATGAGTATAAAGGTTATGCAGATAAAATTGACTCTCTTAAATCATATTTCAAAAACAATATGATTTTCCTTGACAATGAACTCAAAAAGGAAATGCTTAACCCGGAAAATCCCATATATACCAAGAGCAAAGACCGCGCCCCCACAAAATACGGAGAGAATGCTGTGGTTGAGAATTCACTTATAGCAGATGGCTGTATTATTGAAGGTGCAGTTATTAATTCTGTTTTGTCGAGAGGAGTAAAGGTGGCAAAAGGCGCTATTGTAAAGAATTCTATTCTGATGCAGGACTCAGTAATAGACGAGTCAGTAAGCCTTGATTATGTTATTTTTGATAAACATGTTCATGTAACAGAAGGCAGACGTCTTTTAGGTCAGGACAGCTATCCTCTTGCTATTGGAAAAGGCGGAGTAATATAACGAAAGAATCCCGTTACTTGTTAAAAAAGTAACGGGATTTTCGCATAAATCTTTAAAAAATAGAGTTGCAAAAATTGCTGATTTATGGTATAATGATTTCATCAAAGATGAAATCAGCGATATAAATTCCTGACGGAATTTGCGATATGTACTTCGTACGCGATATATCTTCGATGCGATATGTCCCTTCGGGACGAAATAAAGGAATTTATATCATATCGCAACGGAA